>NZ_CP088014.1:5586851-6189659 GCF_021044685.1 Bradyrhizobium daqingense
CGCCAAGACGATGAAGCGGACGGTGGCCGCGCGTGCCATCGGCCGCGGCCTTGCCAAGGTCGAGCCGACCAGCCCGAACACCATGATCGCCTTTGCGGCCAAGGCCGGCTCCACCGCCTCGGACGGCGACTCCAGGAACAGCCCGTTCGCCGCCGCTCTGGTCGAACGCCTGCCCACGCCAGGCCTCGACCTGCGCAAGGCGTTCGGCTTCGTCCGTGACGACGTTCTCAAGAACACCGGTTACAAGCAGGAGCCCTATGTCTACGGCTCGCTCGGCGGCGACGACGTGCCGCTGGTCGCCGCCAAGCCGGTTGTCGCCGGTCCCCAGGCAAACCCTGACAGCGAGATCCGACGCGACTATGAACTGGCGCTCCAGCTCGGCACGCGTGACGGATGGACGGCGTTCCTCAACCGCTTTCCGAGCGGCTTCTATGCCGATCTCGCGAAAGGCCAGATGAACAAGATCGCCGCCGAAGAGATCCGCGCGGCCACTGCAGACAAGGCCCGGCAGGCGGAAGAGGAGAAGGCCCGGCTCGCTGCCGAGCGCGCCAACAAGGCCGAGCAGGAGAAGGCGGCAGCCGCGTCCAAAGCTGCCGAGGAGAAGCGTCTGGCGGCCGAGAAGGCCAAGCAGATCGAGGAAGCCAAGGCGGCCGCAGCCGAGCAGCGGCGCAAAGACGCCGAGGCAGCCGCAGCAAAGGCGCTGGCCGAAAAGCAGGCCGCCGAGAAGGCGCTCGCCGACAAGCTGGCGAACGACAAGGCAGCTGCCGAAACGACCGCCAAGCAGGCCGCCGAGAAACAGACCTCTGCCGACGCTGAGCAGAAGGTCGCGGCGATAGGCCCCTCTTCAACCGCGCCGGCGATGCCGCTGCAGGAAACGACGAAGCTGGTTCAGTCTGAGCTGCGCCGCGTCGGCTGCCTGACTGCCTCAGCAGACGGCGACTGGAACGCTGCATCACAACGTTCGCTGACGCTGTTCAACAAATACGCTGGCACCAAATTCGACGCCAAGCTCGCCAGCTTCGAAGCGCTGGACGCGATCAAGGTCAAGCCGGGCCGCGTCTGTCCGCTGGTCTGCGACCGCGGATTCAAGGCCGATGGCGACACCTGCGTGAAGATCACCTGCCGCGCCGGCTACCGCGTCAATGACGACAATGAATGCGAGAAGGTGCAGGACAAGAAACCCATCGCCAAGCGCGAGGACGCGCCTGCGCGAGATACGGAACGTAAGAAAACTGAAGCTGCTCCGTCCAAACCGCAATCGAGTGGGCAAATCGTGTGCGGACATGCCGGCTGCCGCCCGGTCCGGCCCGGCTGCCGTCTCGAATTGAACTCGCCGGCGGTCTTTGCGAAGGGAAACATGGGGGGATACACAAACGTTGAAGTCTGCAACTGAGTTGCGCGTTGGGCCCCAGACCCGACGCAACCGGTCTCACCGCGCGCATTGCAGCCGCATTGGTTTCACCGAACCGCCACATCGGAATCAGATGCCAACCAGATTTCCTCGCTAGGTTTGCCGTTCCTCAAACTGGAAAAGGCATGACCATGCGCAGCTTCACGGCATCCATCATCGTTGCAGCTCTCTCGCTGGGAACACCCGCTCTTGTGCAGGCACAGGGCGCATCGTCGCAACCCGGTGCAGAACAGCCGTCCACGCAGTCAAGCACGGTGATCCGGAGCATACAGGTTGTGGACGTCAAGGAACTGCAGCCGGCCGTGCGCGAGAAGGTCGATGAACTCGTTGCGAACACAAGCGAAAAGGACATCCAGTCGCTCCGGCAGTCGATCGACGCCACACCGCAGGCCGCCTCCGTGCTCAAGGCCAAGGGCTTGAGCTCGGCACAAGTGGTCGCGATCAACATCGCCGACGGCGTGCTCACGATGTTCACCAAGACGGCCTGACCGGAGCGTGACCGCCGCCTCCTCGGCCGGACGGGATGTCCGCGCTGCGAGAAAAGATTGCCCTGCAGCGGTGCTGCAGGGTTGGCCTTGTCCGGCATGAAGGCTCTAACCCGGCCGACAATTGGACCCGGGTCCGGCGCGCTCAGCCCTTGCTTCGGCACCCGCCGGGGCGCTAAAGAGGCGCGATTGGGCGGTTAGCTCAGCTGGTTAGAGCATCTCGTTTACACCGAGAGGGTCCGCGGTTCGAATCCGTGACCGCCCACCAATTAAATCAGTTAGTTAGTCGTCCGTGAAGAAGGACTAAGCCACTGATCGGGAATCTCGATTTGGGCTAAGGGGCATTTCCAGATTGCAAGGTTTTGATGCTTTGGGCGTCAGAACCTTGCGATTTGGTTTTCGTGGATTCCCTCGAAGCGGGAAGCATGATTCCTTGTCTGCATCGGAGGGAACGATGCGGCCGAAGAAGCACAAGACGACGGGATCGAACGATCTGTTCCGGGCTCGGCTCGACCAGATCATCAATATGAAGCACGAGCTGGTTCTGCTCGCCGGCAAGGTCGATTGGGACTGGATCGACGGCGAGATCGCGCCGCTCTACAGCGAGAACGGCAGGCCCGGGATCGAGACGCGCTTCATGATCGGTCTGCTGTTGCTCAAGCACATTTACGGGCTGTCCGATGAGGAGGTGTGCGAGCGCTGGGTCCATGACCCATACTTCCAGTTCTTCACCGGGGAAGAGTTCTTTCAGCACACGTTCCCGCACGAGCGCTCGGACCTGAGCCATTGGCGCAAGCGGCTTGGCGACAAGCTGGAGTTGCTGCTGGCCGAGAGCTTGCGGGTAGCGCACGAGGCCGGTGCATTACGCAGCCAGGACCTCAAGCGGGTTACGGTCGACACCACGGTGCAGCCGAAGGCCATCACCTTTCCGACCGATGCCAAGCTGCTGCATGCGGCCATCAAGGGGCTCAACCGCCTGGCGATCAGGCACGGCGTCAGGCTGCGGCAATCCTATGCTCGCATCGCCAAGGCCGCCGCGATGATGGCCGGCCGCTACGCCCATGCCAAACAGTTCAGGCGGCATCAGCGGCAGTTGCGTATCCTGCGTAGCCGGCTGGGCCGGATCATCCGCGACATCCGCCGCAAGATCGAAGGCCAGCCAGCACTGGAGCAGGCGTTCGCCCTCCCGCTCGGCCGGGCCACGCAGATCCGCTCGCAGCAGCAGCGCCAGCGCGGCTGGAAGCTCTATTCCTTCCATGCCCCGGAAGTGGAGTGCATCGGCAAGGGCAAGGCCAGCGCGCCTTACGAGTTCGGCGTGAAGGCCTCCATCGTCACCAACAACCGCCGGGCTCCCGGTGGCCTGTTCGTGCTGCACGCCAGCGCACTGCCCGACAACCCCTACGACGGTCACACCTTGCGGGACGTCATTGACCGCACCGAGACACTCACCGGCTGTCCGATCGAGCGGGCCTATGTCGACAAGGGATACCGCGGCCACGACGCACAAAATCCCCGTCGCGTCTTCATCTCCGGCCAGAAGCGCGGCGTTTTCGGTGTCATCAAGCGCGAGCTGCGCCGCCGCTCCGCCATCGAGCCCATCATCGGACACCTGAAGGCGGAAGGCCACCTCGGGCGCTGCTACCTCAAAGGCCGCGCCGGCGATGCCGCCAACGTCGTCCTCTCAGCCGTCGGACACAACTTCCGCCGCATCCTCGCCTGGCTGAGATATCTCTTGTGCCTGTTCCTGGCCCAGCTATGGCGCACGCTCGCCCGGCCAGCCTCGATCAATCCGGCTTCTTAACGGACGACTAGTTAGCAAGACGCGGGTTCCGCTACGGCAACGATAACGGCAATGAAACGTCATGCCGCCTTGCCCCTCTTCTTTGAAAACGCGTCGCCAACGCTCGACTGGTGGTCTGGGTGGTGATGCCCGTAGATAGACTCTAGGGTCTTCATCGTCATCCCTAGGTAGCCGGCCGCTTCGAATTTGTCTGCGCGGCGCTGCATCAGCCACGTAGCGGCCGTGTGGCGGAAGGTGTGGCGAACCACCTTTGTGTCAGTGCCAGGGAAGACGGCCTTCGCAAGCCTCGCAAACGCCTTTTTAGGGTCGGCAGCGCGTCCCTGGTACTCGCACACGTAACGCGCTCCTAGGCGCCGCCATCGCCTCAGATGAGCCAATAGGCGCGCGGGAATGCGCTGCACGGGCGCCCGTTTGTTCGTTGGAACGTTCTCGCCGAGCCAAGTCCGATGGAACAGCCCGTTTTCGACGTCGACATACGGTCTCCCCTCCTCTTTCTCGAACGAGGCCCGCCATATCCGCGCCGACCGGCTGCCAGTATAGACCGCGCAGATAATGAAGCGGGCCACGTGCCGAGTTGGATGATACTTGGTGGGCTCACCCTTGAAGGTCTGACGAAAGCGGTACGCACGCCACAGCAATTGCGCGACCTGGTCCGGTTGAAGGAAGGTCGTTCTTTTCGGTGGCGGCTCTGGCACCGTCACCTTGATCATATGGCGACACACGCCATCTGCGATGGCCATGTTGATCGCTGACCTGAGGTCTTCAAGCTCGCGCCGCGCTGCCGCGCTAGAGCCGCGCTGGTCTTCGTATTCCTTGCAGGTCGCGCGCGAAATGTCGGCAAGCGTCTTCTCGCCCCAAAAATCGAGTACAGCGTCCATACGCTGAGCCAGCGCCTTGGGCCGAGCGACAGTTGCGCCCTTCACTTTGAGATACGTGGCCACGACTTCCGCGATGTAGATCTCTTCGGCCGGGCGCTGCTTCGGCTTCGCGGTGACGCTGAACTGCTTGGCTAGATAGTCCTGGAAGAACTTTTCAGCGCCTTGGTGGTCATCCTTGCTGCAGCCAGTGCTAATCTGCTTTCCTCGGTGCAGGACGAGCCAGATGCTATCGCGGTCCTTGTCCGCAGGACGGAGCCAGAGGCGGGCTGGTTTGGCTGGACGCGGCATCGTTCCCTCATTTCCTCGATAGACCGAAGCGTGGTGAAGTCTTTGTTGGCGAACCGCTCGATGACCAGATTGCCTTTGGCCGCCTCCCTGCGGAGGCCGCTCACGGTCATCCCACCGTACGGAAAGGCATAATCGAGTGCGTCCTTGAGCCTCAACGGGCGGTCTGGGTCGATGTTGTCGTTGGCGGGATCGGGCAAGAGCGTGCCCCTTGAGAATGAATTGCTCTGCGAACCTCGCCGGCCATGCCGACGCACAAGGGTGGATGGTGAACCGCTGGCGTTTCGCTGCTGGGCCTCGTGGCCGGCGATTCACCACCCTATGCTAATTATACCATGGCCGGTTCGGGCTGGCCCTCCCGACGCGCCCTCACCGGCATCCGGTGAACCTCGGGCTCGATTTCGTCGTCGCAGATGCCGAGCTGGATCACCACCAAATCGTCGTCCGCGCGAAGGTGCTTGTCGAGCAGCGCGACGACGTAATTATCCCGCACCTTCTGATCGGGGTCCTGCTTGCATGCCCATCGATGCCAAGGCAAGGCACGCACATTGGCCTCCGGATCGTCGCAGTAGCGCCCGTGTCCCGTTTTGCCGGTATGTGCACTGGCGTACGGCCTGACGCCGGCTTCGCGAAGCCCGTGAAAATACGTCCTCGCGCAGAAAGGCGTTGAAAGATCGATACCAGCGCTAGCATTGAGATTCAGATTAGACATTTACTTCCCCAATCGTGTCCGGTGCGTTTGACCGGCCCCGATTTTCTGTTACACCGGAAATCATGGCAAAGTCAATAACGGTGACACCGAAAAAGAAGCGAGGCCGCCCGGCCACCGGGCGCGATCCACACGTTACTGCGCGCCTGCCGCAGAACTTGATAGACGCAATCGAGGTGTGGGCTTTTAAGAATGGGTCCTCCCGCTCCGAAGCCATCCGGCGGCTGGTCGAGATCGGGCTAAAGGCCAAAACGAAGTAGGACGCCCCCAAGACAGTTGACCAAGTGCGTCTCTGTTGATGTGAATAACACGGATAACTCAGGTATTCCGCTTACATTACAACCGGGGGTGACCATCCTGATCGCATTTCGCGAATCAGGAGGTTCATCATGGGCGTCTTTTTAGTGACTTGGGATCTGAACAAGCAGCGCGCGAACTACAACGAAGCGCGGCAGGCGCTGGTCACGCATCTTGCGCGCTACAACCACATCAAGGATCCAGGGTTGGACTCAGTGTGGTTCATCGAATCGTCCACGACCGCGGACGCGGTTTCGGCAGACATCCTAACGAAGATGGATAAGAACGATCGGCTAATCGTGACCAAGCTTGTAAGCGGGCAGCATCAAGGCTGGCTCGACAAGTCGGTTTGGGATTGGATCAATCCTCGCCTCTGACGGTAGGTAATGGCTTTTGAACGCGAGTTTCCATGGCCACTTTTTTTAGTGAGTATTTTGGAATTGATGCGGAAACGCTGGACAGTTATGGCGCCCTGAACATTTCGATCGTCAATGACCTTCCGTTGTTTATTGATCCATTCTTGCTGTTTAACAGCGAGAACGGGGAGTACCGCGTCCTCCACGATGCAATGATCGACTACCTAGTGTTCCTTCGCGATCGGTCCGCGAAGGGACCGGTCAGCGATGCCCTGCTGTCGAGTTGGTATTGCTTCGGCGAGGTGAGGCAAAACTGGCTCGGATTTTCCATTAGCGGCAACGGGGGTACCGGGCTCGGAATGGATTTCGCTCGGGCCCTACATAGCAACCTGCATAGCTTGTTCTCAGACTTCGGTGAGGAAAAAATCACCGAGGGAAGTCACTTGGAAAAAGTGTGCTTGATCTCCGATGGCGTCGGACGCGACAACATCAGCGATTTCACGACGAATCTGATTAAGGATTATCTGTGTCGATATACTGAGCAGTTCGCCGCCCAGCACCTGAAGCCCAGCGATGTGAGGCGGGTGGCTGTCGAGAAGGTTCGTTTTAATTACGAAACGGAGACATGGCAGCGGGCCACATATGCTCTGCCTTGGGTTAAAGATGATTTCGTCATCCTGACCCCAAAGGATATCCTGACCAGAGACGAAAATTGGATCAACAAAAGTGATCTGCTTGGCGACTTCCAGCAAATTCCAACGGCAATTTCAGATGGAGAGCTAAGGGCGCAAGTTGAAAATTACTTCTACAAGATTCTCAGAAAGCCCGGTCGTCGACGCAAACCCAGCTCGAAAGAGCGATCAGAGGCGGCCAGAAGGACTCTGTTGGAATTCCCTCAGCTCATAGATTACTACATCAAGCTGAAGGAACAGCACGGCGAAGAAGCCACCGACATTAGTGCCGAAAAGGTGCTTGCAACCGAGTATATGTTCATCCGGCAGATAGCCGAAATCCAGCACACGTTATTCCGCGAGACTGCGTTTTACGGCACGAATGGAGGCACCTACGAAGAGGCACACGCGCGCGTCTCCTATTTGAGGGATGTCATCGAGAACAAGGGCGGGCATCGTTTATTCTATCACGAGGGGAAGCCAATTCAGCGAGAAAAGGATCTTCAGATCCTCTATCGCCTCGTCTGGTTTGGCACCCCCTCAGAGGTCGGCACCGAAGCAAACGATGGCAGAGGTCCTGTCGACTTCAAAATCTCACGAGGCGCCCATGACAAAACACTGATCGAGATGAAGCTAGCAAAGAACACGCAGCTAGAACGAAACCTTGAGAAGCAAGTCCCGATTTACCAAGCGGCAAGCGATGCCAAAAACGCAATCAAAGTGATCATCTATTTCAGCATCACCGAGCTTCGCAAGGTGACTAAGATTTTGAAGAAACTAGGCATGGCGGACAACAAAGATATCGTTCTGATTGACGCACGTGACGACAACAAACCGTCTGGTTCTAAAGCGTAACCCCATGCCGCGCGATCTCAGCCCCACTGGCGTCAACCACGATTACGACCGTGCCCGCATCAAGGTCGCATTCGGGATCGCTGGCAATATCCCGAGCAACGCGGGCGCCGTATTGAGCTGCCAGCTCAGGTGAGCCAAACATCTCGCCCTCATCGTCCGGCTGCGTCTCGCCCCTGTGGAAGATCGGAAAGTAGTATCGTTGCATAGCGGCGGCCCTCATCTTTTCGGGCCATCATGCGTCATGCCGGGACGCGACGAACCTGTCAGAAATGACAGGGTCGCGCCCTTCACGCCGCTACCCGCCTCGCCCTCCAACCCGTCCAGTCCATCGGCTTTGGCCTAATCTTCTTACCAGCCCGATCCTCCCGCCAGCGGTGGACCGCGCGTTGCGACACACCCTCGCGCGTGACGGTCGTGAGGACCGCATGACCTCCGACATAGTAGATGCCATCGGTGGCGCGGCGGCGCCGCTGAATCTCCATCATATGGAGCAGGTCAAGCTCTGCATCGCGCGAGTCACGATTGACGCCAATCGGCCATCCCGCGGCCAGAAGATCTTCGATGGGCGGCGTTGGGTTTGCCAGGATTGGTAGCTCGACCAGGTCGTGCGCGACGCTGTCAGGATCAGTGTGCGCGCTATTCTCACGAACCCACTTTAGCTTCTCCCCACCATTCGACAGTTCGATCGCAAAAGCCGCCGGCCGATCTTCAGCTTCGAGCCAGCCTACAAGCACGACAGTGGCATATTCGCTAGCGCCAACACGCTCATGTTCAATGTACCAATCGAACGCACCGTGGAACCACTCCCGATCCTTGGCGACAACCTGGTCAAACGTGGCGCAGCTGTTCGCGAGCATCTCAGCAAGCAGGTAGGAGAAGCTCGCCGGCCCAGTCGACGCAATCGCTGCCCGCATTCCCCTGATAGGCAGGCATTTTGGGAAGTCAGTCTGAACCACCTTGCCGTGCACGTAGAGCAGCGTGTCAGTCATCATGTGCACAGCGTTGCTCTGCACCAGTGCGCTAATTGCACTCATTCAAATGGTCTCCATGTTAGCCAATGAGCGGACACCTAAGCCGATGGCCGGTGTTGCACCTATCGTCTTAGCGGTCTGCTTGGATTGCGAATTGATTTGACTCTGGAAGCTCTTGAGCGCCTGCTCTTGCTCACTAGCAGCATCTTGCGCCGCCTTCCTTCGGTCGTTGTACGATAGGATCGCGAGCTGATTATCTCGCTCGCGCGCTGCAGCTAGCCGTTCTTCAGTGCCGCCGGCTTTTTCGAGCGCGGCGAGATAGTTTTTGAGGATCTTCTCACGATCGTCGAGGTTTGGCGTGACCGTGCCGGCAAGTTTCTTCATAGCGTCGGCGAAAGCCTCGCCTTGCTGGGCGGCAGCCAATGCTTCGGCGCCAAAGCCGCGAATTGACTTCTGAGCGCTCTGGAGCGCCAACTCGATCTTGTTCGTCTGCTCCGTGGCATCAAGGAGCGACTTGCCGTATTTTCTGAGGTTCTCGTCTGCCGAGTTGTCGACAACGTTGGAGACGGCCTCCCGGAACGCCCTGACGTCAGGCTTGCCGGCCTTCACAGAGGCATTGAAATCATCAATTGCCTTTCGGAATGGCGCGAACTTGTCGGCCGCCTCGGCAAGGGGTCGCCCAAAATCGTCCACGAACTGCGCCATCGGCACAGCTGCCGAAAGCGCAGACTGAGAAAGTCGCTCCAGCTCCTTTTGAAGGCCATCAGTGGACAAGCTGAGCAACGTCTTGAAGACGGAGATGCTGCCCTTGCTGAGAGTTTCAACACCTTTGCCAGCCTCACCGTAAGAATCTTTAAGCGAAGCTATAAGGTCACTGTGTACTTTCAAACGGTCGTCAAGATCACCGACTCCGCCAAGAGCTGTGCCGATGTACTGCACGGCGGCACCGCCAAGCGCGATCGTCGCAATCGTGGCCAGACTTGTAGGCGTTAATAGCGATGCGAACGCAGTACCAAGCAGCCCTACAGCGCCCGCTGCACCACTCTGCCCCAGCACCTGGCTTATCTGGGTGCCCTGCTGCAGAGCTACGGTGAACGGCGACTGGCCGCCCTGAAGCTGGACCGCAATGTCCTGGAACTGGGCCGCCAAGTTGGCGGTCTGGAATTTCGCGCCACTGAGAGACTTCGTGACGTCGTCAATCTTCTTGGGCGCCTTCGTGAAGGCGGTCCCAAGGCTATTGTCAACCGCGCCGATCTGCCCTACCAGCTTATCAAGCTGGCGCTGCATGGCTCGCGTGTCGGCCGAAATCGATAGAATTAGTTGTTCGTTATCAGCCAACTTTGGCTCCCCGAAATAGTTCTGAGTATTGGTGGGCCCGCTTGCGCTTGGCTACGGTCGCCGCAAATGCGATTACAGCCGCGCGCTTGCGGTGTAGTGGATGAAGGACTGCACGTGGGGAACAGCATTGGGGCCACCCGTCGAGAATCCGTTTTTGGAAACGTTGAAAATCCCCGGATTTATGGTGGCGTTATGGTTCCATGTTGACGTGTTGGACGTGGGGTAGGACATCTTGCTCGCGTTACCTGCGCCGTCCCAATAATTGACGCTCGGAGCGACACGCATGGGCACGTCAAAGTTAACCGCCCCATGCCCGGTCGCAGACGCATCATTCATTCCGCCAGCAACTAGACCTGCCGTGGTGGCGGTGCCAGGTACTGTTTCCGGCTCGTAGCTTTTGCGCCAGTAGCGCTTGCACTTGCGCAATTCGTCATCGAGATCGGGAAGTTGGAAAGACGGCGCGGCGCTGCCCTCGTAAAGACCGACGTCGAACAGCTCGAACACGTTTCCGTTCGTTCCCATGAGGTTGAACTGGTTGGGGGATCCGAACACATTCGTCGCCTGCCAGCTACCTGCAGCTTGCTGGAAGCCGCTGCCGGCCATTAAGCCCCACCGTATCCAGAGCCCTACAGTGTTGTCCTTTGCCCAAACGCCAGTCTGGTCCCCGGGAATCGTAACGCTCTTGGTCACGTCCGTGTTGGCTTCCGGACCTGAGATCGTGTACTCGGCAACGTAGCTACGATTTTGCGCAGCATTGAGGAACGTCACACTGTACGTCCCTGCCGGTGCCTTGACGCCGAACTGCACGGTGACAGTTTTTGCTGAGGCGGACCCGTACAGCAGATCGCCCGCGCGAAGGCCTTCGATCTTCTGGTCAATCCAGACAATATCCGATCCACCCAGAACCGCATCGGCCGTGGTCACGGTGACCCGCAGTCTGTTAGGGGAGCCGCCGGGGGTGACACTGGCAACCTGCGCGGCAGAATAAACCGCACTTGTCGTTCCGTAATTGACGGCGAACTGATCCACCGGGAAGTAACCCGGCGCGCTGCCGGCCGTCGTTCCGTTCTCCTGCGACACCATCATGGCGCTGTTCAGAAGATAGTTCTTCTTCAGGACGTCGAGATTGGCGCGCGCCTGCGCTTTTTGCGCGGCGGTCAGAGTCTGCGCAGCATAACGGATCAGCGAAAGCGTCGTGGCAAAAGATGCCGCGTTGAATTCCGAGCCGTTGTTGGCCGCAGTGACATCTCCCGGGCCGGTATCGCCAGCGCGAGAGAACGTTACCGCGAACGTGTCGGCATTGGTAAACGCGCCGCTGCCGGCGCCGTTCGCCAGGGTGAGCTTGCGGTAGCCCGTACCGTCGACCACCGAACCGGTCATGCGAAACTGTGCCCAAACGGTTGGGTCGGTTGTCTTCTCGAACCGAACGTAACCCTTGGTCGTTCCCGTGCTGTCGTCCCAGGTGTCAAGGATAGCCGTGATTGACGCGCCGCCGACCTGCGTGTTGTCGATATAGGCGGCCGTGGCGCTGGCCGGCGTTGCATTGTTGAGCCGGAAAACGCCCGCGCCGGGATCGGCATCAGCGGTCGTGGTGGAATAGGTCAGTTTGATTCCGGCTACATCGCCCTTGGCGCCCGTCGCGCCCGCGTCACCCTTGCTCGCCAGCAATTGCCAATAGGTCGTATTCGGCGGCGTGTGGTTCGTGTGGTCGAGCACGCAAACATAGCTCGCTCCGTCCAGCGACACGACATCACCGACGACGTAATCTGTGCCGCTGTCCCATGCTCCGGTAAGGTTGAATCCCTTGTAAATACCGAGAAAGGTCCAGACGCCCGCGATCTTGACCCAAGTCTTGCCGGTCGTCGGCTGGAACGCATACTGCCCGTCATCCCCAAGCGAAGGATCCGGCTCTGTTTCATCGATGTCGACAAAGACGAAATAGCCCGAGGTATTGAACGCCGCAACGAGTTCATTGACCGTCGCCATGGCCTCAGAGCCCGCAAAGCGCTGCGGCGATACCTTCCAGATCGTATAGGCAACACCCGTCTGCGCGCCGCCGCCCCACGGCGGAATGATCAGATGCGTGGTGTCGGTCACATCCGAAATGACGGACTGAAAATTGCCAATCTGGAAAATGTCGCCGGGCTTGACGTTCGTTCCGGACCAGATCGTGCTCGTGCCCGTGACGGTCGTTCCGCCTGCGCCAACGGTGGCCAGGCCGGTGGAATAGCTTGCAAGCGCTGTCATTTGTGTTTCCGTGCGCTAAGGATTGCGTTCGCTTCCTCGCTCGGAAGCCATCGGCCGTCGACCTTCTGCCAATATCTGCCGGTTGAAGGCTGAAAAGCGACCAGACCGCGCGCGTCGGGCGGTGGCTCCGTTAGGTCGGGTGGAAGGTTGTGAAGTTCAGTCATTCGATCTCATCCGGCCACCGCTTCAGCACCTGGATCCGGATCCCTTCAGCGTCGACCTGCGTGTGTTGCGCAAAGCCACCGACAAGCCCAGTGACGGTGGCGCCCCCGAACGTTCCTGCATCGGGTTGGTAAAACTGCGCGGCGCGCTGCTTCTCAAGCAGCCGCAATCCATCCTCGGGGGACTGCATGTCTGATGCGTCCACGGTGGGGCGGATGTATCGGTCGACCGCTCGTCCCTTGAAAATGCCGTGCTCAAAATGGCATTCGACGAGATGGATCAACGGGCCGGTATTCTCTGACCAACCTGCAAGCACGACATCGCACCGGCCCGTCAGGTTTTGGCCAAGTGCCTTTGTCCGAGTGGAGCACATCTTGATCAGATCCGGCATTGCCTCAGCGAGTGAGGGCAACTCTGCGAACTGATTCTCCAAGAGCTGTGCAGACAGCAGAGTCGGCACCGCGACGTGGCCTGTGGTCGCAAAAATGCAGTTGTTCTGAGGTATCGTGTATACTTTTGTCCCTATGCCACCAGGTTTACCGGACGCCGAGTCGCACCACAAGCCATCCGAGAAGACATGAACTGCGTGCTCGGATCTGAAGGCAGAGATCGCAGTCATTCGTCGTCCCCTTCGGTCTCAGCCTCTTCGGCGGTTTCGAGGATTTCTGCTTCGCCGCACAGGGTGCCAGTGATGCCGACGGTCGCGAGAGCGGCGCCGGCCAATGCTGTAAAAATTGCCATCAAAGTCTCCGTTGGAAGTTAATCTAGAAGGTCGTCTTCGGGCTCTTCAGGCGCCCAACTAAGCTTGCTTGCATCAGTGGGCGTCATCCCCATCGAACCGAGACACAACCGCAGCAGCCCCATTGCCTGCACGCCAACATCCTGACCTGAGGCGAGGCGCGCTCGTACGACGCTGGCGATTTCCACAAGGCCCCGGTGGCTAAAGTTCAACCAGGGGGCCTCACCTTCGAAGGTATGCCAGACCTCCGCCTGAGCCGGCTTCATCCATTTGGGCGGCTTACCTAGCGGTGCAGCGGTAGGTTCGTTGCGCCGCTTATGGCGTTCCGGGTGAACAATCTCACGGCCCTCAATGAGGGCCTTCGCCCTCGGTAGACGTGGTTTCGGCAAATCCTGCCCTCAACTTTTGAATGGGAGAAGCGCGCAAAAAGGGGGGACCCGGGTAGCAAGTGCCGAGGGCCTGAAGCCCATCGGACACCCCTCACCCGTCAACCGGCCAGCCGTCCGCCCCGAACGTCACCACGGCCTGCCCAAGGTCTTCGCGCTGACCGCGTGATGCATGACAGGCCTTGCAGGTGGAGACGAATGGGCCCGAGAAAAAACGACCGATGTCGCCCTTGTGAGGGCCATCGTGGTGCACTTCGGTAGCTGGCTCGACTACGCCTTGCTCTAGACACCATTCGCACAGCGGCTGCATCGCCAACTGTGCTGCCCTTGTCGCGCGCCATTGGGCGGTGCTGTAGAGCTTGCGCCACTGCTTGGCTTCGGGACTGCGATGGTCGGTCACGCAATCCCACGCCGCAGCTGCGCTTCTCGAATTCGTCGGAGTGCAGCCTGACTGTTGGTTTCGGCAACAGAGCGCGAGCTAATCCAAGCGCTGGTCGCCTCATACGCTGGATTCGCTAAAAGCGAAATTTCGTAAAGCTCGATTTCGCGAATGATGCGGAGTGGCATCTCATCATCGTCCGACCAATCATGCCACAGCACCCGGAATCCGAACGAGCAGCCTTTCACCGCGCGGCTGCGCACCGTACCCAGCGCCTCTTGACCGGATGGCGTGCTGGCATCCACGTCCAGTTCAAAGGACAATCCGATTGGCGTATCCTTGAGGCGGAGCGAACCTGCCGCCTGCCGTCCCAATACTCGGCCCCAATCATGGGCTAGCAAGGCCACCACATCGCCAGTGGCGATGGTCTTGGAAAATGCGCCCCGCGCGATCTTTTCGGTATACTCGCCGCCAATGATTGTCGGCGAGTCATAGAGCGCGCAATAACCTCGAATGATGGTGCCGGCTTGCTCCGCGGAAGCGTCACGGACCTCTATATCAGCGGCCGGCACGCTTGGCTTCCCTCCGTTTTGCGTCGAGCTTCTCTTGCCTGTTCTTCCGCAAAGCTCGCGCAATCGCGAGCGGGGTAGGATCATCGACGTTCAGAACCTTACCGCGCAAGGTGACTTTCGCCTTCGGCTTAACTCGCTGCTTTTCGGCACGCTCAAACATTGTAACCAGCCTCCGCGCATTCCTTCAAGAAATAGGAGATTTTGCCGTCTGTCCTATCGCCAAGAAAGAACGGAACCACCGGGTTTAAATAGGCTCTAGCAACATCCTCACGATCCAAGTCATCAAAAAGCTCATCAAGCGACCGACGAGCGGCTTCCACCTCACTCAACAATGTGCACAGGACCCGAAGGCGACGACCGTATTCAGGCCGCACGGTTGCACAAACCATTGCGCTGGCTCGGCCGCGGGCCTCTTCCACACGTCGGCGGAGAATTTCTTGCGCGGCCTCGATGTTGGCCATTTCCGTCGCCACTACGCGGAGCCGCTGCGATAATCCGGTGACGGAGTCCTCGGGATCGCCAAGCAATCGCGCAACGTCGGGCGCAACACGCTGGCCACCAGCAGCTTTTTCAGCTTCGATATCGCGATCGAGTTTCGAGCGCTCGTCGCGCAGGTTGACATAGCGATTATGCAACTCGTTCTGCTTGGCAACCAGGGCCGCATATTCCGGGCTTGATTCCGCCAATGTCGGAATGCGATACGGCTCTGCCGCCGTGGCCTTCTTTAAAGTAGCCATTTAGAACAAATCCCTCATCAAATTTGCGAACGACTCACCCCTAACCAACCCAGCGACGCGGCGCGGCGCCTGCTGATGAGTTGCAAGCTGGCCCGGCAACACGAAGCGATTCACAGTGCCTTCCGGTGTATGCGCGGACATCTCTCTCCATCCGTGGGCGAATTCAAAACGATGGCCGCGAAGGTCATCGACAGCGGCGGCGGAGCCACCAACCGCTACCTCGGATTGGGTTTCCAAATATTCCAGGGCAGACCGCGGGATGCTGGCCGGCGCATCCGCTGACAGGACAGCACCGCCAGGAGTCATCACGCTGTACGCGCGGGCATGTTCCGCGGCCTCAGCCAGCACGGGGGCTGACATCAGCGTGGCGAGCAGCAAGCAAACGTCGCGATGCTCCAGTTCGGGAGCGCGGCCGGGGCCGCCGAGTGGCAGCAGATCGTTTTCTTGCAATCTCCGAGCGACGCTATAGCCGCGCGATCTGGGAAAGCCGATGTGTCGCTCGATCGCGTCGAGCACAGCGTTCAACGTGGCCAATTGGCCATCCTCCATAAATTGTTAGTTGCGACTGTTGGGGCAAATAATAAGCCGCGGCGCGGCTTGAAAAGAGGTGCGCCGGGATCGAACCGGCGCGAGTTGCACAACACGTAGAGGGTAAGCGCCCCCACGGGGTATTTGGCGGAATGAGTGGCAGATTAGGGACTTCGGTCCAACCGCGGGCACTCGCGAGTAACTAGTTTGAAATTGCCAGTGGCCTAATTGGAACACCGGCCGGGTTGGCCTGTTGCCCTGTTATCACCGGGATCCATCAAGGCGACCCCTGACCGAGAGACAATGCTGCGCTCCCCGCCCCACGGAGGAGCCGCTATGCCCCGCTACTATTTCCACGTCCTGAACGGCAAAATGTTGATCGATGACGTCGGCCTCGAAGTGACCGACATTGAGATTGTCAAAGTAGAGGCAGTGAAGTACGCCGGCACCGTCCTGTCGTCGGAGCAGCCGACAGACATGTGGAAAGGGATAGCCTGGCACATGAAGGTCACGGACGCCCCATCACCTGACGAAGGGCAAACCTACCTCACGCTCACCTTAACCGCCACGGACGGCGCTGCTTAGTTAGAGAGAGTTCCAGAGGCGGTGGTCAATATTGCTCAGTTTTGGTCCGCCACAGGTGTTAACAACATCTATCATCGCGAGGCCCTTGGCATATATCGGTGATGAGAACGCCATCACGCGCTCCCGCCTCCTTCCTCTGGATAGGAGCTAGCGCCATGCAGCGACGCCGTATCAAGCAAATCGCATCACTTGAAGAACGACTTGCCGCAGAGGCCTTGCGCCTTCGTCAGGAAGCCAGATCGCTTCCACCGGGTATCGAGCGGGAGCGAGCGATCCGCAAAGCCCGGCAAGCGGAGACCGGCTCGCATATCAGCGAATGGCTGAACTCTCCCGGACTACAGCCGCCCGAATGATCTGCGCTAGCTAGATAGAGTCTAAACCAATTAGCAGAACTTTTTACCGGTATTCACGTATTACGGAGTATGAACCGTGAGCACGAAAAGCAGGTACTTGAGGAGAGGTTGGAGCGTTGTCGTGAGCTGGCGCTGCAGTTCCCGACAGGCGCGACGGCGGATTTGATCCGGGAGCTAGAAGCCGACCTTCGGGAGCAGCTCCTCGCGCTACAGAAGAATAAGGCCGCCAGCTGAGGCGGCCTCTTCCATTCCATGAGCCCTCACGCCGCCTCCCGATCGGCGGCATCCCGCTTGGCGTACTCCGCCATCAGCTTTACGATTGCGCCGTCAACCAGCTTTACAGCCATGCGCTCGCCGCTCTTGGCACTCAGCCCTAACTCCTCGCCGATCTCCTCGGCTGTATCCGCCCCCAGGGCCAGCTCCAGCACGCGACAAACTTCCCGCCCTAACCGGCGCTTCATGGCCGTGTGATCCATGCGCCGGGCAGCGTCATCCTGGACGTTCGGCAGCTCGTCGGGCATGTGGCCAGCATCGAGCTTCGCCTTATCCTCGGTCGGACCGCGCGGCTCGCTGAACGTCTCGTTCAGTGAGCGATACCGGCCTCGCGTCTTTACGGCAACGATCCTGCCATGGGCACCAAAGAGGATCCGGTTGGCTCTCTCGGGCCGGCCCTGCTTACGGTCCTCTTCGTCGGCTTCCCACGCCGCCATGATGGCGTCGCCGTCTGGGCACTCCTCGCCGACGCGGGAATCTATGCGACTGATCTCGGTGCGGCCGGTGTCATCGACGGGCGCGTTATCGTTGGCGGCGTGCAGCGCCCCCTCGGGCAGCGACATGCTCTCGTCGTCCGCGTAGCGCTCCAGTGCCTGGATCTCGCGCCAGGCTGCGGCGCGCTTCAGCCTAGCGAAGGTTGGCCAGTGCTGGTTGCGAACGCGAACCTCTCGGTTGTCGTCCTGTGCGGCGCGCAGCTGGGCTACGATGCGACGATGTTCTTCCGGGCTGCGTAGCTGGTTGTCGTTTGCTGGTTTCTTCACGTGAGTGCACCCTTGCAGGGTTTCGTTCTGGCCATTTACTGGCTCATGGGGTGGCCGCTAGCTCGGCTGCACCCGGGAAAATAATCTCGAAACCCACGCCGTAGCGTTTGCGAGGGGCCGCCCGGTAGTTATTGGGCAAGCCCATAGAGATCTAACCCAGCCCCGTTGGAAATCACCCCCGAGGCTATAGCGCGATCAGGCACTTGGCCGCGGAAACGGGGCTGGAGGAAATCACCCCGATTAGGCTGCCTGCTCTTCTGGCAACTCGGCAAACGTGCCCCGGACTATCATGAAGGAACGCCCATGCAGATCTGATGAGTCATTGACCTCATTGACGCGGCAAGCGTCGCATAGGCGACCGAAATGCTCCTGGCCGGCTTCTTGAAGCGAGGCGCTGTGTCCCTCTAAGAGGACGGCAACGCCTCCACGGTCCGTCTGCAATTCCAGCCAACGATCACCGTCTCGCGCAACCACCGCGCTATCAATGATCGTCACCGGCACGCCGTGGGGAACATCGTATTCAATTGCGGACTGCCGAACCCGTCGCGCGGCCTCAGCGATTGCAAAGTGATCCGGTACGTGTTTCTTGCGCACGTCGACTTCCTCTTCATCGTCCTCATCATCGGCTGCGTTGCGGGCACGAGCCGCCCTCGCCTTCACACTCCGATCCGCCTCATCGTATTTCTCAGCAGCCAACCACTTCTCCAGCGGCATCCTGCGCTGGCCTGGCTTCGCACTTGCCGCCCATGCAGCAGCGCGGCTTACGATGTGGTCAACGTCGGGATTGAGTATTGCTTCGAACGCGCGTCTGCTTGCCTGCTTATTTCCGTAGCGGCCGTAGGCTATCCAGATGCGCTCGAACTCTCTTCCCGCCACGGCCGGCGCCTCAGCGCCCGGCCCGCTGGCGGATACTGATTTACTTATACCGTCAGCCGGGCTGTAAGCCGGTGACGGTAAGTAGGATTCAGTGGGAAAAATGGGGGAGGTTTGGCCCGAACCTCCTGCAAGAATCCCAGAGGCACCTCCTGCAAAAATCCCAGAGGTGTTTTCACTAGTGGCAAAATCGCCAGAGGTGTTTGTAGGGTAGGGTTTGGTCGTTGCCCAGCCGGCACGTACTCCGTCACTCTCCCGCTGACGACGTGCCTCATCACAAAGCCCCAATCGTCTAACTCGCGGCACGTCTTGATGATGGTCCTTTCATCCATGCGGGTCGCTCGCTTGATGTAACTGATGCTGGCCCGGCCATTTCCGAAATCACGCCTGAATGCCTGGATTATGACCAGCAGCGCGCTCACGTGGCGCGGCTTGATTCGCCAGTCATATTGAGCGCTAAGCATGGTCCACCACTGCGAGAGAAGGCTGCCAGGCTCAGTCTTTCGCTCTGGTTCGCTGCCCTCAGCCAACGCGCAGCGCTCCGTCCACCGCAGCCTTCACTTCCAGCAGCCATTCTTTCGGCATTTCGGCAACCGGCACCCTGCGCCAATCCGGCTCATCGTCACGGCCATGATAGGTCTTGATGGTGATGTCAGCACCACCGGTGTAGTAGACGTCGTCGATGTAGCTGCCATCTCGAAAAACCATCTGTGCCTCCTGCCTTAGAGCCCCATGCCAACTAGTGGGATCGGAAAGGGCATTTGCTAAATGCCCCTCTCCCATTTTTGCGGAGAGCTAGGAAGCTAGCGCGCGCACGGTAAAGGGCTGGTCGCGCCGGCCTACCCACGGTTAGCCGGAGGCAGCCCGGCCGAGCGGCACTCAAGCAAAACAAACGACCGCAGGCGCTGCCCTGAGACAGATCCTGCGGCCGGTGCCGCGACGGTCCGCACGATCGGCGCGGCACCGGATAGTAGCATATGACCGAGTCTCATGTCTGGTGGTCTGATGACCCGCTCTCGCGCACCAGCCGCGCTACTCGGCGAGGACCTTCCCAAACCTCAACGGACGGATGGGCCTCCAAGAACTTTCTGGCCTTAGCCTCAGCGTCTGTGTCGGTCTGGCAATCGATCTCATAGACCGCACGAGCAACGCCGGTTAAATCTACCGCGTATGCAACGTATCGCATTGCAATCCCTCTGGTCAGGAAGGCTGCATTCACGATTCCCGTGCGCGCTTACCGTTCCATCGGTCCCCGTAAGAGAGGCGGCGGTAAAGGGCTCTAATTGGGTTCGGGTGTACCCGGGGGCCATACTGGCTGCGGTCCCACGTAGGGCAGCGTTACTTCTACGTGTTCCGCATATAAATACACGCCTAGGGAACAAATGCTGACCTATTTCCGAGTGTTCCTTTCCGGGGAACAAACGGGGGACGCACACAGCTTAAAATAGAGTTAGCGGGTTGTACGGTTGTGTGTTGGTCCCGCCGCTCAGAGCGAACGGCCCCGGGCATCTCCGGGGCTGGACTGAGACGCACCGAGACCGCCCGACGCACCATACTCAACGCGGCGCGCCGGCTGATATCGTCCGCCCCGAGGATCGCGTGCAGAGTCTCAAATGAGAGGGCGCCGCAAATTTAATCTGGGGTGCTCGATAGGAGCGGCACCGAACGCCGCGTGAACACGGCAATGGATGGCAACGATACGCCGCGAACGAACCGCGAAGCACCGAACAAACAGCGGCAAAAAACGCAGTTAATTCAACGGCAGTAATTCAGATATTGCCGTTTACACCGAGAGGGTCCGCGGTTCGAATCCGTGACCGCCCACCAGCCTTCGCTCGCTTCGCGAGCTACGGCTCGGCGGGCCAGCACGGCAGGTCATGCGCGCGAAGCGAGCGAAGGCTGCCGCCGAAGCCCACCGGGCGAAGGTGGGCTCGGCGAGCCGACCTCAATCCTTCGGCCTCCCCGGCAGCAGCGGCACGGCATCGATCCACACCGCCGCGGATTGACACCAGATCTGCTTGACGGGCCGCAACTGGTCGCGCTGGCGGATAGAACCCCAGCGGATGCCCCAATCATCAGCCTGGTCGCCCTCGCCGCTGGTGAACAGAGGCGAACCGCAGTCGGCGCAGAAGTGCTGGAAGCGCATCCGGCCATTGTCGCCGCGCTTGCCGTAGATTTTCGGCGTGCCGCCGGTCACTTGGACGTCGGCCTTGGTGCAGATCGCAGTCACCCGAAACGGCGAGCCGGTCAGCGTCTGGCAGTCGCGGCAGTGGCACACCGAGACTGCCTCCGGATCGATCTCGGCCTCAAAGGTGATTGTCCCGCAATGGCATTGCCCGTCGATCTGCATTGCCTCGTCCCCTTCCCCCAAACAAAAACGGCGCCCGAAGGCGCCGTTTTATCATCTTTCGCTTGAGATCAGTGAGCGGTCAGACCGCCGGCCGCTTCATCGCCGTCCGGCTTCACCGTCACCTTGGTGTCCTCTTCCCAGACGATCGGCGTGGGCTTCTTCACCAGCGCCTTGGCGACGACATCGTCGAGACGGGAGACCGGGATGATCTCCATGCCGCCCTTGATCGCATCGGAAATCTCCGTGAGATCCTTGGCGTTGTCTTCGGGGATCAGCACCGTCTTGATGCCGCCGCGGGCCGCAGCCAACAGCTTCTCCTTGAGGCCGCCGATCGGCAGCACGCGGCCGCGCAGCGTGATCTCGCCGGTCATCGCGACATCGTGGCGGACCGGGATGCCGGTCATGACCGAGATGATCGCGGTGGCCATGGCCACGCCCGCGGACGGACCATCCTTCGGCGTCGCACCTTCCGGCACGTGCACGTGGATGTCGCGCCGGTCGAACAGCGGCGGCTCGACGCCGTAATTGATCGCCCGCGAGCGGACGTAGGACGCCGCCGCCGAGATCGACTCCTTCATGACGTCGCGCAGATTGCCCGTGACCGTCATCTTGCCCTTGCCGGGCATCATGACGCCTTCGATCGTCAGCAGCTCGCCGCCGACATCGGTCCAGGCAAGGCCGGTCACGATGCCGACCTGCGGTTCGCTCTCGATCTCACCGAAGCGGTACTTCGGCACGCCGAGCAGCTCTTCCAGAGTCTTCTCGGTGACCTTGACCGACTTCTTCTTGGAGATCATCAGCTCCTTCACCGCCTTGCGGGCCAGTGTGGAGAGCTCACGCTCCAGATTACGCACGCCCGCTTCGCGGGTGTAGCGGCGGATCAGAAGCAGCAGCGCGTCGTCGTCGATCGAGAACTCCTTGGAGTCCAGGCCGTGCTTGGACACCGCGTTCGGGATCAGATGCTTGCGCGAGATCTCGACCTTCTCGTTCTCGGTGTAGCCCGCGATCCGGATGATCTCCATGCGGTCCATCAGCGGGCCCGGAATATTGAGCGTATTCGCGGTGGTGATGAACATCACGTTGGAAAGATCGTAGTCGACCTCGAGATAATGGTCGTTGAACGTCCCGTTCTGCTCGGGGTCGAGAACCTCGAGCAGCGCCGAGGACGGGTCGCCGCGGAAATCGGCGCCCATCTTGTCGATCTCGTCCAGGAGGAAGAGCGGATTGGACGACTTCGCCTTGCGCATCGACTGGATGATCTTGCCGGGCATCGAGCCGATATAGGTGCGGCGGTGACCGCGGATCTCGGCCTCGTCGCGCACGCCGCCGAGCGAGACGCGCACGAACTCGCGCCCCGTCGCCTTCGCGATCGACTTGCCGAGCGAGGTCTTGCCGACGCCGGGAGGCCCGACGAGGCACAGGATCGGGCCGGTCAGCTTGTTGGCGCGCGACTGCACCGCGAGATACTCGACGATGCGTTCCTTCACCTTCTCCAGCCCGTAGTGATCGGAGTCCAGGATGGACTGCGCGGCCTCCAGGTCCTTCTTCACCTTGGACTTCTTGTTCCACGGGATCGACAGCAGCCAGTCCAGATAGTTGCGCACGACGGTCGCTTCCGCGGACATCGGCGACATCTGACGCAGCTTCTTCAATTCGTGCTGCGCCTTCTCGCGCGCTTCCTTGGAGAGCTTGGTCTTGGAGATCTTCTCTTCGAGATCGGCGAGCTCGTCGCGACCGTCGTCGTCGCCGAGTTCCTTCTGGATCGCCTTCATCTGCTCGTTGAGATAATACTCGCGCTGGGTCTTCTCCATTTGTCGTTTGACGCGAGAACGAATCCGCTTCTCGACCTGCAGCACCGAGATCTCGCTCTCCATCAGGCCCAGCACCTTCTCCAGGCGCGTGGTGACCGACAGCGTCTCCAGGATGCCCTGGCGATCGGCGATCTTGACCGCGAGATGCGAGGCAACCGTGTCGGCGAGCTTGGCGAAATCGGTGATCGCCTGCACGACGCCCACGACCTCGGCCGAGATCTTCTTGTTGAGCTTCACGTAGCTCTCGAAATCGGACACGACCGAGCGCGCCAGCGCTTCGGCTTCGACCGATTTCGCATCGGTGTCGGCGAGCGCGACCGCGGTGGCTTCATAATAGTCGGCGCGATCGGTGTACTTCGCCACGCGCGCACGCTCGAGCCCTTCGACCAGCACCTTCACGGTGCCATCAGGGAGCTTCAGGAGCTGCAGCACGCTGGCGAGCGTACCGGTCTCGTAAATGGCATCGGGCGCCGGATCATCATCGGACGCGTTCTTCTGCGTCGCGAGCATGATCAGCGCGTCGTTCTTCATCACCTCTTCGAGCGCGCGGATCGACTTCTCGCGGCCGACGAAGAGCGGAACGATCATGTGCGGGAAGACGACGATGTCGCGCAGCGGCAGCACGGGGT
The DNA here is from genome assembly GCF_021044685.1 of Bradyrhizobium daqingense. Lineage (NCBI taxonomy): Bacteria > Pseudomonadati > Pseudomonadota > Alphaproteobacteria > Hyphomicrobiales > Nitrobacteraceae > Bradyrhizobium > Bradyrhizobium daqingense. The sequence continues at coordinate 5,610,294 of NZ_CP088014.1, forward strand.
AAGCGTGCGTTTCGCCATGGACGATGGTTGGCCGGGGTTTGGGATTAGTCATGGCCTTTTCCTTTTGCTTTGCCCCCTCGCACGCAGCCCGCTGATCATGCGCAACCGCCACAAGGTGCCGAGGTGATCCGCAAGACGGTCGGTCCGCTTGTGCCTTGGACCGGCTTGCCGGATCGGAACTGAGGCGAATCTTGAAGAGAATTTTCGCTCGCCGCCGACATTAGGTGGCTATCGACAAGGGGGGTGTCAAGTCATTGAAAAACGCGCGCCATCAGGCGCTTACGCAACGCGGTAAGCGACGCAACACCGGCTGCGGAGATACATGTCCGCAGCCCGATTTGATGAGACGATTGGAGCGTTCCAGCGCCGATCAGGCGCTGGCGTTCTCGACCGCGCGATCCGACCGATCGGCGTAGATGTAGAGCGGACGCGCGGTGCCTTCCACGACTTCCCGCGAGATCACGACCTCTTCCACACCTTCCAGGCCCGGCAGGTCGAACATGGTCTCGAGCAGGATCGCTTCGAGGATCGACCGCAGGCCGCGCGCACCGGTCTTGCGCTCGATCGCCTTGCGGGCGACCGCGCCAAGCGCCTCGTCGGCGAAGGTCAGCTCGATGTTCTCCATCTCGAACAGCCGCTGGTACTGTTTCACCAGCGCGTTCTTCGGCTCGGTGAGGATCTTCTTCAGCGAGGTCTCGTCCAGGTCCTCGAGCGTCGCCACGACGGGCAGACGGCCGACGAATTCGGGAATGAGGCCGTACTTCAGGAGGTCCTCCGGCTCGACGTGACGGAAGATCTCGCCGGTACGGCGATCCTCCGGCGCGAGCACCTGGGCACCGAAGCCGATCGAGGTCGACCGTCCGCGTGCCGAAATGATCTTTTCGAGACCGGCGAAGGCGCCGCCGCAGATGAACAGGATGTTGGTGGTATCCACCTGCAGGAACTCCTGCTGCGGATGCTTGCGGCCGCCCTGCGGCGGGACCGAAGCCACCGTGCCTTCCATGATCTTGAGCAACGCTTGCTGCACGCCCTCACCCGACACGTCGCGCGTGATCGAGGGATTGTCGGACTTGCGGCTGATCTTGTCGATTTCGTCGATGTAGACGATGCCGCGCTGGGCGCGCTCGACATTGTAGTCGGCGGCCTGGAGCAGCTTCAGGATGATGTTCTCGACGTCCTCGCCGACATAGCCGGCTTCCGTCAGCGTGGTCGCGTCCGCCATGGTGAACGGCACGTCGAGGATGCGGGCCAGCGTCTGCGCGAGCAGCGTCTTGCCCGAGCCGGTCGGACCGATCAGCAGGATGTTCGACTTCGCGAGCTCGACGTCGTTGTGCTTGGTCTGGTGGTTGAGGCGCTTGTAGTGGTTGTGCACCGCGACCGAGAGGACCTTCTTCGCATGGCTCTGACCGATCACGTAATCGTCCAGCACCTTGCAGATTTCCTTCGGCGTCGGAATGCCGTCGCGCGACTTGACCAGCGAGGATTTGTTCTCCTCGCGGATGATGTCCATGCAGAGCTCGACGCACTCGTCGCAAATGAAGACCGTGGGACCCGCGATCAGTTTGCGGACTTCGTGCTGGCTCTTGCCGCAGAACGAGCAATATAGCGTGTTCTTGGAGTCGCTCGTGCCGACCTTACTCATTCATGTCTCCGTCCGCGGTTCGATCCCGTTCCGCTCGATCGCTCCATTCCGACACGAGGGCCGGCATGAAGCTTAAGTAGAGCAAATTCCGTACCAAAAAAGACCCTACGCTTTACACACCGTGCGAATCACGGTCACTCGATTCTCCCGCGATCATAGCCGATCAGTCGTAGCCAACCATGCTGTCACCCGACTATCAAGAATTCGCTAATCGGGGCTCGCTGACTACCCGTGACAATACCGTGATTTCCGGCCTTGGCACGGGCGAAGTGATCGAAATCACCCCGGCGTTGCTGGATTGCCACGAAAAACAAGCACGAAAGCGGAACTTTCTGCCTGTCGCAGGGCGCAAAACCACGTTTTGCGATGCGCGCACGTGCACCTAACGTGAACGTCGCCCTGACGGTCCCGGCGATCCCCAGAAAGTTGTCGGAGGATCGCCGTCGCGACCAGTAGTGCTACGAGACCTTCGGCGACGCCGGTTCCTCGGCGCGCTTGTCGATCACCTTGTCGACCAGACCGAACTCCTTGGCGTCGTTCGCCGTCAGGAACTTGTCGCGCTCCAGCGCGTCCTCGATCGTCTTGTAGGTCTGGCCGGTGTGCTTCACGTAGATCTCGTTGAGCCGCTTCTTCAGGTTCAAGATTTCCTGGGCGTGCAGCATGATGTCGGTGGCCTGGCCCTGGAAGCCGCCGGAGGGCTGGTGAACCATGATGCGTGCGTTGGGCAGCGAGAAGCGCATGTCCTTCTCGCCGGCCGCGAGCAGCAGCGAGCCCATCGAGGCAGCCTGACCCGTGCACAGCGTCGACACCGGCGGGCGGATGAACTGCATGGTGTCGTAGATGGCAAGGCCCGACGTCACCACGCCGCCCGGCGAGTTGATGTACATCGAGATTTCCTTCTTCGGATTTTCCGCCTCAAGGAACAACAGCTGCGCGACGACCAGCGTCGACATGCCGTCCTCGACCGGGCCGGTCAGGAAGATGATGCGCTCTTTCAGCAGGCGCGAGAAAATGTCGTAGGCGCGCTCGCCACGGTTGGTCTGCTCGACCACCATGGGCACGAGGTTCATGTAGGTTTCAACCGGATCGCGCATGAGTCACCTAGGGTTTCGGAGACGGACATCGCCGGGCAGGCTTGCCAGTTTGGCTGGATTTGCCGGAGGGGCGGATGGACGTCCTGTGATGCAGGAACTTGGTAGAGCTAGAAGGCGTACCGACAGATATAGCCCAATTCGCGCCTGACAAGTGCGGAGCGCATTAAGGCTTAATCCGACCGGCAGTTGAAGCTGATTCGTACAAAGAGGCCCAGCCGGCCATCTGGCTAGCTGGGCCCCTTCGCCGATCATCCTTAATGGGAGGCTATCCAAAACGCTCAGGCAGCGGTCTTTTCCGCCTCGTCGTCCTTGTAGAGGTCCTCGCGCGAAACCTTCGTCTCGGTCACGTTGGCGAGCTCGAGGATGAAGTCGACCACCTTGTCCTCATAGATCGGTGCACGAAGCTGGGCGAGCGCCTGGGCGTTGTTGCGGTAATAGTCCCAGACCTCCTTCTCGCGGCCGGGCATCTGGCGCGCCCGCTCGATCACGGCACGGCCGACCTCGTCGTCGGTCACGCTGATCTTGTTCTTCTCGCCGATCTCCGACAGGACGAGGCCGAGCCGCACGCGGCGGTCGGCGATCTTGCGATACTCTTCCTTGGCGGCGTCTTCAGTGGTGTTCTCGTCGGCGAAGGCCTTGCCGGCGGAGGCCATCTCGGCCTTAACCGAGTTCCACATCAGATTGAACTCCTCGTCGACCAGCGAGGGCGGCGCCTCGAAGCGATGCGCCTCGTCGAGACGGTCGAGCAGCGCGCGCTTGACGCGCTGGCGCGTCGCGGTCGCGAACTCGGCAGTCAGCCGCTCGCGTGCGGCTTCCTTCAGCTTGTCGAGCGATTCGAGGCCGAGCGTCTTGGCGAACTCGTCGTTGATCGCGAGGTCCTGCGGCGCCTCGATCAGCGTCGCGGTGGTCTCGAACTCGGCGGGCTGGCCGGCGAGCTTGTCGTTCATGTAGTTCTGCGGGAACGACACTTTCAACGTGCGCGTCTCGCCCGCGCCGATGCCGATGAGTTGCTCCTCGAAGCCGGGGATGAAGGTGTTGGAGCCGATGACGACCTGGATGCCTTCGCCGGTGCCGCCCTCGAACAGTTCGCCGTTGATGCTGCCCTTGAAGTTGATGGTGACGCGATCACCCGAGGCGGCCTTGGCGCCCTCGCCCTTGTCGGCAAAGCTGCGGTTGGAATCGGCGATGCGCTTGATCGCTTCGTCGACATCGGCGTCGGTGACCTCGGCGACGGGCTTCTCGACCTGGAAGGTCTTGAAGTCGGCGAGCGCAATCGACGGAACCACTTCGATCGCGACCGTATAGGTCAGATCGGTCTTGCCCGAGAGCAGTTCCTCGACCTCGGCCTGCTCGCTCGGCATGGTGATCTTCGGCTCGGTCGCGAGGCGGAAGCCGCGCTCGGAGAACAGCTGCGTGTTGGTGTCGCGGATGGTCTGGTCGATGGTCTCGGCCATCACCGAACGGCCATAGACCTTCTTCAGGTGAGCGACCGGTACCTTGCCCGGCCGAAAGCCGTTGATGCGAACCTTGTCCTTGAGGTCGACGAGCTTGGCACCGGCCTTGGCGTCAAGATCAGACGCGGGAACGCTGATCTTGAACTCGTGCTTCAAACCTTCCGCGAGGGTTTCTGTGACCTGCATGGCGTCCAATCTTCTTCTCGTTCGGCCCCGGCGCGCATGCATCGGGACGCTGTCATTAATCGATCCAGCGCGAGGCGGACGCCTCAACGCCGGTGGTTCATCGGACCGCTCCAAGCGGCCAAACATCCGCGAGGAAGGTCTCGTAATCCGTGCAAACGCGATAAGCGCTTGGTGCGGGCGGAGGGACTCGAACCCCCACAACTTTCGTCACTGGAACCTAAATCCAGCGCGTCTACCAGTTCCGCCACGCCCGCGTGAATTTGCATCAAGACCGGCCGCGATGCCGCGGGCGGCCGGGCTTATAGCATGCGCCTAACTGTTCGCAGCAAAAAAATGGCCCGATGGAGGCAGGCTTCAAATAGGCACGATGGCTGGACTTATCCAGCGCGGCGTGGTCCGGATCGCGCCATGACATTGCGGATTTTCGACCCGAACCGGCGTGAGCTTTTGGCGGGCCTTGCCAGTGGACTTGGCGCCTCGGCGGCCGGCTTGATTGCCGGTGGCGCCAGCCCGTCCGTGACCGCCCAGCTCGCCCTGCAGGCCAGGCCCGCCACGCTGGCGCTGAGGCCGGGTCAGCCGCCGACACCGGTTTGGGAGCTGACCGCCGCAAGCCGTTTGGGGAACGTGCGTCTCAAGCGGGGCGACCGCTGCGAGCTGGTGTTCCGCAACGAGCTGCCTGTGCCGATTGCCCTAGTGTGGTACGGCCTGAACGGCCCGGCAGCGTCCGATCCGCTGCGGGGGCGCGCGCCGACCACCCCAAATACGACAGAAACATCAATTATTTCAATGGCTAACGCAGGAACTCTGCTGGCCGACTTCCGCCTCTTCGAAGACGGCCTGAAGCAGCCTGCCCGCCCGCTGCCGGTCATTGTCGAAGAGACGAGCCGCCCCGCAATCGACCGTGACGAGATCCTCCTGATCGAGGAGTGGCGGCTGCGGCCGGATGGCACCGCCGTGCCGCCGGGCCGGGACCCGAAGGCCACGACCCCGCTCTATACGATCAACGGACAGACTTCATTCGAACTTTCAGCATTGGGCGGTCAGCGGCTGCGACTGCGCATTATCAACGGCTCGCAACGTTCTGTTCTCGCGATCAAATTGGAAGGCCACGAGGTCCGCGTCATGGCTCTGGACGGGCAGCCGGCCGAGCCGTTCCCGGCGCGCAACGGCGCCGTGGTGCTAGCGCCCGGCGCACGCGCCGACGCGTTTGTGGATGCGGCCACAGCGGCGGCAATCCTGCTGCATGACGGCAAGGAGGCGCGCCAGGTCGGAAGCCTCGCGATCACCGGCCCCTTGGAACGGCGCGCGCCGTTGGCCGCGCCACAGGCGCTCCCATCGAACGGTCTCCCTGAGACGCTCGATCTGAAAGGCGCCCTGCGGTTCGATGTCGCGCTCGGCGCGGCTGACGCCGGCTGGATAGGCCCTGCGCATTTCTCCACCGCCTCCGCCCCCGCCTTCCGCGCCAAGGCGGGCCGCACCGTCGTGCTGGCCCTGAAGAACCCCGCCCCCGTCACGACCGTGTTCCACCTGCACGGCCACCATTTCCGCCTGCTCGACAGGCTCGACGACGGCTGGAAGCCCTACTGGCTCGACACGCTCGCGATCGAGCCCAGCCAGACCCAGCGCATCGCGTTCGCCGCGACCTCGCCCGGACGATGGCTGCTCGAATCCGTCGTGACCGATTGGGCCGCGCCGCGGCTGGTGCGCTGGTACGCGGTGGAGTGAGCTTTCGTAGGATGGGTAGAGCGTAGCGAAACCCATCGCCACTGCACCAAGGTTTGAGATGATGGGTTTCGCTTCGCTCAACCCATCCTACCTGACAACTCAGTACTCCACCCCAAGCGCGTCATAGATCCGCCGGTGCACGGCCGGCAGCGTCTCGGTGAGATCCTCTGCAATCAGGCCCGGGCCTGCTTCGCTCGCCGCTTCGCCGTGCATCCACACGCCGATGCTGGCGGCCTCGAAGGCCGGCACGCCCTGCGCCAGCAGCCCGGCGATGATGCCGGAGAGCACGTCGCCGGCGCCGGCGGTGGCGAGCCACGGCGGCGCGTTGGCGGCGATGGTGGCGCGGCCATCAGGGGCGGCGATGGTGGTATCCGGCCCCTTCAGCAGCACGACGGCGCCGCAGCGCTCGGCGGCGGCGCGCACGCGCTCCAGCTTGGAACGGCCGGGATGCTTGTTGCTGAGGTCCGAGAACAGGCGTGGAAACTCGCCCTCGTGCGGGGTCAGCACCACCGCATTGTCGTGCGAGGACTTGATCGATTCGAACAGCCGCTCGGGCTTGGCGGCAAAGCTCGTCAGCGCGTCCGCATCCAACACCAAGTGCCGCTGCGCGGTCAGCGCGGTATGGACGAAGTCGCAAGTCCGCTCGCCGACGCCCGCGCCGGGGCCAATGATGCAGGTGTTGTAGCGCTTGTCGCCGAGCAGCTCGCCGAACTCGACCGCGGTGTCGACCGGGCGAACCATCACCGCGGTCAGCGCGCCCGCATTAATCGCAAGTGCATCGCGCGGGCTCGCCAGCGTCACGAGGCCCGCGCCGGCGCGCAGCGCCCCGCGCGCGGCGAGCCGCGCAGCGCCGGTCGCGGCTGCGTCGCCGGAGACGGCCAGCACATGGCCGCGCGAAAATTTGTGGCCGTCGATGCGCGGCACCGGAAAGGCGGCGCCCCAGAAGTCCGGATCGTTCTCGAAGATCTCAGGCGCGATCTCGTCCAGCACGCTGGCATCGATGCCGATGTCGGCAACGCGCACGCTGCCGCAATGCATGCGGCCGGGAAGCAGGAGATGCGCCGGCTTCTTGCGGAAGAAGGTGACGGTCTCGGCGGCGTTCACCGCCACGCCCATCACGGCGGCGCTGGTGCCGTTGATGCCGCTCGGCAGGTCGACGGCCAAGACCTGGGCGCCGTTGGCGTTGATCGCCTCGATCATCGCGCGCGCCTCGCCGTCGACGGGACGGCTGAGCCCCGCGCCGAACAGCGCGTCGATGATCAGTGCAGGCCGTCCGATCGCCTGCGGATTGAACGGCAGCACCGGGTGCTTCCAGCCGCGCGCGGCGGAGGCCGCATCGCCTTGAAGCTGCTCGCGCTCGCACATCAGGATCACCGAGACTTCGCGACCCTGGGCGGCGAGCTCCGCGGCTGCGACGAAACCATCGCCGCCATTGTTGCCGGGGCCGGCCACGATCAGGATCGGCCCCTCCTCCACCAGCGCATGGGCGGCCTCGGCAACGGCCTGTCCGGCGCTGAGCATCAGCTTGAAGCCGGGCGTGCCTGCCGCGATACTGAGCTGATCGGCGCGCTGCATTTCAGCGGTGGTCAGAACTTCCATGCCACTTCCCTGGTCCAAACGCCTTTACAACAGGCACGATCCGTGCCGTCCCATCCCCGGGAACATCGTTCTGCACACATATTGAACCGTTTGCCTATTTCGTAGTCTTCGGTATTTTATGTCGGTCGGCGCCACCTATCAGAGATGCTCGTTAAAAGGCTGATAACGCTCCAATAATCAGGGCATTTGCAACTTGGCATAGACCCTGCTTTCGAGGAAGCCGCTTCGGTTCGTCGTGCTCACTGGCATGTATCAGGGTGTGGCCGGCCGCCGCCGGGCTGGTCAGGCATCCCGGTATAGCGAAGACAAGATCGTGCGTTCAAGAAGGCGCATCCTGACGAAGACGTTGCTATTTGATCGAAAGGCCGGGAGGCGCGCAGTGAAAAAAATCGAAGCCATCATCAAGCCATTCAAGCTCGACGAGGTGAAGGAAGCGCTTCAGGAGGTCGGCCTTCAGGGCATCACCGTCACCGAGGCCAAGGGCTTCGGCCGGCAGAAGGGTCACGCCGAGCTCTACCGCGGTGCAGAATACATCGTCGACTTCCTGCCCAAGGTGAAGATCGAGATCGTGATCGGCGACGATCTGGTCGAGCGCGCCATCGACGCGATCCGTCGCGCCGCGCAAACCGGACGCATCGGCGATGGCAAGATCTTCGTCTCCAACGTCGAAGAGGCGATCCGCATCCGGACCGGCGAATCCGGGCTGGACGCTATCTGAGCCGGGTGCTATCCCGCATTTTGCGACACTCTGAAAGAAAAAAGGCTGCTTCGGCGGCCTGATTTCGTTTGTGCGGTTGCGCCAACTCGCCGAAAGCGAGAACGAATCTGCTCATCTGGAAACCGACCCGCAGAGCCAAAAGGGGTATGCATGAAGACCGCCAAAGACGTCCTGAAATCGATCAAGGACAACGACGTCAAATACGTCGACCTGCGCTTCACCGATCCGCGCGGCAAGTGGCAGCACGTCACGTTCGACGTCAGCATGATCGATGAGGACATTTTCGCCGAAGGGACGATGTTCGACGGCTCCTCGATCGCCGGCTGGAAGGCGATCAACGAATCCGACATGTGCCTGATGCCCGATCCGGTGACCGCGACGATCGATCCGTTCTTCGCCGAGACCACGATGGTCATCACCTGCGACGTGCTCGAGCCCACCACCGGCGAGCCCTACAACCGCGACCCCCGCGGCATCGCCAAGAAGGCGGAAGCCATGGTGAAGTCGATGGGTGTGGGCGACAGCGTGTTCGTCGGCCCCGAAGCCGAGTTCTTCGTGTTCGACGACGTGCGCTATTCAGCCGACCCCTACAAGACCGGTTTCCGCCTCGACTCCTCGGAGCTGCCGACCAACTCCGACACCGAATATGAAGGTGGCAATCTCGGCCACCGCATCCGCACCAAGGGCGGCTACTTCCCCGTCCCGCCGCAGGACTCGGTGCAGGACATGCGCTCGGAAATGCTGGGCGCCATGGCCAAGATGGGCGTCAAGGTCGAGAAGCACCACCACGAGGTCGCTTCCGCCCAGCACGAGCTCGGCATGAAGTTCGACACGCTGACGCTGATGGCCGACCACATGCAGATCTACAAATACTGCATCCACCAGGTCGCGCACATCTACGGCAAGACCGCCACCTTCATGCCGAAGCCGATCTACGGCGACAACGGCTCGGGCATGCACGTGCACCAGTCCATCTGGAAGGACGGCAAGCCGGTGTTCGCCGGCAACAAATATGCCGACCTGTCGGAGACCTGCCTCCACTACATCGGCGGCATCATCAAGCACGCCAAGGCGATCAACGCCTTCACCAACCCGTCGACCAACTCGTACAAGCGTCTGGTCCCGGGCTATGAGGCCCCCGTGCTGCTCGCCTATTCCGCGCGCAACCGCTCGGCCTCCTGCCGCATCCCCTACACCGCTTCGCCGAAGGCCAAGCGCGTCGAGGTGCGCTTCCCCGACCCGATGGCCAACCCCTATCTCGGCTTTGCCGCGATGCTGATGGCCGGCCTCGACGGCATCAAGAACAAGATCGATCCGGGTCCGGCGATGGACAAGGACCTCTACGATCTGCCGAAGGAAGAGCTGAAGCAGATCCCGACGGTGTGCGGTTCACTGCGCGAGGCGCTCGAGAACCTCGACAAGGACCGCGGCTTCCTCAAGGCCGGCGGCGTGTTCGACGACGACTTCATCGACGCCTATATCGAGCTGAAGATGACCGAAGTCGCCCGCTTCGAGATGACCCCGCACCCGGTCGAGTTCGAGATGTATTATTCGAACTGAGCGGTTCGAACTTTCTGCGACAAGCAAAAGGCGCTCCGGGAGGAGCGCCTTTTCGTTTTGGAATCATCACCACGTCGCCGTGAACGCCTTCTGGAGCTCGGCCGGCGCCGTCACGCCGTTCGAAATCAGCAATTGGGTGAGTACGCGCGCTTTCTGCGGATTGAGATCCTCGGACACGACGAAGCCGTTCTTGTCGTCGTCGACCTCGACATTCCTGGTGACGAAGCCGGATCGCACCCGCGTGGAGCGAACGACGATGATGCCCTTCTTGGCCGCCGCTTCGAGCGCGTCGAGGGCCGGCTTCGAGGTGTTGCCGTCGCCGACGCCGGCCAGCACGATGCCCTTGGCGCCGTGGGAGATGGCGTCCTCGATCGGGATCGCATCCATGTTAGCGTGGGAGTAGACGATCGCGACGCGCGGCAATTGCTCACCGGCCGGCAGTTTGTAGGTCGCCCGCTTGAAGCCGGCGGCCTGGGTCATGAAGCGAATGCCGCCGGCGGTGTCGACATAGCCGATCGGCCCGTCATTGGGCGAGCTGAAGGTCTCGATGCTGGTGGTGTTGGTCTTGGTGACCGAGCGCGCACCCTGGATCTTGTCGTTCAGCACGGCCATCACGCCGCGCCCGCGCGAGCGGGGATCGGCCGCCACCTGCACCGCCTCATAGAGATTGCCGGGGCCGTCCGCGCTGACCGCCGTGGCCGGCCGCATCGAGCCGACGATCACCACCGGTCTGTCGCCGCGCACCACATTGTCGAGGAAGAACGCGGTCTCCTCGAGCGTATCGGTGCCATGGGTGATGACGACGCCGTCGGCTTCGTTCTTGTCGAAGGCCTCCTGGATGCGGCGGGCCAGCGCGAACCAGACCTTGTCGTTCATGTCTTGCGAGCCGATCGACGATATCTGCTCGGCGTCCAGCTTCGCGAGCTTGTCGAGACCCGGCACCGACTGCATCAGCTGCTCGCCCGTGATCTGGCCCGATTTGTACGCGCCCGTCGCGCGCGGATCGGCCTGGCCGGCAATGGTGCCTCCCGTCGCCAGCACGAGGACGCGGGGCAGATTGGTGGTGGGCTCTGCGGCCTGAACGGCTGCGCCGATGCAGCCGAAGCAGAGCACGACGGCCATCAGGGGAATGGCAAGCCTCGATAGCCGGCCAGGCTGGTGAGATGCTGAGGTGACGGCGTCGCTGATCATCGAATGTCCTCCTGCTGTCCCGGGCAGGCCATTCGAGACCGCGCAATGGGGCCGAAGATGGGCGGCCGCACGCAGGACGGGTAGTGTCCTTGCAGGACGTCATCTCGCCGGCCGGACCGAGATGCGCCCTGCTCCGCTCTACCCGCCGGGCGTCGCTATGACCTTGATGTCACCGCAGGCCTATCGCACACGGCGGACGGAGCGGACGATGTGAGGCGCCTTCGAGTCATCCGCGTTCGTTCCACATCTGACTCCACTTCGTTCTCAAAGAACAAATCAGAGCCGCAAAAATCGCGATGGAGCAATTCCTACTGATTGGTTTACGACGACCGAGATTTGGGATGATTGGATATCAGGTCCTCGTAGGGCGGATTAGCTGAAGGCGTAATCCGCCGACTGCAGGCGACGCTTACGCGCGTTCGCCGAAGTCACCATCCGCGTTGCTATCCCCCGCCCAGTCCGCGGGAAACAGTCCGGCCTCGACATCTCGGTGAAACGACGAATGCGGCCAATCCGACACCCAGGTCACATACCCGTTCTTGACCGGATTGATGTAGACGCCCGGAGCAAATGCACGGCGCTAGTTCGGCGTCGAAGCCGCCCCATCAAGTCAAGATGGCGGATTACGCCTTCGGCTAATCCGCCCTACCACTCCAACTCGAGTTGCGTACGAACTTCCCTACGAAGTAGCAGCAGAAGGTCCGTGAGTTCGTCATAGGACGCAGCCGGGAAGAGCCGATGCATCACCATTCTGATCCATTGGGATATTTGCGGCTCGATTCGCTTGAATTGAACCTCACCATCGACGTAAGCACTCCAGAAGCCCGGCTCCGCTTTGAGCATCTCAACTAGACGATCGATGTCGTTCTTTGTCCAAGCTCTTTTCATCGATAACTCAGATTGCCCTCACCGGGGTCCCTGCTCCGTGCCGGGCAGGAACGCGCCCTACGCCGCCGCCTTCTGCCGCGCGACCAGCGCCTCGCCGAAGGCCTCGAACAGCTTGCGGTTGATGGGATTGTGCTGCGGGTCGTACTCGGCGTGCCATTGCACGCCGAGCGCGAAGGTCGGGGCTTCCGCGATGCGGATCGCCTCGATCGTGCCGTCCTCGGCAATGCCCTCGATCAGCACGCGTCTGCCGGGCTCCAGGATACCCTGGCCATGCAGTGAGTTGACCCGGATCCTCTCGCAGCCGAGCAGCTGCGCGAACGCGCCACCCGGCGTCAGTGCGACGTCGTGGCGATCGGCGAACACCACGGTCGGATCGGGATGGATCTCGCCATTCTCAAGTCGGGGCATGCGGTGGTTCATGCGGCCGGGGATTTCGCGGATCTCGGGATGCAGCGAGCCGCCGAAGGCGACGTTCATCTCCTGCAGGCCCCGGCAGATGCCGAACAGCGGGATGCCGCGGGCGACGCAGGCCATCGAGAGCGCCAGCGCGACCTCGTCGCGGTGGATGTCGTAGGGCTCGTGCTTCTCGCAAGGGTCGACGTTGAAACGGGTCGGATGCACGTTGGCCCGGGCGCCGGTGAGGATGACACCGTCGACGGTGTCGAGCAGCGCCCCGATATCGGTGATGTCAGGCGAGCCGGCGAACATCACCGGCAAGCCGCCGGAGACCTCGGCCACGGCGCGCAGATTTCGCTCACCGACCATCTGGACCTGAAATCGATTTTCGACGCGATGGGCGTTCCCGATCACGCCGACGACCGGCTTTCTCATCTGTCGTTCCGCGCCTCCTGCGGTGAGAAGATTCTCCAAACATGCCCCTGGGATGGAACAAATTCAACAGAAGGGAGCGCGGGACGGCAATGCTATTTTCGCGCAAATGCCTCCCGCGCCTCCACCCCGCCTTCGAGGGGCAGGCCGGCGGCCTTCAGCGCGGTTGCCGCTGCCTCGCCCGGCACGGCCAGCCAGGGCAATCTCGCTTCGATCCCACGCGTGACCGGCTCACCGAGCGCGCCGCCGAAATCGATCGGCCAGAACCCGTTGGGCACCGCCTCGGCGGTGAGGCCGCGGATCGCGTAGCCGTCGCCCAGGATCGCCCCTGCATGGTCGGTCGCGACAAGGCGCGCGCTGTTGGGGTCCTTGAGATCGCCGAAGCTGACGAGCACCGGGATGAGCTCGCCTTGCACCGGGACAATGCCCGCCTGCCGGCTCATGTCTTTGAACGACACGCGGCTCCCGCGGGCGGCGCCGTAGGCGCGCAGCGCGACATAGTTGATGTCGTCGAGGTCGAGCTTGGCGCCCTGCTGGTGCGCCAGCAACGCAACCAGGTTCTTGCCGCGACCGAGGTCGACGAACACGGCCTCTCCACGCATGGTGGTGCGGCCGCTGCGGTTGTAGTTGCGATCGGGCACGACGGCGAGGATGCCCGACCCGCTCTTGGTCCCATCGGGCGTCGTCACCTCGACCGTCAGGCGGTATTTGTGATCCGGCCGGTTGATCCGGATCTGGTCGCCGCCGACGAGCAGGGCCAGAAGCCCGAGAAGACCGGCCCATTTGCTGATGAAACCCAAGCGCCCCCACCTTTCTTCTTTCTCACCGCTCTGCACCGTTCGCGCGGCAGCGTCAAACCGGCGCGTTGCCGCTCTTGATCGGGAGCGCGTTTGTCGAAAGAGTGCCTTGATTGCAGCTACCGAAGACAGGATACGATGTGACCTTTCCCGCAGATGAACGGCCCCGTTCCCGTGCCGACCTCGCTCGCGATCAAGCCTGGGCGATCTCGGTTGGAGGCATCGGTATCGTGCTGTTCACGGCCATGCTGCTGTTCAGCTGGTATTTTGCTCCCACCCTGCTGCTGATCTTCACCGGCATGCTGCTCGGTGTCGGCCTCAACGCGCTGACAGGCGCGCTTGGCCGCCGCGTGCCCCTGCCGCACCCGGTCCGCCTCGCGATCGTCTGCACCGCCCTCGCCTTGATGCTCGCCGGCGTCGGCTATCTCGGCGGCGCCACCATCGCCGAGCAGGCTTCGCTGCTGAGCAAGACCATCAAATCGCAGATCACCAACGTCCGCGGCTTCCTCGAGAACCACGGCATCGACACCAGCTTCTTCGATCTCGGCAATGCTGCGCCTGAATCATCAATCGATACGCCGGCAGCCCCGACGCCCGCACCAGCGGCGTCCTCGCGCGGCGCGCTGCCTAGCGCAGGCGCCCTCGCCTCCAGCGGCGGCGCGATCGTGAGCCAGACCTTCAAGCTGCTGCTCGGCACCATCCATGGTGTCGGAAACATCTTCATCGTGCTGTTCCTGGGTCTCGCCTTCGCCGCCCAGCCCGGCGTCTATCATGACGGCCTGTTGTTCCTGGCGCCGGCCAGACATCGCACCCGCGTCAGGCTCATCATCGATCGTATCAGCGAGACGCTGGAGCGTTGGTTGATCGCGCAGATCACGGTCATGCTGGCGGTCGGCGCCGTGACCTGGATCGGCCTCGCCGTCATCGGCATCCCCGGCGCGTTCATCCTGGGGATCCAGGCGGGCCTGCTCGCCTTCATCCCGACCGTCGGCGCCATCATTGCCGGCGTCATCGTGGTGCTTGCGAGCCTTGCTTCGGGTTGGATAGCGGCGCTGTCGGCGTTTCTCCTCTTCATGGGCGTCCACGCCATGGAGAGCTACGTGCTGACGCCGATCCTTCAGCGCCAGGCGCTGGACATCCCGCCGGCCACGCTGTTCGCGTTCCAGATCCTGCTCGGCGTCGTGTTCGGAATCTGGGGCCTCGCGCTGGCGCTGCCGCTGGTCGCCATCGCCAAGGTCATCATCGATCACTTCAAGACGTATGAGGCGTCGCCCCTCGCGGAAGCCGCGTGACCAAGCTTAAGTCGTCAGCACGGTCTCGGTGTGCTCGACTTCCGGCGGGGCGGCGAAGTATTGGCCGACGAGGCCGCGCCATTCGGTGAAGTTCTCGGAGCTTCGGAAATCGACGGTGTGATTCTCCAGCGTCGCCCACTTCACCATCAGACGGTAGCGCTGCGGCTTCTCGATCGATTTGTGCAGCTCGAAGCCGTGAAAACCCTTGGCGCGGCCGAAGGCGGCCTTGGCCTTGGCGACGGCGGCCTCGAAATCCTTCTCGCTGCCCGGTTTGACGTCGATTTGCGCGATCTCGGTGATCATCGGTTTCCACCCATTCTTTTTCGATGGGCGTCTTTACCGCAGCCGGCGCAAAAGAAGAAGGCGCCGAAACGGCGCCCTGCCCGGTCCAAAAACGCAGATCACTCAGGCGAGCAGCAGAACGGTGCCCGCTACGATCAACGCGCAGCCGACGAACATCACGAGCGGCCAATAGCTGCGGCCCTGCGTGTAATGTCCTTGGGCGCGCCGCTCCGTGATCAGCGCCGTCTCGTATTCGTCCGCGGTCGAGAACAAGCAGGCGAAACCGCCGCGCGCCGAGGCAGCTGCGGCTTCGAGTGACATCAGGGCGGCTTGCGGGTCGTGTCGAGGGATCGATTCCATGACCGTGAAGGTAGGGATCGAATGGTAAACAGAAGATTACCGCAATGCCGCTTGCCTCACGCCGTCGCGGGACGCACCTGCGGCGCACCGGGCCGCGCGGCAGTTTGGCGTCGCCAGTTCTCTAGCGACAGCGGCAGCTCTTCCGCCGCCTCGACTCGGTTACGGCCGCCGCGCTTGGCCTGGTAGAGCGCGGTGTCGGCGGAAGCCAACAGCACCTCGAGCTCGGTGCCGGCCGGACCGCCGGCGACGCCGATGCTGACGGTGGTGTCGACCGGACCCTCGTCGACCACGACGCCAGATGTCTCGAATGCCTCGCGCACGCGCTCGGCGACCAGCACGCCTTCCTCCAGCGAACACGGCAGGAGCGCGGCGAATTCCTCACCGCCGATGCGGCCCGACAGGTCGGTGATGCGGAGGTTGCTGACCACGACGGTGGAGAACAGCTTCAGCATCTCGTCGCCGGCGGGATGACCGAACCGGTCGTTGATCGACTTGAAGTGGTCGATGTCGAAGATCATGACGGTGACGGGACGCCCGGCCTTTGCCTCGCGCTCGATCACGCGCACGCAAGCTTCGGAGAAGCCGCGCCGGTTGAGCATGCCGGTCAGCGGATCCGTCGACGCGGCGGTGCGGTGTGCGGTCACCGTGCGCTCGGACACCAGCATGAAGATCACGAACACGGTGCCGACGGCATAGAGGATGAGCTCGACTGCGAACATCGTGACCCAGATGCTCGACGAGAAGCCGCCATCGTGCGGGCGGAGGAAGCTGCCGATCACGATCGGCAGCATCAGCACGCAGCCGTGCATCACCGGCATCACCAACGCCGGCCAGCGTCGCTGCACGCTCTTGCGCCGCTCGGTCCAGAGCTCGCTGGCGGTAAGCGCCGCATAGACCGAAACGATGCCGGCACCGACGATCATCCGCAGCATGGATGCCTCGGGGTCCAGCAGCATGACTGCGGCGACCCAGGCGATCGCGCCAAGCACGAGGCCGGGCCAGTTCGGCCTGCGGCCGTGGAAGACGCGCGCCGCATTCCACACCATGCCGCAGGCGACGAAGCCGACCGCATTTAACGCCAGATAGAGATGCGGTCCGAGCTTGTCGCCGGCCGCGGTCCATAACGCGACGGAGGCGGCACCGAGGAGATAGGCGGTGCCCCACCATTTCAGCGCAGGACTGTTCTCCTGCCTGCCGAAGAACACCATCATGGCGCCGAGCAGTGCGGCAACCATGGTGGCGACCAAATAGAGCGTGATGCTATCGAGCGACATCATGTCGGCCCCCTCTAAAACATAGCAGTTACGCGATCGGCCCAGCCGATTTGCGCGCCCTTCCGAATGCGACGCTATGTCCCGCGGGTTCCATTCAGGTTTTCGCGCGGCCCCAAGTTTTCCTGAAACACGCCATCAATTTGCATACAAACGAACAACAAAAAGGGCGCTGAAAACAGCGCCCTTTTGCATCTCATTGAAGCCGCTTTCGCGGCGAATGCGACGAAAGCGATTAACGCTTCGAGAACTGGAAG
The DNA here is from genome assembly GCF_021044685.1 of Bradyrhizobium daqingense. Classification (NCBI taxonomy): domain Bacteria; kingdom Pseudomonadati; phylum Pseudomonadota; class Alphaproteobacteria; order Hyphomicrobiales; family Nitrobacteraceae; genus Bradyrhizobium; species Bradyrhizobium daqingense. The sequence goes on from NZ_CP088014.1 coordinate 5,627,438, forward strand.
GACCGGCGAGCCTTGGCCTTACCGTACTTCTTGCGCTCGACCACGCGCGAGTCGCGGGTGAGGAAGCCGCCCTTCTTGAGCACGCTGCGCAGCTCCGGCTCGAAATAGGTGAGAGCCTTGGAGATGCCGTGACGGACGGCGCCGGCCTGGCCGGACAGACCGCCGCCGGCGACGGTGCAGATCACGTCGTACTGGCCCGAACGCTGGGCCACGGAGAACGGCTGCTCGATCATCATGCGCAGCACGGGACGAGCAAAATAGACCTCGACCTCGCGCGAGTTGACGGTGACCTTGCCGGCGCCCGGCTTGATCCACACGCGGGCGACAGCGTCCTTGCGCTTGCCGGTGGCATAGGCGCGGTTGAACTTGTCGACCTTCTTCTCGTGCTTGGGCGCGTCGGGCGCGGCCGCCGTCTTGAGCTGCGAGAGCTGGTCGAGCGACTGGATGGATTCGGCCATGTTATGCGGCCCTCGTGTTCTTGCGGTTCAACTTGGCGATATCGATCTTCTCGGGCTGCTGCGCCTCGTGCGGGTGATCGGCGCCGCCATAGACACGGAGGTTGCCCATCTGCACGCGACCGAGCGGACCACGCGGGATCATGCGCTCGACGGCCTTCTCGAGCACGCGCTCGGGATGCTTGCCCTCGAGGATCTGGCGCGCGGTGCGCTCCTTGACGTGGCCGACATAGCCGGTGTGCTTGTAGTAGGTCTTCTGCTCGCGCTTGCGGCCGGTGAGAACCGCATGCTGCGCATTGATGATGATGACGTTGTCACCGCAATCGACGTGCGGGGTGTAGGTCGGGAGGTGCTTGCCGCGGAGCCGCATGGCGACGATGGTGGCGAGACGGCCGACGACCAGACCCTTGGCGTCGATCAGCACCCACTTCTTCGTCACCTCGGCCGGCTTTGCCGAAAAGGTTTTCATGTCAGAATTTCCGTGAGGGAGACATCGGCGCGAACACCGCACCGGACTGCGCGGGTTTCTAGAGAAGAGGGGCGCAACGGTCAATGCCCAAAGGCGGAAATTACTGCAGCAATATCAACGGTTTGAAAATATGGTATCAAGATACCCGCGAAAACATCAAACATTTGGAATGGAATAGGTCGAGGTGACATGCGCGATTGGATCCGGGGAGGAGCCTGACAACAGCTTCACCTCCCCGACCGCCAGGCGCTTGCCGAGCTTGAGCAGCCGGGCCTCAGCAAGGACGTCCTGCCCCGGCTGGCCCTTGCGCAGGAAGTTGATGTTGAGATTGGTGGTGACCGCGAGCCCGATCGGCCCGATCGCGGACAAGAGCACTACGTACATTGCGAAATCGGCCAGTGCCATCAGCGTCGGGCCGGACACGGTTCCGCCCGGTCGGAGCATTCTTTCGCTGTAGCGCTGGCGCAAGAGGCAGGTCTGGCCGTCGGCGCTTTCGATCGTGATGTCATCGCCACTGAAAGCCTGGGGAAACTCGTGGCGCAGAAACTGCTCGAGCTCCGCCACGCTCATTTTCGCTAACGCCATGCTACTCCTCACCCTCGCTTCACGGTCCCTGTTACATTAAGTTATCTGCGTCATCCAAATGCAATAATCCAAACGGAAACGCTTCGATGTCCGCCCAGGCCACCCGTGCCCATTCCCCGCAACCGCCGATCCTTCTGCGCGAGACCGCAGGCCCCATCGCGGTGCTGACCCTCAACCGCCCGGCCGCACGCAACAGCCTCTCGCAAGCCATGATCGCAAGCCTGCATACCGAGCTCGACGCGATCGGGAACGACAAGGCGGTCCGTGGCGTCGTGATCGCCGCCAACGGTCCCGCCTTCTCGGCCGGTCACGACATGAAGGAGCTGACCGCGCGTCGCGCCGATCCAGATCGCGGCCGCGCGTTCTTCGCCGAGATGATGAACGCCTGTAGCGCGATGATGCAGGCGATCGTGCACCTGCCCAAGCCCGTGATCGCCTCCGTTCAGGGCATTGCGACCGCAGCCGGCTGCCAGCTCGTGGCCAGCTGCGACCTCGCCATCGCCTCCGAGGCGGCGAGCTTCGCCACGCCCGGCGTCGACATCGGCCTGTTCTGCTCGACACCCATGGTGGCGCTGTCGCGCAACGTGCCGCGCAAACAGGCGATGGAGATGCTTCTGACGGGCGAGCCGATCCCGGCCGTGCGCGCCCGTGAGATCGGGCTCATCAATCGCGTCGTCTCCGCCGGGACCGAGCGCGACGAGGCGATCGCGCTGGCGGAAAAGGTCGCATTGAAATCCTCCTACACGGTGAAGCTCGGCAAGGAAGCGTTCTACCGCCAGGCCGAGATGAGCCTTGCGGAGGCCTACCGCTATGCGGCAGAGGTGATGACCGAGAACATGATGGCGCGCGACGCCGAGGAAGGCATCGGCGCGTTCATCGAAAAGCGCACGCCGACTTGGCGCGATGAATAGTCAACTCCTCATCCTGAGGAGCCGCGGGACGCGGCGTCTCGAAGGATGGAGGCCGACTGTGGCCTCATGGTTCGAGACGCGCGTGCCGCGCTCCTCACCATGAGGGTCAGAGAAAGAAAAAGATGAACCACGACTCCTATCCCGACAATTACATCCGCGGCATCCTCAACAGCGTGAAGTCGATCGCGATGGTCGGCGCCTCGCCCGTCAACGTGCGGCCGAGCTATTTTGCGTTCAAATATCTGGCGCAGCGCGGTTACGACATGATCCCGGTCAATCCGGGCCATGTCGGCAAGGAGCTGCTCGGAAAGCCCTTCGTCGCCTCGCTGTCCGACATCGGCCGCCCCATCGACATGATCGACATCTTCCGCAACTCCAACCACATCATGCCGGTGGTTGAGGAAGCGTTGACGCTCGACCCGCTGCCGAAGGTGATCTGGATGCAGCTTGGCGCACGCGACGACGCGGCAGCGGCGAAAGCGGAATCAGTGGGTATCAAGGTGGTGATGAACCGATGCCCCAAGATCGAATACGGCCGCTTGTCGTCCGAAATATCCTGGATGGGCGTGAATTCGCGCACGCTCAGCTCCAAGCGGGCACCGGCGCCGACACAAGGCATGCGGTTGTCCCTCAATCGGATGAGCGTCGGCGGCGGCAACACCGCAGCCTCCGATCGTGCCGCCAAAAACAAGACCGAGCAAAGCTGACGCGGCCCGCGAAGGATTCATATCGCGAACGCGACAATGCGTAGCACGATCGTTTCGATGTAAGCGGCGGCTTGACGGCGGGCACCGCGCCGATCAGCATGCCGCGCGATTTCAGACCACAAGAACAGGACGCCTCAATGAGCGATCGCCTTCCGGGATTTTCCACGCTCGCCGTGCATGCCGGTGCACAGCCCGACCCCACCACCGGCGCGCGCGCAACTCCGATCTATCAAACGACGTCTTTCGTCTTCAACGACGCCGACCACGCCGCCTCGTTGTTCGGCCTGCAGGCGTTCGGCAACATCTACACCCGCATCGGCAATCCCACCAACGCGGTGCTGGAGGAGCGCGTCGCCGCGCTCGAAGGCGGCACGGCGGCACTTGCGGTGGCTTCGGGCCACGCCGCTCAGGTTGTGATTCTGCAACAGCTGCTCCAACCCGGCGACGAGTTCATTGCCGCGCGAAAACTCTATGGCGGCTCGATCAACCAGTTCACGCATGCGTTCAAGAGCTTTGGCTGGAACGTGGTGTGGGCCGATCCCGACGACATCGCCAGCTTCGAGCGCGCGGTGACGCCGCGCACCAAGGCGATCTTCATCGAGTCCATCGCCAATCCCGCGGGCAGCATCACCGACATCGAGGCGATCTCGACGGTGGCGCGCAAGGCGGGCGTGCCGCTGATCGTCGACAACACGCTGGCCTCGCCCTATCTGATCCGCCCGATCGATCACGGCGCCGACATCGTCGTGCACTCGCTGACGAAGTTCCTCGGCGGTCATGGCAATTCGCTCGGTGGCATCATCGTCGATGCCGGCACCTTCGATTGGTCCACCGGCGGCAAATATCCGATGCTGTCGGAGCCGCGGCCCGAATATCACGGCATCCGCCTGCAGGAGACCTTCGGCAATTTCGCCTTCGCGATCGCCTGCCGCGTGCTCGGCTTGCGTGACCTCGGGCCGGCGCTGTCGCCGTTCAACGCCTTCATGATCCTCACCGGCATCGAGACGCTGCCGCTGCGCATGCAGAAGCACTGCGACAACGCCAAAGCCGTCGCCGAATTCCTCGCGCAACATCCGGCGGTGGCCTCGGTGAGCTATGCGGGCCTTGCGAGCGACAAGTACAACCAGCTCGCGCGCAAATACGCGCCGAAGGGCGCGGGCGCCGTGTTCACCTTCAGCCTCAAGGGCGGCTACGACGCTGGCGTCAGCCTGGTGTCGAAACTGCAGCTGTTCTCGCATCTGGCCAATGTCGGCGACACTCGCTCGCTCGTGATCCATCCGGCCTCGACCACGCACAGCCAGCTCGACGACGCCGCCAAGGTCAAGTCCGGCGCCGGCCCCGACGTGGTGCGGCTCTCGGTCGGCATCGAGGACAAGGAAGACCTGATCGCAGATCTGGAGCAGGCGCTGGGGGCTTAATGTCGTTCCGGGGCGCGACAGCGCACCCGGAACCTCGAGATTCTCGGGTGCGCAATTGCGCACCTGAGTTCGGTGCTTCGCACCGCCCCGGAATGACGGCGGCTTCTTGGCAGTTAACAGTCGTTAACCATATCGGCCGCATAAATCGTCGCTGGATCGCCTCTTGATTCGGAGCCAACGATGTTGCGCTGGATGATACCTGCCCTGGCAGTGATGCTGACGGTTTCGACCGCGCTGGCCGCCGATCTGCCGGCCACGCCAAAGCGGCGCGCCGCTGTTCCGCCGCAAGAGCCGCCAAAGGTCTACGTCGAGACCGATCCTGATGCCCTGATCTCGCCGGCCTACGGCATCGGCAGCTACATCCGCAACCTGCCGGGCACGCCGCTATTGCCCGGCTCGCACACGCTGCCGGGCTATTACGGCCGCCCGTGGAGCTACGATTACCAGGGCGCGTATTACGGCGGGAAGCAGGTCGATTATTTCTGGCGCCTGCCCTATGCCTGCGGCATCTACGGCTATTGCTGATCAGCCGGACTGAGGGTGATCAGCCGGCCTGACCGAGCGGGACCACGCGCGGCTGCGCTTGCGCGGATTGCCGTGAGGCCAGACGCTCCACCTGCATCACCGCGAGCATGAGCACCACGATCGCGACCGCCTGATGCGCGAGCGCGAGGCCGATCGGAACCTGGTTGAGCAGCGTCAGGATGCCGAGCACCGCCTGCAGGCTCACCGCCGCAAACAGCCAGAGCGCGCCGCTCGCCGCTGAACCTGCCCGCGCGCGCACCGCGTCGATCGCGTGCAGCGCCGCCAGCGCGAACAGCAGATAGGCCGTCATGCGGTGCTCGAACTGCACCGTCAGCACGTTGTCGAACATATTGCGCCACCACGGCGTCTCGAACCACAGCCGCTCCGCCGACGGGATGAACGCGCCGTCGATCTGCGGCCAGGTGTTGTAGGCGCGCCCGGCGCGCAGGCCGGCGACCAGCGCGCCGAAATAGATCTGCACGAACGTCACAACGAGGAGCAGCACACTCGTGAACCGCAGCCGCGCCGGTGCTGCGATCTGCGGCCGCTCCTTGAGCCGCCGCACCGTCCAGACGATGCCGGCGAAGATCAGAAGCGCGAGCATCAGATGCGTCGCCAGTCGATATTGCGACACCTCGGTGCGTCCCGACAGGCCCGAGGCGACCATCCACCAGCCGACCGCGCCTTGCAGCCCGCCGAGCGCGAACAGCAGCCACAGCCGCCGCTTCAATTCACCGGAGAGACCGCCGCGCCACAGGAAGAACAGGAACGGCAGCAGATAGGCGACGCCGATGAAACGGCCGAGCAGCCGGTGGCTCCATTCCCACCAGAAGATCTCCTTGAATTCGGACAGGCTCATGCCTGCATTGAGCTCGCGATATTGCGGGATCTTCTTGTAGGCCTCGAACGCCTCGGTCCACTGCGCCTCGGTGAGCGGCGGCACGCTGCCCGTGACCGGCTTCCATTCGACGATCGAGAGGCCGGATTCCGTGAGCCGCGTCGCGCCGCCGACCAGCACCATCAGCGCGATCAGCGCCGCGACGGCGATCAGCCACGCGCGCACGGCGCGATGCGGTTCGGACGGAGCGGAGATCGTCGTCATCGGGAGCAAAAACCAGGCCTTGAAGCAGAAAGACTTGAACCAGGGAGGCTTGAACCGGACTGCGCGCCCCTTATAGTCCCCCGCTCCCGCAGCGCAAGTTACGCGAAAGCCACGATATTCCGCCATGACGATCCGTACCCGCAAGTTCCTCGGCGCCATCCTGCTCCTGGTGCTGGCCACGGTCTGGGCCCTGCTCGGCATGGCGGCGGCGCAGATGCCGTGGATCTCCGAGTCCGGCTGGCGACAGGCGATCTATTACGTGGTGGTGGGCCTGGGCTGGGTGCTGCCGGCAATGCCGATCGTGAGCTGGATGCAGCGGGCGGACCGGGTCAAGTCTGGCTCGTAGCGCTGCCGGTCGGCTTCACCGGAGCGAAGGCCACACCCGACACCAGCACGCGCAGCATGCGTAGCGAGCGGACCCTTCCGTCCCAGGAGATCCGCGGCAGCGCGCGCAGATTGGTACGGCCCTCCGCCTCCACGATGCCCGGGATCGTCGAGACCGCGCTGGCAAAGCCCGCCTCCTCGGCCATCACGACATGGCTGCGCCGGAACGAGGCACGGTCGCCGAACGGAAAGGCGATATGCGCGATCTCGCGATCGAACGCGGATTCCGCAACCACCTTGCCCATCGTCATCTCGCGCAGCGCAGCCACGTCCTTCATGTTGGCGAGAACGGGATAATTCACGGTCGCGCTGCCGATCGTCACCAGCGGATCGGCAGCGAGTCTCGCAAGGTCCTCCCAATTCATCGACGCCTCGCGCGAGACGGCAGCGAGGTCGACCCGGTAGCGCGTGCAGAGATCGGCGATCGCGGCCGACAGTTCCACCGGCGGCAGCGAGCGCAGCCAGCTCTCAAGATGGGAGAACAGCGCCCGCTTCCCGGCAATGTCAGTAACGGTGAAGCGCTGCTCCTTCTCGCCCATCATCAGGCTGATGCGGCTCTCGCGCGCGATCACCTGCTCGAGTCCGAGCCACCAGGCCTCGCCGACGCCATCGGGAAAGGCGGTGGGCACATAGACCGTGAAGGGCACGCCGTGGCGCGCCAGCACCGGATAGGCGAAGTCGATCAGATCCTTGCTGGCGCCATCGAAGGTCAGCGCCACGAAGCGCCGCTTCTCCGGCAGCGTCACGGCGCGTCGGCAGACCTCGTCCATGCCGAGGAAGTCATACTTCCAGCGCTGCAGCGCACGAATGGTGCGGTCGAGGAATTGCGGCGTGATCTCGTGCTCGCGCAGCGGCTGAAACCCGCCACGACGCCGCGGCCGCACGCGCTGAAGGCGCAGGATGGCACCGGCACCGCGGCTGCGCAGCGCCGCCTGGCCGCTGAACCAGGTCAGCTCGAGCCGCAGCCGCTCCAGCCATCTGTCGTCGGATACCAAGGTCCCCGCCCTTCGTGCGCCGGCGCCTGTTCTCTCTCCTGTCGTCATTACCCTTTGTTGACCTTTCTTTGCAAAGGTCGGCCCAAGGCCGAACGACGTCTATTTTGATTTCTCGACAGGTTTCGCGAATGACCATGGCTGCGGCGATGCAAAGCCGATCGGCAGAAGCGCCAGCGCGGTCGACGGCGAGCCGCATCGCCCAGGTCGATATCGTCTCGGATCTCGGCGAGGCCGAGGCGGCCTGGCGCGCCTTCGAGCAGACTGGCCACCTCTTTACGCCCTACCAGTGCTTCGACCTGCTTGCCCCGTGGCAACAACTGGTCGGTCCCCACGAAGGGGCGCGCCCTTTCATCGTGATCGCCCGCGACCTAGAGCACCGGCCCCTCCTGCTGCTGCCGCTGTCTCTGCGCCAGAGCCATGGCGTGCGCACCGCCTGTTTCATGGGAGGCAAGCACACGACCTTCAACATGGGCCTTTGGAACGCCGAATTCGCAGAGCAGGCCGCTCCGGCCGATCTCGACGCGCTGCTGGCGCCGTTGCGCGCACATGTCGACGTGCTCTCGCTGACGCAGCAGCCCAAGCGCTGGAGCGACCAGCAGAACCCGTTTGCGCTGCTGCCGCGGCAGGGCTCGATCAACGGCTGCCCGCTGCTGACGATCGAGCCGGGCGGCCTGCCGGAATCGCGCATCAGCAATTCCTTCCGCCGCCGCCTCAAGAGCAAGGAGAAGAAGCTCCAGGCCCTGCCCGGCTACCGCTACCATCTCGCGACCTCAGATGCGGACATCGAGCGGCTGCTCGACTGGTTCTTCCGCGTCAAGCCGGCGCGGATGGCGGAGCAGAACCTGCCGAACGTGTTCGCCGAGCCGGGCGTCGAGCAGTTCATCCGCAGCGCCTGCCTGTCGCGGCGCGGCGACGGCCGCGCGATCGACATCCACGCGCTCGAATGCGACGAGGACGTGATCGCGATCTTCGCCGGCGTCGCCGACGGCCAGCGCTTCTCGATGATGTTCAACACCTACACGATGTCCGAGCATTCCCGTTACAGTCCGGGCCTGATCCTGATGCGCTACATCATCGACCGCTGCGCCGAGCGCGGCTACCGCTCCCTCGACCTCGGCATCGGCTCGGACGATTACAAGCGGATGTTCTGCAAGGACGACGAGGACATCTTCGACAGCTTCGTGCCCCTGACCTCGCGCGGAAAGCTCGCGGCGATGGCAATGTCATCGCTCAGTCGCGGCAAGCGGATGGTGAAGCAGAACCAGGTGCTGTTTGACCTCGCCCGCCGGCTGCGGCAGGCGTTCGGATAAGACCTCTTCGCAATGACCGGATCGTAGGGTGGGCAAAGCGAAGCGTGCCCACGTCTTCCGTTCCTGCATTGGAGAGGTCGTGGGCACGGCGCAAACACGCCTTTGCCCCACCCTACGATTGCGGAGAGAGTTTACGCTGCCACGACGCGCGCGGCTTCCACCGTCGGCTGCACCGGCTTGCTCAGCATCGTCACCTCGCTGAAGCCGGCCGCCCTCAGCTGCTCGCTCATCTGCGTGCGTGCATCCGGGGCCATCGATGCATCCGGCACCACGACGGCGCGGGCATGCGCCGTCAGCAGGTCGGCCGGCAGATCGGAGGCGCTGCCGGCATCGAGCAGCACGTGGTCGTAGGCGCGGAGCAGCGCATCGATCGCGAGCGTCACGCGCGGCGATTGCAACAGGCTGCGGTCGAAGCCCGGACGGCCGGCCACGACGAGATGCAACCGCGACAGCTTGTCCCGTGTAATGACCTGCGCGAACGTCGCCTCGCCCTGCATCAGCTCGGCAAGACCCGGCGCGGACGCATCGACGGACACCGCGGCGATGGTCGGCGAGGACACGGCGAGATCGACCACCACCACGCGCGCGTCGCGCGCCAGGTGCCGGGCGAGCGTCAGCGTCGACAGCGTGATGGATTCACCGGCCGCCGTGCCGAGCACCGTGACCTTCTTCGCCGCCGCGCCTGCCCGGCGCAGGCTGCCGGCCAACTGCTCGATCTCGGCGAATTCGGAGATGTCGGCTTCGGGCGCCATCTCCGGCTGAAGCGGCCCGGGATTGTCAACCACCGGACCGAGGGGCGGCGCGACCACCGGCTCGATCACCGGTTCAACCATCGCTTCGCGGCGCACCGGCGCCCGGGACGGCAGGACTGCCTCCACCGCGCGCGGCGCGGTCTGGCGCAACAGCTCGCCGGTAACGACGACACCGGACGACAGCAGCAGCGTCGCGATGGTCGCGATCAGCACGATCGGCAGCTTCTTCGGATAGGCCGGCGTGTTCGAGACGATGGCGCGCGAGATGATGCGGCCGTCGGTCGGCGCGGTGTCGATGGTCTCGCGGGTGTTGGCCTCGCGGTACTTGGCGAGATAGGTCTCCAGCAGATCGCGCTGCGCCTTGGCCTCGCGCTCGAGCGCGCGGAGCTGCACGTCCTGGCCGTTGGTCGAGGCCGCCTGCTTCTTGAGCTGATCGAGGCTCGTCGTCAGACCGTCGACGCGGCTCGAGGCAATGCGCGCGTCGCTTTCGAGCGTGCGCGAAATCTTGGCCGCTTCGTCACGGATCTGATTATCGAGATCGCCGAGCTGCGCCTTCAATTCCTTGATGCGCGGATGATTGCCGAGCAGTGTGGACGATTGCTCGGCAAGCTGGGCGCGCAGCGTGACCCGCTGCTCCGACAGCCGCCGCATCAACTCGGAGTTCACTACCTCCGATGCCTCGATCGGCTTGCCGCTCTGGAGCATTTCGCGGATCAGCTTCGCTTTGGATTCCGCGTCGGCCTTGATCGAACGCGCATTGTTCAGCTGGGTGTTGATCTCACCCATCTGCTGGTTCGACAGCGTCGTGTTGTTGGTGCCGACGAACAGGCTCGACTTGGAGCGGAAGTCCTCGACCCGCGCCTCGGCCTCGGACACCTTCTTGCGTAAGTCCCCGATCTCGCCGGCCAGCCACTGGCTCGCATTCTTGGCCTGCTCCTGGCGTGCGCTCTGCTGGAGCACGAGGTAACCCTCGGCGATCGAGTTGGCGACGCGCGCGGCAAGCTCGGGATCGGCGGACTGGAAGTCGACCACGATCACGCGCGACTTGTCGACGGCGTAAGCCTGGAGGCGCTCGTAATAGGCGTCCAGCACACGCTCTTCCGGCGTCATCGAGAACGGATCGCGGCCGATGCCGACCATCGCCGCCAGCGATTTCAGCGGCGAGATGCCCTGCAGCACGGGATCGAATTCGGGCCGCTCGGCAAGCTTGTTCTTCTTGATGATCTCGCGCGCGAGATCGCGCGACAGCACGAGCTGCACCTGGCTGGTGACGGCCTCGGCGTCGAGCGCCTGCCGCTCCTCGGCGCGGTCGCTGTTCGGGCGCAGGAACACGTTCTCGCGGCCGTCGATCAGGATCCGGACTTCGGACTTGTAGCGCGGCGTGACGAGGTTCACGATGGCAATCGATCCGACGAGCATCAGCACCGTCGGCACGATGATCCAGCCGCGCTTGCGCGCCAATGCCGCACCGAGCGCATGCAGGTCGATGTCGCCGGATTCGATTTGCGCCTGCTTCGTGACGACGGGCTTCGCTTCGATCTTGGTTTCGATCTTGGCTTCGATCTTGGGCGCAGCTTCGGCTCTGGATTTCGAGACGGCCCGCTCGATCACCGCCTTGTCCTTGCCGGCACGCCAGAACGCTAAACGCATCGAACACTCCCGCAGGGCAACGCTGCGACTCTACCTCAACCGCAGCGATTACACTCCATTAAGGTTGCCGCTGGGTTAATCGCGCCGTTCCGCCATCCGCGCGCACGCGCTCGTCACCGTTTGTTAACCACGAGGCCCCTTAATCCGTCTCGATTATTCGCAAGATTGTTCGTGTTCGCCGTCGAGCGCTGGTTTTGATCATGCCCCCCTCTCCCGACCGGCCGCTCCGAATCCTGCACGCCGTGCGCGCACCCGTCGGCGGCATCTTCCGCCACATCCTCGACGTCGCCAATGGCCAGGTCGACCGCGGCCATCACGTCGGCATCCTCGCCGACAGCCTCACCGGCGGCGAGCGCGCCGACAAGGCGCTGGCGGAGCTCGCACCGCGGCTGAAGCTCGGCGTGCACCGGCTGGCGATCCGCCGCGAACCCTCACCCGACGACGTCATGGTGTGGCTCCGCATGCGGCGGCTGATCGCCGCACTCAAGCCCGACGTCATGCACGGCCACGGCGCCAAGGCCGGCGCGTTCATCCGCATGCGGCGGCGCTCCGACGACACCATCCGCATCTACACCCCGCATGGCGGCTCGCTCCATTATCCCCTCAACACCTTTAAGGGCGAATTCTACGCGCGGCTCGAGCGCACGCTGATGGACGCGACCGACCTGTTCCTGTTCGAGAGCGCGTTTGCCCGCGACACCTATCAGCGCATCGTCGGCACGCCCAAGGGCGTGGTGCATTGCGTCTTCAACGGGGTCACGCCGGAGGAGTTCGAGCCGGTCGTGCTCGCCGACGATGCCACCGATCTCGCTTATGTCGGCGAGTTCAGGCACATCAAGGGTGCGGACCTCCTGGTCGACGCCGTGGCGCGCCTGCACGAGAGCGGCAAGAAGGTCACGCTCACGCTCGGCGGTGACGGCGAGGAAACGGCGGCGCTGAAGGCGCAAGTCGAGCGGCTCGGCCTTTCCGGCGCGATCCGCTTCATCGGCCACGTCAAGGCGCGCTACGGCTTCTCCAAGGGCCGCCTGCTCGTCGTCCCTTCGCGCGGCGATTCCATGCCCTATGTCGTGATCGAGGCGGGCGCGGCCGGCATTCCCATGATCGCGTCCCGCATCGGCGGCATTCCCGAGATCTTCGGCTCCGACAGCCCCGCTCTGTTCGCGCCGAGCGATCCCGAAGCCATGGCGGAGGCGATCGCCGCAGCGCTCGACGATCCCGCGACCACGGCGCAGCGCGCCGTGTCCTTGCGCAAACGCATCTCCGCGCACTTCTCGCAATCCGCCATGGTCGACGGCGTCCTCGCCGGCTATCGCGACGCATTTGCCAATCATTAACCATCCTTAAGACCGCTTTAGAAAATCTTCCGATTTGTTCGATAATCGAGGTGCCAGGGGATGCTTGCCCGGGCGCGCGACGCCGTGCCGTGGGCTTTGGAATGGACGTGGTCGCCCGTGGAACCGCTCAACGCACGCTCGATGCTCGATGCCGCGACCAGCGCCGCGGCAAAGCCCGCTGACCAACCCTTCGTAGAGCGCCGCCGCCGGCTGTCGCCTGCAGCGCTCGATGTCGTCAACCAGAAGGTCGCGCGCGCCTATTCGCCGATCGTGATCGCCGGCTTCGTGCGCCTCGCCGATTTCTTCCTGCTCAGCCTCGTCGGCATTGCGCTCTATTTCGGTTATGTCATGCCGCTCTCCGGCGCCTTCAGCTGGGTTTATCCCGCCGAAGTCGTCGCCGTCGCGATCGCCGCCGTGGTCTGTTTCCAGGCCGCCGACATCTACCAGGTGCAGCTGTTCCGTGGCCAGCTCCGGCAGGTGACGAGGATGATCTCGTCCTGGTCGTTCGTCTTCCTGCTGTTCATCGGCATCTCGTTCTTCGCCAAGTTCGGCAGCGAAGTGTCGCGCCTGTGGCTTGCCGCTTTCTATTTCCTCGGGCTCGCCGCGCTGATGGCCGAGCGTCTCGTCCTGCGCTCGCTGGTACGCGGCTGGGCGCGCGAGGGGCGGCTCGACCGCCGCACCATCATCGTCGGCTCCGACAGCAATGGCGAGCAGCTGGTTGAGGCGCTGAAGGCGCAGGAGGATTCCGACATCCACGTGCTCGGCGTGTTCGACGACCGCAACGACAGCCGCGCGCTCGACACCTGCGCCGGCGCGCGCAAGCTCGGCAAGGTCGACGATATCGTCGAGTTCGCCCGCCGCACCCGCGTCGACCTCGTGCTGTTCGCGCTGCCGATCTCGGCGGAGACGCGGATCCTGGAGATGCTGAAGAAGCTCTGGGTGCTGCCGGTCGACATTCGCCTCTCCGCGCACACCAACAAGCTGCGCTTCCGGCCCCGTTCCTATTCCTATCTCGGCGAGGTGCCGACACTTGACGTGTTCGAGGCACCTATCACCGATTGGGACCTGGTGATGAAATGGCTGTTCGACCGCGTCGTCGGCAGCCTCGCGCTGCTCGCCGCGCTGCCGGTGATGGGGCTGGTGGCGCTGGCCGTGAAACTCGACAGCCCAGGCCCCGTGCTGTTCCGCCAGAAGCGCTTCGGCTTCAACAACGAGCGCATCGACGTCTACAAATTCCGCTCGATGTACCACCATCAGGCCGATCCGACCGCCTCCAAGGTCGTGACCAAGAACGATCCGCGCGTCACCCGCATCGGCCGCTTCATCCGCAAGACCAGCCTGGACGAGCTGCCGCAGCTCTTCAACGTGGTCTTCTCCGGCAATCTCTCGCTGGTGGGCCCGCGTCCGCATGCGGTGCAGGGCAAGCTCCAGAGCCGCCTGTTCGACGAGGCCGTCGACGGCTATTTCGCCCGCCACCGCGTCAAGCCCGGCATCACCGGCTGGGCTCAGATCAACGGCTGGCGCGGCGAAATCGACAATGAAGAGAAGATCCAGAAGCGCGTCGAGTTCGACCTCTATTATATCGAAAACTGGTCGGTGCTGTTCGACCTCTTCATTCTCCTGAAGACGCCGATCTCGCTGCTGACCAAGAACGAGAACGCGTATTGAGTTGAGTACTCTGTCATGCCCCGGCTTGACCGGGCGATGACAGCGCGTTTTTGGCGTAAGAGTAGCGTGAGCGTGTGATGACGTATGCGGCGACAGCCGGTGGAGTGAACTTAGCCGCACCGGCTGCGCCCGGCGTGCTTGCGTTGCAGCGCGCGATGGTGTGGCTGGTCGGCACTTCCGGCGCGATCGTGTTCATCGAGCCGAGCCCCTACGAGATCGCCACGCTGCTCGCCACCGTCGTCTTCTTCGCCACCGGCCTGCGGCTGAAGCTCGTGCTGATGCCGATGGTGCTGCTGCTGGTCCTGCTCAATGTCGGCTACACGATCAGCGCGATCCCGCTGCTCGACAAGTCCGAGGTGGTGAGCTGGATCGCGACCTCCTGGTACATGGCGGTCACCGTGGTGTTCTTCGCGATGGTCATCTCGGAGGACACGACAGCCCGGCTCGACATGCTGCGCCGAGGCCTCGTGGTCGGCGCGATGATCGCTTCTTTCCTGGCCGTCGCCGGCTACTTCCATCTCATTCCCGGCGGAAACGACCTGCTAACGCTCTACGGCCGCGCGCGTGGCACGTTCAAGGACCCGAACGTGCTCGGCGCCTTCCTGATCCTCCCCGCGCTGTTCGCGCTCCAGAGCGTAGTCTCGGACAAGTTCGGCAAGGCGTTCCGCAACGTCGTCGCCTTCGGCATCATGTCGCTGGCCATCCTGCTCGCCTTCTCCCGCGCCGCCTGGGGCGGGCTGGTGCTGACCTCCGCCTTCATGCTGGGGCTGATGGTGCTGACCAGCCGCACCAACACGCAGCGGTCGCGCATCATCATCATGGCGATCGTCGCGGCGGTACTGGGCCTCGCGCTGATCGCGGTGCTGCTGTCATTCGATGCCACCGCCGAGATGTTCAAGCAGCGTGCGAGCTTCGACCAGAGCTACGACGAGGGCCGCTTCGGCCGGTTCGGCCGGCACATCCTCGGTGCGGAGATGGCGCTCGACCTGCCGTTCGGCATCGGCCCGCTGCAATTCCACCGCTTCTTCCCCGAGGACACCCACAACTCCTACCTCAACGCCTTCATGTCCGGCGGCTGGCTCTCCGGCGTGTGCTATCCCGCGCTGGTCTTCACCACCGTCATCATGGGCTTCAGGCACATCTTCGTGCCTGTGCCCTGGCAGCGTGCTTACCTCGCGGTCTTCTCCGCCTTCCTCGGCACCGTCGGCGAGAGCTTCGTGATCGACACCGACCACTGGCGCCACTTCTGGATGATGCTCGGCGCGATGTGGGGCATGATCGCGGCCGCGCAGGTCCACAAGATCAAGGTTTCGGACGCATCTTCAGCTTGAGATCGAGCGCATAGAACGCGCCTAGTTCTCCACCGCAAACGTCAGTCCCGCATTGTCCTGCAGCCGCTTGATCAGCTTGTGCTGCATCGCCGCGCCCGGGGTCCAGAAGCCGGCTGGAACGTCCGCTGCGTCGCGCAGCAAGCAGATCGCGCATTCCGAGATCATCTTCGAGGTCGAGCCGTAGCCGGGATCGCGGTCGCCGGTGACGCCGGCGCGGACCATGCGGCCGTCGGGCGCGATCGCGACATAAAGCAGATTGAACAGGCCCTTCTCGCGCTCTTCCTTCGAGGGCCCCTCGCCCGGCTTCGGCGCGTTCGGGCCGGTCTTCTCGGCATTGGCGGCCATCACGCGCTTGGCGTTGGCCTCGCCCTTTTCGCCGGGACCGGTCAGGACCATCTCGTCGTAGATGAATTCGCGGCCGTAGGGAAAGCCCATCAGCATGTTGGAGCGATGGACGTTGCGGGTGTTGATCAGCGCCATCATGAACGGCGCGGCCCAGGATTGCAGGTCTTCCTCGTAAGCCGCCCTGTTGCCCTTCGGTTGCTTCGGGCCGGTGAAGCCCGGCGTCAGCGCAAAATGATCGTTGAGAATGGCGACGAGGCTGAGGTCCTTGGCGACCGCATCGAAGGTCGCTTTTGCGCTCGCCGCGGTGCCGCCCGAGAGCGTACCGCGCATGTCGCGCACGCGGCCCTTCACGCGCGGCGCCGGCGCGCCGAACACGCGCTTGGCCTCTTCCTGCACGAAGAAGGTGCCGAGCTCGAACGGCACGGAATCATAGCCGCAGGAGAACACGATACGCGCGCCGCTCGCCTTGGCCGCCGCCTCGTATTTATCGATCATCTGGCGCATCCAGACCGGCTCGCCGCAGAGATCGAAATAGTCGGTGCCGCCGGCCACGCAGGCCGCGAGCAGATCCTCGCCATAGAATTGATACGGGCCGACCGTCGTGATCACCGATCTGGTCTGCGCCACCATCGCCTTCAGCGAGGCCGCATCCGACGCATCGGCCACGATCAGCGGAGTATCAGCGGGCGCGCCGATGGCGTCACGCACCGATTTCAGCTTGTCGAGGCTGCGGCCCGCCATCGCCCATTTCAGCGTCGTGTCGCCCTTGTAATGCGCCGCCAGATATTCGGCGACGAGCTGACCGGTGAAACCGGTCGCGCCGTAGACGACGATGTCGAATTTCGCAGAGCTCATGATCGGCCTTTACTTCTTCGCGTAGCTCACGCCCATGCCGGCACGGACGTCGCTTTGAATACCATAGGGCGGGATCGGATAGCGCAGGCCGTTTTTGGCCAACGCCTTCATGCCCTCGATCGCCTTGGCGAGATGCGACGGCTTCAGGGCCATCAGCATCTCCTCGTCCGGCACGCCGCCATAGCGCCGTTCGGCATAGCATGGCAAGGACAGGCTGGGCTCGCCGCTCCTGAGCGCGCGGCCCCAGGAATCCGCGCACGCAGTCTCGCCGACGACGCTCCATTCGAACTTCTTGTAGCCGGTATATTGCAGCCCGTTGATCAGGATGATCATCTGCCCGGGCGTCGCGTAGACGAGGCAGATGTCTGGCGGATCGAGCCGGCCGCTTGCGAGCGGGCTGACGGCGAGCGCCTGATACTGCCCGAACGGCACCACGTCGAGCGCCTCCTGGCGCTTGCGCGCGTCTTCCGCGGTGCCGTGCCACACGCCGACATAGTTTTCGCCGGCGAGCCATTTGTCGTCCTGCGGCGCAAGCCCGATCACCGCGCGGCATTGCGCGCCGACAAGGTCATCGGCCGTGATGCCGACGGTCCATCCCAGACGCGCGGCCATGCTGACGATCTGGTCGGTGGTGTGGATCGCATTCGGCCGCCGGATTTTCGGGATCGCCTCCATCTCCGCGGCGCTCGCGAACAGCTTCATGCCGATCACCGTGGTCTTCAGCCGCAACAGATTGTTGAGATCGGCGACGAGGCCGGCAAGATCGATCCTGTCTGCGCTTTGCTCCTGCATGGCGTTCCTCCCGGCCGGCGATCGCGCGCCGCGTTTCTTGCTTTTCCAGCCCTCGTTTTAGTCCTTGCCCGGTCCCGGAAGCAACTCGCCGGTCCTGCCCATCAGGCGGTAAGTCACGAGACCGATCCACTCACGCACCGCCACGTCGGTTCGACGAAGGCCGTCCGCGCCCGTATTGGTGAAGGCGAAAAGGTCGTCGCGTCCGCCCATCCGCCAGTCCACGGGATAGGCCTCGACGTCAAATCCGGCTTTGCGGAAGATTCCCATCGAGCGCGGCATGTGAAAGGCGGAGGTGACGAGGAGCCAGCGCTCGCCCGGCCTCGGCGACACGAGTTGCTTGGTGAAGATCGCATTCTCCCAGGTGTTGCGGGAGTTGCGCTCGAGGATCAGGCGCTCTTTGGGGATTCCGATATTCTCCAGCACCGGCGCCGAATAATCGGCTTCCCTCGCCTCCGTGGAGACCAGGTTGGAATTGCCCCCGGTGAAGACAATGCGCGCATTGGGATAGCGGCGGGCAAGCTCGGCCGGCGCAACCAGACGATCCGCCGCGTGCGCAACCACCGGCGTGCGATGCGCCGCCGACAGGTCGGTATCGACGGAGCCGCCGAGCACGATGATGCCGTCGGGTGCTCCGCGCGACGGATCCCAGGGCGCAAAGCGCGATTCCAGTGGATAAAGTAGGAGATTGCCGAGCGGCGAGAATGCGGCGAGCGCCAGCACGACCAGCGTGGTCACCGCAAGCTTGCGGCCGAAGGCGGCAAAGCGCGTCGCCATCAGCACGACGGACAGCAGACCGAGCTCGACCAGCAGATTGATCGGCAGCAGCGCGACGCCGATGGTCTTGGAGAGAGCGAAAAACAGGGGAGCCTCGCTGAAATGATCGTGCCGGCCATGCGCGGGCTTGACCGGCCCGACCTTGTTCGGAAATCTTCTTGAAAGAGGATCGATCGCCGGGTCAAGCCCGGACCTGTGAAACCAACCGGACGCGGCAAATGACCCATCATCACCTGCATTCCAGCCCCGAAACCTGTCATTGGGGCTTCTTCGAAGCCGCGCTCAAGCCCGCCCTGACCGTCGCGAGCGGCGACGAGGTGACCATCGACACCATCAGCGGCGGTCCGGACATGCTGCCCGATCGCGACAAGTTTCACATTCCGCCCGAGATGTACGAGGTCCACGCCAGGAACGAGCGCATGCTGCCCGGCCACATCCTCACCGGCCCGATTGCGGTCGACGGGGCCGAGCCGGGCGACGTACTCGCGGTCGAGATCCTCGACGTTCAGCTCCGGCAGGATTGGGGCTGGAACATGATCAAGCCGCTGTCGGGCACCCTGCCCGACGATTTCCACGCGACACGTATCCTGAACATCCCGCTTGATCAGAAGCGCATGGTCGGCCGCATGCCGTGGGGCCTCGACCTGCCGCTCAAACCGTTCTTCGGCGTGATGGGTGTGTCGCCGCCCCCGAGCTGGGGCCGCATCTCCTCGCTGATCCCGCGCGCGATGGGCGGCAATCTCGACAACAAGGAGCTAGGTGCCGGTGCGACGCTGTATCTGCCGGTGTTCGTTCCAGGCGCGCTGTTCTCCTGCGGCGACGGCCACGGCGTGCAGGGCGACGGCGAGGTCTGCGTGACCGCGATCGAGACCGCGCTTCGAGGTCGCTTCCGCCTGACGCTGCGCAAGGACCTCAAGTTCGACTATCCCCGCGCCGAGACGGCGACGCACTACATGACGATGGCGATGGATCCCGATCTCGACCAGTGTGTGGTGCGCGCGCTCCGCGACATGATCACGCTCATCGGCGAGCGGCGAAACCTGTCGCGCGAGGACGCCTACACGCTGTGCAGCCTGGCTGCCGATCTCAGGGTGACCCAGACCGTCAACGGCGCCAAGGGCATCCATTGCATGATCGAAAAAGCGATCGTGCACGGCTGAGCCGGCCCAGCCCTTCCCTGACCTGTCGACGCCAGACCGCCGCCGGCCATCCCGCGGCGGGGCGCTTCGCCGTGCCCGATTTCCCGTGCGATTCCAATGGTCTGAGCGAGCAGACCAATCCACATTTGACTTCCACCCCTGAACCTAAATAGAGTCTTAATCGTTACTTTTATGTACCCGAGTAAGAGGCTAGCGTTCGGCCATGGCCACCGAAAAAGCCGAGACTGACCGCATTCCCGTAACCTTGGCGCTGTCGACCATCACCTATCTGGAGAAACTGGTGAGACAGGGCACCCACGGCACCAGCGTTCCCGGCGTCGCACGTACCTTGATCGAGGAAGGCATCCGTCTCGCCATCAAGGACGGGCTCTTGTCGATCCGCGACAACGGCAGAACGTGAGCGCACGCCGGAGGTAAGGCGGACGGATCTCGCAAAAGGCGGATGGCCGACATCTGCAACCCTGGGACCGCTCCACATGCCTGCTCTTTCCCCGACTTATTCACAGACTTCTGCACAGACTTCTTCACCGACTTGGACTGACGAACGCATTGCGCTTCTGAGGCAACATTTCGAGGCCGGCCTCTCCTGCCGCGAGATCGCCGCCGATATCGGCGTCAGCCGCAATGCCGTGATCGGCAAGCTGTCCCGGTTGAACCTGACGCGTGGCCGGACGGTCGACGACCGCAAGACTCACGACCGCGGACTGGCGCCAGGGCGCGCGCGGAGGGCCGTCCCGCGCCTGCAATACGAGATGCTCGCCACCATCTACGGCGAGACCGACGCGCCGGTGGTGACGGGGCCGATCGACGAGGCCAATCGCTGCTCGCTGCTGGAGCTGTCCGAGAACCGCTGCCGCTGGCCGATTTCATCGCCGGGCGAGGACGATTTCTGCTTCTGCGGCAATGCGGCGCCCGACGGCCAGTCCTATTGCGCCGGCCACAGCCGCCTCGCCTACCGACCCAGCTCGCGCATCCGCGCTGCGCGCGGCTGAAGCACCACCGCCAAAACGAAAAACCTCCGGCGGGGCATCACCGGAGGTTTCTGGAGGCTTAGCGTGAAGCTAAGAGCCGCAACTTTCGTATTTGGCTGAGAGCTCTATAGCTTAGTAGCTCAGGTAAGTAAATAAGTTTGGTGCCATCGAATCGCATAGCTCGTCTTCGTCGCCTGCGTGAACGATGCTGGATTTCCGAAGGCTCCCGTCACGAAAAAAGCCCCGGCGGTTTCCCGCCGGGGCCCGGCGTCGTCTTCGAAGACCCGAGCTTACCAGTTGCGCTGAGCGCGCAGCAGCAGGCTGTAGGTGTCCTGGTCCTTCAGCTCATAGGTCGCCGCCGGCTTAGCGACGACGGTCTGAGCGCCGGGCGTGATCGTGCCCGAATACTTCTGGTCGAGATGGCTGTAGGTGAAGTCGGCCGAGAAGGTCAGGTTCTTCACCGGCGTCCAGCGGGTGATGACGCCGACCTGCCCGATGTTGAAGTCCGGGTTGCAGGTGCCGGTCAGGGTCGCGAACGCGGCGCTGCCGCAGATCAGGCCCTTCGCCGTGCCGCTGTAGTTGACCGCAGCCCACGCGCCATACAGCGCCGTGTTCCAGTATGGGCTCCAGTTGTGCGTGTAGGCGCCGCGGAAGCCGTAGGTCTTGGTCAACTCGAGCTGGCCGCCCGGACCGAACACCGCGTCGGACACACCGGCGAAGCCGATGCTCTGATAGGCGGCGTTCGAGCTGCCGAACATCGAGTAGCTGGTCGCAGCCAGCTCCTGGAAGTTGTAGCGGCTCGCGCCCTCGGTGTAGACGCCCGAGATGTTGATCACGTCGCCGGCGCCCGTCGGGATGTTCTTGATGCCCAAGGCGAGCTGAACGGCCCAGCCCCACTTGTCTTCCGGATGACCGGTGGTTTCGGTGGCGCCGTAATAGCCGACATGGTTCTCGTGCGCGGCGACCGACGCCTGGAACAGGCCCCAGGCCTGGTCGACGCGGACCATGGCGACGAGATCGGGCGAGCGGCTGCCGGCGAGATCGTTCGAACCATAGGCACCGCCGAGGACGCCGGTGGTGGTCATGCCTGCGGTGTTCCAGATGTTGGTCTGGAAGACCTGGGTCTGATCCTGCGCCGAGAACGCGGCCGTGATACCCTGCCCGAAATCGGCGGTGTAGGTGAACTGCGCGACGCCGTTGGTGGAGCCGCTGCCGCCGACCAGCTGATCGAAGTTGTTGCCGGGATAGTTGATCCAGGGCGCGTCGAACTGCGAGACCGCCTTACCCATGGTGAAGCCGGCGAACTGGATGAAGGCGTAATAGACGCCGAGCGAGCCGCCGGAGATGGAGCCGTCGGTGCCATTGACCGCGCCACCGCTGGAGCCGACGAGGCCGGTGCCGGCGGCGTTGAGGCCGAGCGTGCCGCTATACTGGGTCGCGCCCGTGCCCGAGCCAGTGCCGACATAGTTGCCGGTCGTCCAGGTGAAGACCGCATCGAAATAGGTGCGGACCACGCCGTACTCGGTCGCGGTGCGCGTGTCGATGTTGAGATCCTCACGAGCGCGCATCGAATAGTAGTTGGTCAGGCGGTTGTTGGCCGCGAACACGCCGTTGTACTGGGCGCTGTAATTGCCGCCGGCATTGAGCGCGACTTCGGCGCGCAGATAGCCGCCGAGCTTGATGCAGGTGTCGCTGCCCGGCAGGTAGTAGAAGCCCGCCCCGTACAGCGTGCAGATCTTGACGTATTCGACCGCCTTGGCCTTGACCGGAAGATCGGCCGCCTGGGCTCCACCCACGGCGATCAGACCCGCCGCAGTGCCGAGCAAAAGGCTCTTCACCACTCTCATTTTAAAACCTCCAAGTTGCTCATTTTTCGGAGACCGGACCGTGAGGCCCCCCAGATCCCCGTCTCTTCAAATCCGCTCGGCCGCTGTGCGCTTTCGGACACACCCGCTTGAACGCGAGGGACGAGAGCGAGCCACCTGCAACGGGACGATCGAGTACTCCCCACCGTCACGGACCAATATGCCTGCGCTGTTCCATTAATCAAAATAGTTTATCAACTCAGCTTTGTGGTTTCGATAAACCTGTGCCTCTCGCGCAACACCGAAGGGCGAGCAGACTGCTGAGCTGATCATCTTTGTAATTTTAGTGACGAAATAACGCAGCTCTGCACTTGCGTCAGAGCAGGCTTGCGTGGACTATGGCCTTCCACGAAGTTCGGCCCCGAAGCATCGGTTCACGGGAGTGAGGCTGTGTCCGCAACGAGGAAAGAGGGTGCGCGCCTGCGCTCGATCGGCAATCTGGATGTCATCAGGCGTTTCACCTGGGAGATCTCGTCGATCAACATGTATCTGGAGGAGCTGCGTCAGTTCTGGGCGAGGACGCTCGGCATCAGCGGCCCGCAATGGCTGATCCTGATGGCCATCTCCGACCTGGACAAGGACGACGGCATTCCGGTCAACGTCGTCTCCAAGCTGTTGCACGTCGATCCGTCATTCGTGACCACGCAGTCCAAGCTGCTCGAGAAGAAGGGCCTGTTGCGCCGCCGCCCCTCCCCGACCGACGCCAGGGTGGTCCGGCTGTCCCTGACCGAGAAGACCCAGAAGCACCTCGCCAGCCTCAACGACCAGTACAAGACCATCAAGGAATTCGTCTTCCAGGAGTTCGACGAGCACGAGCTGACAGAATTCACCACCAAGCTCGCCACGTTGAAGACCCGCCTGGAAAAGGCCTGCGTCAGGCTTACGCTCGACTTCTGACGCGAGCGGACGGCGAGCGGCTAGATCCTCCCGGCGGCGCCGAGCCGCGACTCCAGCCAGTCGAAGATGTATTCGTTGGCAAGGCTCGGATTGTCCGCATGCGCCTGCGCCGCGCCGGTCTCCGCCGCGGTGAACACCTTCAGCATCACGTCGGAGCTTCCGAGCCTGGAGTTCTTGACGAGCTGACGCGCCCGGTCGGCCTTGAGCCATCCATCCTCGCCGAGCGTGATCAGCACCGGGCAGTCGGCACTGGACGCCATCAGCGGGGCCTGCGGCACCGGCACGATACTGACGTCGCTCATGGCGAACCGACTGGCGAAGAAGGCCCGCTCGTGCAGGTCCCACAGGCCGCCGTCGCAGACGGCGGCGGCGAGCCGCGGCTCCTGCAGCACCGCACGCGCCACGAAGGACGAGCCCCAGCCGTCGGCGACGATCGCGACACGCTCGAAATCGACGTCGCTGCGCATCTCCAGATGGTCCATGACGCACGGGATCGCACTCTCGAGATCGCGCCGCCGCAACAGCGCGTCGAGATGGTCGTCGCGCTGGTCGCCGAACAGGTCGAGCGCCAGCAAGGAGAAGCCGCGCTCGCGCGCATGCGGCGCGAGCTTGAACAGGAATTCCTCCTTGCGGTGGCCGGGCTCGCCGATGCAGATCACGGTCGGGGCCTTCCCGCGCCGCGCCGCCGGCAGGAAGTAGCCCTGCAGCGCATGTCCGTCGAGCCAGGGAATGGTCACGACTTCGCCTTCCGGGCTGCGTGCCGAGAGATAGCGGCGGGCGCATTCCTGCATCGCGAGTACCGCGACCCAGCGGCGCTCGTCGGCCGGATCGAGCGGCATCGCCGCGGCACCATAATAGTTCATCGCGCGCAGCCAGTTGCGCTGGGCCGTTGCCATGTGGCCCTCGGCAAAGGCGGCCTCGGCGCGATGGCGATTGGCCTGCGCCAGCTTCTTCCACTCGCGATGCCAGGATTGGTCGTCGCCCCGCTTCAGCTGCCGCGCGATCATCAGGCATTCGGCGATGGTGGCGCCGCCCTCCTGCGCCGCGGTGAGGAGCCGCGTGAATTCAGCGGAGATGTCCTCTCGCTCCGGGCAAAGGGTCCAGTCGTCGGAGAGGCATGCGGGTATCATCGGAGCTACGCTCTATCGTCGCGTTACCCCTGCTTGACTAGACCATTTGGGTTCATCAACCAAGCTGGCGTGCGTCAAATGAGACGCGTTCGAGATCACCATCGCTTGAACGTTGCGACGGCTCGCATGCGTGACATTCCAATTCGGCATGAGGTGCCGAACATTGGCAAGAGGTGGCACGCGATTATTGTCGGCACACCTCTTGCCATGACGGTGATCATACTTACATCCGCGCACTACTCAGCCGAGCCTCCAGCCGACCTCCTGCGTAAAACTTTCGTAGAAGGCGCGGTCGTAGGCCTGCTCCGGCGTGGCGCGCACGCGCTCGTCGAGTAGCCTGGCGTCATCGCCGACGAGAATCCGCCAACGCTCCGCCTTGACACCGTCGAGGATGATCTTGGCGGCCTGTGCCGCCGTCGTGGGCGCGTCCTCGAGGAAGCTGCGGGCGCGCGCGGCAAATGCCGCCTGGATGTCTTCGTCCGACATCTTGTCGGCATCCGGCACGCCGGCCGCGACCATGCGCCTGCGCGTCAGCGCGACCTCGTCGGCATTGAGCTTCTCCGAACCATCGCCGCTCTGCACCTTGCGCGAATTGGAGACGATGGACGTGCCGATATGGCCAGGCATCACCACCGAGCATTTGACGTGAGGCGCGTGCAGGCGGAGGTCGTTGATCAGCGCTTCCGTAAATCCCTTCACCGCGAACTTCGCCGAGCTGTAGGCGGTGTGCGCCTGGTTCATCCCGATCGAGGCCCAGAAGCCGTTGACGCTCGCGGTGTTGACGATGTGAGCCTCGTCGGCTGCGATCAGCATCGGCAGGAAGGTGCGCACGCCGAGATAGACGCCGCCCCAGCAGATGTTGAAGGTGCGCTCCCATTGCTCGCGCGTGTTGGTGAACAGGCTGCCGCCGCCGCCGATGCCGGCATTGTTGAACAACAGATGGATCCGGTCCGTCTTCTGCTGCTCGGCGAGCTCGTCGCGAAAACGCTTCAGGTGATCCTCGATCGCGACGTCGGCAACATGCGTCGTGACGCGCAGGCCCTGCGGCAGCTTCTCGGCCTCGCACTGCCGCTTGGTCTCCGCCATCGCGGCTTCCGAGACGTCACACATCGCGACATTGCAGCCTTCGGCGACCAGCTGCCGCGCGAGCTCGCGCCCCATTCCCGTGCCGCCGCCGGTGATGACCGCGATCTTTCCAGCAAAATCCTTCATGGGACTTCGGTCCCTCCCCTTGTCGGTATGTTTCTTCGTCACAGCGCCGCTGACCGGGGCGCGCGCAAAATGTAGCAGCGGCGCGTCGGGAGGCAAAAGCGGATCGGCCGTGCTCTTCGCCCTCGTTATTTCGGGCGACGGACTATCTTCGCGCAAGTTCCCGTCTTGCCCGGCTTCGGTTTAAGGGGAGTACGATCCGAATCATCAAATGAACTTCGGGCGGTGGGGCGAATCGGCCAGGCCAGCGGGCTGATTGCGTGTCACGCGCTTTGGCACTCCACTTGCATCCTTGTCGTGGTCAGAAACAACCGATGAGGTGACTGGAATGTTCGTGACCGTCGTTGCCGTGCTATGCCGGCTTAGTGCAGCCAGTTCAGGCAGTTGCGTCGAAGAAATCGTGACCGACAGCAACATGACGCCCGAAATGTCGATGATGCAGTGTGCGATCGGCGCACAGGCCCCGCTTGCAAAATGGATGGGCGAGCATCCGATCTATCACGCCAATTGGCGCCTCGAGCGCTACAAATGCGTGCCGGGCCATTACGAGATCAAGGGCCACGCCTAAGGCCCGTAGAACTACGACGTCGAGGAAACGCCCGGAGGCGCCCGTCTCCCTCCGTATGGGCCCGATAGCGCCGGCCTCGCTCGAGGCGCCACGCACTGTGACAACGGTCACACCTTCCCTTCAAGCCACCGCACGCAAGATGATCGCACGCGCGCGCCGCCCTTCTGGCGTCGGCATCAACGCGTAATTGTGCGGCTGGTCGCGCAGCAGATGCAGCTCCACCGGCACGCCCACCGCCCGCGCCTTTTCGGCAAGATCGATGCTGTCCGGATACAGAAGATCACGCGTCCCTGCGAAGATCGTCATCGGCGCGAGCGCGCGGAAGGCGCCGTTGAGCGGGCTCACGAAGGGATGGCCGATCTCGAGCCCGCCGGCATAGAGTCGTCCCGCCTCGACGATCCCCGGAATGTCCTGGATCGGATCGCGCGCGGCGATAGCCACCTGCTCCGGGCGGCTGACCGAGGCATCGGCCGCCGGCGAGATCAGCACCATCCGGCTCGGCTGCCGATGGCCGTGATCGCGCAGCCACTGGCACGCGGCGAGCGCTAGCCCCGCGCCGGCGGAATTTCCGACGACTGTAACCTTGGCCTCACCTGCATCTTCAAGCAGCATCCTGAGCAGCTCGGCCGTCGCCGGCACCACGTCCTTCGCGGTCGCGCGCGGCGCCAGCGGATAGATCGGCACGACGCAACAGACGCGCGCCTTGCGCGTCATCTGCCCGACGAAGCGCCAATGCGCCGGCGCGATCTGGTTGATGTAGCCGCCGCCATGCAGGAACATAACGTAATTGCAGCCCTCATGGCCGGACGACGGCGCGGTGTAGTAGACCGGCCATCCGCCCATCTTGGTCAGGATCACCTCGACGTCACGCCCGAGCCCCGTCGGCTCGAACGAGGCCGGCGCCAGAGTGAGCTTCTGCACCCGCGCCTGCACCGCCTCGGCGGATGCCAGCTGCGCCTTGTACGGCAGCTGCCGCAGCAAGAGATTGAAGGCGCGGCTTTGCAGGCTCGGCGCGGGATCGCGGCTTCGCTGCACACAACAGCTCGGGCAAAACTGCAAAGCCGATACGAGTCTCGCAACGCTCATGGGTCCGTTCTCCGCCTGGCCCGGCAGTCACATGGAGACAAAAAGGGCTTGCCGACAGCCCGCCGAGCCCTGATATAATGCGAGCATTCGCTCGCTTTTTCTACTCGCATTCGGAGCGCAAGTCCATGGCGCGCAAACCGCCGACAAATCCGCGGAAAAATGCCTCGCAGGCGCGCTCGCGCGCCACCGTCGACGCGCTGATCGAGGCGACCGCTCGCATTTTGGTCCGCGAGGGTTTCGAGAAGGCCAGCACCAACCGCATCGCTGAGATCGCCGGCGTCAGCGTCGGCTCGCTCTATCAATATTTTCCAAGCAAGGAGGCTCTCGTCGCCGCCGTGATCGACCGTCACAACGACGAGATCATGACGGTCGTCCGCGCCGCCTTCGCAGAGGTTGCGGACATGCCGATCGAGAAGGCCGTGCGTCGCCTCGTCACGGTCGCGATCGAAGCTCACCACATCGACCCCGATCTGCACCGCGTCCTCGCCGAGCAGATCCCGCGCATCGGTCAGCTCAAAGACGTCGAAGCTTCAAACCGTGAGGTCCACGCCCTCGTGCGCGCCTACCTCGAAAGCCACCGCAAGGAGATGCGCAGAATCGATCCCGACCTCGCTGCCTTCATTTGCGTCAGCGCGATCGAAGCGGTCGCGCACAACACGGTGCTCAACGGGGCGGAGATGCTGTCGGAGAAGACGGTGCGGACGCTGGTGGATGAGACCACGCGGATGGTGGTGGGATATTTGAGGTAGGCAGGGCTAAGCCAAGGCGCCCATATTTAAATATTTAATTTATTTATTTCTGGGCTGAAATAAATGACGTATCATTTGAGATAAGGGAAAGCGGGACGGTTTTTCCCCGTGAGGTCGGTATGCCATCACCGTTTTCAGCATGCTGGGGAACACCGCCTCATCAGCCTGCATTGTCGGCGTGATCTTCAATTTGTTCATGAGGTCGACAATGCATCTTCTCGTCAGAATGGTAGCGATTGCGACAGTCCCTGCTTGGATCGGATTGAACGCGGACTCTGCTGCAGCACAAGATTTTCTTGACCGATGGTCCATCATTCCGAAAGCTGACGCAGCGCCGGCGCCTGAGAGGCTCGAACAGACCAAGAAGGATCAACCGGAGGCTCGACCTCCAAGCGAACAAGAACCATCGGCTGATGGCTCGGGCATGCGATCCTTCAATCGAGTCTTTTCGGGAAAGGCCTCCTTTTACTCGTACTCCAAAGGCAAGACGGCGAGCGGTGCGTCATTCAATCGCAATCACCTGACAGCTGCGCATCGCAGCCTGCCGTCGGCACCAAGGTCCGCGTGACCCATGGCGGAAACAGCGTCATCGTCACGATCAATGACCGAGGCCCGTTCATTCGCGGTCGCGTCCTCGATCTCTCGCTCGCCGCCGCGCGCAGCTTGGGGATCACGGATCGCGGCGTAGCTCACGTCCGTGCCGAGGTGTTGTAGGGATGACTTTGAAGCGCGGTGACGTTGATAAGCCCGGCTTCTATCGTGGATATGTCCCCGCAAGGCTCACCCCGCCTTCATCTGCGTCAATGCGATGAAGGCGGTCGCTTACAACAATCCTTAGCGTGCCTTTGTGGAAACCGGCGAAAGCTCGCAGCATAGGCTCCGCTGTGCCGGTCGTTTCGGCCGGTCAGATGCAGACCGTCAGGCCTCCTTCTTCTTCACACTGATATTGCCGTCGCCCTCGATATACGCCTCCACGACGTCCGAGGGACTCGCTATGCCCTCTTCGCGCAGCTTGCTCATCAACTCGTCCATCGTCACCAGCTCCTGCCGCATGTGGCGTCGAAGGACCTGCCCGTTCTTGATGAGAAGGAGCGGCGCGGGCCGAGCGAGCCGCTCCACGAAAGGCACGTGATACCCGACCCAGTCGATGGCAAGATTCCAGAAGATGATCGTGGCAACGAGCACGATACCTTCCGTGATCGAGCGGTATTCGCCCGCCATGCCATTCTGGGCCGCGTCCGCCAGAAGGACGACGAGAAGCACATCCGGAATGCTGAGTCCGCCGGTCTGCCGCTTCAGAATGAAGCGCATCAGCGTGAAGATGCCGAGATACATGATGGTGCCCCGGACGATCATTTCCATGACGGAATGCGTCGGGACGAAGATCTCGTTCCACGGTATCTGAGACATGTTGCCCTCGCACAAGATGAAAGAGCCCTGCTATCACGAAGACGTCTTCACATCGAAGCTCAGGCGAAGTGCGGAGCTGGAACTGAAACGAGAAAAGGCTCGCCACTCTGGGTGAGTGGCGAGCCTTCGAGACTTAGCGTCCCTTCGATTTCGGATCGTTCATCGTCGCGCCAGGATTGGCTGAGCTCGGGCTGCTCGAGGCTCCCTGACCAGTCGTGGCCGCGGGTGAGTCACCGCCACCTCCGGTTCCCCCAGCGCCGCCTGCGGAGCCGCTGCCAGAGCCTCCACCGGCTCCAGCGCCTGCTCCTGCGCCTGCTCCTGCTCCGCCCGCTCCTCCGGCGCCTCCGCCGCCAGCTCCGCCAGCGCCTTGTGCCGTCGCCGCGGCGATCGAACCGAGAATGAATGCTGCTGCCAGCGTAATTTTCGCAACTCTCATAGTGTTTCCTCCGTTAAGGATGCTTGCCAACGGAGGTCTTGGCACCTCGTTCCTAAGTCAGGTGCGACCGATTGCAGCCGCAAATGTCAGATTCGAAATTCTTCGGAAAAACCGTCATTCCATCATGACATTGCTACCGTGCATGCGGTTGTCTTCGCGCAGTTGATTGCCGACCACCGAAGCAGCCAGCCGTTGCCAACCGTCGCCCACGCGTCCCCGGCCAGTATGCCTCGGTCAATTCGCCTGAAAATGAATTGGAAAAATGGTCGGAGCGAGAGGATTTGAACCTCCGACCCCTAGTCTCCCAGACGAAGGTGATACCGTAACGAAGCGTAACGAGACTGAACGTCTCGCTCGCACGATTTGCTTGCTTTTCATTGATTTTTGACGATTTTTGCACCATGTTCGTCACGCAGGGTAACGCTCGCTAACGGCACCAACACGTTACCCCACAGCACCTTGGGGTAACGGCATGGCGAAGACTAGGGCGCTATCCAACCTGGCGATCGAGCAGCTTAAGCCGCGCGCGGTCCGCTATGAGAAGTCGGACGGCGGCGCTGCCGGCCTGTTCTTGGTCGTCCACCCCTCGGGCATCAAATCGTGGGTCTTCCGATTCCGGTCGCCCGTCGAGCGCGACGAGGTCGGCCAGCGGGCCCCGAAGAAGCTCACGCTCGGGCCGCTGGCGCTCGCACCCTCCCCGGCTCAGCCGCAGATCGGCCAGCCCCTGACACCCGGCCAAGCCCGCATGCTGGCCACTGCCGCGGCAGAAGATGTGCGGCGCGGGATAGACCCCACGCATGTGCGCCGCCAGGAAAAGGCTGAAGCCAAGCGAGAGGCGCTCCGCGACAATACGATCGACGGGGCGATGATCGAGTTCCTAAAACGGTACAAAGGCCGCAAGCGTCAGGGGCTCCGGGAATCCACTCGCCTGCTCACGGCCCATTATTTTGGCCTGAAGCCGGATCCGGAAAAGCCGGGCGAGTGGGAGGTGACCGGGAATGGCGTGCTTGGCAAATGGTCGGGTCGCCCCCTCGCCTCCATCACCAAGCATGACGCTATCGTGCTGCTTGACTCCCTGGTCGATTCCGGTCGCGGAGTAACGGCCAATCGCACCCTGACCACCCTCAAGACCTTCTTCGATTGGTGCGTTGACCGCGACATGCGGGAAGCCTCCCCGGTCGCGTCCCTCGATGCCGTTGCGCATGAAACGGAACGCGAGCGCAAGCTGACAGCCGCCGAACTGGTTGCAGCCTGGAAGGTGGCCGATCGGGAGGGCTACCCTTTTGGTCGTCTGGTCCAATCGCTGATCCTGCTAGGGCAGCGGCGCGACGAATTGCGCGAGCTACCGCGGACTGAACTGGACCTGCACGGCACCTCGATCGTCCTCGACGACGGCAGCCGCTGGAACGAACCCTTGTGGACGATCCCGAAAGAGCGAGCGAAGAACGGGCGCGAGCACCTTGTGCCGCTACCTCCGCAAGCCGTCGCGCTGCTGAAAAGCTTGCCCACGATCAAGGGAAAAGGCTTGCTATTCACCACGACGGGCGAGACGCCGATTAGCGGGCTTAGCAAGGCGAAAAAGCGCTTCGATGACGCCATGCTGGCGGAACTGCGTAAATCGGATCCCGAGTACAAGTGGGAGCCGTGGACACTTCACGATCTGCGCCGGACTTTCTATTCCGGCCTGCAAGCGCTTGGGTTCTCCATCGAGATCGCCGAAGCATGTGTGAACCATTCATCCGGCACTATCCGCGGCGTCGCCCGGGTGTACGCCAGGCACCGATACATGCGCGAGAAGACGCAGGCCTTCACTGCGTGGGCCCGGTATGTGGATGATTTGGTGAATGGTCGTGCGGCGAGTAACGTGTTCCCGTTTCAGAGGGAGCAGGCATGAACGTTCAGCGCCCGCAACAGGTCGAGACCCTTTTAGATGAGGTTGAGGCCATCACCGCGGACATCCTGGCTCGCCCCGAATGCGTTGATGCCGACATCGATGGCGTAGCTGCCTGGGCTTCAGAAACCTGCCACGAACTGCGCCAAACCCTCGCGCAAGGCGATGCAGCGGCCGCCGCCTACATTGGATATCGTCTTGGGGAACGCTTGGGAGCGCTCCGCGAGCTTGGCGAAATGGCTCGCCGCGCTGCGCTCTACAAGTCGCCGACTGACAAGGCGCACGAGCGAGACGCCGAACGCCGCAAAGCATACTGGACGGAGATCGACCGCGGCTTTTCCGATGCCAAGGCCGTTAAACGTGCGGCAGAGAAACTTAAGATCAGCGCCAAATCGATCCGTCGCGCCATTCTCGGACATTAAGCGTCAACGTAAAATTGCACTTTGTCTCGCTTGATAGCGGGATATTACGAGTCGTGAGACCTTGTGCGTAACACATGAGGTCCGCATGTCCGCTGACGATCCAAACGCCCTGATACCCACTTCGCAACTCCGCGCCCGCTATGGCGGCGTGAGTCATATGTGGGTCGAGCGCCGTCTCAAAGACGATCCCGCCTTCCCTCGCCCCCTCTACATCGCAAAGCGCCGCTTTTGGCGTCTTGGTGAACTCGCGGCTTGGGAACGCTCCGTTGCCGCGCGCCGACAGCCGATCGCGGCGTGACGTTGACAAATAACATTCAAGCAAACTGACAACACACAGGCCAACAATGCACCCCCGCTACTTTGACTTCCTCGAATCCCAAGCCGCCAGCATCTCCGACGTCGCGGTGCGAGGCGCCATCATCACCCGCGTTGCGAAGGTTCATCGCGAGGTTCTTGCGACCACCGCGAACGTTCGCGGCAACGCAGATCTCAGCGCGCAGGGCAAAACCAAGGAAGCGCGTTCCTTTCTAGGGAAGCGAGCGGCCGATCTGATCCGTGCGCAGGCGATCGTGCAGCGGCTTGCCGCTCGTGTTGACCAGAAACGCGCCAAAATCGAACTGCCGCAGGTCGACAAGACCGATGCGGCCGCCGGCCGGCTGAACGTGGTCTGACATGACCGACGAACTCAAACGGATCGTTGTCGACCTCGAAGCTGAACTCGTGCGCTCGATTGCTCGAACGGCTGATGAAGCGCCTTTGCGCGCCGCTGGCGATCGCGCGTTCGATCGGCTTCGCGAGCTGAAAAAGAGCAGCCCCGAACTATTCGAGTCCATCCTCTTGGTGGCGATTGAGGTCAACACCAAGCTCAACATGGCGATTGAGACCGTGAAGCGATGACTGCGAACAATTTCGTCGCTTCCAGAAAGCACAATCGCGTTTTCATCGCGACGGACGCGGCATCGTATCTGGATGACGGGACGATCACCGAGTTCAAGTCCAAGATCCGCGCCATTCCCGAGTGGCCAGCGGTGATTACTGGGCGGGGCAATGCGTTCGGCCTGGGCATCGCCGCTCGCGAGCTTCAGAAGCGGGCAGCCAACTTCGACGAATTGGTCGGCATCGCATCGCGCGAGCTGCCGTTGATCGTCGAGCAATTTCGGCTAGATCGGCCATTCGAACTGAGTTTGGCGGGCTTCTTTCGTGGTCGCCCCATGGTCTTTTTCATCCGGACGCCGGGCGACCACAACAGCATGGGCGATTGGCCGCCTTATCTCATCTGCCCTGTGGCCGTGAACTCAACAGCGTGTTGCCCACGTCCAAGCGACGAATTGATCGCCGCGTCAGGCTACATCGAACCGAAGCCCGATGACGAGCCGGAAGCGATAGAGCGTGGCTTGCGCAAGCTGCTCGAATTGCAGCGACGCACTCTCGCGGAGGACAGCTTTCCACGAGTGGGTGGTTGGGCTGACCTGACCACCATTTCGCCGGATGGCATCGAGCAGCGGACTTTTCATCACTGGCCAGAGGATCGGGTTGGTCACCGCCTGTCGATCGGAAACCGGGAGCACTGACATGGCGCAAATCGGCATCTTCCGTATGCGAGACGCTACGAAGGCGGCAGGCGACCAACTGCGCGCTTGGCAGGATCAAGGAATCATTGACCCGAGAAATCTCGACGAGTTCAGCGCTGCGCTGAATTACACCACCAAGCAAATGGAAGACCTCGCCGACCAAGCCAAGGTAGCCGGCGCGGCGCTGCCCCAACTGCAGCAAGCTTTGAACGACGCTGGTAATGCTCGCAAGCAGCTCGACGGGCTCATGGTCGACGCTATGTTGACGAATCGCAACTTCTTTGTCGGTTTCGGCCAACAAGTTCGCCAGGGCGCGAACGCTTGGGACGCATTCAAGTCGTCCGGGCTCGATGCCCTTGGCAAGATCAGTGACCGACTCATGTCCATAGCGGCGGATTCCCTGTTCGCGAAAGCGTTCGGCGGCTCAACCGGTGGCATTGCTCCCTTTTTCGGGCTCGGCGGCACGCCTACTATGTCCACCCCCGGTGATCTCGGCGCCGGCACGGGCGGGCTTTCGTTTCCCATGTTCGCCGACGGCGGGACTCTGCGCGGCGGCTGGGGCGTCGTGGGTGAGCGTGGCCCTGAACTGATCAACGTCCACAAGGGCGGCGCGACCATCGTTCCGAACCACATCAGCAAACCGTTCATTCCGGGTTTCGCCGACGGCGGCACGATGTCCCCGAACGGCATGGTCTCGCGTCTCGCAGCGACGGCCGGCGCTGGCAACGTCTCGGCACCGATTTCGATCACCATCGATGCCACAGGCGCTGACAAGGATGGATTAGCCCGCGTCGAAAGCCAACTGGCGCAGCTGAAGTCCGAATTGCCGGGCCGCGTTGTTTCCGCAGTCACCGACGCGAGGAAAAAGCGGATGCTCTGACGCCGCCGCTGGAAACGGCCCGATCGCAAATCAATGAGGACGAGACCGTGAAAGTAGACCTCCACAACCTCCCGCCCGAACTCACCGAGCCGCCGGCCGATGCACGCGGATGGCTCGCGTGGCAGCCGTCGACGGGAAACGCCTGGCGGCGCGTTGATGGCGTGTGGCTGCCGATCGCGGAAGCAAATGCAATTGTCAAAGCAAGGAAGAAGAAATGACCGCACTCACAAGCTATTCCACTGGCCTGGCCACCGTTGGCGCAGGCGGAACGACCGTCACGGGCACGGGCACGATCTGGTCCGGAGCCAACGTCAAGCCAGGCGACATTTTCCAGATCGGCAATTTTCAGTCCGTCATTTCGGATGTGACCGACATCACCCATCTGGTCATCCCACCGTGGGCCGGCGGCGCGAAGACGGGTGTCGCCTATACAATTTGGCAAGTCTCGCCGCAACGCTTTGCTGGTGCGCAGGCGATGCAGAGCGTCAATGAACTGGTTGCGGACCTTAGCTCTAACAGAATCCCGGTCGTTGTTGGTGACGACGAGACCGTGCCAGACCCGTCGCTCGGCGAGGAAGATCAGACCGCAATTCAGCCCACCACCGGTAAGGTATGGGTCAAGAGCGGCGGCGTCTGGACCTTCCTTGGTATCTATAAAGGGTTCGTCCTGACTGGTGCATGGGACAGCGGCACCGATTACGTCGTCGGCGATGTCGTGACGCTCGGCGGTTCGAGCTATGTTTGCGTGTTCGACCACACGAACCACACGCCGCCAAATACAACGTACTGGCAACTGCTCGCATCCAAGGGTGACACGGGTGCCACGGGCGCTACCGGTGCGACTGGACCTGCGGGCCCTGGCGACATGCTGGCTGCAAACAACCTTTCCGAATTGACGGCGACGGCCGCGACAGCCCGAACGAACATTGGCGCTGCGAAATCTGCGTCCTCGCGGACCCGTACGGTCCTGACCAGCGGTTCGGGGACGTGGAACCGCCCATCTGGCTGCGTTGCCATCAACGTTCGCATGGTGGGCGGCGGCGGTGGTGGTGGTGGCACGGGCAGCGCGTCGGCCGGGAATGGTGGCGCTGGCGGCAACACGACGTTCGGCTCTTTGACGGCCAACGGCGGTGGCCTTGGTCCGAATGGTCTCAATGGGGGCTATCAAGGCGGATCGGGAGGAACGTCGAGCGGTGGCGACATCAACGCTTCCGGCTCATCTGGGCAGACCGCGATCGGCAATACGAACAACTCTGCCGGCCAACAGAGCTACGGAATGTCGGGCGGCGGATCGATGCTTGGCGGCGGCGGCCGTGGTGGATCCAACGGCGCTGGCGGCAACGGCGGCGCTGGGCTTGCCTATGGCGGCGGCGGCGGAGGTGCCGGCGGTAACGGGACAATCTATGGTGCGGCCGGCGGGGGTGGGGGCGGTTATTGCGAGAAGCTAATTACAAGCCCGAGCGCCTCTTATTCGTATGCTGTCGGAGCGGCTGGTACAGCCGGTGCGGCGGGAACGGGTGGTGGCGCGGGAGGTACAGGCGCGGCCGGCGTCATCATCGTCGACGAGTATTACTGATCGGCGCTAGTGCCACGCCGTTTCAGGTCGCCGGTCTCTTCCAGTGGAGCTTCGTGCGATCTTGGTTGATGTCACCCTTAGCAAATTCGAGGTGCTCAAAAATATCAACCATAGAACTCTTGTTATCCGAGCGGACATCGGTGGTTATGGCTGCGCTGGCTTCCTTCAGCTTCGAGACGAGCGAAGAGCAGACATGCTGATTTCGCGCGGCTTTTCCAACTCCAAGGTACACGAGGGAGAGGGCTTTGTCGTTCCCCTCAGCTAGCGCGTACCCGACGACAGTTCCGGTCGCATCAGTCGCGACCCACGACTGCCCAGTTTCGACCCACCGCGCGATACTCTGTCTTGTGTCGGTATGATCCCCTTTGGCGAATTCGTAGACTCTTGTTGGGACCTCGGGAGCCACTTCCGCGAAGACTCTGAGGATACCGTCCACATCATCGGGTTTTGCAACACGATAGGAGTAATCTTTTCTCATCGGAAACTCTCTCTGACAGGCTTTGGATGTGGACGCCTCAAGTCGCGGGCTTCCCTTGCTTCCTGGCACTCGCAATAGGCGCAGTCGGTGCTGGCGGAGGCGTTTCCATGCTCACCTTCAATTCGTCGAGCGTCTGTTGCGTCCGCGTCGCGCCCTCCCCACCGTTTACCGGCGTAATGCGCTCGAAAGCTGAGCCAGGATTGGTGACGAACATGCCGGCCGCGACCACCCGCGTCGAGTCGCCGATCGGAGCGAATGTGAAAACGATCCGCTCCGCAGGAATGCCGTCGTACTTCGAACCAAGTAAGAGGGCGGCGCCGAAGTTCTCGGACGGCTTCTCGATTTGTAGGAGGTACTCGGTGTCTTTGGTCACGTTGAATCGCTTGTCCATCGCGAGCGACAACAGCCTCGCCTTGATCGCGGCAGTCGTTGCGCGGATGGTCACCTCGGGCTTCCCGCTCGCGGTGTTCGGTGCTTCTGCTGCGGTTTGACAGCCGGCGAGCGCGATGGCCAAGACGGCCACCACTGTGCAATTGCGAAACATGAAAGCCCCCTAAATCGCAGCATTCAAACGCATTGCGAGCAGGCATGCAACTATAAATTATTCCTTGGAAAACGCGCCATTGTAAATTGTCAACATAAGACGCGCCGTGCTCGTGCTACCGATCGTCATGACCGACTGGAGTGACGACACGTTGCGACCGCTCGACGAACTCGCCCGGATCGCATTTCCAGAGGGCAGCGGTGTGACGGCGGACACGCTGAAGCGGCGCGCGCGCAAAGGTCAGTTGCGGGTCTACCGACCAGGCAAGGCGTTCCTGTCGACCTTGGTGGATGTTTGGGAAATGATCGAAAAATCCGGCACCGGACCACCTCGGTCCGTTACAAGCTCACCCGGGCTGTCGGCGACCCAATTGTCTCACGCAGCCTTAGAGCATGCCCGCGAGGCGCTGCGACGTCGGGAGGAACAGCGCATCGAGGATGAATGGGAAGCCAAGTACGAGGCGCGAAAGGCGGCACGAGCTAAAGCCCGGCCGCCCCGCACGAAGCGCTAATGCGTCCGGCGCTTCCGCAATTCGTCCCACCGCGCGGCCGTGGTTCGCTCGTCCATGAAATAGAACTGCCGGTCCCGCCGCCCGCGACGGGCCGCATGCCATCGGATTTCCGTTTCATCATAGCCAAGCGCCGAAAGGCTCTCGCGCAATCCCTCGACGGCGGCCTCGCGCGCTTCGGTCCTTGTCAACTTGAAGCGGTATCGGCGGGCTGCCGCGATCGAGGCATTGATGCCAGCGGGACTCGTCTCTTTGGCGAACATTTGCACCGCTGCCTCATACTGGCGCCGTTCGAACGCAAACTCCATGAAGGCGTCAGGGCCGGAAAAGGACGCGCGGGGGAGATTTTGGTCCGTAACGCGGGGGGCAATGTTGATCATGATTGCGGCTCCTCGATGGGCTTGGTGATGGTTTGAGAGCTTAAAGATTCCATCGATTGTAGTCAACTATAATCGTTGACTATCGTCGGGCGGACCGCTTATGTTGATTGTCAACATTGGTTTTGGAGCAATGGAAAATGCCAATCACCGGGGCTCAAATCCGAGCGGCAAGGGCTTTTCTCAAATGGACGGCCGCCGACCTAGCCAAGGCGGCTGGAGTTGGAGTTTCAACAGTTCAAGCGATCGAGAAAATAGACGGTGCACCTCGGATCGAATCGAGCCTGCAATGGCGATCGGTCGCGCGCGATGAAGCGATAACGAAAATCAAACGCGCCTTGACTTCTGCCGGCATCACCTTCCTAGCGGCGAACGCTCAGGGCGTGGGAATTCGGGGAACGCTCAGATGAACTTTGATTGCTCCGCCGTTAACTAATTTTAAATTCGCAATCCAGTATTATAGCTGGTATGAGATCCGGCCAGCTAACCCAAGAACTGTCCTACATCAGCACCATCCCCCTCGGGACGGCCGCTGATTGTATCGCGGAAATGCAGGCCGCCGGTATGTGCCTAAAGGGTACGCGCGGTCGCGGCGGCGGCGTTGAGCTGTCCGCAACTTGCAAGATCAATGGCCTTCTCTCTACTGCCTTATCGCACCCACGAGGCACGTCTCTCGCCGATAGCGTACGCGAGATCCGATCCCTCCCCGTAGGCGCCGCTCGACGCACGCACCGCTTGAGCGAGAACACGGAGGATGGCGTCCGCGGTGTCTTCGAGTTCATGTGTGGACTTTCGATAAGGCCACTTCACGATTTAGGACAAGTGCTGGACGCAGTTTTGCATGACCTGGAGAGCGGTCGCTTCAAGGCATGGGCTGGCGGCGATCGCATCTGGTTGACCCTCCAATTCAGCAACCACAATCGATCGGCGATGTTCGTCCTCGAGCGCGCTGACAAGAAAGAAGGAATCTATCTCTCATTCGGCGAAGACGAGGCATTCAACGAAGATCGCGGGTGGGTTACCCGCCACACGCAAATTCAGTTGAAAGTATTCGAGCGTCTGGCTTCTGCATAGAAACGAAATCGGCCCGGCTCGTAGGACGAGCGCAGGCCGGGAACGTCGTAGACAACTGCTTGGCGGCGTTGCCTCTAGCACATTTCCGGCTATTTTCAAGCGCGTCTGCGGGTTTGGCTCCTTAAGTGAAGGAGTACCCATACAATGTCTAGAGAGTTCGACGAATGGCCGTACGGTCTGTATGAGAGCCGAAACTCCGTCGTCTTTTTCAATCGTCGTTATGAGCCAATCGTTCGGGTGGAATATCCAGAGCATCCGGTTTTCGACGGATCGCAGAACGGCGCGGGGTCGCTCCACGTCGGCGCTCCCACCGTAACTCCAGTCGACAGGAAGAAGCGAGTTATCTTCTCAGGTCAGCGCTGGTTTTATAGTGACGCCAACCCTCCGCGCCGCAACCGACAGACACGCGCACGCCTCCAAGCTCTTATCGACCAGATTCCCGAACTCCACGAAGAGATTGAGCGTCGCAAACGTGCGGTGTTCGCGTGAGCATTGTCGGCTTCGAAGTCCCCTCGTCTGTCGGCTCATTTCTCCACTACGCAGAGCGGAATAGCCTTGCGCTCTTTCCACTCCGGGCCGACACCAAGACGCCAGCTTGCGAAAACGGCTTCTATGGTGCCACCACGGCAACGAGCGACTGGCACGCTTGGCACATGCAGGGGCACCAGCTGGCCATTTCAGCTTGCCTGTCGGGTCTTGTTCTCATCGATGTCGACGCCCATGGCGATCGCGAGGAGGCCTGGGCGCAGTTCGCCGCGTGGTGCGCGGAGATCGGCATAGACGTTCCCACACCTTACGGTCATTCGCCGAACGGCGGGTGGCATTTTGCTTTCCGCTGTCCCGTCGAATTCGATCCTCACAGTCATCGTGGACACGAGTCCGTTAAGGTTTCTCACTTCCGCCCGTTGGCGCCTGGTGAGGCAGATCGAGAGCGCATCTCTGTCCGCAATCGTGCTTACAACGTTGCTCCCGGCTCGGCGTTCAGCGGACGTCCGTATATTCTTGCCACCAATCCGCCGCCGCCGATCCCTTATAGCGCAAAGACAGCGCCGCTGTTCGCTCTTCTAAAACGGCCTGAGGCGGCCACCGTCACCGGTCCAGTGCCCGATGCAGTTGGGGGCGTCTCTCACGATGGCATTCGCTATGACCAACTCTGTTGGTGGATCGGTAAGAAGTTGGAGCGCTGGGCCAGCGGTCTCGAAACCCTGAGCAACGACGATTGGATTTCGATCGGCAAGCGGATCAAATTGAGTTTCCCGGGGGAAGACGGCCTGAAAGCATTCCTCGCAATGAGCTGGGAGGACCAACACGACGTGATCACGCGTCGCTGGTGGAACCCCGCGGACTTCAAGACGGAGGGCGAGAACC
The DNA here is from genome assembly GCF_021044685.1 of Bradyrhizobium daqingense. Classification (NCBI taxonomy): domain Bacteria; kingdom Pseudomonadati; phylum Pseudomonadota; class Alphaproteobacteria; order Hyphomicrobiales; family Nitrobacteraceae; genus Bradyrhizobium; species Bradyrhizobium daqingense. The sequence continues at coordinate 5,667,970 of NZ_CP088014.1, forward strand.
TTGAAACGCTGCAGGCTCTGCTGAAACGTGACATAACATGGATCTTCGGAAGTGTGATCGGCTGCCCGCAGCCTCCCGTGTGCCCCGTTCCACTTCCCATACCCGCGGAAATCCTTGAACAGCACCGGCGAGAGCGCGAGCAGTACCAAGCGGCGATACTAGGACCGCTGCCGGATCACCCCGAGCTTCCTATTGATCAGGCGAACGCGCTCAACGACTATTGGGCGCATCTGCCCTCGGGGAAGATGATCTACGAACGCACCGGAGAATTATTCAACGCGGGAAGCGTCGACAAACACATCGGGCGCGTTAAAGATGCCATGAAAACGGAGGGACCGGGCACTTTGGCGACGACCTGGTTGTCGCAACATCGTTTTGTGAAGTCGATGGGGTGGGCTCCCGGGGAACCCAAGATCATCGACGGACGGGTATTGACCAACGATGGCTGGATCCGCAGTTCTGGCGACAAAACATTCAATCGGTATGTTCCGCCCCATATCGAACACATCGAAGGCGACGTTTCGAAATGGCTGAATCACATCAGATTCATTTATCCTAGTGAATCCGAGCACATCGTCATGTGGCTGGGGCACCGAGTACAGCGTCCCGGGGACAAAGTGAACCATGCTCTCGTATTCATAGGTTCACAGGGCATCGGCAAGGACACGATCCTCAAACCTGCGATCTCGGCTATCGGCACGCACAATTTCAAGCAGATCACTGCGAAAACATTCTTCAATTCGGAATGGAACGACTATCTCCAATCGGTCATCCTTCGAATTAACGAAGTTCATGACCTAGGCGGAGAGTCCCGGTACGGCTTTTACGACGCCACCAAGGACGTGATTACCAATCCACCAGAGGCGCACCGGATCAACACAAAGCACGTGCCGCAGTACGCAGCAGTGAACGTTTGCGGCGTGATCATGACGTCGAACCATCACGACGCGCTTTACCTCGCTCCGGACGATCGCCGGCATTTTGTTTGTGTCTCGACCAAAACGCAGGATGATTTCGCGCCGGCATATTGGGACGACATCAACGCTTGGTTCGATGACGGTGGAAACGAGGCCGTTGCTTACTACTTGGCTAACCTTGACCTCGCTGCTTTCAACGCCAAGGCTCCGCCTCCGAAAACAGCGGCATGGCATATGGTGGTTGCCGCCGGCGTGGCTCCGGAAAGCGGCGATCTCGCGGACGTCATAGAAAGCCTCGGTAAACCGGATGCACTCACGCTGCAAATGGTCAAAGCGAAAACGCCGGGCGACAGCCAGCTTAGGATGCTCTTCGAGGACGCGAAGCTTCGCCGAGCAGTTCCCAAGCGCCTTGCCGAATGCGGCTACGTCGCCATTGCCAATCCTGATGCACGGGAGAGCGGAGGTCGATGGCGCGTTCACGGAGGCAAAACGACAATCTACGCACGGCAGGAACTCACAGAGGAGGGTCGCTTGGCCGCGGCACGCTCCCTCAGCGCGACCGCATCACCATCGGTGCCGCCGATACCTTCGAGAAGCTAGCCCGGGCACGTCGGGCGAGGTGGGCACGGTTTTTCATGTTGTCAGATGTTGAGTTCACTAATGTGTAGACAGAGGGTAAGAGCGAGAACAGATAAGAATAATGAGCACAAGAGAAACCGTGCCCATAGTGCCCAGCCCGCCCAAGGCGGCGACGATGGTGAGCGCAATACATTCATTCGCAGCCGCGGAAAAAATTCGGACGCCCCGCCGAAAGCAGACCGAGAGCGCGCTCTAGTTCTACGGACTAGCGCTCTGTTATGGCTCGTGACGGACTTTGCTACACTATCTGCGATTTACCGCTCGTTCGGCACGCAGGGGTAAACAATAGGGTATCGAAAGCAGCGCATATAAAATGGTTGAACTTGCACCAATGATGGAAACGCAGTCGGCACCCGATAAAGGCAAGGTCCGTCTCCTAACCCTCGGAGATCTGGACGGCCGCACGCTCGCGGCTAGAAACGCGCGCGCCCTCATTGCAGACCTCGAGTCCGACCTGGGTGGCTCCGATCACCTTTCCGCAGGACAGCGTACCCTGGTGATGCGCGCCGCAGTCACAGGTGCCATGGTCGAACATTTGGAAGCGTCTTGGCTGTCCGGCGGCGATTACGACGTGCTTGCCTACACTGCGTTGACCAAGCTCCAGCTTCGGCTGCTGACCGCCCTGGGCCTCGAGCGTCGAGCACGGCCCCTGGACATGCAAGCCACTGTGGTCACGATCAAACGGACTATTGTCGATCCGAAGGCGCCCGGTGAAGAGAAGTCCGCGCCGCCGCCCTGCCCTGTGGGACCCCCTGGCTGATCTTCCTGACAGTCTCGGTGGCGCGGCTAATTTGAGGTGGGGCCTCTCGCTTTCAGATGCAGCGGTTGAAGGCCATGAGGTGATCTGACTAACGCGAGCACATTCTATATTCAGGCGCGGGCGTCCGATAAGCTACCGTTACACCATTCCCCACCGAAGTACCTGAAAATTCAGGACCTTCTTCGGAAGTCTTGCAAGGTCCAAGGACAGTCTTGCAAAACTGTGCTTCGTGACCGCCTCTTTAATGGCGCGCTTGTTCTCTGTCCACCCCTCTTAGCTGGCCGCCCGAGCCAAATTTTCCGACTGCGGGCGCGGTAAACCGGTCTATCTAGAGCCCCGCTCGGCCGCGGTCGTGGCCCCCATATACCAAAGTAGCCGTAAACGCCGGCCCAGGCAGCAAGCCAAAGCCCGATGAGCGAACCGCCCGCGATGAGAATCCATTTGAAGATTAGCCAGGAAATCTGGCGAAACGCTTCGACCGCTTGAGACATGCCCCACCCCTGGGGCGGAGTATATCTCCTGCTTCAACTCAATCAATCTGAACGGCTCGCCCGAAGGTCTCCATCACCCGGCTTAACGCCGCATGCGTTTCGCCTTCGTCTAATCGGGCGAGAGGCCGACGCGGTAGCAGCCCATGACACTTCCCGCAAAAGCGTTTAAGGTTGCGGCCAGGCAACGTTAGGGGGAAATCGTGGACTGGCATGTGATCATGCGCGGGGAGCAGCACGGTCCATTGTCTCGCGATCAGGTTCTGCAACATCTCCAGGATGGACAACTGGTCGGCACCGACCTGATCTGGCGTCCGGGCTTCAGCGACTGGAAGCCGGTGAGCGAGCTTGCACAGTTCTGGCAGCCACCACGGCGCGAGCCTTCATCGCCGCCTCTCCCCCGCGGCGCCGATTTCAGGACGGCGCCATCCGAGTTTGAGGGCGTGCCTCTCTCCCGCCTTGTGGACACGCGTCACGAGCTGACGGCGCTGATCAAGCAAAACCTCTATGGCGGCGGGTCAAAGCAGGAAGGACAAGCCGCTTTGACCGCGCGAAATTCTTTGGACAAATTTATCTTTGGGATGACGGACGATCATCTTGTGACCGGCAGCGCCGATGATCTGCGCCCGCTCAAAAGCGGGATCATCCTTGAGACCTATGGAGAGCTGCTGGAGATTCTTGACGACTACGCTCGCCGCTTCGGTAACGGTGGAAAAGCCGTCAAACAGGGAATGGCCGCCATCGCCTGCGATCCAGATGTGCTCGGTCGATTCGACAGCGCCCGAAAGGCAGCAATTCAGGCCATAGCCGGTGGGTTGGCTATGTTCGCGCAGGGCAGATTTGAAAAGCTCCACCTCTCAATTCGCACGGAGGCAGGCAACTCGGAAGCGTGGCGCGAGTCGAAAGCTGCACGAGGGTCGTAACTGATGCACTACGTGATGAAGTGGTGGCGAGATCGTCGGCGCCAGCCCGAGGTTCGCGTGTTTTCCGCCGTCAATGTTGACGTCAGCGGACCACTTGAATCTCGGAGCGATGACGAACTGTCGAGCCGAATGCGCGAGATACTCGGAAACAAAGCTTTCGAAGGGCAACAGCGCCTCGTCAAACAGCGAGACCGTTTCAAGGCCGGACTTGCTAACGCCATCGAGGTCGGACTGTCGGGTCGGGCAATGGCCGAATTTCTCAATGGCCACGCGTTTCTCTGGAAACATGTCTATGAAAAAGCCGAGGGGGATCCGCAATTGCTAGCCATGACGGAACGCGCCTTGGTGCTATGTGCGAACTACGTTCCAGAACATTGGAACCAGGCCGTCAAGGAAGCTAAAGAAAACCGAGAGCACTACGCCGAGCTTCGGCGCAAGTACGATCTATGATGGTCGGTTTTTCTAGGTCAAAATAATTTTGGGGGCATTCATGGCCAAGCTGGAGGACGATGAGGTTCTGCGATACCTCAGCAACGTGAAGCCGCGCGTAGAGGATCGCAGCGCGTTCTGGATGGGCGTGGCTTTCACAGTGTTCGCGCTGTGCGTTCCCCTCTACCAAGCCGTGCTTTGGCTTCAGTCTGGACAGTGGACGCCGCTCCCGATCTCTCACGGCATCCAGTTCTTGGGCTGGCACGTCCCGGTGACGGATTGGGTCGGCGTCCAGAAGATTGTCAACTGGCTGTTCGATCTGCCGCTTTGGAGCATTCCGGCCTTCATGGCTTTCGGAGCCTTTTCGGCCTGGAAGGAAACCGTCTAGGAAATAGTCATGTTCGAAGGAATCAAAAAGCGATGGGCTGAAGCGAGAGCAATCGAAGCAAACAAGGAAGTCGTCGATGTATTGCAACGGTTTAATCGAATGGACGCGCTCGACCAGCAGCTAGTTACACGAGCATTCGAAGCGATGACCTCCGAGATTCCCGACTCGTTGAGCAACAGCGAGAAGGCGGAGATGGCAAAAGGAATAATGAAAGCAGCAAGGGCCGCCTTCTCTACTCGCGGTGACAACCTGATGGCGCATACGAGCCGGGTGAGTGCATTTGGTGGGGCGTTAGTATCTCTCTACTTGGAGTGCCAGACATTGCCCGGCGAGCAAGCCATTCGCACGGTTGCCCTGATAGATGATTGGAAGCGGCGGACCGTCGGTTAATGGGCGAAAACAAATTGAAGCGTCGCGCACATGCGGCCGTGCTGGATGGTTGTCCGTGCTGCATCTACTGCGGCGGCGACGTCCATGCAACGAGTGTCGATCATGTCCCGCCTATCATCATGTTCGAGCAGCGCCGCCGTCCAAAAGGACTTGAATTCGGCAGTTGTGATGCCTGCAACGGCGGAACAAGGCGTGCTGATCTCGTCGCCGCGATGATCGGCCGTTCCATGCCAGATTCAAAGACGGATGCCGGCCGCAAAGAAATGAAAAACATTTTCTCCGGCATCGACAACAACATTCCAGGACTCCTGGAGGAAATGTACCTGCCGCGCGAAATGCAATCAGCAGCAGGATGGCGAAAGCAAGATGGTGGCCTGCTTCGCGTGGACGGGCCGCTGGTTTCGTCTCATATGCAAACCTTCGCATTCAAGATCGGGTTCTCGCTCTATTACGAAATGACAAAGAGAGTTCTTCCTAAGGCAGGCGGAGTCGTGGCGCGGTGGTTTTCAAATTTTGACCGCCTCAGTGGCGCCTTTCCCCAAGATGTTTTTGAGCACCTGTTGCCATCGAATACGTTGCGTCAGGGGAAGTTCGAGGTGTCTGACCAGTTCGAATATCAGTGGCGGTTCGCCGAGGAAGACCGCATGGCGATGTTCCTTGCGATCTTTCGTCAGTCGTTCGCGGTGATCGCATTTGCGGCGGTTGACAGAAGTTTGTTCGATGTCGAAACCAAGCATGCGTTCGAAATTTGCGCGCCCGGTGAACTGACGAAGCTTCTAAACGCGCGGGCGCATGCCAGCCCTCGCGGGGCGGCTGATTGATCTCGGCGGCGGGTGAGCGGGCATGCCGCCATCAACGGGCATCCCGGACCGGCTTGCAAATTGTCAATTACTGGTGGTCCGGCGCCGGGACCGACTACCGGCTCTCGTGGATGTGAAAAAGGCCACGTCGGAAGCTGGAACCACTCCTAGGGGGAGCTCTTGTTTTGTACGGCATTTTGCCGTATATAAACGGCCGGAGATACGTCATGATCAAGACCGAGAAAGAAGCCAAGACGAAGGCCAAGCCCCGGCCCAAGATCCGTCGCACTAAACTTGGACTCGCAGAAACCCAGTCCATGTTTTTTACGGAATCCCTGAAGGTTCGACGGCGCAAGGCGGCACCTGAGAGCGGTTTGCTCGAAAGCCTCACGAACCGGCTCGCGAGTCTTGAAGACCCCGCTGCGACAACCTCCCGGCTGGAGGCCCGAATCCCCACCTCGATTTATAAGATGATGGAGCGTGCCGCGACGTTGCGTGGTCTGAGCATAACGGCCTACGTCACCGCGACCATGGGCGAGGACGCGCGACGCACCATCGAGCAAGATGCTGTCGTGCGCCTGTCGCGAGCCGATCAGATCGCCTTTGCCGAGGCGCTAATCAATCCGCCCGTTCCGAGTGCGAAACTGGTTGCTGCCGCCAAGCGCCATGCTCCGATGACCAGGAAATGATGGCGGCATGCCAGCGGGGGCTGATGATCGCTTTCACATCGAAAGGCTGGCTGCGCATGACCGCAGCGGCTTTTGCTGCGGCAATGACCAGATTGATAGATACTTCCGGCAGACCGTCACGCAGGACGTCAAGCGCCGTCTGGCGACCTGTTTCGTCGCGGTCGAAACTGAGACCGACAAGCTGGCCGGGTTCTACACACTCACCTCGCACAGCATCCCTCTCAGCGAGATTCCGGTCGATCTGAGAAAGAAGCTGCCGCACTCTCTGCCGATTGGCGTCGCATTGATTGGGTGGCTTGGCCGGAATCTCGATTTCAAGGGACAGGAGATCGGCGAAAAACTTCTGCTCGATGCGATCAGGACTGTTGCCGATGGACCGGTTGCCGCGCACGCAATCATCGTCGATGCCATCGATGATAAGGCCGCCGACTTCTACCGCGGCTATGGCTTCGTCAACCTTGCTGCCGATCGGTCGGACCGAATGTATCTGCCCGTCGCGACCGCGCTGAAAGCGATCAAGGGATAAGGAAGACGCCCCCTGACCGCACAGGGCGCGATGAGCCTCCTCGGGTCATCCAGAGCCGAAGCGGCCGATTGCGCCCAGCCGGTGAATGCGCGGATAAAGGCGCCTGACGCTACTTAAGCTTGAGCGCTGCAGGAGGCTCGTCATGGGCTTTCGCTTTCGTCGCAGTTTTAAACTTGTGCCTGGACTTCGTTTAAATTTGAGTGGTAGTGGGGCCAGCGTCTCGCTCGGTCCGCGCGGCCTCCGCTATACCATCAGTTCTCGTGGCACGAGGACGACGCTTGGATTACCTGGAACAGGATTATCGTGGACAGCATACCAACCCCACGCGTCCAACGACAGTTCGCGGCCACCTGATGGCTCCATCCGTAACGTTAGCGATGCAAACACAGAACCGGCCACGACCGATCAGGGCGCAACCGTAATCGACAGCGCATCAATCGAGCAGTTGGTTGCAAATTCCACCATCGATATTGCTGGCGCATTGAACGCCAGCAGAGCGAGGTGGCGGGCATATAAAGGCGGCCTCGCTGTACTGTCGGTACTCTTTGTGGTTGCCGCTGTGGCGCTTGCCGGTTCGGCATTGACCGTCCCTCCGGCGGCAGCTTTCGTCGCCACTGCCGGCGCGGTGATTATCCTGGGAGCGATTTGGCTGCACGGTCGCCAAGCGAGCACGATTTCACTCGACTACGATCTATCTACCGATGAGCATGAGCGGTTCAAAGCTCTGACACGTGCGTTCGATGCACTGGCCGGTTGCAGCAAGATTTGGAGAATTCCGTTAGAGAAGCAGGAGGCGGATTGGAAGCGCAACGCGGGTGCGGCCAAAACGGTCGAACGAAAGCCGATTGCGCTGATCCGAGGTAATCCGCCCCACGTCAACAGTAACGTGGAGTTCTTACGGTTGCCGCTCGGAAAAGACCCTGTATATGACACCTGACGCAATTCTCGTGATGGCTGGAGGCGATGTTGCCGCCTTCCGCTATAGCGATGTTCAAGTCGAATGTAGGCCAACACGCTTCATTGAAGATGGCGCAGCGCCAAGTGACGCTCAGGTCGTGGGCGAGACATGGCAATATCTCAATCGTAACGGCGGGCCAGATCGCAGGTTTAAAGAATAACCGTCAGCTTCCCATTTGCTTGTACGGCGAAATCATTCAGGTCAGTCAGCGGGTTGAATGAGCGGATACATTGTTCTCGGGTCGATACATCTGAGGGATTTGCGTCGACTGCGTCTGCGATGCGTTCCGCAGACGTTACCGCAAACGCGCTCGATAGCACCCCCACGATTCCGTTGCAGATGGTTTCAGCTGGGCAAAAGCAGGGCAACGCGCTTGTCCTTTCGCTGTTCGTCTTAGCGGCCCATTATGTCGACCGCCTATTGAAGGGCGGCAAGCCCGCCGAAATGCCCGTCCAGCAACCCACCCATTTCGTGTTCACGATCAATCTGCGAACCGCAAAAGCGCTCGGCCTCTCGATTCCAGAAAGCGTGCTGGTGATGAAAGACAAGGTGATTGAATAGCTGGAGTTCTGGCTTCCGCGGCGTTTCCGTTTGCCCCTTTGCCGAGCTCCCTGCCCGGCTCGAACTGACGTCCGATGCCCTTAGCGAACTCCAGGATCGTCACTCGCCAGCGAGCCCACTCTTTCGCGCCTTCAAGTAGGCCGGCTCTTCGCTCAGCCATGGCTAGACCAGCCCTCCCAGCGCGCCGCCGATCAACGGCGCGACCCAGAGAAGCCAGAGCTGCGCCAGTGCCCAGCCGCAAACGAATAGCTTAGGGCCGGTGCTGCGCGCCGCCAAGGTGACGGCGGCAAGCCTGTGGGAATGCTTGCCGCCGAAAGGGGGTTAATCGACCTCCTGAACAACCATGCGGGTCTCGGGGTCAACCAGCATCACATGGCTGCCCGAGTAGACGTATCGGTACTTGGTCAGCGAGAGACCCCAATCACTTGGTCGCGAGTTCTACATCACGCGGCACCGGCGAGCCGACCACGATCTTTTCACGCGTCTCAACCGGACGGATCTTGTGTTCGGTCACGTAGGAGCGGATCTTGGTACGGTACTCCGGCTCAATCTGCACGGTTGCGCCTCGCGCAATGCCGGTCGTGGTCGTGACAGTGGTTTGCGCCATTGCACCCGTCGATACGAACAGAGCGGCGGCCGAAATCAGCATGAACTTCTTCATAGGGTTCTCCTCTGCCGCTAGATGCGTCCAGCAAAGAACTCTCAGCTCAAGGCAGTGTTCCGCCAGCGTAACGATTGTAGCTTTTGCCTGTTTTGCCCATAGGGGCGTAACTGAGGAGAGAGAAATGCCTGTACTTCTGCTTTGGGCTGTTCCGGCCGTTATCGTTATCGGTGGCGGCGTTTATCTGATTGGCCATATGCATTGATGAGGTCGTGCTGAAGGTATTTTACCTTCGCCGCTTGTCCGGAGGGTCGCTGCGTCCATAGCAGCGGCCCTTCATTTTGCGCAGGAACATTCGTCGGACTGCAGGAACATTCGTCGGACTGCCGAGTTTTCCCGATGCCCTTTGCCCGAGGGCAGACCCCAAGTGAAGTGGCCCCAGCTCACCGCCCCCCTGCGAGCTGGGGCTTACTTTTTTGTTGGGAGAGAAGAACCAGGACAGCCAGCTCCAGAAGAGCGCCACTTCTGGTGTTCCGCTTATAAACACACGCACCGAGAACAAATCACGACCGATTAATATCACAAATTGTTCTGAGCGGAGAACGCCCGCTGACATGTAGCTTACACGGGACGGCTCGGCTCGAGCCATTGATGTACTCTTAGTCCAAGTATTCCTTGCGAAGCTGACCGCGATCGGGGAAAACATGCAAGCGCGCCTATTTTGTAGGCAGCGCGAACGGCCTCAGCGTCCGAGCCAGCCCCGGACTTGCTTGGGGCCGTTTTGCTTTGGTCACATGCCTGTGGCATGGCCGTTGCACAGTCCAGACCAACTGGGATTTCAGCGCTCAGTTTGAGAATGAAACGCTGCCGGGACCTGGATTTCGAGCCCGGCAGCGTTCTCGTTTGAGACAGATGGGACAGCCCCCCCGAACGGCCCGCCCTCTCTGCCCTACATGGGGTACCTCATCCCAAATGACGCGGTTTGCTGTGTCGGCGAGCGCCGACCGTCCATCTGGGTAAATCGGGGTATCAAGCGACTTGAGGCCCATCACATGGACGAATCCTGACTACCCTGATCTAAAGTTCCGTGGAAACGCAATCCATATCGCGAAGCAATATCGCCGATCGAATCATGATCTGCCGCGCCTCAAAGACCAAGGAGACACGAACGTGCCCGAAGGACTGACCGCCAAGAAGCTGCTCGACATGCAAAGCTGATCAAGACCGTACCGGTGATGCTGCAGATCATCGTGACATCGAACGCGGCCAGGATCACCGACGAGCGGCTATTCCCGGAATCTCGCAAGCGATCGCGCCGGACCTACAAAAAGCTGGTGAAGAGATTCGGCGGCGAATTTCGGAAGGTGCCCTGCATCATTGAGATCGGCGACAAGACGTATGTCCCATGGCTTCCACCGTTCGGCCAGTCGGCAATGCCCTGAATTTACTTCCGCCTCTGGCGAGAATGGCTCAAAGGTGCCTCTGACTTCCATCCCGTTTGCGACGCAGCATTTGAAGCGGGTGCGACGATGTGTATCAAGCTCGTAGCTCCCTCTTAGGCTAATCTCGACAACCTGCAATTGTTTAGGACAATTTGAACTGCTGGGTGCCTTCACTGCCCAGCGTCCCGCGTGCTGAGAGGAGGCTTTTATGTTCCTCAAGCGGTCACTTTTTCCTCTATCAATCGCCATCGGTGCTTCATTGTGCAGCATCCCAGGGGCAGGTGCGGCAGATCGGCTCGAAGGTGCGATGACTTTCTGGGAGGCGCGCCTGCCATTCTGCGAAGGTTTCTTGTCAAAGGAATATAACGAACCAAAAACACGTGAAGATGGCACGACTTATTTCCTGCCTTGCAACGATGGCGACACAATTCTTTTCAGCGGGCTGACCTGCAGTGTGGGAGACAAGCGAGGGTGCGATACCGTCAAGAGATCGCAGGGACCTGATGGTCGATGGTGGCGCTCTCCGCGGAAGCTACGCGAAGGTGCCGCTGATGGAGGATCGGAGACAACTTTTAGCAACGACCATGCAGCCGGTGTATGGGCCTACATCGCAGAGGAGCGCGACACCGGAGCTTTTCGCAAATGGACAAACTGGATCAAAAGGAATGAAAAGATTCTCGGGTTTATTCCGAGATATTGCGAAGACAACCGTTGCGGTTTCAAATTCATGGATTGTCCCATGCTTGACCGGCTCGCTGTTGTCCTCAATGTTGCGAATCCGGTCTGTGACGAAGCTCCCCTCCCTCCATTACCCATTGTTCTGCCTTCACCCACGAAGATCATTCACGAAACCCGCAATGCACTCAATGGCGTGGAGAATGCCATTAAGAACCTACCCGGCGGTCAGCTCATCAAATACGAGCCAAGCAAGATCTTAGTAGAGAAGCAGCTCGCCGAAATGGAAAATCTCAGCACAAAACTTGAGGATCTTCGTTCGCGAATTATGGTGCTGGCGCGCGTTTCTGCCGACACGGCTGGAGTCATTGGACGACTAAATGCGATCGTGAACGATCCTGGTTTCTCTCGTCACAATATTGCGGTGGATGCTTATCTCTTGCAGAAGTACACGGCAATCGCGAGCCCGATGACTCAGGACGCGGTAAGGAAAGTCGCTGCGGTCGAACCAAAAAACGCCTTCATCAATTTCGTGGCGTACGGACCAAGCCCTGAGATGGTCGGCTTGATTCTCGACAAGTGTCGCACAGAGGACCCGAAGGACGTAAGGCCGCGTTTCCAGTGGATTTGGGAACGCGCTGACAATGACGCGAGCGATCCACCTCGCGACACTATGTATTGGGACTGTCTGTTTGCCGCTAAATTGTACAAGGGGGGCGCTGTTCAGAAAGTGTCACTGCCAGAGCTTCCCGGCATGATCGAACTCTATAAGGTGGAGCAAGCTGCATTCGACGGCGCCAAAACTCGCGCCGAGGAAGGTATCGCGGCGATTAATGCGTTAATCAAGAAGCCAACCGTGGGAAATGCTTTAGACGCCGCCACAACGCTGCAAGAAATCCCGCGGGAAGCGGTGGGCGGTGCCGCCGCGCAAGGGGCCGCTGCTGTAACGGGCGGCGTTGTTGGGGGCATTGCAGGAAAGAAGGCGGGCCAGCAAGCTGGCCAAGCAGCAGCAACAGTCACCAAGACCATCGCAAATCCTGGTCCGGCGGTTCGGAGAACTGTTAAAAGGGTCTGTCCGCGATGTTAAGGTTTGCACGCTTCGCGATTGGCGCGACGCGGATATGCTTAGCGATCGCTGATGTGGCGCGCCAAGTATGTCTCGCAGATGCGCGCGAGTGCATTGCCTTGCGGCGACCGGTTCGGATTTGCATCGCCCGGCTTACGCGGCTGGATCGCAAGCTTGATCGCCCGATCGACCGTCTCTCATTGATCGCCGTACAGTCGTAAGTCGCGGTATGGGGACCGGTCGCCATCCGGCAATTCTGGCATCGCTTCCAACTCGCCGACGCCGACGGACAGCCGCGAGAACTCGCCCTCGGTAATGCCGGTTAGCGATAGTTCAAAGCCGCCTTCGAGGAGGTCGTTCAATTCGAGCCGGAGCATCTCGTCATCCCACTCGGACGCATCTGTCAGCCGATTGTCGGCGATGACATAGGCGCGCTTCTGCTGATCGCTCCAACCGCGCGCGACGATGACCGGCACCTCGGGAATGGCGAGAAGCTTGCCCGCCGCCAGTCGCCCGCACAGTCGGGCGCGAGCTGCGCGCTGAGGGCGAGCGCAGTGCCCGCACCCTCTTCCTTGCTGCCGGCCGCGGCCCGCTCAGCATGGCCGATGCTATGGAACTATCCCGTCGGTCGACCGCCAACGTGAACCGCACCATTGCAATAGACGTCGAGATCATGAGGGACACGGTTCAGCGCCTCCGCCACCCATCCGTTCCGCTTGTCGGCATCACCGTTGCGCGGGATTTGAAGATCGGTCTCGAGCGACACCGCGGCCAGCAACTCGGCGCGCATACTCTTTCATCAGATCCTCGGCCGCAAACCTTCATGGGCCTCGAGATCATTGAGGATCCTGCGATGCCGAGCGGCACCTTTGAGATCATCACCAACGGTGATGCATTTGCAGATCGCGTCCGCGAGATCAGGTCGCGGTAGCGGGATCGTCGAGTGGTCGCAGGCGCCGGGGTCAAACCGGCCTAGTCGCCCTTATGGGGAGCAACCCCTACTCTGCCGAGGGCCTGCGATGAATTGGGAGAGCGCGCCTGGATTCGAACCAGCGAATGCCGGGATCAAAACCCGGTGCCTTCAACCGGACTTGGCTACGCGCCCGAAATGGTCCTGCCAGAGATCTCTAGCCGTTGATCTAAGTGAAGGTGAACGCTGAGTCTTGCGACGCTCACGCTTGACGGTAAATGGCACGAGTTTCACATTAAATCCCGAGTTTAAAATGAGTCGGGGATTGCCGTGGGTATTTACTTACTCTCACTCGCGGCGTGCATTGTCGGGGTTCTTCTGTTCATGGCATTCCATCGATAGGGCCGACAGCGGACGCAAGCGTTACCGTGAATCCTCAACCCAAAGCCGAAATTAACAATACAAGCTGGTTGATTTTGACTGTGCACAAATGCGCGCGTTCAATTCCAAAGATTGGAGGCGAACGTGTTATTCAATTTATTGCTCGTTATGCTCATCGGCGTCAGTGTAGCGGTCCTTATCGCCCATGCGATTGACGCAATCCGTTCGTGAGGCCGGCTCGCATACCCCTCCTTCGCGGGTTCAATCGGACAGCACGCGGTTTCTGATCTGCAGTGCTTGCGCGGCCCTTAACTGCGCCCAAGCGATGGTCTACAGGCACACTTGGAACCATCAGCGCGCTCGCGTCCAGCCGGGTCGGAACGACACTGAGACGCTCACACCCTCTTTTTCGCGAACCTCCTCGTGGTTAGGCATCGGAGCTCCGGCGTATGCAGCCCCCCGCGCTTCAGTAGCGCAGTCTCACCGCATGTCGAAGCGAGCGGCTCGTACTTAGGATGGAGAGCATCCCCAGCATCATCAGCAATACGCCTAGCCAAGTTGCCGTCCGGCTCGCCGTCTGATTAGCAGCCTCCACGAGCCGCACTCCGATCGGCATGGCCGGGGGTTCGGGCGAAGCCACCACATGATCGGCCGGCGCGGCCGCTAGAAGTTGCTCAACATCGACTTGGCTAAGCACTGAGGACCGGGACCGGCGGCCAACCGCAGAGATGAGGGTAGCCGACATCGGAGCGGCGCCGGTATCGAGATCGAAGGTAGCATCAGCCGCCTTAACTTCGACGTGAGGCGGCCGGTACGACTCGGCCGTTGCCGAGCGCAGCAACTCTGCGCGTGCATCGATGATCTCGCTTTGTCTAGGCGCCGAGGTCCCGCCGCTCTTGTCCAAACTGGTGGCCCCAATTTTAGCCACGCGCTGACGAATGGTCTTCTTCACCTTCGCGACACCCTCGGTCAGGAACCAGCATTTGCGGTGCCCGTCCATTCGATACACCCAATGCTGGCCGTCAGGGGTTGAGCTGCCCGGCCGTCCCAAGCATTCCAGTTGCGGTGGAGAGGTCATCGTAGGCTGGGGTGCAGCGGCAATGAAAATATCGGCAAAAGGATTAGAGGAAGCAGGGACCGCCAAAAGACTTGCAGTTAGAACCAAACTGACGAAGCACAATCGCGAGTAACCGGACATCGAGAACTCCCGGTGTTACGCCCCCCATCCCGGCACAAGCCTTCGCAACAACATGGGCCCCCATGCGGCTTAAATCTGGCAGGGCAATGAATTATTGTGCGCCTGACATCCATCTGACTCAAATATGCCGGTCCAGCTCTTCCGGTGAAGACCTAGCCTTGTCATGTCAGCAAAGCCCATCCGCAATCCAAATTCAGCCGAGAGCCATCCAACGCCCCGATCGCAACATTTCGGTGATAGGTCGTGAACACTGACCAAGACTATCCTAGAAACTGCGAGCGGCAGTTCTTCAAAGCCGCCAGAAGCGAGCATCTTTTTGCTGGTTTTTCCCGAATGAGAATGTCAGACTAGTTTCTATTGAGAAATTGATTTTCAGGGACATTGCGATGGGAAAACCTGCCGTTTCCCGTGATGCATTCCGCGGGTTGTTCGCATTCTATGCAGCGAAGGCTCACCACGAACATAAGACCGAAGGCGAACACTGCCTGCTGCGGCTGTTCGGATCTGCGGAAGACATCCCCGATAGCTTGCTATTGCTATGGTCGGACAGAGCCGAACTGCTCGGCTCCGAGACCGTTGGATGCATATTGGAGCCGCGAGCCCGTCAAATCACAGAGGGCAACGCGCGGTACGACCATGCCAGCGACTTCCTGCACACACTGCTGAGAGACCTCGGAAGAAAAGTGCAGTGATTAAATCCATTGTCTATCGTCGCTGCACCGGTCAGACCCGCAGATTTTCTGCGCTGCTCTTGCCCCCCTTACGATCAAGCTGGACTTCATACGAGACCTTCTGCCCCTCAGCCAAGCCCGATAGCCCGGCGCGCTCCACCGCGCTGACGTGAACAAAAACATCCTGGCCACCGTCATCGGGTTGGATGAAACCAAACCCCTTCGGATTGAACCATTTCAAAGTGCCTGTTGCCACGTCCGCCTCCCGGTTGAACAATGACCGTAGCCTAAGTCGTTCCGCTTAGGGCTGACAAGCAAATCTGGACGACCCCAAAATCGGGAAGTGCGCGAGGCACCAATCGTCGAAGCAGGCGAATTCAGGCGTCCGCCGCTGAATGTGAACTAGTTCACACGTCGGGAAAGAAAAGCTCACTAGCATAGACACTTGCGCAGACGAACATACGCAATGTCTTGCAATTTGCTCGGGGTCGCCTGCCCCGTTTATCCGAATGGATTTGCGTATCCGTCGCGGGACACAACGATGATCAACGACCGTTTAACGCGTGCACATCGCAACAATATTGGGCGCTATCGTCTCTTATTGCAAAGCAATCTAACGGAGTGCGAGCGCCAGTTTGTCGAAAGACGATTGAGCGAAGAGCAATCTAAACTTGAAGTATTGCTCAGTTCGTGCTCGCGCGAAGCGGGGCGATCTATTGAATGCGTCCCCAAATAGCCAGTTGCGCTCGCTCTTCGGTTGCGGTTGGCTCACCATTTTAGGGTTTAACCGATGGCGATCCAATTGCTTGTGGCAAAGGTTCTTAGAGACGAGCTTGCTTTACTAGGCATTCGAACCTTAACCGAACAGGAGTCCGAGACCATTGCTGCTCGGATCTTCGAGCGGATTACGGAGCTCAAGCTAGATCTTGCCGCCCGGGACTTCGTGATCCCCTCGAGCGGCGGCAACGGCACAACGTGAGAACCTTGAACAAGGGGGTACTTGCGCAATCGTGCAATGGCTTGTGGATATTCTCCATTAGGTCAATGCAACTGTATTTTCCGAATCGAGGCTCCATGGTCGCTCGCTTATGCGTCGCATTTGCGAGGTTTCTAGGCGTGGGCCAGTTTCTGTCGATGCTGCTGCTAACAACAGCTGTAGTCCTAACCGTATGCTTCGGGGTGGCAGCCTGGCGCCTCTCCGGAGAAAAGGACGTCGACATCACGGGCCAAATTCCAAGCCAGTCCTATGGCTGGAAGGCGCCAGCCAACCGATAGCCCTCCCATAGCGCCGCGCGTGAAATCTGGATCGTCCTAGCGGAACGAGGCCCTCTCCGCCGGTCCAGGCAGGGAGCCGTTTCACGATGGATAGAATCTCCGGTTTAAAGCCACAGCGGACCTAGGAGCTGCGGGAGAAGGATCGGCCGGCTGAGAACAAGCTCGCTGGCCCGAAGCCACCTATCGCGAGACTGCCATTGCTCTGCCGCTCCTGCCAATTCATCCGTATTTTTACCGACTCGGAGGAGTATCTATTGCTCTCCCGCAGCGGTTGCGCTTGAAGTCTTTTCGACTGGGGGATTTGAGCATGCGCATTTTCATGGTCGCGGCGGGCTGCGTCACGCTGGCCGGCTGCATGACGGCCGGCGAGACTGTTTCATTCAAGGCGTCCAATCCGCAGCAAAAAGCTCTCATGAGGGACGGGCAGCCCGCCCTCGTCTCCCGGCAGAAAAGCTCCGTGCTCCTCGTTCGACCGGCAGCCCGTCAGCTGCAGGCGAACGGACGGCCCGTATTCGTGGTGGGCATCAATAACCTGAGCCGCCAGCCTGTCGAATTCCGGGTTGGACCAGTCGAGGCAGTGCAGCACGCCGCCGGCTCGGACTTCGAAATGAAGATCGTGACCTACGAGATGCTGGTGCAAGAGGAAAAGAACCGGCAGGTCGCCGCTGCGCTGCTCACGGGAGTGGCGGCCGGCGCCAACGCATACAGCGCCTCTCGAGCCGGCTATGGCCACTACACGACGCCGAGCGGTCGAACTGGCACTTTCTACAGCCCTACCGCAGCAGCGATCGCTCAGGGCAACGCAGCCGCTCAGAACGAAGCGATGATCTCTGCCACCATCGAGACAGGCCAGCGCAACATGGCCGTGCTGGAGCAGGCCGTGATAAAAGACAATACCCTACCCCCTGGTGAGTGGTTCGGAGGTCAACTGCACCTTGCGCCACCAACCGACCAGGGCGGAGCTCAAAAGAGTTACACGATCGTAATCACTGTGGGCTCCGATCGTCATGTCATTGACGTCGCGCAGGGACCGCCTGGAGTTTAGCAGATGACATTCAGAGGCTGCATCTGTTGGCGGCTGACCACGGCAATCGCTCTCCTCGCTGCCGCGTGCACGTCTGCTTACGCAGCCTGTGGCGATAACGGCGGCCCGGGATATCGAAACCAGTCTGGGAAGTGTGTCGGATGGGAAGCGCTCGCGCGCCAATGCGGCAATCCACCCTCCACGCACTGCACACCCGAGAACGTCGCTGCGGAATCGTCTGATGCTGCAGCAAAGGGCTCCACTATACGCGCCCTCATGGATCGCGCTCATGCAGATAGAGCTCGCTCCAACCGGTAGCAGTCGCTGGCGCAGGGCATACTAGGTGCCCGCCAGACTACCCAACTTTTGCAGTTGACCAAGGCAGAAGTGCCCTGACCGATGATCGTGACTGAGGTACAGGATCAGGCCATAGCTGCGCGAATGGCGCTGATCGTTGGCGCGAGCCGGTTCGACAGGCTCTTCAAAGCCGTTCGATTTGACGAGGTCGACGGCGATATCCTCTACGTTTATGCCCTAGATGAGGACGCGGCGGCTGAGATGGAGGACGAGTTCGCACTGCACATTTCGATCATCGCCTCTAAGATCCTCGATCGGCAGATCAATGTAGTGCTCGTGCTTCCGCGGCAACTTATGAAGTCTGAACGGTAGCGGAGCTTGGCACCTCCAGGCGTTCGTGAGATTAGGCGCCATCATTCGATCGGCGGCAGCTCGCGCTCTGGAAGGTAGAGGACTTGCAGAACGCCCCACGTATGGCGCGACCTTCGGTCGGCCTTCGTGCTTAACGGCTCAAGCGGCGCTTCAACGCGCGGATCAAGTCAGTCGAGCGCCTAAACCTGTTCCGATAACGTTTCCTAGCGAGGCCTTCGGTCACAATCAGCGGCCGCTCGGGAATGCGGTCTCTCGACGTCAGGATGTAGTCAAGGGCTTCCTTATTACAATCGTCCAGCCTGATCACGACGACGATGCCCGGACGCTGCTTGGAGCTACGTCGTAGCGTCCAGGCCTGACAATGCCGCTGGGGATGCCGCCAGGATCGGGCGACGCGCAATGATATGAAGGACCCATCTTTCACCGCCAAGCAGCCTCCCGTCCGCTCAGCAATGAGGGCCGGGCTCACGGAAGGCACGCTAGCAACAATTTCCGCAGCCAGTTGCTGGACCATGCTCACGCGGTCGCCCCGCGTATCGATGTAACTGTAGTCTGCTGCAGGAGCGAAGCCGATCAGCGCATATGCTTTGCGAAGGCTGCCGAAGCGGCGTTCATAGATTGACGCGCAAGGTATCCCCTTCGCACGATTGATCGCATCGGCAGACAAGGTGCCCAGGCGGAGTTGAAGAACGCGCAACTTCTTGAGCAACATGTCAGAGGACAGGGGTTGCCGCACCCGACGTTCGATAATCTGCTGAGCGTCATCGAACACATTACGAGCTACGATGGGTTCAAGGGCGCCCTCCTTGCGGATCCACTTGGCCTTGTCATTAATAACGCGAGGTTGCCGCAAGTAGCTCGATGTCCGATAATAGATGGTGTTGCCGATGTAGTTTTCATTGCGAAGGATGCGGCCGATCAATTGGAGACTCCACGGAACGCCGCGATGGTTGCTTATGCCCCGTGCATTCAGGTCCCGGGCGATGTCGGTTTCTCCTCTCCCGCCCACGAAACTTTCGAATATCCACCGCACGACCGCGATTTCGTCGGGGGACCCTGCCCGTAGCAAGACTCTGTCTGTGTGCAAGGCCTTCTGCTCGCCGGGCTGGAGAAAGCCTCTCGATTTGCCCGCTGCGTCGACCAGTTCTCTGCGCAGGGCAAAGCCCGGCCGCCCACCCACCCGATAGCCGAGGCCGACGATGCGGCTGTGTCCCGCAAAAACCTTTGCCGACTTGTCGCGGCTGTCCTCGGCCGCCATCAGGCGCTTCATGCTTTTCCAGAGGCCCGACATCGGGCTTCCATCGTTCTCGAAGATTTCAGCGCAGTAGATCACCTTCACACCGGCGAGCTTGCAAATGAACTCATAGTAGGCACTCTCATCCGGGTCCTGGAACCGTCCCCAGCGGCTGACGTCCCTCACCAACACCGTGGCGAAATCAGCTGCCCCCGATTGCACGTCGTTGAGCAGATCGATAAGGCCTGGGCGATTGTTGATCCTAAGCCCGCTTATTCCCTCATCTATGTACGTGCGCACGATCTGGAGTTGATGCTCGGCCGCGTAGCTCGCGATCAAAGCCATCTGATTTGCGATCGAGTATTGTTGTCGGTCTGTCGACATTCGGATGTATTGGGCTGCGCGCGGTTCATGCTCGCGCCGTCGCGGCAACTTGGCACTTTGGACAGTGAGTGCAGTTCCCATCGAACGCCCTCCCGTTTGGCCACGTTCAGCCTATCAGCCAGCCTGAAAGCCAAGATGCGCCGTGCTTGCCGATCCAGCCAAGTGCGAGCGAACCCGCCACCGTCGCCAAGGCGGACCAAAACCAGGGCCGAGGGCGGACGGCGCTGATCGAACGCAGGTACAAGAACGCGCCCAGCGTGCCGTAATTTCTCCTAAAGTCCCCATTGAGCTTAGCGATCTTTGACAGCTCAGACGAGCCATCGGTTCCGTCGGTCATTTGGCGCTGATCTCCATCGTTGGAAGCCAGCGCTCTATAAACTCCTGTTTTGCCCGACGGAGCAATTCAAATTTCGGTAAAACAAAATATCTCCGCGTCGCCGTTAGTTGGTATTGACCTATCTGTTGCGATCAGTTGGCAGGTCTCCCCTATCCCCAGCGGCTGGTTCTGGGGACCGAGTTGCCGTTAATCTAGTGCGCTGATCAAGGAGTGAGTCGCGGGCGGATAACAGATTCCACGCCAGGCTCGACTGAAGGCCGATGTCTGCAGCTCGCATCATAAAGCCCCCTCCGATGTCGGGAGGCGACCGTAAGCATTATGCCCGAGAGCTTCACAAGGCCGAGGTAAGTTTCGCGCATCTTCTTGAGGATGCTGCGACGGCTCATGCTGCTGCAGACGCGGCGCGCGCCAAGGCCTACGCACTCGATTGCCTGGCTTGGAACACCGGTCTGTTCATCGGAGAAGTCGACCAGCAATCGCCAACGATCAAGGCCGCTATCGCCGGCGGGTTTCCGCTCCTTGAAGTACGCTGCGACCATTGCAAACACACTGAGTTCGTCGACCTGTCGCTTGTGGTGCAGCCCCGCGAGAGGCAAGTCTCACTGATGCGCAACTATCTCTATTGCAGCCCTTGTCAGCGGACCCTCGGCAAGAAGCGCCGGCCCGACCTGATCGGTCTCCGCCCCGTCGGCGATCCGCAACCCGCAGCACCATCACGTCGCCCGAAGAAAGCCTCCTAAGAATGTGCTTCGCCGGCATCTGGACCAACCGGACGTCGGTCCGCAAGGTCAAGGAAGGAGAGACTACCAACGATCTCTACGCTTTCCTCACGACCGAGCCGAACACAGAGGTGTTCGCCATCCATCCAAAGGCGATGCCCGTGATCCTCACCACACCAGAAGAGGTCGAGACCTGGATGACGGCGCCGACCGAAGTGGCGCTGAAGTTGCAACGCCCGCTTCCGGACGGCGTGCTTCGGATCGTCGCCCGCGGCGTGAAGGAAG
This sequence comes from Bradyrhizobium daqingense, assembly GCF_021044685.1. Taxonomy (NCBI): domain Bacteria; kingdom Pseudomonadati; phylum Pseudomonadota; class Alphaproteobacteria; order Hyphomicrobiales; family Nitrobacteraceae; genus Bradyrhizobium; species Bradyrhizobium daqingense. Next base: position 5,689,309 of record NZ_CP088014.1, read on the forward strand.
ATCCTGCGCCGACGGCCGCGTGAACCTTGATCCGGGCCAAAACATGTCGCCCCGCGCGACTCTTGCACCGCTCGTTCGTCGACCCTTGACATCAGCAGGCCAATCGAACAAAGCTAGAACAAACGATTCAACGCCACAAAGGTCCGCTTGGCTAAACTGCCGCAACTGCCCGTCTATTATTATCTCGACCACTTCTCCGAAATGCTCGGGTTCGTGCAGCGAACGTATCAACCCGTTCTCGGTCCGGATCATCACGCGTTCATCACGCGCTTCGAACACCTCTCGAGAGATGCCCGTTGTTTGTTGGTCCGGATGATCAACCGACGTGGTGCCATATTCAACCGATCCCTGTTCAGCTATCCCGAAATTGATGATGTCGAGCGGGCAGTTTGCGATTTGACCGCGGCCGGTCACGCTCGCGAGCTCGACGAGGCCGACTATGCCGCCTTCGTCTCATGCCAGCCAAAGGAGGTCCTGGTCACCGGAGCACAAGCGGCCGGGCGAGGCGACGTCCGCAAATCCTGGTCGAAGCCGAAGTTCATCGATTACTACCTGCAGCTCATCCCCTTCTCGGTCGCGGCGCAGCACTGCGGCGCCCGCAATTTCATCGCTCTGGAGGGAACGCGGCCGATCGAGTTCCTGCTCTACCTGTATTTCGGTAAGACCGAGGTGAGCTTGAAGAACTTCGCGCTGCGCGACCTGGGGATCCTCCGCACCAACCGCGAGACCTCGTTCATCGCGCGCTTTATCGATGCCGAGGAGGCACTTGCCTCCTTCCACTACAGCCAGGTTCTCGACAGCCTGGAAATGGGATCAGAAGCCATCCATAGGCGGGCCGCCATCGACGTACTCTCTGGGCCCGCCTGCACGACCCAGTATGCGGTCGATCTGCGTAGCCGAGCCGCGCATCAGACGGGACTTTTCTTTGAGAAAGCGGACGAGAGCGATTTTGCTCGTCAGCTCTACCGTGCGGGGTCTTCGCCGGATTGCAACGAGCGCCTGGTCCGGCTGCTCTACAATGCCGGCGACAAGACAGAGGCCGAAGCGCTGCTCCAGCGGATGATCGATGATCCCGCCAGCGACCAAGAACACCTTTTCGCTACCGACTTCTACGCCCGCAAGTTCGGCGGACAGCGCACCGGTCTCCACACCGAACTTTTGCGGTCCGGCCGCACGATCACCGTAGACGACACCCATCGCGGCAATCCCGAGGCGGGCGTCGCAGGCGTGCTGCGGCGCGAGGGTACGAAGGTCTACTTCACCGAGAATGTCCTGTGGCACACGCTGTTCGGCCTGCTTTTCTGGGACGAACTCTTCGAGAGCACCCGGATGCCAAGCGTGTTCGATTGGCTACCGCACTGCCTGAAGGACCGCAGCTTTCGTCGGCTGTTCGCCGCGACAATCGACGAGAAGCTGGCGGCCATCGCGTCCGGGTCTGCCCTGCCATTGATCCTCCGCACGCTCGCAGCGAAATGGGGCCGCCCAAACGGGATCTTTAGCTGGGATCATGTGCAAGTGGAGGCGCTGCAGGCGCTGCTCGAAGGATCCAATCCGGGCGGTGTAGCCTGCATTGTCCGCAGCATGTGCGACGACTTCCGCGGAATGAGAGACGGTTTCCCCGACCTTATGCTGGTGCGGGACGGCAAAGCGTCCTTCATGGAAGTCAAGGCCGAAGGGGATGTGATCCGCCGCAACCAGCTGACCCGCCTTCGCCAGCTCGGCGCTGCCGGTATCATGGCCGAGATCGGTCGGGTGGATTACCGTTTTGACCCCGAGCAGGATTACGTAGTGGTGGATATCGAGACGACCGGCTCCTGGTCGAACGGCGATCGCATCACCGAGATCGGTGCGGTGAAGGTTCGCAATCACCGCATTGTCGACGAATGGCATTCTCTCATCAACCCGCAACGCTCCATACCCGCAAAGATCGTTCAGCTGACCGGCATCATGAACGAAATGGTTCGCGACGCGCCTTTGTTCGCAGGAGTCGCGGATTCATTCATGGAGTTCATGGGGGACGGCATTTTCGTCGCTCACAATGTCAGCTTCGACTACGGATTTATCGCGTACGAGTTCGAGCGCCTCGGGCGGCGCTTCAGATTTCCAAAACTCTGCACGTGCGCCGGAATGCGGCGGCGCTATCCGGGACACAAGTCCTACGGACTTGGGAAGCTTTGTGAGATTTACGGCATAGACCTTAAAAACCACCACAGGGCTCTATGCGATGCGCGAGCCTCAGCGCATCTGCTGAACCTGATAAACGAAAAGCGCACGGTAGAAGCACCTCCGACCGCGGAGGCTGCGTAGCTTCTTTTGGAGGCCCGGGTAAGCCTTTTCTAATGCTTCTCAACGTCCGGGTCTGGGACGAAGTGGCTGAAATCCGGCTCTTCTATCCCGGCGTCGATGTCGGGTGACCGATTACAGGCGCATGGCTCACCCGCACCACACTGACAGCCGAACTCCTCACTCCACGCTCGGTCAGGATGGTTCTCGCAGACAAAGCCGACACCTCGACATATGGGGCAACTGGGATTGATCATGGCATGAAAAAGCGCGCGGGCTTTGCTCCAGAGATCGTAAGCATACCGCGCGCCTCGGTTTATGCCGCCAGCTCTTTACGAACGGCGGCCGCCGAATTTCCTACCTTATCCACCGCCTTCTGCAACTCATCCTTCGACACACCAAGCTCCTTGGTCCAATATTTGACCTCGAAGGCTTCATGCATGTTGATCTTGCTGCGGTCACGCTGGTCCCGCTTGGTGAGATTGTCGCTCATCCTTCTCCTCCATCGCCTGTACAAGCCGTTCATCGTCAAGAACGGTCAGCAGGTCATTGATCGTCTTCTCGCAGTCCCGCTGGCCGGGCTCGACATGGCGAGCCAGGATGGCCTGGGCTTCTCTAACCGCTTGGGTTACGCGATCCGGCATGCCGGTACTCCACTCACTTGTGGAGAAAACGCCGTCAGGAACGACGTGTTCCTTTGCTGAGGCCCTTGAACGAACTCGCGCGTAGCAGCCCTTCAGACGTGATGTCCCGGTATTCGACGTCGGCGTAAAACTTCGGCTCCACCCAGGTCGCTTTGGGCTTCCTAATCGGCTTGGTAAGCTTCTGCTTTGGGCTGACGACAGTATCGAGAGCCTTGCGGATCTCCGCCGACTTCGTCCGGCTCCAGCCGGTCCCGACCTTCCCCATATAGCGCAACTCCTTCCCCTCCTTCTTCCCGAGGTAGAGAGCAGCGACGCCACCGGGGTCTTTGATAAACCCGACGACGGGGAATTTGCCCTTCTGTACGACTTTGATTTTCTGCCAGGCTTCCACTCGCTCTGATCGATACGGCGCGTCAACACGTTTCGAAACGATGCCCTCATAGTTGAGCTTGCTGGCGGCTTCGAACAGCGCTTGCCCGTCCCCTTCGTGGTGTTCGCTGTAGAAGATGGGCTCCTCCAGCTCGTTGCTCTCAATCAGATCCTTCAGCAACCGCTTGCGCTCAATCTGCGGCTCTTTGCGAAGGTCCTTCCCGTCAAACCACAGGAGATCGAAAGCGAAGAACTGCAGGCGGTCTTGGTCGCCTCTGGCGAGATCGGCTTGGAGTTCGGAGAAATTGGTGCGGCCCTCATGGATGACCACCACCTCGCCATCAACGATGGCCTGCCCTTCTATGTCGAAGGCGCCGGCAATGACAGAAAACTTGTGTGTCCAATTGAGACCGTTGCGGGTGAAGACCTTCCGGTCATCGACGTCGATGTGGAGCTGGATGCGGTAACCGTCGTATTTGACTTCATGAATCCACTGAGACCCGGAAGGTGCCTTCATCTTCAGGGTCGCAAGCTGGGGAGCAATAAACCCCGGCATCGAAAGGGCTGCCGGTTCTTTCACCGGTGCCTTGGTACGCTTCGCCACTAACGCAACTCACAAAAAGCCCGCCGCCGGTGTTGGGAGCCGACGGCGGGCAGGAAACCTACCTTCTTCACGAGTCCAGCAACGTTGAAGACCGCAAGGAGTTCCAAAGACCCGCTGGCCTCAACGTTCCAGCTTGCGCTTGGCCGCAACGGGTGCCGATGGTCAATCCGGTCCTCCTCGAAGCTAATCGAACTCCCGGCGAGAGCCGGCGTTTACTGACATCATGTCAGACGCATTCCATTACTTTCGGGCCTACGCTGTCCGAGCTCTCTGCAAAGCGAGATCCATGCCGCGGGGCAGGATGAAGCATCTCCAGCTGGTGGCCGGCCGGATCTACAATCTCCTCAAGAAGGAAGCTGCCTACGGCCCCAATATCCAGCACCTTGAGGACTTTCGCGCAGCCCAGAAGCTCGAGCGCTCTCTCGATCGCCGGCCAAGTGACCACTCAGGCGGTAGCCCCACTCCGGCTGCGCCGCTTAGCGCGGATCAGGAGGCTCGCTGAATGCCCTCGCTTGACACTCGCGGTGTGGCAAGTCTGCTGCGAGAATATGCGCGGCGTACCGCCTTGCGGGGTGGCAATCCATACCGGGCAAAGGCCTACTCTCGGGCCGCCGACCGCTTGGCGACTCTTGCCCTCCCGCTGGACGTCCTCATCGCCGAAGATCGCCTTACGGAAATCCCGGGCGTCGGCGATGCAATAGCCGAGATCATCATCAAGCTTCACAAGACGGGCACTCACCCGAGCCTCGAAAAGCTGCGGAAGGAGATCCCCGAGGGCGTGCTCGAGATGCTCGCTGTGCCCGGCCTCCGCCCGGAGAAAGTGCTGCGCCTCTACAGGGATCTCGGCATCACGTCCCTGACGGAATTGGAGGCCGCCGCCAAGGACGACCGTATCAAGAAGGCCAAAGGACTAGGCACCTCGCTGCAGACCAAGATCCTGCAGAACCTCGCGATCGCCAAAAGCGGAGAAGGCCGCCTCCATCTGCACCGTGCCGCCGCCCTGCTGGCACACGCGAAGGACTCGATCCGCAAGACCCGTCCCGAGCTCAAACGCGTGACGATCGCGGGCGATTTCCGGCGAGGCTGCGAACTCGTCGGCGACCTTGCGATCGTTGCCGAGGCCGCCAAATCAGACAAGGTGTCGATGCCGTCGGCCTACGGGCTGCAAATTCGCGTGTCCGACCGCAAGCATTTCGGCGCGGCCCTTCTCTTCGCAACCGGCTCCACCGCCCACATCGAGCAGCTCCAAGCCTTAGCCGCCGAGAAGGGCATGCGGTTGGACGCTGACGGCCTGCACAAGGGCCGCACACTGGTCGCCGGCGAGGAAGCTGAGATCTACCGCGCCCTCGGTCTGTCCTTCATCGACCCTGAGCTCCGGGAGGGGCGCGGCGAGATCGAGCTGGCTCTGAAAGGCAAGCTCCGAAAGCTTGTCACCGACCAGGACCTGCGCGGCATCCTTCACTGCCACACCGATGCCTCCGACGGCATCGAGACCCTGGAGACTATGGCTAAGGCCACGCGCCAGCGAGGCTTCGAGTATTTCGGGGTGGCGGACCATTCCAAGTCTGCCCACTATGCCGGAGGTCTCTCCGTTGAGGAGATCGCGCAGCAGCACCGGGAGGCCGATCGACTGAACAAGCGCTACGGGAAGGACTTCCGAATCCTCAAGGGTATTGAGTCCGACATCCTGGCCGACGGGTCGCTCGACTATGACGATGACGTTCTGGAGCGCTTCGATTTCGTGGTCGCCAGCATTCATGGGCGCTTCAAGCTGGATCGCAAGGCGCAGACGCAGCGCCTGCTTCGGGCTATTTCCGACCCTCACACCACCATCATTGGCCACATGACGGGACGACAGCTCCAGCGACGGCCGGGGTACGAAATCGACGTCGAGAAGGTGCTGCGGGCCTGCGCCAAGCACGATGTCGTCGTCGAGATCAACGCTCATCCATGGCGGCTTGACCTGGACTGGCGCTGGCACCAGGCGGCGCTGGAGTTCGGCTGCATGCTGAGCATCAATCCGGACGCACACTCGATCCCCGAACTCGACCACATGCACTGGGGCGTCCAAATGGCCCGAAAGGGCGGCGTCCCTGCCGATCGGGTCCTGAACGCGATGAAGCTTCCCGAGATCTCGCGCTACTTCCGCCAGAAGCGGCGCTCGCTCGCCCACGCAGCCTGATGCCGCAGGCGCACGATCTCTCGCTCGAGGGGAGTGTCATGGCGGTCGCCGCCGATCGCGGGCACCACTTCAGCAAGCCAACTCAGGACCGCATAATCCTGGTGGAAGGCCACGGCGTCGAAGGCGACGCCCACGCCGGCCCGTTCGTCCGGCACCGCTATCTTGCCCGTCGTCAGCCGCACCTTCCCAATTTGCGGCAGGTTCACCTGATCCCATCCGAGCTCTTCGTTTCCCTTCACGAAAACGGCTTCGAGATCGGAGCGGGCGACCTAGGCGAGAACATCACCACCGCCGGCTTGGATCTCGAACGGATGCCGCTCGGGACGCGAATCGAGCTCGGGCCGGCGGCGGTGGTCGAGCTAACCGGCCTCCGGACGCCTTGCGTTCTGATCGACCGCTTCCAGCGCGGCCTTAAGCAACAGGTGCTCTCGTCAGCGGAAATGGGCCCTCCGTTCAAATCCGGGGTGCTGGGCGTGGTGCGGGCCGACGGGACGGTCGCCGCTGGCGATGCCGCGCGCGTCCGGCTCCCGTCCTCGCCATTGCGCGCCCTGCCGGCTCTGTAGAAGCCCCCGCAAGGCTGGCGACCCCCCCCGGCGGCTCTTTCTTGACCTCGGTCTCTTTCGGGCCTTCGCTCTGGCGCGTTCGCGGCTCTTCGTCATCGCGAAGCGGCTTGGCGCGCTGATGGAACGCATGGCTGCTTCCACGCCGGAGTCCGAAAAGCAGCAGCTCGTCCTGCCGACATTTAGCGGTCGTCAACCGCCTCTCTCTACCGGGCTCGGAATCCTGCTGATCGACACACGCGCCGGCCATGCTGTGCAGGAACGATTCAATAAAGCGTGAGTTCGTCCTCAAATCCAAGAAGGAAAGCAAAAGGATGAAGCGATGACACGATCAGTGGAGGAGTTGAGACGCGAGTCCGAGCGCAGCCGCGCCGAACTAGCGTCAACAGTAAGCCGATTGAAGGATCAGATATCGGAGACCGCCGACGACATTCGTCACAAGGTGTCGCCGCAGCACATCAAATCTGAAGTCAGCGGCTATGTCAGCCACAAGACCCAGAGCTGGGTCGAAGGAGTGAAGCAACAGATCATGGACAACCCGATGGGCGCGCTGGCTGCGGGCGCCGCCGTAGGCGTTCCGTTGCTGCGGAGGGCGCGAGGTGTGCCGTTGCCACTGCTGATGATCGGCGCGGGGCTTGCCTTGACGTCCAAGACGGTGCGCGATCGCGCTGCAGACGCCACCGGTCCGGCTATGGACCAGGCGGGCCGAATGCTCGAGGGGGTCACCGAGAGCGCCCGCGGTATGCAGGGCGATGCAGCAGAGACCCTATCCTCCGCTCAAGGCCGAGCCGCAGGGATAGCTGGTGATGTGCAGGAGACGGCGGCCGGCCTCGCCGCAGATCTGCGGGAAAGCGCGGAGAGGGCCGCAAGTTTCGCAAGTGAAAAGCTGAGAAGCGGTATGGATGCGACCAAGGATGCCGCTTCGAGTGCGCCTGATCAGGCGCGTCAGACCATCGGTGACAATGCCGCGCTCATCGCAGGGTTGGGCATCGCAATCGGCGCCATCATTGCCGCCGCTCTTCCGGCGACGAAGGCCGAAGCCAAGGTGATGGGGTCGGCGAGCGACGGGGTGAAGCAGGCTGCGGCCACTGCGGCTGAATTCGGCTTAGAAGCCGTCAAGGACGTGACCAATTCGGCGGCCGATGCTGCATCGCAAAAGGTTACCGAGGCCGATCTCGGCAGCCACGCCAGCCGCATCACGCAGAACATGGCCGACACATTGAAGGAGGCTGCCGACGATGTGGTCAAAGCTGCCTTTAGCCCCTCCCAAACCAACACCTGAAGGAAACATCATGAGCGATTTGGACCCGGACAATGTCACGCAGTTTGCAAAGAACCAGGACAAAGGAACCGCAAAGGACATGAAGGAACAGGTTGGAAATGTCGGCGCCGAGATGAAGCAGCGCGCTGGAGACGCCTTCCGCGCCTCGGCCGATCTTGCACGAGACAAGTTCGGTGAAGCCGCAGATGCAGCAAAGGGCCTCGCGGACGGCACCGTCGACCAGATCCAGAGCCAAGCGCGCGATCACCAGCGATCGGGCGCCGATTTCGTTGAGCGTCTCGCAAACAACATCCGGGAGGCCGGCCGGGCCTTCGAGAACGACGTGCCGTTCGCCGCACGCAGCATCGATTCCGCCGCGGACTATGTCGAGGATGCCGCGCAAAAAATTCGGGACGGAAGCTTCCGGAATATTCTCGAAGGCGCAACCGATTTCGCCAAGCGTCAGCCCGCGGCCTTTCTCGGCCTGTCGGTGCTGGCTGGGTTTGCCGCCGTGCGTTTCCTGAAAGCGTCCGGCGGAGAGTCCTCGTCCCAAGGGCAGCGCGACCCAAGTTCATCATCGGGAAGCGGTCAAAAGGCTGGTGGGACCTCGTTTTCGACGGGAGAACAACCCTGGTCTCAGACTGCCGGAAGCCGCAACCCGCAGACACAACAGGGCTCAACCACTCAGAGCAGCACCGTACCATGAGCATCGAGCGCGATATCAAAACCAGCAAAAGCGAGTTCAGGGAGATCTCGACCCTGGTCGGCGATGCCATGTCGCAGTTCGCCAAGCTCTTCCAGAACGAGGTCGACCTGGCGAAGGCGGAGCTTGGGGAGAAGCTTCAGAAGATCGGTGGCGCGCTCGGCCTGATCATCGGTGGCGCCGTGATGGTGATTCCGGCAATCGTCATGGTTCTGTTCGCCCTCTCCGCCGCATTGATCTCAGCAGGATGGTCGCAGCCGCTGTCATATCTGACCTCGGCAGTCATCGCGGCGGTCATTGCCGCGGCGCTAGTCGCTGTAGGCATCAACCGGTTTGATATGCGTCAGCTGGCCCCCCGTGAAACGATCGGCCAGCTTGAGAAGGACAAGGACACCGTGAAGGGAATGGTGCGATGAGCAGCAAAAGAACCAGCTTTATCGACAACCTTGTGACGGCGGCCCGGGACAATCCGCTTGCCGCCGCACTGATCGGAGGCGGAGCGCTGTGGCTGTTGACCGGTGATCAGCGGCTAAAAACCGTGGCGCGTTCGGCGGCCGAGGCCGTCGCACCCGTTGCCGACATCGGGACGAGTGGTTTCAGGTCCGCAGCATCTGCCGTCAAACAGACCGTCGCGCCTCCAACCGCACCCGCCATGGACGAGGACGGCTCGCTGGGCGTCGGAGAGACCCTGCGTGGCGCGAGTGCCGCCGCTTCCGACGCGGTCTCTCAGGCAGCTGACAGCGTCAAGGATCGGTTCGACGAGGGCGTCGCTTTTGCGCAGGAGCAGTTTAGCAAGCTTGGTAACAAGGATGCGATGAACAGCGCGAAATCGTCGCTCGCAGACATGCTGGAAAGGCAACCGCTTGTGCTGGGTGTCGTGGGCATGGCCATCGGCGCAGCCGTCGCAGGCGCATTTCGACCCTCCGAGATCGAGAACCAGTATATCGGCGAAGTCAGTGACGACGTGAAGGCCGATTTGGGCCGGCGCGCCGGTGCGGTCTCGCAGGCCCTGCGTGAAGCGTCGGACACGGTCGTTGCAGAAGTCAGCGACGCCGGCGCCGAAGTCGTGGACCGGGTCAAGCAAGCCGGCATAGACGCGGCGTCAGCTGCCCGGGCGAAGGCGAAGTCTCCTCAATGAAATGAGAAAAAGGGGGCGCGTTGGTCACGCGCCCTCCCACGCTTAAACGTGATCCCACGGCATCGCTTCAAGCAAGTTGCTGCCAGGAATTCTCTGCGTAGCTAGGGAGTCGTTCGCGAAAAGAGTTGATCGCGAAAATAGCGGCAACGCGAAAAGACGTCCGCACGGTCAGCTGGCTTCGCGCTCGGTTGCTGAAGGCCACGGCGGCAAAGGCGGCAACCCCAGAGCCTTGCGCACGGGGCGGTGAATCAGACGTAGCCAGCCGCTGGTTCAAGGTCTCAGGTTGGCCCGAAGGAGAAGCGGCCCGGCTTCTCTACTGACTGGATTGGTGCTATTTTCGGACTGCCGAGGCAGCCGTAAGCGCTTCGGCACCCCGTGGGACGATGGTCCTTGCATCAATTTTGACTGGTTTAACGCCAGCAGATCTCAAGGGCACTCAATGCGCATCAGTGCCCGCAATCAAATCAATGGGACCGTGGTCGAGCTCACCAAGGGCGCGACCACGTCACATGTCCGTGTCGATATCGGCAACGGTACGATCATGACTTCCTCGATCACCAATGAGGCGGTGGACGACCTCCGCATCAAAAAGGGCGCTAAGGTCACGGTCGTGGTCAAAGCCTCAGACGTCATGATTGCGGTTGATTGACGATGAAGACGTGGGTTTTCATTGCGTTGCTGCTGCTTGGTGCAAAGCCCGCAATGGCCGCTGAAGAACCGAGCGGCTGCGACAAGTTCAAGTGGCCGATCGAGCGCGACCGCGCCGCCCTTACCTCACCCGATCGCGCCAGTTTGTCATCAGGAAGCGAACAAGCCGTTATGCTATCCACGGCATTCACGCTGACCCTGGTCGCTCCGTCGGAAGCCAAACTGCCGTCGCCCCCGGAACGTGTGCCAAAGGACGGGACCTTTGCGGGGTTTACCTCGATCAAAGCGGCGACCGCCGGTGCGTATACGATCAGCCTATCCGGCGGCGCGTGGGTCGATGTCGTGCAAGGCGGGCATTTCATCAAGCCTGTTGCTTTCAGCGGCGCAACGGATTGCGACGGCATCCGGAAGACCATGAAGTTCGAGTTGTCTGCCGAGCCGTTAGTGCTCCAGGTTAGCGGTGCCAGGGAAAAAGCGCTCTCGATTGTTATCCTGCCTGCGCAATAGGTCTGGCAAGCCGCCATGTCGCCTCTTGGCCCATCGCGACAAGCTCAGCCCGTGCGTCGATGTCGGCAATGAACGCAAACCGGACCCGGCGTTCGCCGGGCCAGATCGCCGCGATTGACCCGAAGCTGCGCTTGGCACTCCCTTAGAACGACCGCGCAAGGTGAGCGCGAGGTCGGCCAAGCGATTACTGCCGGCCTTGTTTCGAAGGGCCAGTTTGGCCGCCAGAACCAGTCGTCTGCTCACTCCCCGGCTGGCCCGGGGGATGCACAGAGGCGCCCGGCTTGTCTTGGTCGGCAACGTATCCGGACGCGCCTGAATTGCGTGTCTTGGCCCCTTTATCTGCGTCGCGCTGCATCTGCTCGTTGGGCTCGCTCGTCTTGAGCCCTTTGTCTACGTCAGTGCGCATCTCGTCCTTGGTTTGCTCACTAGGCGCGGCTTGCTGTTGTGCCCTTGCTTGGAAAGCGATTGCGCTTGCGGCAACTACCATCATCGCGAGAGTTACGGTTCGCACGCTTCTTCTCCAATGCGCTGCCCTATCCTGCTCAACGCGCCACTTTTCCCAACGTTCGTGGTCTCGATCGCTATTTTCAAAAAGGCTCCGATCAGACAGGGATTGGCTCCGAACAAGCCCTGACCTAGCGATTGAAACGTCCGCTTTTGGCCTATCACAAGTTGTGCCGCGTCTGATGGGAGCCCGCTCGTCGCAGCGAACCGGACCAGATTTGCTTAACCTGAGTTCTTCGCATTTTGACCAATAGTCGACTACGAAGAAGGGGGCGCAGAGCAGCGGACAACGCCTTTCATGTGCTCTGCACAATCCGGAAAGGAGTCCCTGCCCGGCCCTAAGGTTTCGAAAGCAATCCCCGCAACTCGCGCAACCTCCGCGCGGTAGACGCGCAAACGCAGGCAATGCTAACCGCCAACGGAAGAACTTTCGGACTGAAGAAGCGGCAATGACTCGAAACGAATACGTTAGGCACAGCAAGGAACACGCGCTCTCGCTACTGAAGGCTGGTCGGGCCCATGAGGCGGTGGCCTGGATGATGACAAATATGAGGGTGAGCCCAAGCTTTCGAATTCCCCGCGAAATCCACGCCATAGGAATCTGCGCCGCTGCCGCCAACGATGCGGCCGGAGTACGCGCTTACATCGAGGGCTTCGTCTGATAGCCCGTTCAGCGACCGATTCGCGATGCCGGGCCACAGAATCGCGTTCAGCACGCCTTGGCGCGAGCCCGCTCGCGTGCCACGCGGCGGCGCTGGAGACGCTGGCTTCGACCGGAGCGCCTGGCGGCAAGATGCGAGGATGCCTGTTTGGTGGCCGGAGGCTCTGCCGGAGCCTCGTCACTCTCCCTCCGCATCTCGACAGGCCTTGCTTCCATGAACTCCAGCACGACACGGCCCTTCTCCGTGATCCGCCATCCGCCATTCAGACGCTCGACTAGTCCTTGGGAGAAGATGTCGAGCTCCGGCACGCGAGCGGCGAGGCGCTTGGTCCGGTCCGCCCAGTCACGCCCGCCCGCTCGTCGCGAGAATCGCCATATCGCATTGAGATCGGCCATGACGGCGAACCCGTCGAGATAGCTCACCAGGATCTTGAGCACGGTGACCTGGAAGTTCACCTCAGCCTTCCTCGACCTATCGCCACATTGTCGGAGCGTCGTGGAGGGCCGCGCGTCCGACCTGCTTCAGGCTCTCGGGAGAGGTGTGGCCGTCGGTAGCCGCCTCCAGAATCCTCGAGGCGACATGGTGCGCGCCGCGGTCTCATGGCGCGAGACGTCTTCGCAGACCTCATCGAATACGGCGCGCAGGAGCGCCGTCGTGGCCGGATCGAACATGGGAACCCCCAACGCAAGAAGATTTAGATTACTGCGGAAACGCTGTGCGACGAATTCAAGAAAGTTAACGCGGTCACATCAAGCGAAGGCCGTCGAGCTTCCGCGGCGCAACATGAACTGACCCCAACCCACACACCTTGCTGTTGTGGTCAAAGCTCGATCCTCTCGAGCGAAGCTGCTCCGGCCCCGAGCATCCAATGCCGCCCGCCGCCGGGGCGAGCGAAACCATTGCCATTTTTTCCCGTTGTGGTCGGGGCGCTCGAACACAGTGAAAGGATCCTCGATGAAGAAGATTGCAATGTCGGCGCTGATGGTTGGCGCCCTAGGTCTCGCCTCGGTGGCCACCACGTCCCCTGCGGAAGCTCACTGGCGGGGCGGATGGGGACCAGGGATCGCCGGCGGCCTGCTTGCGGGTGCCGTGATCGGCGGCCTCGCCTCCTCGGCATATGGCTGGGGACCGGGCTATGGCCACTACGGCGGCCCCCGCTACTATGGGGCCGGCTACTATGGCGGTCCCTACGCCTACGACTACGGATACGACGAGCCCTATCGCTGGGGCGGCGGCTACACCACGACCTACTACACGGCGCCGGTCTCCTACGGTTACCGCTATCGCCGCGTCGTCCGCCCGGCCTATGCCTACTATCGCGGGTCTTATCCGGTCGTCCGCCATCACTGGCATCGGCACCACCGCCACTGGTGAGAGTGGCCGCACGTGAAAGCGACGAAGGCCGCACCCCGAGGGAGCGGCCTTTTCCTTTGAACCCCGGTCGCGCTTCGGCTCACCACCATCTGCCGGCAAATGGATCAGTCCGCTCGAAGGCGAGACGCCGGTCCGGTGTCCGCTTCTGCAGCTTTGCCGACCGCTTCGGATGCGTCACCACCGCCGCCGCGCGAGCCGGCGCTTCCTTCCGGGCCTCGCCGGAAGGTGCTGCAGGCACGGCGGCCTTGGCTTCTCGCACTTCTCGCAGCGACTCTCCGGGGATCGGATCGGCCTGCGCGATCATCGGCGCTTCGGCCCGCTGGCTGGTGTCGAAGACGATCTTCTCCGGGAGACTCCTCGCCGATTTTATGCGGATGATGGTCCTGTCGGGGCCGGCCACGGCGACGGCTTCGACGGGAGCGGGCATGTACCGATCCGCAACGAAGAGCAGCGCCAGCAAGAACCCGCCGACGAAGACGAAATAACGAATGATCGGCATGGACGGCCGCTCGCAAATGGGAAATCAAGGTACGGCGGGGGCCGGATGGGTGGCGGGCCGCTGCGATCAGCGACCCGCCGGAAGCTCAGTCGATCTCCTGGACGACCGTGCGGGTCGACGGATCGACCAGCATCACGCGCTCGCCCGAGTAGACATAGCGGTACTTGGTGAGCGAAGGACCCCCATCGGCGGGCACCGCCTCGAGCTCGACTTCGCGCGGCACGGGCTGGCCGACGACGATCTTCTGCTGCACCGGACGAACCTTGTGCTCGGTCACATAGGTGCGGATCTTGGTTCGGTATTCCGGCTCGATCTGCACGGCGGCCGCGTGACCTGTGCCGGTGGTGGTGACGACCGTCGACTGCGCCACCGCACCCGTGGAGATGAGCGCGGCCATGGCCGTGGTCAGTAGAAGCTTGTTCATCTTATTCTCCTCGCAGTCAGATGGCGGCATGCGAGAACCCGCGAATGATGGCAAGGTTCCGGAAAAACAGCAGCGTCATTGCCGATTTTTCCCGAGATCGTGGGCCGGCCCGAGCGCCGTGCGAAGCTTGCCTCGCCAAGAATGAGCCGAACAAACTCCCATGCATCGACGTTATCAGTTCCGGAATCGGATACACGGTAGCGAGGACGACGAGTGGCGAGGAGGAAAGCGCGCAAGAAGCCGGTCGAGAATAAAGATCAGGATAGCTTCTTGCAGCGCCTTGGTCCCGGCCTAATCACGGGCGCTTCCGACGACGATCCATCCGGAATCGGCACCTACAGCCAGGCGGGTGCCCAGCTCGGATTCGGCATCGGCTGGACCATGCTAATCACCTATCCGCTGATGGCCGCGATCCAGGAGATCTCTGGTCGCATCGGACGCGTCACTGGGCACGGCATCGCCGGAAACGTCTGCCGGAATTTCCCCGCGCCCGTCATCTGGTCCATGATCGTGCTGCTCTTCGTAGCCAACACGATCAACGTGGCTGCCGACCTTGGGGCAATGGGCGATGCCCTGAAGCTCTTGATCGGGGGACCGGGCACCCTTTATGTCGTTCTCTTCGGCGCGGTGTCAGTCATCGCGCAGATCTTCTTCAAGTACGAGCGTTATGTGGCGATCCTGAAATGGCTGACGCTCGTTCTGCTCGCTTATGTCGTCGCCCTTTTTCTCGCAAAGGTGCCTTGGGGCGAGGCCCTGAAGGGGCTTCTCGTCCCGACGGTTGATTGGAATGGTCCATTCCTGACGACTTTAGTCGCGATCCTCGGGACGACGATCTCCCCCTATCTGTTCATCTGGCAGTCCTCGCAAGAAGCGGAGGAGCAACGGATCGATCCCGACAAGAAGCCGCTCAAGCGAGAGCCCGAGAACGAGGACCAGGAAGTCAAGCGGATCCGGATCGACACGCTCGTCGGCATGGCAGTGTCGAACGTCATCGCGATCGCGATCATCATGACGACGGCGGCAACGTTGCACGCCTCCGGCAAGACCGACATCGAATCGTCAGCCCAGGCCGCTGAAGCCTTACGCCCCGTCGCGGGAGCTCTGGCAGAGCTGATCTTCGCGCTCGGCATCATCGGGACAGGCCTTCTTGCGATTCCGGTGCTGGCCGGCTCGACCGCCTATGCTATTGGAGAAGGACGCAAATGGCCGGTCGGCCTGTCGCGAAAGCCGAAGGAAGCCGTCGCGTTCTATGGTGTACTCGCGCTTTCGGTCGCGCTCGGCGTGGGGCTCAACTTCACAGCGCTCGACCCGATCAAAGCGCTCTATTGGAGCGCGGTCATCAACGGTATACTGGCCGCTCCGATCATGACCGTCATGATGCTGCTGGTACGGCGGCAGTCGGTCATGGGCGATCTGGTGATTTCGGGGCCAGTCTATTGCCTGGGCTGGGTCGCGACCGCAGCGATGTTCATGTGCATCATCGGCATGGCTTGTTCGATGATGTGGTCATAATCGCGCAAGGAGACGACCGCAAAGCCTACCCCGTCAAAAAGGTCTGTCGATGTCGGCTTCTGCTCCGATCAATAGTCCTGCTGAGCGACGCCAACGACGGCTCCTGATCTTGTTGGCTACGGGATTCGTTGCCTTTGGTGCTGCAGCGGCCGGCCTTTTCTACATCCTGCAGCCCGAGACCCTTCGGATCACCGTCGGCCCTTCAGGCAGTGAAGACGATCAGGTTGTTCAGGCGATGGCCGAGGCCTTCGAGCAGGAAAGCAGGACGGTCAGGATCTTGCCGATCACCACCGCAGGAGCAGCAGAATCCCTCGCGCTCATGGGCACCGGCAAGACCGACTTGGCTGTCGGCCGCAGCGACCTTGCGATGCCGGCCGACGCGCAGACGCTCGCCGTCCTGCGCAAGAATTACGTCGTGTTATGGTCGCCTTTCGGAAGAGCTGGCAAGGATGCCAAGAAGAAGGCCGCCGCGAAGATCGGTGAGATCGCCGATCTTGCGGGACACAAGCTTGGTATAATTGGAAAGACCGGCGCCAACGTCGCGCTCCTGCGAACAATTCTTGAGGGCTCAGGAGTGCCGCCCGATAAGGTTGCCACGGCTCAATTCGGGACTGACGAGATCGAAAAGCTGGCGCAGGACACCACGCTGGATGCGTACCTCGCCGTCGGTCCCCTCGACAGTAAAATCACGAGTGCTGCCATTGCCGCAACGTCCCGATCGCGCGGTGCACCGAAGTTTCTTCCGGTCGAAGCATCAGAGGCGATAGCCCTGCGTCATCCCCGCTATGAAGCCGAGGAAATCCCAGGCAGCGTCTTCAACGCCAACCCGGCCTGGCCGGAGGACAAGATCGACACTATTAGCGTCAACCATCTCATTCTGGCCAGAAAGGAACTATCGGAAGCCAAAGCGGCGGCATTCTACCGGCAGCTTTTCGCTGTACGCGATACGATCACCCAACGCGTCGCCGGAGCCGGGCGCATCGCAAAGCCGGATACAGAAAAGGAGGCGGAGCCCTCGGTGCACAGGGGAGCTGCGGCGGTCATTAACGGGACCGAGCGGACGTTTTTGGACAAGTATAGCGATTACTTCTGGTTCGCTCTGCTTCTGCTTTCCGGGATCGGATCGGCGGCCGCTTGGCTGCGCCGTTATTTAAACAGGGACGAACGAGACGACAACACCGGCTATCGCAACCGCATCCTCGCCGTGGTCACCGAGGTCCGCGATGCCGGATCCGAACAGGACCTACTGAGATCGCAACGGGAGGTTGACGCGATCATCGCGGAAACCCTCAAGTGCTACGACGAGGGATCCATCGAACAGGAGGACATGACCGCCTTCGGGCTCGTCCTTGAGCTGTTTGATCATGCGGTCGCGGAAAGGCGGGCGACGCTGCAGGGCGGCCCCGTCGAGGCAAGGGGCTCGGGACCAACGATAGCCTCTCGGCGATAGTCTCACCCGGCAGGTCACATTTCATCGCTTCTGCAACACCGTCGAAAGCGACGAGCGGTCGTTCAGGATCGAGAAGACTTCCCGCGAGGACAGATGCGCGGCGGCCTCCTCGAACGTCTCGCTCACATCAGCCTTGGCACGGCCGACCGCCAGGTTGACGTCAACCGTATCGGGCCGGGCGACGCGAGGGGGCGGCAACTGAGCGATGTGAAAGGCCAGCAGCTCCGAGTCTTCGCGTAGCGCCACCAGAGCGGGTTTGATGCCGACCTCCGCCGCTGCGCTCAATTCGTTCGCCCGTTCGAGCACCGGAGGCGGCTCTCGGTCTTCAGGGGTGGAAAATAGTTCGCCGGAAGCGGGCTTGGCCGTCAGCGCACCGATTGGCACGGCGAACAGCAACCCAACGATGACCGGCGACATCCAGAGCAGAAGCGGCAGCGAGACGGCGTAGGCGCTTGCCGCCATCGCAACGCCGCACAAGGTCGGGACGCCGTATTTCCGATACAGCTCGCGGCGCTCCACCGTGCCGTCATCGCGTCTTTGCGTCTGCCATCCTGCATCGCGGCCGGCCAGAATCTCGGCGACTGCGATCGACTGGAAGATCATCATCACGGGCGCCATCAATGCGGAGATTACGATCTCTGCGAGAACTCCCGCCGAGGTCCGCAACGCGCCGCCAAATTGGCGTCTCACCGAGCCTAGCATCCAAACGAGGACCAGACTGAGCAGCTTCGGCAACAGCAGCAGTCCCATCGTGGCGACGAACACCCAAATGGCGAGCACTGGATCCTGGGCCGGCCAGGAGGGAAAGAGCGAGAAACCCTTGGGAAAATACTCCGGACGCACGAAGCGGGCCTGCAGCGAGATCAGCATTCCCAGCAGCAGGAACAGCAGCCACAGCGGCGCGGTCAGATAAGCCCCAATGCCCACCATGAAATGCAGACGGGACACCCAATGAAGACCCCGAGCGGGTACCACCGCGAGATGTTGAAGATTGCCTTGGCACCAGCGTCGGTCGCGCGCCGCGAAATCGAGCAGCGATGGTGGCACCTCCTCATAGCTTCCGCCGAGCATCGGAAGCATGTAGATGCCCCACCCGGCCCGTCGCATCAGCGCGGCCTCGACGAAATCATGGCTGAGGATGTGTCCGCCGAACGGTTTGCGTCCCCGAAGCTCCGGCAGCGCCGCCGCTTCGGCGAATGCCCTCACCCGGATGATCGCATTGTGACCCCAGTAGTTGCCTTCGGAGCCGTGCCACCAGGCCACGCCGGCGGCGATCATCGGCCCGTACAGCCGGCCCGCGAATTGTTGTACTCGGCTGAACAAGCTTCGCGCGTTGACCACCATGGGTAGCGTCTGGACGAGGCCGGCGGTGGAATTGGTCTCGATCGAATGGACCAATTGGACGATGGTGTGTCCGCTCATGAGGCTGTCGGCGTCGAGCACGATCATGAAGTCGTAGACGGCGCCGAACCGCGTGATCCACTCGGAAATGTTGCCGGCTTTGCGCGCCGTGTTGTCGGCGCGGTGACGATAGTACAGCCGTGGCGTCCCGACAGCCTGTCGCAATGCGAGAAGCGCTTTCTCCTCGGCGACCCAGATGTCTGGATCGGTGCTGTCGCTCAGAACAAACCAGTCGAACAGCTCTCCATGGTTCGTCGCTTCCAAGGACTCGATGATCGCCCGTAGCCGGGCCGTCAATCGGTGTGGGTCCTCGTTGTAGGTTGGAAGCAGCATGGCGGTGCGGCTCGCGATCGCAGGCAGCTCCGCATCTACCGCGACCGGATGTGTCAGCAATACGAAGAACCCGGCGAGTGCAGAGGCGAACGAGAAAGCCACCCAGGCGAGCAGAACGAGAAACAGCACCAGCACCATGGCTTCGAGGACGGTGACGCCGCCGACTTCCAAGACGCGATACATCTCATAGCCGCCGGCCCCCGTGAGAGCCGCCGTCGCGAGCAGAATGAGGCCACGTCGCCAAGCCATCGCGGGGGCCACCGCTGTAGGAACGCGGTCCGGGACCCGACTCTTTGCGAGGTCGCCGGGAGCCATCGGAAGCGGCGTCTCGCGAGGCAAGAGGCGCTGCGTCGCGATATCGCCGGCGACCGGCCGGGACGCCGTAGTCAGGGGGCCCATCGGTAGACCCAGACTTCCGACAAGGGCTTGTCACCCGCGGTCAGAAGCGCCCGCAGCTCGATCGGCTCCCCCTTCACCTGGCACTGGAAGCTCAGCCGCCAGCCGCCGGTGTAGGGATTGGGCTGCGTGACGATGTTCTTCACTTCGGACTTCTCCGCCGTCACGACGCCTTTGACGCCGGCAGGATCGATGCCCTTCAGGCTCTCACCGACCAGATCGAGGACGAAGAGGCGGGCGTCCTCGCCCCTCGCCCCTATTCCGCTTCGCGTGAAGCGGGCCAGTGAATGCGGTTTCGGGCTATCCGGTCCCCAGTGCAGCCGATAGGTGTAGTTGTGTTCGCCCTTGGCCTGCAGCGGGTTCTTCGGCCGCCAGAACGCAGCGATGTTGTCGTGGACCTCTTCCTTGGTCGGGATCTCGAATAGCGTGACGCCGCCCTCGCCCCAATCCCCGATCGGCTCCATCCAGAGACTTGGGCGTTTTTCGAAGCTGGACTCGATGTCCTGGTAGGCGAAGAAGTTTCGCTCCCGCTGCATCAAGCCGAAGCCGCGCGGATTGAGATCCTGAAAGGTGCTGACCTGGAGATCGCGGGGGTTGCTGAGTGGCCGCCAGAGGCTTTCACCCTTCCCATTGAAGATCGCAAGGCCATCGGAATCGTGGACTGCCGGACGGAAATCGTCGATGTCGTTGCGGTCGTTCGGACCGTAGAAGAACATGCTGGTCATGGGCGCGAGACCTGCACGCGTCATTTCGACCCGCGGGTAGACCGACATTTCGACATCGAAGACCGTCGTGTCCCCCGGGCGCACGGTGAAGCGGTAACTCGCTGCGCAGCTTTTGCCGTCGAGCAAGGCATGGATCACCATCGAAGTCGCACCCGGCGCAGGCCGTTCAAGCCAGAAGGCCTTGAACAACGGAAATTCCTCCCCCTTGGCCTCGCCGGTATCGATCGAAAGTCCCCGCGCCGAGAGTCCGTACGTCTGCCCCTTGGCCACGGCGCGAAAGTAGCTTGCGCCCAGGAAGGCGCAGACCTCGTCGTAATAGTCGGGACGGTTCATGGCCGCATGGATGCGGAAACCAGCGAATCCGAGATCGGCGTCCTCAAAAGCCGGCACCTTCTCGCCGAATGAAAAGTCCGCCTTGCCGTACTTGATCTCGGTGGCCTTTCCGTCCGCCACCTCGAAGATGTTCACCCTATTCTTGTAGAAGAAGCCGCGATGGAAGAACTGTGCCTCGAAAGGAAGGTTCTTGCCACGCCAGAGCGCACGCTCCGGCAAAAAGCGGATCGAACGGTACTGATCGTAGTCGAGGTCCTTAAACCCGCCCGGCAGCTTCTCGTCGGGCGCCTCGAACGGCTTCCCCGCCAACATACGGGCCAGGTCTCTCACGGTAGACGGACCGAACCCGTCATTCGAGGCAGCGGCGAAACTGCTGCGCGAAGCGAGCAGCAACGCCGGCAGCACCGCCGACCCTCGAACAAGCTGGCGTCGGTTCACGTGCTCTCCTCACTACTGCTGCCGCGGCCTAGCAACGACCGTCGCGCCCGCGAGTTCCACGGGCCTGTCATCGCTGGCAAAGGTGTGTGCAACGGCCGGCGTCAGGTTTTGCGGACTTCGCGAGGCAAAGACCCCGAGCTTAGAGCGCCCGAAAGAAAAAGCCGCCCTTGCGGCGGCTAGTTTTCAACCTTCCTTGTCGTATTTATTGCTTGAGAGCGTCAGCGGCGTCCCGCGCGGCGTCCTTCACGTCTCCCGCAGCGTTGTGTGCGGATCCCTTGGCCTTATCCATCTTGCCTTCGGCTTCCAGGTCCTTGTCTCCGGTAAGCTTACCCGCACCCTCTTTGATTGCGCCTTTTGCCTTGTCGGCAGCGCCCTTCACATGTTCACGGTCCATGATCGTCATCCATTCTTGTCCGGACGACGAGCACAACGAAACCGTTGCGCAGTCGTTCCTGCCGCTCGCGCACCGCTCTTGCGCACCAAGACCTACCTGTAGCGATGGGCGAGGATACGGATTGCCTTCTTTCCTGCTGATTTCTGGGTGAGCAGTCACAAGTTTTCATCAATTTGCCGGAATGTTTGTGCTGATGGGTGTCCCACATGCAGCCTTGCATGCTGGGCGCTAGTGCTCGGTAATCTCGGCCGCCTACCTCAATGCGTTGTTGATCAGGTTAGCTAGCCTTGCTGCCGCCAAAGCAGCTTGGCTATGAGCGATATTTCGGGCGTTGGTCTCATAGTCGCGCGTCAGGAGAACCGGGTTCCTTCCAAGGCTAACCGGTGCCGCATACGCGTATTGCTTGGCCAGTTCAGCGCTCTCATCGATCCATTTTTGCGGATCCGCGACCTTAGCCGCAACCTCGTTCACGGCTAGGCTTGCAAGTCCATCTCTTGCGTCTGCGTCAAACACGGCTCCGGCCGGCGACACGTAACCTCCGAAGACACTGTCCCAATAGGCATGGAGCGCAACGAGCTCTCCGGTTGCCCGAATTACCTGTTCGGCATTGCCCCCAGCGTCGCCGTCCGGAATCTGTCGCGTGTACCGGCCGCTGCCATGGAGCGGCTGATGCGCATCGCCAACGAGATGCAGGATCCAGACAAGATCATACGAGCGGACGTCATCCGACGCGCCTGAACTTGCCGGAAGGGCTGCAATCATCAGGTTAAGTTGGGTGACGAGATCGACGGCATCCGGAGGCGGGAGCGGCGTTCCGTCCGGTGTCCAATTCAAATCCTTGTAGTGCCAAAAAGCGTGCTGGTTCTTGTCTGAATAACCGATGTTTTGGCCGGCTGTCGGACTATCGACCTTGTCACGCGTATAGTTATATTCCTTGGTCTTGATGTCGTCCGCCCACGTCGCCGCATGGATGAAGGCGTGGAGCTTGGCGGTCTTGGAGTCTGCGATGCCGGCTGTCCATTTTTGATAGTCTGGATTCAGCCGTAGCAGGACGTCGACCTTGTCTTTGATTGGCGCATCGAGCTTTTTATAAGCCACGTAGGCAATCTGCATGTGGCCAGCGTCCCACCAGGCAGAGGCAGGACCCATGAGGCTCCCCAGAGTCAAGGCGACGCAAGCAAGAATGCTAAAGGGGAAGCGCGGGGTCATGAATACTCCAACGGAATGACTTGCTCCGAAGTCTAGGATCGTGCCCGGGCTAATTTATATGAAGCGCCTCACAATTGTAGATAGCAAGCAAAGATGACAGGGAGACAATCTGCTTCAAGCACTGCGCATATTTCGTTTGCGGGTCGGCTCCTCTTTCGATCTCGGCCGCGAGGAGTACCTATGGGAATTCCTCGACACCAAGGACGCCGCGTTCTCGACCGCGATCATCGACGCCATGTTCACCAATGAGGGTCGACCACTATGGATTTAGCCCGCAAGTCTCCGATTGGCAGCATCCATGCGCGCCCGGTTGATCATGGTTCGTCGGCGTCGACCTCGGGCAGAGCACCGACCCGACCGCAATCAGCGTCATGAACCATCGGGTGACGCCGATGGAGGGATGGGAGATAATCGAAAAGACGCGAACCCGCCGTCAGAAGCGAACCACGCGCTTCGACGTGCGACACCTGGAGCGCCTACCGCTGGGCATGTCTTACCCGCAGCAGATCCAGCGCGTGACTGACCTGCTCGCCCGCCCGCCGCTCGACGGGCTCAAGCCCAAGCTGGTGATCGACGAAAACGGAGTCGGTCGACCCGTTGGTGACATGTTCGACGCCGCCGGCCTGTACCCGAACAGGATCACCATCACCGCCGGTCTTGAGGCGACCCAGCACGGCGCCAAGACATGGCACGTGCCCAAGGGCTTACTGATCTCGAACCTCGAAGCGCACTCACACAGCGGTGAACTGCGCATCGCTGCCGCCGCCAACGATGCCGCGGCCCTCAAGGAAGAATTGAAGGACTTCAAACGAAAGATTTCTGAGGCCGGCCGCACAACATATGCGGCACGCGTCGGCGCTCATGACAACTTGGTGCTGTCGGTCGCCATTACGCTATGGATGGCGACGCAGGCGCACGAGATCCTGCGCAGCGAATTGCGAGTCTAGAGTCCAAATTTCGAACGGACGTAGTCGACGACGAGTGTCACAAAACCCATTCTCTTGATCCAAGCCCAAGCCAAAGGACGAAGTGACGCCGAGACCTGTAGCCAATAAATTTGTCTGGCTTTCCTGACACCGATACGGGCTACATTCTTCGCAAACATCTCCTCGTAGTCACCGAGCTGTGCTTGAGCAGAGCTTTCAGGTGCGAGGAGTGCGACCGCGAATCTTGCCAACCTCGGCGGAGACGACGAACGCTCAGCCGCAATTTGCTCTGAAGCTTTTTCCAGCTTTTCTTCGGCTGCTTGTATAGTGGCGCCGAGCTTTACGTACTCCTCCCGAGCCGACTCTATTTCTCTTTGAATAAAGAGCGTGTCGAGGGCCACCTTAGTGATTTTCATTTCGTAGGCTGTCACCAATCCCAGATTGTCGAATTTGCCGCGAAAATCTGGGAGATGGATAGTTTTGTCGTCGTCCCCGTCCTTGTCAGTCACGCCATGGCTCCTGCCAGTTTGGTCCCTGCGCGCAGCCGGTCCAGCGCGGAGAGTGAAGCATTGAGGGCCATTTGCCCCTTACCGGTGATTTCGAAGAACATCTTCGCTCGGCCGCCGCGTTCTGCAGTTGCCTGACCTTGTTTGCTTTGGACGAACCCTTTCTTTTCGAGGGTTTCGAGAGTTGCGTAGATCGTCGCCATCGGAACTGCTTTGTTCAGACGCTTTTCGAGTTCCTCGTAGATGGAGACGCCATACGCGTCGGGCTGCTTACGCAAGATTGCGAGCATTACGACTTGCTCCGTCTGCTTGAGGGTGGTGTCCATGATTGAGCCTTCATGCTTTCTGATGTGGCTGGTTTCCTCTTACCCGATCCCCGCGGGCTATCTTCCAATATATAGAAGAAATAGCCCGCGTCAATCTTCCAAACCCTGGAAGATATTGTAGGCGGCGGACAGGGCCTAAGAAGTTTGAAGGGGAGTCGCGCTTCAGGACAATGCGGCTTGCCAATCCAGATCGGTGTAACCAGCCGCATTAAGTTCTTGGAGTAGCCTCCCCTTCCACCCACCGTGCGGGTCCATAGGGGTGTACACGACACCTGCAAAGTCCGAGGGCATCTCAATGTCGCCTTTTACCAACGCGCAGACCCTGTCGCGTCCTAGTTTGCCGGCGAACCAAAACATCTCCCCGATAACGTTCTGTCGTGCTCTTGGACTGAGCTGCGGCTCCGCCGGCGGTAATACAGCAAGACCCCCGACATCGTCTGGCGTCGCTATGACCACGGCGAACCCGGCCGCAGTACCGTGTTTTTCAAACTTCTCGATGATCGTTTTACCGTTATTTGGCTGCTCGTGAAGGATGACAGGTTTCAAGCCCGCCCTCTGAATCACCCGAGCTACCGTCTCCTTTGCTGCTTCGTCTCGGCCATGGACGATGAAGACATCGTCGCTAATGACGATCGTCTGAGCCGAAGGCGTAGGCACTGGTTCGGAAACGTCATGGGAAGAAAATTCCAGGTGTTCTCTGAGGGCGTCGACTTCGCCTTGAAGGATCGCGATCGCGCGCTGACGACCTCTTTGGATCCCCTCGCGAATTTCAAAAATGGTAGTCGTATCGCCTTCGCCGAAATTAATTGCGTACGAAGTAAGATCCAGGTTTGTTGCTGCCCCTAGTCGCGCGTACTGCTCGCTGTTTTCGCCGTAAAGGCTAGCCAGTGTCGAGCGGATCCTCTGCTCCAGAACAGTGACAGCCTGCTCGTCGCCTCTTTCCAACGACTCGACCTGCAGCTCTTGGAGTTCTCTGATTCGCGATTCAAGGCGAAGCATTGCGGAGCGCTGCTCGGCCACACTCAGAATTTTGGGCTGACTGACAGAACTGGACGAGCTTTTCCGAGCCATACTACACCTGCACGTTGATCCTGACCGGTATCTGACAGTTCACGTGCATTCGGCAATATTTACGCGCGACTACCCCACATGAATTCTCATGACGAGTGGTTACCCCGGCCGTTACCTTTGGGAAAATCCGGATGCCCTGAAATCCGGCTAAGTGTTGGTCGGAGCGAGAGGATTTGAACCTCCGACCCCTAGTCTCCCAGACTAGTGCGCTAACCGGGCTGCGCCACGCTCCGAACGCCGTTCCATTAGCTAGGATCGCCGCGATGCGCAAGGCGAGGCCGCAGCATTTTGGTGTATCCGCCCAAAGCGGGCCGGAACTGTCCGCCCAGCCGGCGGAAAGCCGCCCCTACCCTTCCTTCAGCGCCTGCTCCAGCATCTCCCGGCAGGCCACGAGGTCGGCGAGTGCCCGTCCCAGCCGCTCCCGGTCAAGTGCGCTGGGGCCGGCGGGTGCGGCGGGGGCGCCGCCCTTGCGGAAGGTGGTGAGGATCTCCTCGTCGTCGATCTCGGCGAAGCGGAAGTCGATGCCTTCCTCCTCGTCACCCTGATAGTCGTCATCGTCGGTGTCGGTGACGCCCTTGATGGGCGCCTCGTCCTCGGGCTCCATCAGGCTCGCGCCGATGGCGTCCTCGATGGCGCCGAAGGAGACCGCGGCCGCGCTGTCGGCGAGGCCCTGCACCGATTTGACGCCGTGCTCTTTCAGGATCCGCTGCACGCCGCGGATGGTGTAGCCCTCGCCGTACAGGAGGCGGCGGATACCCTTGAGCAGGTCGACGTCGTCGGGGCGATAGTAGCGGCGGCCGCCGCTACGCTTCATCGGCTTGATCTGGGCGAAGCGGGTCTCCCAGAACCGCAGCACGTGCTGCGGAATGTCGAGCTCCTGCGCTACTTCGCTGATGGTTCGGAACGCATCCGGCGCCTTGTCCAAATGCCAGTCCTTTCCGAAAGGCGGTTACGCCTCGGGTTGAGCCTTGCTGGCATCGCCATTGGTGCGGTGCTGGGAATTGATGCGCTGCTTCAGGATCGCCGACGGCTTGAATACCATGACGCGGCGCGGGGAGATCGGCACCTCGGTGCCGGTCTTCGGGTTGCGGCCGATGCGCTGGCCCTTCTTGCGCACCATGAAGGAACCGAACGAGGACAATTTCACCGTCTCGCCCTTCTCCAGGCAGTCGGTGATCTCCTTCAGCACGAGTTCCACGAAGGCGGACGATTCCGTGCGCGACAAGCCCACCTTCTGGTAGACGGCTTCACAGAGATCAACACGCGTTACGGTTTTGCTTTGATCGGTCATCGCCCTGCCCCACATCACGGCGAACAATTGTTGTCTGAAATTAGGAGGTTACGATACGGCGGTCAACACCGCTCATCAATACAGACGTATCGATAATCGGTGTCGATTCCGGCAAAATTTTATGGACTGTTGCTACCAGCGCACGAGCGCGGAGCCCCAGGTGAAGCCGCCGCCCATGGCTTCCAGCAGCACCAGGTCGCCTTTCTTGATGCGCCCGTCCTTGCGCGCGACCGAGAGCGCCAACGGAATGGACGCGGCCGACGTGTTGCCGTGACGGTCCACCGTCAGCACCACCTTCTCGGGCGCGATGTGGAGCTTGTGGGCGGAGGCGTCGATGATTCGCTTGTTGGCTTGATGCGGCACGAACCAGTCGATGCTGTCGGCATTCAGCCCCGTCGCCTGGAAGGCATCGACGATCACGTCGGTGATCATGCCGACCGCATGCTTGAAGACCTCGCGGCCTTCCATGCGCAGATGACCGACGGTCTGGGTCGAAGACGGCCCGCCGTCGACGAACAGCTTGGCCTTGTGGCGGCCGTCGGAGCGCAAGTGAGTGGTGACGATGCCGCGGTCGGTCGCCGCATTGCCCAGCTGCTCCTGCGCCTCGAGCACCACCGCGCCGGCGCCGTCGCCGAACAGCACGCACGTGCCGCGGTCGTTCCAGTCGAGGATGCGCGAGAAGGTCTCCGCGCCGATCACCAGCGCGCGCTTGTAGGCGCCGGTGCGCAGGAAATTGTCGGCGGTGGCGAGCGCGAACACGAAGCCCGAGCACACGGCCT
The DNA here is from genome assembly GCF_021044685.1 of Bradyrhizobium daqingense. Taxonomy (NCBI): domain Bacteria; kingdom Pseudomonadati; phylum Pseudomonadota; class Alphaproteobacteria; order Hyphomicrobiales; family Nitrobacteraceae; genus Bradyrhizobium; species Bradyrhizobium daqingense. Next base: position 5,716,761 of record NZ_CP088014.1, read on the forward strand.
GGAGGTCGAAGGCCGCGCCATGGTTGATGCCGAGCCCGTGCTGCACGGCGACCGCCGTTGCAGGGAACGTGTTGTCCGGCGTCGAGGTCGCCAGCACGATCAGCTCGATCGATTGCGCATCCACGCCGGCGTCGGTCAGCGCGGCCTGCGCCGCCTTGATCGCGAGGTGCGAGGTGAACTCGCCTTCGGCCGCGACATGCCGCTCGCGGATGCCGGTACGCTGCACGATCCACTCGTCGGAGGTGTCGATCCGCGCCGCCAATTGGGCGTTGGTCACCACCTGCTCCGGCAGATAAGAGCCGCAGCCGAGTACGACCGAACGAATTTTCGTCACGAAACAGCCTCCTGCGCGGCTTGCACCGAACTGAGTGCACCACCCTCGCGGTTGAGCATCTGATTGATCTTGTTCAGGAGATCGTAGTGAGCCATCTCATAGCCAACATCGATCGCATAGGCAAAGCCTTCGGCGTTGGTTCCGCCGTGGCTCTTGACCACAACCCCATTCAGTCCCAGCAGCACGCCGCCGTTGGACTTGTTGGGGTCCATCTTGTCGCGCAGGGCCTGGAAGGCGCTGCGGGCGAAGAGATAGCCGAGCTTGGACAGCCAGCTCCGCTGCATCTCGTTCCGAAGTAATTCCGCCATCTGCCGTGCGGTTCCTTCGGCAGCCTTCAGCGCGATGTTGCCGCTGAAGCCCTCGGTGACGATGACGTCGGCCAGCCCCTTGCCGATTCCGTCGCCCTCGACGAAGCCGATATAGTCGAGCTCCGGCAGGTTCCGCGCACGCAGGATCTCGCTGGCCTCGCGGATCTCCTCATGGCCCTTGATCTCCTCGGCCCCGATATTGAGGAGCCCGACCGTGGGCCGCGTCTTGTTGAACAGCACGCTCGCCTTGGCCGCGCCCATGACTGCCATCGAGACCAGGTGGTGGGCATCGCCCCCGAGCGTGGCGCCGAGGTCGAGCACCACGGATTCGCCGCGCCGGGTCGGCCAGATCGCGGAGATGGCCGGGCGGTCGATGCCCGGCAGCGTGCGCAAATGGAAGCGGGCCATCGCCATCAGGGCGCCGGTATTGCCGGCCGAGATCGCGACATCCGCCTCGCCTTTCTTCACCGCATCGATCGCAAGCCACATCGAGGAGGTTTTGCGGCCGCGCCGCAGAGCCTGGCTCGGCTTGTCCTCCATGCTGACGGCGACGTCGGTATGGATGATCCGGGAAACCGCTTTCAGCTTCGGGTGCTTGTCGAGCTCGGGCTCGATCCTGGCGCGGTCGCCGACCAGCAGGAACTCGCTGTCGCGATGCCGGCCAAGCGAGATGGCCGCGCCGGGGATGACCACGGCGGGACCGACGTCGCCCCCCATGGCGTCCAGCGCGATGCGAACCTTGCTTGGCATGAAAGTCCTGGAAACCTGGTCTGATGCGGTCTTGATCAGCGGGGCCGCACAATGGGCTCGCCACGGATATGGCGAGCGGCCAAGCGCCACGCCGCACCCGGGCCGGGGCGCGACAATAGCGTTTTGTACCCCCGAAACAACCTCTTGCCCCCAGCCTTTTGCATTCCGAGCGATCCGGGAACGGACCGATTAATTGGCGGAAAACACATTTCAATCAAGCGGCTATAGCCGTCCTTCAAACCATCACGGCAGACGGCTCATGTCCCGCCCCAAGCGACCCGGCCGGATATGCCCGGCTATTTGCCCTTTTTCCGTTCTTGAAGCGCCTTCAGCGCTGCGAACGGATGGTCCTCCGGATCAGGGGCGGCGACCTCCGCCTCGAACACGGCCCCCTCCTTGCGAGGATAGGGATCAATCGCCAGGAACAGCGCATCGGTGGCGAGGCGGCCGAGGTCGACGATGCCATTGACGATCGCCTCCGGAGGATCGGCGACCTCCGGCGGCTCTTCGTCGTCCTGCCCTTCCTCGATCAGGTCGGCGAGCCGGCGCGCCTCGGCTTCGGGGGCGAACATCAGGTCCACCTCCTCCTCGATCTCGCTCTCGATCGGATCGAGCGTGACGACGCAGGTCTGGCCGACACGTCCGCGAACCAATCCCGTGACCTGGACCCGACCGCCGCTCTTTGGCACGACATCGAAGCTGGCATGGACGGACAGGATCTCGCGCAGCCCCGCGAGCTCGGCCATGGCCTGCCGCTCGGCCGCTGAGGCCTCGAGCTCGCGATGCAGGCCGGTCTCGGGGACCTGCGCCACGATGATTGGCGCCCGCCAGGGATCGGGCTCTGATCCGGTCGTCGGTCGGCTCATGGCGTGACATCCTGTGCAAGTGCCGGGGGAAACTTGAAGGACGCGCGAATTAGCGCGGCCTCGTCGGCCCGGCCGAGATCGGCTTCCGTGGCTCGGGCGTAGGCCGCAAGCCTCTGCGCCTGATCCATGCCGGTCCCGTTCAAGATATTCTTGCAGATCGCTGCCGCCAGGGCCTCGCCGCCCCCGTCGATGGCCTGGTCGTACGCCTGGGCGCGGCCATAGAAGGCTTCGCCAAAGGCCCGCATCCGCTTCGGCACGGTCTGGTCGCCCACCCCCATCTCGCGCAGATTGTCGTCCATGTCCTCGCAGAAGCGGTCGAACAGCGCCTGGGACAGCTCGGGGGCGCCCTGAACCGTGCGCAGGCGGCGTAGCAGCAGCCAGAGGTGCAGCAGCAACAGGTCGAAACGCCCGTTAACCGTATCCGGCACCCCCAAGTCCCGGTAAAATATGGGTTCTCGCGCCTGCGTCACGATCATGCCATAGATGGCCTCGATGGTGCCCGGGGCTAGCCGGGGTTTCCTGAAGTGATTGAACGGCCAAAGCATTGTGGTTTCCGCAAGCGGGCGCGCGCGAGTTGCATTCAGAGCCTCCGCCCGGTACTTCAGCGCCTCGCGCGACGCAAGGGGACGGAATCAGTTCCGCAATGACCATAACGAACCAGACCAGCCTGCGCGCTGAGAAGCGGCGCGGCCTTCATGCACGCTGGCGCGGCTTGCGCATGCTCGCGGCCGCGACCCTGGTGGGCGCTGCGCTCGCGGGCTGCACCGGCGAGCAATTCCAGAAGGGCTACATCCTGCCGCCCGGCGCGCTGGAGCAGATTCCGATCGGCGCGAGCCAGGATCAGGTGCTGATCGTGATGGGCACGCCCTCCACCGTCGCAACTCTTGACGGCGAGGTATTCTACTACATCTCGCAGCGCTCGGAGCGCCCGGTCGCCTTCATGAACCAGAAGGTGGTCGATCAGCGCGTCATCGCGATCTATTTCGACAAGAACCGGCGCGTGCGCCGGCTGGCGAATTACGGCCTGCAGGACGGCAAGATCTTCGACTTCATCAGCCGCACCACGGCGACGTCGGGCCAGGAGATGAGCTACCTCGCGCCGCTGTTCAAGCTGCTGAGCTTCAACTGAGTCGCTAGCGCTTTCGCGCGAAGCGGATGCCGCTTCGCCCGAACAAAACATGTCAAGATCAGCTCTAGAGTCGTTGTAATTCCACCGGAAGGTAAATGGCGCGAGCCTGCGGCGTCCTGCCGCTGCCCGCGCAGCACTTGCCGCCATGCGCGACTTGCCGTCGCGTGCTGCGTTCCCTTACGGTCCCTGCAAGCAAGAAGCAGGGAGTGGATTCGTGCCCAAGAAACTTCAGAACATTTCGTTGTCTCGCCGTCGCATGCTCACTGGAATTGCCGGCCTCTCGGCCGCAGCGATCCTGCCACGTTCGAGCCTCGCCGACTGGAAGCCGACCGAGACCGTTCGTCTTATCGTACCGGCCGCAGCCGGCGGCTCGACCGACGTCATGGGCCGCCTCTTGGCCGCGCATCTACAGACCGCCTGGGGTCAGTCGGCCGTCGTGGAAAACCGCTCGGGCGGCGGCGGCACGATCGGAACGGCCGAGGCCGTCCGCGCCAAGCCTGACGGCCAGACCATCCTGGTCGGCAATCCCGGGCCGAACGCGATCGCCTACAGCATCTTCAAGAACCTCTCCTACAAGCCGGACCAGCTGCAGCCGGTCTCCAACATGATCCGGATTCCGAACATCGTGTCGGCGCATCCGAAGACCGGCATCAAGTCGATTCCCGAATTGATCGCCTACCTGAAGTCCAATCCGGACAAGCTCAGCTATGCCTCCTCCGGCGTCGGCCAGAGCCCTCACCTCACCGGCGCCTGGTTTCTCCAGCTCACCGGGCTGAAGATGACCCACATCCCGTTCCGCGGCGCCGGCCCCGCGCTCCAGGCTGCGCTTGCCGGCGACATCCAGATCCTGTTCGACAATCTCTATCCGAGCCTGCCGCAGGTCCAGAGCGGCACACTCACCGGGCTTTGCGTCACCACGCCCGAGCGGAGCGATCTCGCGAAAGACCTGCCGACCATGCGCGAGAGCGCACCGGAGCTGGCGAACTTCGACGTGTCGTCCTGGTTCTCCGTGTTCCTGCCGAAGGGGGTCTCGCCCGAGGTGCTGAACGCGCTCAATCTTCAGGTGAAGGCGATGCTGGAGCGCGAGGACGTCAAGAAGCAGATCGCCGCCATGGGTGCCCGCGCCGATTACGGCACGCCGCAGCAATTCGCCGCCTTCGTGGACGCCGAGACGAAGAAGTTCGCCGGCATCATCCAGAAGGAAGGGCTGCAGATGGACGTGCAGTAGGTCTCGTTGTCCCGGACGCGGTGCAGCTTGTAACGCTGCTCCGCTGAGCCGGGACCCAGCCGCCCGAACGTGGACCCCGGATCTGCAGCGCATCACTTCGTGCTGCGCAGCGTCCGGGGAAAGTGGATGGAGCCAAGCCTCGAACAAAAACCCCGCGGCTCACGCCGCGGGGTTTTAATCTTCAGACCTTTCACCCGCTCAGTGCGCCAGGATCGCCAGCAGCAGCAGGGCCACGATGTTGGTGATCTTGATCATCGGGTTCACGGCGGGGCCGGCCGTGTCCTTGTAGGGATCGCCGACGGTGTCGCCGGTCACCGCCGCCTTGTGGGCATCACTGCCCTTGCCGCCGAAATGGCCGTCCTCGATATACTTCTTGGCATTGTCCCAGGCGCCGCCGCCCGAGGTCATGGAGATCGCGACGAACAGGCCCGTCACGATCACGCCGAGCAGCATCGCGCCGACGGCCGAGAACGCCGCCGACTTGCCGACCGCGCCACCGCCCGCGATCGCGTAGATCACGAAATAGACCACGATCGGCGACAGCACCGGAAGCAGCGAGGGGATGATCATCTCCTTGATCGCCGCCCTCGTCAGCAGGTCGACCGCCTTGCCGTAATCGGGCTTGTCGGTGCCCTGCATGATGCCCGGCTTCTCGCGGAACTGGCGCCGAACCTCCTCGACGATCGCGCCGGCCGCACGGCCGACTGCGGTCATGCCCATCGCGCCGAACAGATACGGCAGCAGACCGCCGAACAACAGGCCCACCACCACATAGGGGTTGTTGAGCGAGAAGTCTGGATTGACGCCGGCGAAGTAGGGATGCTGCGCGGAGCGGGCCACGAAGAACTTGAGGTCCTCGTTGTAGGCCGCGAACAGCACGAGAGCACCTAAACCCGCTGAGCCGATCGCATAGCCTTTGGTGACCGCCTTGGTGGTGTTTCCGACCGCGTCGAGCGCGTCGGTCGACTTGCGCACCTCCTTCGGCAGCCCCGCCATCTCGGCAATGCCGCCAGCATTGTCGGTGACGGGGCCGAAGGCGTCGAGCGCGACGATCATGCCGGCCAGCGCCAGCATGGTGGCGGTCGCGATCGCGATGCCGAACAGTCCGGCAAGGCTGTAGGTGACCAGGATGCCGGCGATGATGACGATCGCAGGCAGCGCGGTCGCTTCCATCGAGATGGCGAGGCCCTGGATCACGTTGGTGCCATGGCCGGTGACCGAGGACTGGGCGATCGACTTCACCGGGCGGTAGTCGGTGCCGGTGTAGTATTCGGTGATCCAGATGATCAGCGCGGTGACGACGAGACCAACCACGCCGCACTCGAACAGCGCCAGGCCGGTGTAGTTGACGCCGTCCAGCTTGCCGAAGCCGATCAGGTAGTGGATCACCAGCGCGATGCCGACCAGCGACAGTACGCCGGTGGCGATCAGGCCCTTGTAGAGCGCGCCCATGATCGACTGGCTCGGCCCGAGCTTGACGAAGAAGGTGCCGATGATCGAGGTGATGATGCAGATGCCGCCGATGGCGAGCGGCAACGTCATCATGCTGGCGAGGATCGGCGTCTTGGCGAAGAAGATCGCCGCGAGCACCATGGTGGCGACCGCGGTCACCGCATAGGTCTCGAACAGGTCGGCGGCCATGCCGGCGCAGTCGCCGACGTTGTCACCGACGTTGTCGGCGATGGTCGCGGGATTGCGCGGATCGTCCTCGGGGATGCCGGCCTCGACCTTGCCGACGAGGTCGCCGCCGACGTCCGCACCCTTGGTGAAGATGCCGCCGCCGAGACGGGCGAAGATCGAGATCAGCGAGGCGCCGAAGCCGAGCGCCACCAGGGCGTCAATCACGACACGGCTGTCGGGCGCGAGCTTCAGCGAGTGGACGAGGAAGGCGAAATAGAGCGTCACACCGAGCAGCGCGAGTCCCGCCACCAGAAGACCGGTGATGGCGCCCGCCTTGAAGGCGAGTTCGAGGCCACCGGCGAGCGAGGTCGTCGCGGCCTGGGCGGTGCGCACGTTGGCACGGACCGAGACGTTCATGCCGATGAAGCCGGCCGCCCCCGACAGGATGGCGCCGATGGCGAAACCGATCGCGACATAAAGTCCGAGGAAATAGGCAAGCAGCACGAAGATGACGATGCCGACGAGACCGATCGTAGTGTACTGGCGCCGCAGATAGGCCTGTGCGCCTTCGCGCACCGCCCCTGCGATCTCCTGCATGCGCGGCGACCCCGCGTCCGCGCCCAACACCGAAGACGTCGCCCAGATCGCGTAGACGACGGAAAGCACTCCGCAGAGCACTATCAACCATAATGCTGTCATTTGATTATTGCCTCAGATCCTTGATGTACCCCCGGCGCCTTTTGTGGTCCGTCGTGCGGTGCGGCGCCTTGATTTTGAACAAGGCCGCCCCCTAGCCCGAAGGGAGCGGCCCTAGTCGGTCGCAAGCTTGCCAAAATCAAATTGAGGGTGCAACGCCGGATGAGGCCGAAACAGCCGATCCCGGCAGGTATTTAGGCTAGTCCCGAGAACCAGGCTGCCGGTTTGGAGCAATTCCTAGAAGTGGCTATAGGAGAGCCGCTTCAAGATCAGTTCCTGGCCCTGCCCGTCCAGGAAGCGCGGCGGCGCCCCACCTTCGATGATCGTGCCGATGGCCGTCACAGCAAGGCCCGCCGCCCGCCCGGCGGCGATCAGTGCATCGCTTTGCGCCGGCGCAACGGTGCAGAGCACCTCGTAGTCGTCGCCGCCGGCGAGCAGCGTCTCGACGCCGACGACCTTGCGGGCGATCAGGCCTGCCGCCGCAGCCGACAGCGGCACGCTCGCCACCGCGACCGTGGCCGAGACGCCGGAGGCTGCGCAAAGCTTGGTGAGATCGCCCGCGAGCCCGTCGGAGACGTCCATCCCGGCGGTCGCATGATCGCCCACAGCCTGCGCCAGAACGCTGCGCGGCTGCGGCACGTGGTAGCGTGAGATCAGAAAATCCCGTGCAGCGGGATCGGACGCAAGCGCCGCGGCCGCTCCACCGCCGGTGAGCACGTCGAGGCCGAGCGCGGCATCCCCGATCGTGCCCGTCACCAGGATGCGGTCGCCCGGCCGTGCGCCGGTGCGGCCGACCATCCGCCCCCGCGGCACGCGGCCAAAGGCGGTGATGGAGATCATCTGCGGTCCCGGGGTCGACACCGTGTCGCCGCCCAGCAGCGCGCATCCGAAGGTTTTCGAGTCTTCGCCCAGCGCATCCGCAAACGGCCGGAGCCAGCCGTCGTCCTGGCTGCGCAGCGCCAGCGTCAGCACGAAGCCGGCCGGCACCGCGCCCTTGGCGGCGAGATCGGACAGGTTCACCCGCAGCGCCTTGCGCGCGATCGTGTCAGGGGGATCGCTCGCAAGATAATGCACGCCCTCGACGACGGCATCGGTGGTGATGACGATATCCTCGCCGGAGGACCGCAGGATGGCCGCATCGTCGACCAACCCGAACGCGCCGGGATCGGTCGCCAGCGGCTTGAAATAGCGGGCGATGAGGGAGTCTTCGGCGGAGGGGTCTTGCGGTGTGGTCATCGATGTCAGCCCTACACTCCGCGTCATCGCCCGGCTTGACCGGGCGATCCAGTACGCCGACACGCCTGATATCGATTACCGCTGCCACGGCGTACTGGATCACCCGCCTTCGCGGGTGATGACAGCGGAATGTGTGACTACCCCCGTCCGAACTCGTCGCCGCGAAACTGGCGGCCGATCTGGTCGAGCACGGCGTTGACCATGCCGGTCTCCTCGCGGTCGACGAAGGCGTTGGCGACGTCGACATATTCGGAGACCACGACGCGGCCGGGCACGTCCTTGCGATGCTGAAGCTCGTAGGCCCCTGCCCGCAGCACCGCGCGCAGGATCGCCTCGATCCGCTTCAACGGCCAGCCCTTCGACAGCGCCTCGTCGATCAAGGGATCGAGCTTCTTCTGGTCACGCACGACGCCCGAGACGACGTCGCGAAAGAATGCCGCTTCCGCCGGCAGATAGGTGTCGCCCTCGACCTCGTTGCCGAGCCAATGGCTCTCGAACTCCGCGAAGATGTCGTTGATGCCGGCACCCGCGATGTCCATCTGGTAGAGCGCCTGCACGGCGGCGAGCCGTGCCGCACCGCGCCGGTTCGCCTTCTTCTCGGCAGGGCCTGCCGGCTTCTTGGTGTTGTCGGCCATGGTTCAGGCCTGCGCCAGACGGCGTTTGATGCGCAGCATCGCAAGCGCGGCGCGCGCGGCATCGCCGCCCTTGTTGAGCTCGCTGGCGCGCGCCCGCGCCCAGGCCTGATCCTCATTGTTGACGGTGAGGATGCCGTTGCCGAGCGGCAGCTTGCGCGCGACCGCAAGGTCCATCAGCGCGCGCGAGGATTCCTGCGAGACGATCTCGAAATGGATGGTGTCGCCGCGGATGACGCAGCCGAGCGCGATGACGGCGTCATAGGGCCTGCCGTTCGCCGCGGCCGCATCGATCGCGATGGCGACCGCCGCCGGAATCTCCAGCGCGCCGGGAACCGTGATGACGTCATGGGTCAGGCCGGCGGCCTTCAACTCGGCCACCGCGCCGTCCAGAAGCGCGTCCTGGAGGTCGTCATAGAACCGTGCTTCGACGATCAGCGCGCGGGCGCCGGAAATGTCGGTCTGGTCCTTCAGGGGTGCGCGCCGCGCGTCTGCCATGGTCAACCTATTCTGTCATTGCCGGGCTTGACCCGGCAATCCATCGGGCAAGCCCCTCTTAAGAGGATGGATACGCGGGTCAAGCCCGCGCATGACGATCTTTAATCACCGTCACTTCATTTCCGTCAGCCGCGCCGCATAGCGGGCCATCAGGTCGACCTCGATATTGACCTCGTCCTCTGCCTTCCAGCCGCCGATCGTCGTGACCGACAGCGTGTGCGGGATGATCAAAACCGAAAAGGTCGTGTCCTTCACGGTATTGACCGTCAGCGAGACGCCATCGAGCGTGATTGAGCCCTTGGTGGCGATGAAGCGCGCCAGTTCGCGCGTCGTCGACAACTCGAACCGCGCCATATCGGGCAGGTCCTCGCGGCTGACAAGCGTCGCGACGCCGTCGGCATGGCCGGCGACGATATGGCCGCCGAGCTCGTCGCCGATCTTCAGCGCCCGCTCGAGATTGAGCTTGGTGCCCAGCTTCCAGTGCTTGGCTGTCGTCAGCGCCAGCGTCTCTGCCGCCGCATCGACGTCGTACCAGGTTTTGCCGCCGGCGACGCCGGAGGCAACCACGGTCAGGCACACGCCGTTGCTGGCGATCGAGGCGCCGTCGGCGATGGTGGTCTGGTCGTAGCTGCAGGCGATGCGCAGTCGGTGCAGCTGCCCCTGCGCCGTCGGTGTGAAGCCGACGATCTCGCCGATATCCGTGACAATGCCGGTGAACATTACGCGCGCTCGTAGACGGTGAGAGTATCGTTGCCGAATGTCTCGCTAGCATGAACCTTGTAGGCCTGCGACTGCGTGATTTTCGACAGGGGCAATGCATCGAGCGCATCGACGCCATCAGCGCCTACCTCTTCCGCCCCGCGGAACAGCCAGATCTCGTCGACGAGATCGGCCGCGACGAAGGATGCGGCAACACGGCTGCCGCCCTCGACCATCAGCCGCGTGATGCCTTTCTCGGCCAGCGCATGCAGCACCGCCGGAAGATCGAGCCCTGCTGCTCCGCCCGGAGGCACGCGCAACATTTGCGCACCGGCCGCCCCGAGCCGCGTTGCGGCCGCAGCTTCCGCGAGGTCGGAGCTCACCACCCAGAGAGGTGTCTCGCGCGCGGTGCGGACGAGCTTGCTCGCCCCGGGAATGCGCAGGCTCTGGTCGAGCACCACCCGCACCGGCGAGCGCGCCGCCATGCCCGGCAGGCGGCAGGTGAGAAGTGGATCGTCCGCCAGCACGGTGCCGATGCCGACCAGGATGGCGTCGCTCTGCGCGCGCAGGAGATGCACACGATCGCGCACGGCTTCGCCCGTGATGGCGACCGGCTTGCCGCCGGCCGCGCCGATCTTGCCGTCGGGCGAGACGGCAAGCTTGAGGATCACATGCGGGCGGCGATCCCTGATGCGGCGGAAATGGCCGGCATGGTCGAACGCGGCCTCTGCCGCGCACAGGCCCACATCCACCGTGATGCCGGCGGCGCGCAGCCGCGCATGGCCCTGGCCTGCGACTTCAGGATTGGGATCTTCGATCGCGGCAACCACGCGCTTGATGCCGGCCGCGATCACGGCATCGGTGCAAGGCGGCGACTTGCCGAAATGCGAGCACGGCTCCAGCGTGACATAGAGTGTCGCGCCCCGCGCCGCCTCGCCGGCCCGCCGCAAGGCCTCGGGCTCGCCATGCGGCCGCCCGCCCGGCTGGGTCCAGCCGCGGCCGACGATGACCCCGTCCTTGACGATGACCGCGCCGACGGCCGGATTCGGCCAGGTACGCCCCTGCCCGCGCCGGCCGAGCGCCAGCGCCAGCTGCATGAAACGGAGATCGGCGTCCTTGGCCTCGCGGGCCTTCTGCGCGAATTGATCTTCCAGGATGCGGAAGATCATTTGCGGATCGCGGCGAGCCGCGCTTCCTCCTCGCCGGAGAGCTCGCCGAGCACATCGGCGAAATCCTTGGCCTCGCGGAAATTGCGATAGACCGAGGCGAAGCGCACATAGGCGACGTCGTCGAGCGTGCGCAGATGCTCCATCACAGTCTCGCCGATCACCTCGGACGAGATCTCGGCCTCGCCCCCGGTCTCGAGCTCGCGCACGATGGTGGAGACCATCTTCTCCACCCGCTCCGGCTCGACCTGCCGCTTGCGCAAGGAAATCTGCACCGAGCGCATCAGCTTGTCGCGGTCGAACGGCACGCGGCGGCCGTTGCGCTTGATCACCGTGAGCTCGCGCAGCTGCACGCGCTCGAAGGTGGTGAAGCGGAAATTGCAGGCGACGCACACGCGCCGCCTGCGTATGACGGACGAGTCCTCGGTCGGACGCGAGTCCTTCACCTGCGTATCGAGACTATTGCAGTTCGGGCACCGCATCCGCTTGCCTTGACCAGTTTGCTTCGGCCTTACTGATAGATCGGGAACCGGTCGGTGAGCGCCTTGACCCTTTCCTTGATCGCGGCTTCGACCAGCGGCGCCTTGCCGTCGTCGGACTGCGCGATCGCGTTGAGGACTTCGGCGATCATGCCGGCGACCTGCTGGAATTCCGCGACACCGAAGCCGCGCGTTGTCGCAGCCGGGGTGCCGAGACGCAGGCCCGAGGTGACGAAAGGCTTTTCGGGGTCGAACGGAATCCCGTTCTTGTTGCAGGTGATGGCGGCGCGGACCAGCGCCTTCTCCGAGACGTTGCCCTTCAGGCCCTTCGGCCTGAGGTCGACCAGCATCAGATGGTTATCGGTGCCGCCGGAGACAATGTCGAAGCCGTGGCCCTTCATCGCCTCGGCCAGCGCCTTGGCGTTCTCGACGACGTTCTTGGCATAGACCTTGAAGTCCGGACGCAGCGCCTCGCCGAAGGCCACCGCCTTCGCCGCGATCACATGCATCAGCGGGCCGCCCTGCAGGCCCGGGAAGATCGCCGAGTTGAGCTTCTTGGCGAGCACCTCGTCGTTGGTGAGGATCAGGCCGCCGCGCGGACCGCGCAGCGATTTGTGCGTCGTCGTCGTGGTGACGTGGGCATAGGGCACGGGCGAGGCATGCACGCCGCCGGCGACGAGGCCGGCGAAATGCGCCATGTCGACCAAGAGGTAGGCGCCGACGCTGTCGGCGATCTCGCGGAAGCGCTTGAAGTCCCAGGCCCGCGAATAGGCCGAACCGCCCGCGACGATCAGCTTCGGCTTGACCTCTTCGGCCTGCTTGGCGACCGCGTCCATGTCGATGATCTGGTCCTCGCGGCGCACGGTGTAGTGCACGGCCTTGAACCACTTGCCGCTCATGTTGACGGGCGAGCCATGGGTGAGATGACCGCCGGCTGCGAGGTCGAGGCCCATGAAGGTGTCGCCGGGCTGGAGGAGCGCCAGGAACACCGCCTGGTTCATCTGGCTGCCGGAGTTCGGCTGCACATTGGCGAATTTGGCGCCGAACAGCTTCTTGGCGCGATCGATCGCGAGGTTCTCGGCGACGTCGACCCACTCACAACCGCCATAGTAGCGCGCGCCCGGATAGCCTTCCGCATACTTGTTGGTCATGACCGAACCCTGCGCTTCCAGCACGGCCCGGCTGACGATGTTCTCGGAGGCGATCAGCTCGACCTCATGGCGCTGCCGGCCCAGCTCGCCCTTGATGGCGGCGGCGATTTCCGGATCGGCCTGCTCGAGCGAGGCGGTGAAAAACGTATCGGGCGCGGAGGCGGTCTTGGCTGAGGTCATCTTGCGAATATCTCCACCGCCGCAGCCTTTTGGCGGGCTACGGACGGTCTGGTGTGGCGATCGGAAGCGGCGAGCGCGATCTACCACATCGCCCGCAACAGGCCAAGGGTTTGCGGGTCGGGCTTGAGATTTATGCAAGATATGGTGGGGATTGGAGGTTTCCGCCCTGGAGCGGTTTTATGGAACCGCTCCGCTGCGAACACCTGAACCAAGGTCGTTTCAGGCCCTCGTTGCACCCCGGGGTCGCCGGCTCCCGCCGGCCCAGGCTAGAGCCCCGTATACCCCGCCTTCACCGGGTCCACGCTGCCGTCGAGCTGGCGCAGATAGGTCAGGCCGCAGACAGTCAACCTGTGGGTGTCCTTCTCGCCGGCCTCCATCAACGTATTGAGATAGGTCGTGACCTTGGCCCGTGCCTCCTCGCTGGCCGCCGCAGTGCGGTTGGCGAGCAGGTCATAGGTCTGCATAATGCGGTCGATGGCGGCTTCCATGGCACCCTCTGGTTCTCGTGAAATCTGGGACTCTCGATCAGGCAACCGCGCGGGCCTCGGACTGCGTCTCGAACCGGGCAATCGCCATGTTGGCAAGCCTGATCTTGTTGAATTCGCCCTGCTGGAGCAGCTTGATGATGATTCCGAGCAGGCGCTCGTCGGTGACGAGCGTATCGGGGATCGCGCCTGAGCGGCGAAGGTAGTTCGCGGCAATGGCGTAGGCCTCACTCACGAGTTCCACGTTCATTGCCCGAAGTCCGCGCTCGACCAGCATCGACATTCCTCCGATCCGAAGGAGATAAGCGCCCAGGCCGGAACTGGTTCCTTGCCAGGAGAGGATTTTTTCGCAGTTGCACAAAATAAAACGCACCGGTCCGGACGGATCCGGGCCAGTGCGCTTGGGGAAGTCGGGCACGTCAGGGTCGCCTGCCGGTCTTGTTTCGGGCCGGCTTGGCTTGATCCCTTCGAAAGAACTCAGAGCCGATACAGGATCTGGTCGGTCCAGAACCGCTCGAGGCGGTGCAGCGACTTGTTGAGGGTCGCGAACTCCTCGCCGGAGATGCCGCCGACCTGCTCCACCGTCTTCACGTGCTTCTGGTAGAGCGCATCGACGATGCGACGGACTTCCTGGCCCTGCGGGGTCAGGCGGATGCGCACCGAGCGGCGATCAACACGCGAGCGCTGATGATCGAGGAAGCCGAGCTCGACGAGCTTCTTCAGATTGTAGGAGACGTTGGAGCCGAGATAGTAACCGCGCGTGCGCAGCTCGCCCGCGGTCAGCTCCTTGTCGCCGATGTTGTAGAGCAAGAGCGCCTGGACCGAGTTGATGTCCGCACGGCCGCGGCGATCGAATTCGTCCTTGATCACGTCGAGGAGCCGGCGATGCAGCCGCTCCACCAGAGTCAAAGCTTCCAGATAGAGCGACTGCACCGAACCCTGCTGGCCGGAGACGCGCTCTGCGGTATCTGCCGCAGTTGCGACGGCTTTCATCATGACACTTCCCCTGTTGTCGTTTTTATCGACACTTATTCGACGAAACTTGTGTCCCGTCTGATAGGTGCAACTTAAGGGGCTCGTTTGAAGATCGGCTTAAATAAGAGAATAAAGAGATCATGAATTTAAGACAGTGAATTGCGGATTAAGCCTGTCTCACAAGGGCTTTTCGCAACCCTCTGTTGACCTTCGCAAGGTCCTGTTCACCCTCCGTCCGCCCCCGTGTCGCATTCCAGAACAGCCCCGCCCCGTTTCGAAACGAGCGCGTAACGGCTGTGGCGGAACCGGCTGGTCAACGAAAACTTACCGCAAATTTTAGGCAACCAACGGTCAACCAAGCGCTCACAACTCCGCTCTCGTGTGCCGGACGAGCGAAGCGAAGATCAGGACCCAGAAGCCACAAACGAGATGGTGGAGAGATGGGCCCCGGCTCTGCAACGCATCACGCCGCAAGCGCGGCGCGCTGCATTGCGTCCGGGGCACGAGAACATCGCGCGTCGAAAAATGCTGCTACGGCGGCCGCTCTCGCGCAGCCATCCAGGCGAGCGCGAGATAGGCGGCGAGCATGAAGGCTTCGACACCGACCACGATCAGGCTGCCGCCATAGATGCCGGGGAACATCAGCTCGATCACCGCCATCGACACCACGGTGGTCAGCCACACGACCGCGCCCCAGGGCGTTGCGAGCCACAGGCCCACGGCCGCAACGAGCTCGATCACGGCGAAGTAGACTGTCGCGGCCTGCCAGGCCATCGACTGGTTTTCGAACGCCTCATCTTCGCCACCGACGAAGCCCGTCACCTGCGCCCAGTGATAGAGACCCTTCAGGATCGACAGCAGCGCCATCACCCGCAGGAACAGCACGAGCCGCCGCGTCCAGACGTTGTCGTCGGACTCGGAGCGCTCCGACGAGATCGCCGCCACCGACATCGCGCCGTCCCTGGCGCTGTCTCTGGCATTGTCCCTGGCGCCGTCGCGGGCCGCATCGCGGGTGGAAATTTCGGACATGGCCTCTTCTGGCTGTTTCGCCCCGCAAAATCAATCGACTGCCCGATCAGCTCAATTCTGCCTTGCGGCAGGTCAAGCCGCGGTGACGGGAACCATGCGAGCTGGTATAAGAGTAATTCCAGCCGGAGGAAGAGTGATGGCGATCAAATACGGACGTCCGATCGAACTGCGCGAGGTCGCGCGCCGGGAAGGCACGGCGGTGCCCCACGCCCTCGATCTGACCGTCCGTCCGCGCCGCAATCGCAAGGCCGAATGGGCCCGGCGGATGGTGCGCGAGAACGTGCTCACCACCGATGATCTGATCTGGCCGCTGTTCCTGATCGACGGCACCAACAAGCGCGAGCAGGTCGCCTCGATGCCGGGCATCGACCGTCTCAGCGTCGACCAGGCCGTGCGCGAAGCCGAGCGCGCCATGAAGCTCACCATCCCCTGCCTCGCGCTGTTTCCCTACACCGACCCGTCCTTGCGCGACGAGGAAGGCTCGGAAGCCACCAACCCGAACAATCTGGTCTGCCAGGCGGTGCGTGCGATCAAGAAGGAATTTCCGGAGATCGGTATTCTCTGCGATGTCGCGCTCGATCCCTTCACCAGCCACGGCCATGATGGCCTGATCTCGGACGGCAAGATCCTCAATGACGAGACGGTCGCCGTGCTGGTGCGTCAGGCGCTGGTGCAGGCCGAGGCCGGATGCGACATCATCGCGCCCTCCGACATGATGGACGGCCGCGTCGCCGCGATCCGCGAAGGCCTGGACCGCGCCGGCCTGCTCGACGTCCAGATCATGGCCTATGCCGCCAAATACGCCTCCGCCTTCTACGGCCCGTTCCGCGACGCCATCGGCTCGGCCAAGACGCTCACGGGCGACAAGCGCACCTATCAGATGGATAGCGCCAACACCGACGAAGCCCTGCGCGAGGTCGAGCTCGACATCGCCGAGGGTGCCGACATGGTGATGGTGAAGCCGGGCATGCCGTATCTCGACGTGGTCCGCCGCGTGAAGGACACCTTTGCCATGCCGACCTTCGCCTACCAGGTCTCCGGCGAATACGCGATGATCGCCGCCGCCGCCAATAACGGCTGGCTCGACGGCGAGCGCGCCATGATGGAAAGCCTGCTCGCCTTCAAGCGCGCCGGCGCGGACGGCGTGCTCAGCTATTTCGCGCCGAAGGCCGCGGAGAAGCTGCGCAGCCAGGGGTAAGGTGCCGTAGGGTGGGCAAAGGTGCTTTTGCGCCGTGCCCGCGATTGATCGCTATCACGACCGGATGGTGGGCACGCTTCGCCCACGCTACTGCGCTGCGTCGCCGCTTCCCGCCCCCGAATCGCCGGAATATTTCGGCTTGTTAATTCCGCTGCGCCCTTGGCAGGGGAAGAGCCTGTTCCCATGTCCTGCCTCGAGGGTTTTCCTCTGGAGGTGGACCATGTCGTATGACTCGGGCAGTTCAGGCACCTGGCGCAATGACGGCGCGGTGCAGCCACACGCCTATGACCCCGACCTGCATCCGGAACTGTTCCGCGGCGTTGCGACGCGGCGGGCATTCGCCTTCCTGATCGATCTCGTCATCATCTCGGTGCCGGTGATCCTCGGCTATGTCTTCATTTTCGTGTTCGGCGTGGTCACGCTCGGCTTCGGCTTTCTCCTGTTCGGGATCGCCTGGCCGGCCTCCGTGGTCTGGGCCATCGTCTATTACGGCGCCTGCATCGGTGGCCCTTCTTCCGCGACGGTGGGCATGCGTCTGATGGACTTGGAGCTGCGCACTTGGTACGGCGCGCCCGGCTATTTCGTGCTCGGCGCCACCCATGCGGTGCTGTTCTGGGTGACGATTTCGTTCCTGACGCCCTTCGTGGTGCTGGTTGGGCTGTTCAACGGCCGCCGTCGCCTGCTGCACGACTTCGTGCTGGGAACGCTCATCATCAACAATTCGGTTCGCCTGCCCGCGTCCCAGGCCGCAAGGACGTATTGAGAGCGCCCGCAACAACCTATCAACCCGGACCTACTAAGCTGACTGATCTGATCTGCCGAGGAGGACAATTGACCGTGGGCTTCTGGAGCGCGATGCTGAACCACATTTCGGAGGCCCACGACGTCCCTTGACCCAACACTCGCGCGACACCCCACAGTTTTACCTTACGGCGCCGTCCCCCTGCCCCTATCTACCGGGCCGGCATGAGCGCAAGGTGTTCACTCACCTCGTGGGGGAGCGCGCCGGTGATCTCAACGATCTCCTCACCCATGGCGGGTTCCGCCGCAGCCAATCGATCGCCTATCGGCCCGCCTGCGACCAATGCCGCGCCTGCGTCTCAGTCCGGGTGGTCGCCAACGAGTTCCGGCCGTCCCGCAACTTCCGCAAGGTGATGGCGCGCAACGCCGACATTATTGGCGAGCAGCGCAGCGCGGTGCCGACGTCCGAGCAATACTCGGTGTTCCGCGCCTATCTCGACGCCCGCCATCGCCATGGCGGCATGGCCGACATGACCGTGCTCGACTACGCCATGATGGTCGAGGACAGCCACGTCGAGACCCGCATCATCGAGTACCGCAAGCGCGGCCCCGATAGCGGCATCACCGGCCGCGGCGAGGAGCTGATCGCAGTCGCGCTCACCGACGTGCTCAGCGACGGCCTGTCGATGGTCTATTCGTTCTTCGAGCCGAGCCAGGTCAGCCGCTCGATGGGCACCTTCATGATCCTCGATCACATCGCCCGCGCGCGGCGGCAGGGCCTGCCTTACGTCTATCTCGGCTACTGGATCGAGGGCTCCAAGAAGATGGACTACAAGGCCCGCTTCCTGCCGCAGCAGCGCCTCGCACCCTCAGGCTGGCTGCGCATCGATGCAGAAGGTGATATGGCCTCCGAGCCGCAGGATTAGCTCCCTGTCCTGCTCCGCGAAGGCGGGGCATCCAGTACGCCGCGGCGTCTCGACTCTATCACAGCGGGCTCTGGAATACTGGATCGCCCGGTTGAACCGGGCGATGACAGCAACATCGCGGCGACACTCACCCGAACAGCGTATCAGCCAGCAGCTTCACGTTCAAAATCACGATGACGCCTGCGACGATCCACGCGACCGCGGCGACCGACACCGGGATTGCGAACTTGCCCATCTTTCGGCGGTCGGAGACGAAGCGAACCAGCGGGATGACGGCAAAGGGCAGCTGCATCGACAGCACGACCTGACTGAAGACCAGGAGGTCCGCGGTGCCACGCTCGCCATAGATCGCGGTGACGATGATCACGGGAATGATGGCGATGCCGCGCGTGAGCAGGCGGCGCGCCCAGCTCGGCAGGCGCAGGTCGAGAAAACCTTCCATCACGATCTGGCCGGCGAGCGTCGCTGTTACCGTCGAGTTGAGGCCGGAAGCGAGCAGCGCCACTGCGAACAAGGTCGAGGCGATACCGAGGCCGAGTAGCGGCGACAGTAGCTCGAACGCCTGCTCGATCCCGGCCACGTCGGAATGGCCGCTCTTGTGGAAGGTGGCTGCCGCCACGACGAGGATCGCGGCGTTGATGAACAGCGCCAGCATCAGCGCGATGGTCGAGTCCGTCGTCGCCCACTTGATCGCCTCGCGCCGGCCGGCATCGTTACGCTCATAGGCGCGCGTCTGCACGATCGAGGAGTGGAGATAGAGATTGTGCGGCATCACGGTCGCGCCGATGATGCCGATCGCGATGTACAGCATCTCAGGGTTGGTGAAGATCTCGCTCTTCGGCACGAAGCCGTGCAACACTTCCGCCACCGGCGGGGCCGCAGCCACGATCTGCACCGCGAAGCAGACCGCGATCACCACGAGCAGTGCGATGACGAAGGCCTCCAGGAAGCGGAAGCCACGGTTCATCAGGATCAGAAGCAGGAACGCATCGAGCGCGGCGAGCAATGCGCCGCCGATCAGGGGAATGCCGAACAGCAGCTTCAGCGCGATCGCGGTGCCGATCACCTCGGCGAGATCGCAAGCGATGATCGCCGCCTCGCAGGCGAGCCAGAGCAGGAAGTTCACCGGCGGCGAATAGGTCGCGCGGCAGGCCTGCGCGAGGTCGCGGTCGGTGACGATACCGAGCCGCGCCGCCAACGACTGCAGCAGGATCGCCATCAGGTTCGAGAGCAGGATGACCGCAAGCAGCGTGTAGCCGAACTTCGACCCACCGGCGAGATCGGTCGCCCAATTGCCGGGGTCCATGTAGCCGACCGAGACGAGATAGCCGGGACCGACGAAGGCCAGCAGCCGTCGCGACCAATGGCCGGCGGCCGGGATTGCGACTGTGGAATTGACCTCGGCGAGGCTCTTGGTGGTGGGCGCGTCAGCGCGCCAGCCGGCGTCGGGGCTCATGTGGGGTGATCGGGCATCCATGCTGGCAGAATATCCAACTTCACCCTTATTGCAACTCATTTGCAACTGCATCTGGCGGCTTTCGTTCCGAAGGCGGATCGCGCAGTCCCGTCCCTTGTCGGGAAGCGGGTGGGTTCGGTGGCCTCACAACGCGAACATCTGCGCAAATTCGCTTTCGCAGGATATGAGCCATGTCAACGCCGCGCCTCCCCGACACCTTCAACCGCCTCGCCTGGTCGAACCTCGCGGCGCAATCGGCCGAGCAGATCGCGCTCGCCGCAGCACCCATCGTCGCGGTGCTGACGCTTGGGGTCGCCGAAGGGCGCACCGGCCTGCTGCAGACCGCCCTCACCCTGCCCTTCATCCTGTTCGCTATTCCCGCCGGCGTGCTCGCCGACCGCATCTCCCGCCGCCGGCTGATGGCAGGCGCCGAGGCGTTGCGGGCCGCAGCGCTCGCCGCCATCGTCCTGCTGCTGGCGCTCGGTGCCCTCAACCTGCCGCTGTTGGCGCTGCTCGGCTTTGCGGCCGTGTGCGGCACCGTCGTCTACAGCGTCGCCGCGCCGGCGCTGGTGCCCTCGCTGGTGAGCCCGGACCTGTTGCCGGCCGCAAACGCCCGCATCGAGCTCGCGCGCACGGTTGCCTTTGCTAGCGGGCCCGCGCTTGGCGGCGCATTGGTGGGATGGTGGGGCGCAAGCCCGGCCTTCGGCTTTGCCGCCGCGCTGTCGGCGATCGCGGTGGTGCTGCTTTCCGGCATCTACGAGCCATCCCGCGCGCCGGCACCGCGGCGCCACCCGTTCCAGGACATTCGCGAGGGCGCGGCCTTCGTGTTTCACCATCCGCTGCTGCGGCCGGTGTTCATCACCCAGTTCATCTTCAACACCGGCTGGTTTCTGCAGATCGCGGTGTTCGTGCCCTATGCGGTGCGCCATCTCGGCCTGACCGCCGTAGGCGTCGGCACCGTGCTGACGATGTACGGCGTCGGCATGGTGATCGGTGCACTACTCGCCACGCGCGTGATGCGGCGCGTCGCGTTCGGCACCGTCGTCGGCCTCGGCCCGGTCACCGGCTTCGTCGCCGCCCTGGTGATGGCGCTGACGGTGCTGGTGCCATCGCCCTGGCTTGCGTCCCTGAGCTTCTTCCTGCTCGGCGTCGGGCCAATCCTGTGGGTGATCTCGACCACGACGCTGCGCCAGTCGGTGACCCCGCCGCGCCTGCTCGGCCGCGTTTCCGCTATCAACATCATGAGCTACGGCGCCCGCCCGCTCGGCTCGGCGCTGGGCGCGATCGTCGGCGGCCTCTGGAGCGCCGAAGCGTGCCTCTATCTGGCCGCCGCCGTGTTCGGCCTGCAGGCGCTAGTGATCCTGCTGTCACCGGCCGTGTCGCTGGATCGGCAGCCCGACATGGTAGGGGACGAGGCGGCGGTGCGGTGCTGAAACATTTCCCCGGCGTCGTCCTGGCGAAAGCCAGGACCCATTACCCCAGGGACGAATTTGAGGCGAACCGGAAACCGCGAGTCTTCGCAAAACTGAGATCGTGGTTATGGGTCCTGGCTTTCGCCAGGACGACGCTGGGAGGTGGTCGGGCTATCCCGCCAGATACCGCTCGTAGCTGCCCGTCACGGGCTCGCTCGCATCGACATCGGGATCGAGCGTGTAGAGATCCTGCGCGCGACCGATGCCGCGCAGCGCGTAGCGGCCGGTGGAGACGAGATAGCGACGCCCGGCGGCATCGAGACCCTTGTAGAATTCCGACGAGGTGAGGAGTTCGCGATCGACGGAGCGGCTCATCGAGGCGATGCGGCTGACCTCGTTGACGGTGGGGCCGACCACGGTGAAGTCGAGCCGGTCCTCGCTGCCGATATTGCCGTAGAAGACCTCGCCGACATGCAGGCCGATATAGGCCGACGTAGTGGGACGGCCGGCGGCCGCCCGGCGCGCGTTCAGCGCCGCGACGTTCTTACGGAACAGATGCTCGGCGCGGAGCGCAGCGCGCCGCGCCGCCGCCATGTCCTCGCCCCAGAACATCGCGAGCACGCCATCGCCGATCAGCTTCAGCACGTCGCCGCCGGCTTCGTGGATCGGGTCGATCACGGCCTGCGCATAGTCGTTGAGGAACGGGATGATCTCGTCGGGACCGATGCTCTCGCTGATCCCGGTCGAGCCGCGCAAATCCGAATACCACAGCACCGCATTGATGCGCTCGGTGACGCCGCGCGAGATGCGCCCGCGCAGGACCTGCTCGGAGGCATCGCGGCCGAGATAGACGCGGCCGAGCGTGCGCGCGATGTCGACCTGCTGCGCCGATTTGATCGCAAGCCCCAGCACCGGCACGAGATCGCGCAGCGCTTCCAGCTCGGATCCGGAGAAGCCGCTGTCGCGCCGTGTGGTCCAGCAGGAATACAGGCAGTCCATCAGGCCGAGCGCGCCGTTCTCGCCGAAGCGGTGCACGAAGGCGAGATAGTGCTTGTGGCCCTTCTCGGCGAGCTCGCCGATCTGCGAGAAATCCAGCGACGGCGCGTCGGCGAGATCGATCACCATCTCGTCGTCGCCATTCTCGAGCATGTGGAAGAAAACCGAGCGGCGCCAGCTCTTGGCGGCGTCGCCGTCGGCGGTCGAGCCATATTCGAACGCATCGCTCTCGTTGCTGGCACGGTCGCTCCAGCGAAAGCCGCGGCCCTCATAGATCGGATGCAGCGTATCGATGACGACCAGCCCGCGCGACAGATCCAGCCCTTCGGCGCAGCAGCGCTCGCAGAAGCCGCGGAGCAGCTCGTTCTCAGGCAGGCCTGTCAGGCCCTGGCCGGTGATCCACTTCATCAGCGCAAGGCGCGAGGTCAATTGCATACGCCATTATGGCGTGCATTCGTGACGAACGAAAGGCCGCGCGCGGTCACAGGCAGGCTCGCGTCCGCGGCAGGTCGAATATGCCGCAGACGCGGTTGACGGGCTCGCCCCGCGAGCGGCAAATGCGCCCGATGACACAGAAGATCAGAAGCACGAGGACATGAGCCAGCGCCAGCTTCCGATCATCCTGGCACTCGGCACCACGCAGACGCTGGCCTGGGCGTCCAGCTATTATCTGCCGGCACTGATCGCCGATCCCATGGCGCGCGACCTCGGCGTCTCCTCCAACTGGATCTTCGGCGCGTTCTCAGCTTCGCTCGTGCTCTCCGCCATGCTCGGCCCGCGCATCGGACGGCAGATCGATCTCTTCGGCGGACGGCAGGTGTTGTCGGCCTCGAATCTCACCATCGCCGCCGGCCTCGTGCTGCTCGGCCTGTCCCGATCGGTGCCTGTGATGGCGATCGCCTGGCTCGTGCTCGGCATCGGCATGGCGATGGGCCTCTATGACGCCGCCTTCGCCGCGCTTGGGCGAATCTACGGCACTGAGGCGCGCAGGCCCATCACCGGCATCACGCTGATGGCGGGCTTCGCCTCGACCGTCGGCTGGCCGCTCACCGCCTGGGGCCTCGCCCATATCGGCTGGCGCGAGACCTGCTTTGCCTGGGCCGCCGCCAATCTCCTGGTCGGCCTGCCGCTCAATTTCTTCATGCTGCCGGCGATCACGGGCGCGAAGCAGACTGCTGCGACCGCCGAGAAGCCGCATTTGCCGCTCGATCGCACCATGGTCCTGCTCGCCTTCATCTTCGCCGCGGTCTGGACCGTGACCGGCGCGATGGCCGCGCATTTCCCGCGCATCCTGGAGACGACCGGGGCAACGCCGGTCGAGGCGATCGCGGCCGGCGCGCTGATCGGCCCGGCGCAGGTCGGCGCACGCATGCTGGAAGCAGGCTTCCTCAGCCGCTTCCATCCGCTGTGGTCGACGCGGCTCGCCTGCCTCACCCATCCGATCGGCGCGGTGGTCGTGGCGATCTTCGGCGGCGCTGCCGCAAGCGCGTTCGCGCTGTTCCACGGCTCCGGCAACGGCATCCTGACCATCGCGCGCGGCACGCTGCCGCTCGCGATCTTCGGACCGAAGGATTTTGGCTACCGTCTCGGCATCATCGGCGCACCGGCGCGGATGGCGCAGGCGGTGGCACCGCTCGCCTTCGGCCTGCTGATCGACGTCATGGGCGCCAAGGTCCTGATCGTCTCCTCCGCGCTCAGCCTGTCGGCGCTGGCCGCGCTGTTCCTGATCCGCACCAGGCCGCGGCCGGATTGACCGCCCGGCCGCTTTCGCGCACAAGCGGGCCATGAGCGAAAACGCCAGCCCGCCCCGCACGTTCAAAGGCCTCCTGCGCTGGGCGACCACGCCGCCGCAGGCCTGGGGCGTTTATCTGCTCGCGCTTCTCCTGGTCTGGCTCGTCTCGTTCTATGCCGGCACGCTGAAGCCGAAGAAGACGCCCGACGCGAGCCCGCCGACGGCGACCGTACCGCGGAGCTAGGCCGGCTTCGTCTCGCTGGTCGCGATCCAGATCCCAGCAAAGACCGCAACCAGTCCGATGAGCAGATTGGGCGTGATCGGCTCGCCGATCAGGAGCGCTGCCAGCAGCGCGGCGGCGATCGGATTGACCGTCATGGTGTTGGCGACGCGGGTCGGCGTTGCCCGGCCGAGCGCCATGACCCAGAGGATGAAGGCGAGCGCACCGCCGCCGACGCCGAGATAAATGCCGGCAATCCATTGCGCAGTCGTGAAATGGTCGAGCGCGGCAAAGCTTCCCTTCACCAGCCCCGCCAGCACCAGCACTGCAGCGCCCGCCCCCATGCCAGCGGTGAGAAAGCCGAGCGCGCTGGAGCGCTGCATCAGCGGGCGCGACAACACGTTATAGAAGGCCATGCAGAACACGGCCGCCGTCATGATCAACTCGCCGCGCCAGGCTCCTGCTGGACTCTGCGCTAGGCCTGTCGCCAGCGCTGCCGCCACGCCGAGCACGGCGATGCCGACACCGGTGATCTTGCGCGCCGTCATCTGCTCGATGCCGAGCAGCGCCCCGACCACCATGGTGTGAAGCGGCAGCGTCGCGAGCGCAAGACTGGCCCGCGCGGCGGTCGTGTAGGACATTGCGATGTTATAGAGAATGAAGAACAGGCCGAAGAAGCAGACGCCGAGCAGCGCCACGCCCGGCCAGTCCGCGCGCAGTGGCCAGCGCACGCCTAGCATCATCGCACATGGCAGAAGGCAGAGAAAGCCGATTCCCCAGCGCAGGATCGCGAGCAGGATGGGATCGGCACCGCCGACGAGATAACGGGTGATGGCCGCAGCCGTCCCGCCGATGCTGCTCGACAGCAATGCGATCGCGACCCCCGCCCACTCTCCCACGATCAGCTCCCGTTGCGGAGTCTTCGCGGGGCCCTAACACATAGCTGCTGCCAGCGTCATGGCAGCAGCTACATCATGGGCGGGAGGACGAGGGTACCCGTCAATGCGGGCAGGTCTCGACCTCGACCGTGACGTGGCTCAGCCCCTTCAGCCCGGCAAGCCGCCGCTTGTAGACGGCCGGCTGCTGCGGCTGGTCCGAGACCACCGAGAGGAGCACGGCGCAATGGCCGGGCCCGACCTGCCAGAGATGCAGGTCGGTGACGCGGTCGTCATCGACCTCGATCCGCGCCCGGATCACCCGCTCCAGCGTCTCGTCGGCGCGTACGTCGAGCAGCACCGCGCCCGATGACTTGATCAGGCCGAACGCCCAGGCCGCGATCACGGCGCTGCCGATCAGGCCGACGGCCGGATCGGCCCAGACCCAGCCCGAATACATCGCGACCACAAGGGCACCGATCGCCAGCACCGAGGTCGCGGCATCCGCCATCACGTGCACATAGGCCGCGCGCAGGTTGTTGTCGTGATGATGGTGGTGGTGATCATGGTCGTGGTCATCGTGATCATGATGTGCGTGGCTGTGGCCGCGATCATGCCCGTGATTGTGATGATCATGGTTGCCGCGCAGCAGCCACGCGCTGGCGAGGTTGACGCACAGCCCGAGCGTTGCGACCCCGATCGCCTCGCCATAGACGATCGGCACCGGCGTGATCAGCCGCAGCACGCTCTCATAGGCGATCTCGACCGCGATCAGGCCGAGGATGATCGCGCTGGCGAAGGCGGCGAGATCGCCGAACTTGCCGGTGCCGAAAGTGAAATGCGCATTCCCCAGATGCCGGCGCGCGAAGCGGTAGGCGAAGGCGGCGGTGCCGAGCGCGGCGGCATGCGTGCCCATGTGCCAGCCGTCGGCGAGCAGTGCCATCGAGCCGAACAGCGACCCCGCGACGATCTCCCCCACCATCATGACCAGGGTCAGGACGACCACGAACCAGGTGCGCCGCTCGTTCTCCTCGTGCTTCTCACCGAGGAAGGCGTGGTCATGGGTCCATTGCTCGATGGAGTGGGAATGCATGGAATTCTCCAGAAGATTCAGGTCTGTTGGCGGAGAGTATAGTCGCCGGAGGTCGATTTTCTAAGGTCCAATCGTCCCCTCGGATTGACAGTGCTTCCTGGTTTCGCTGTAATCTGCGCCATGGGGATTTGAGCGATCTCCCCACGAGGCGACACGCCCAAGCATCGCGTCCCGTTCGGTTTTTGCGAGGACGCATCATGTCTGCTTTCACGACCATATCATCTGACAAATTGGCACGGCTGATCGGCACGGCGAACAGCCCTGCCCTCATCGACGTGAGGACCGAGGAGGATTTTGCCGCCGACCGGCGGCTAATCCCGGGCTCCATCAAGCTCAGCCACGACAAGGTGACGGACTGGGGCGGTGATTTCGCCGGCCGCCGGGCCATCGTCTCCTGCCTTCGCGGCGAAAAGCTCGCCCAGGGCACGGCGGCCTGGCTGCGCCAGCTCGGCGTCGAGGCCGAGGCACTGGAGGGCGGCTTCGAGGGCTGGAAGGCGGCCAGGCTGCCGCTGGTCGAGGCCCGCAAGCTGCCGCCGCGCGATGCCAGGGGACGCACTGTCTGGGTGACGCGGGCGCGGCCCAAGGTCGACCGCATCGCCTGCCCCTGGCTGATCCGCCGCTTCGTCGATCCCAATGCGGCGTTCCTGTTCGTCGCACCCTCCGAGGTGATCGGCGTCGGTGAGCGGTTCAATGCCGCCCCCTTCGACATCGAGAACGTGTTCTGGAGCCACCGCGGCGAGCTCTGCACTTTCGACGTCATGATCGAGGAGTTCGGGATCGCTTCACCGGCGCTGCTCCGCCTCGCGACACTGGTGCGCGGTGCCGACACCGCGCGGCCGGATCTCGCGCCGGAGGCGCCGGGCCTGCTCGCGGCCTCGCTCGGGCTGTCGCGGATGTATGACGACGATCTCGAACAGCTCGAGGCCGGCATGCTGCTCTACGATGCCTTCTACCGCTGGTGCCGCGACGCGACGGCCGAGACCCACAACTGGCCGACCAACAAGGTGAAGGCGTAATGGATACCCGTACCGTTCAAGCTGAAGCTGCCGCCGGTCACGGCGTCAGCTTCGGCGAAGCCTTCCGCGTCTGGCTGCGTGTTGCCTGCCTCAGCTTCGGCGGGCCCGCGGGCCAGATCGCGGTGATGCACCGTATCCTGGTCGAGGAGAAGAAGTGGATCTCCGAAGGCCGTTTCCTGCATGCGTTGAACTATTGCATGCTGCTGCCGGGGCCGGAGGCGCAGCAGCTCGCAACCTATGTCGGCTGGCTGATGCACCGCACCGCCGGCGGACTGATGGCGGGCGGGCTGTTCATCCTGCCCGGCATCATCGCCATCATGGGCCTCAGCTACGTCTACGCGGCTTTCGGCAATGTCAGCTTCGTCGAGGCGCTGTTCTTCGGGCTGAAGGCTGCCGTGCTCGCCATCGTCGTCGAGGCCGTGGTGCGCGTGGGCAAGCGTGCGCTGAAGAACCGCATCATGATCGCGCTCGCTGCCATCGCCTTCGTTGCGATCTTCTTCTTTGCCGTGCCCTTCCCGATCATCATCATCGCCGCCGGCATGATCGGATATATCGGCGCAAGGCAGGGGCGCCCGGAATTCGCCCCGCCCGGTCACGGCCCTGGCGGCGGCAGTGCCGTCATCGACAGCATGCTCGGCGACGGCATGCCCGATCACGTCAAGCCTGATGCAGGGCGCGCGATCCGCGTCGGTGCGCTGTGGCTGGCGCTCTGGCTGGTGCCGGTCGCTGTGCTGCTCTTGATGCTCGGACAGGCCAGCGTGTTCAGTCAGATCGCGCTGTTCTTCTCGAAGATGGCGCTGGTCACCTTCGGCGGCGCTTACGCCGTGCTGGCCTATGTCGCACAGCAGGCGGTCGAGCATTATCACTGGCTGAAGCCGCACGAGATGCTCGACGGCCTCGGCATGGCCGAGACCACGCCGGGCCCGCTGATCATGGTGCTCCAGTTCGTCGGCTTCATGGCCGCCTATCGCGATCCGAGCGGACTCTCACCGATGCTCGCGGCGACGCTCGGCGGCCTGCTCGCGACCTGGGTCACCTTCACGCCCTGCTTCCTCTGGATCTTCGTCGGCGCCCCCTATATCGAGCGCCTGCGCGGCAACAGAGGCCTCGCGGGCGCGCTCGGCGCGATCACCGCCGCCGTCGTCGGCGTCATCCTCAACCTCTCGATCTGGTTTGCCCTGCACACGCTGTTCCGCGAGACCGTGCCGGTGCACGCCTTCCCGCTGAATTTCGATAGGCCGGTGCTGAGCAGCGTCGATGTGCCGGCCCTCGTGCTGGCGATCGCGGCAGCGACCGCGATCTTCCGGTTCAAGCTGGGGATGCTGACGGTGCTGGCTGCAAGCTGCGCCGCGGGCGTGGCATTAAGGCTGGCGGGAATTATTTAGCGCGCCGCTACGATGTCCGCCCTTGCACGTCCCCGGCGGTCCAGGGCCCGGCTTGGCCTCAAGCCGCAGTGTCCAGTTGACTGAGCGCAACCTTGATATCTTTGGCAGGCGGCCGGCCGAACATGCGCCCATATTCTCGCGTGAATTGCGAGACGCTCTCGTAACCTACTGCGAAGGCCGCGCTGCTCACCTCCGAGCCCTCCGACAGCATCATCCTACGCGCCTCGATGAGCCGCAACTGCTTCTGAAACTGCAGGGGACTGAGTGATGTAATCGCGCGGAAGTGCTGGTGAAACGAGGACGGGCTCATCGCAGCCGCTTCCGCCAAGCGTTCGATGCGCAGCGGCTTTGCGTATTCGGAGCGGATGATCGCGACCGCGCGCGCGATGCGTTGCGCATGGCTGTCGGCCACTCCGAGAGCCCTTATCGCCGTGCCGTGTCGCCCCGCCAGCAGCCAATAATGGATTTCGCGAACGAGCTGAGATCGCAGAACCGGCAAAGACGACGGACGCTCGAGCAGCCGCATCAATCGGAGCGCGGCATCGGCAACCTCCGCTTCAGTCGGATCCACGCGGACGGAAATGGCTTGCTGCCCAGGAGCCAGGTTCATCTCCACGATCAGGCTCGCGATCACCGCCGCATCGAGTTCAACGACCAGGGAAAAATATGGGACCTTTGCGCTGGCGCGGGTGATCTGGCTGACAGTCGGCACGTCCGCCGAGATCAGGAGCGACTCTCCCGCGCCGAAATCGAAGCTGTGCGATCCCATCGTCACGCGCTTACGGCCCTGCAGGACGAGCGCAACGAGCGGCCGGTTGATCGCGTACTGGAGCTGGCTCTGCGTCATGGCCCGTACGGCCGTAAGGCCCGGGATCGGCGTCTTGGCAGCGCCGTGTTGGTCGCAACGCAAATTCGCATAGCGGCGAACCGCTTCGAGCAAGGTCGTCGTCATTCCTCGAATTTATACCAAGCGCAGGCTCCGGCAACCGGACATGGCCCGACTGCTTCAACTTTGCGCATAGTGAATTGCTCGTTCAACGCAGCGCCGGGCCGGGTCCGAGTGACCCTGCATTTGGAGGAATAGGCAAGAAGGCTCAAGTATCTGGCAACTGGGCTGCGGCGGCGTGTGCCACCTTCGCCGTGTCGAACGAAGGAGACATCACATGGCTAAAATTGCAATCGTCACAGGCGCGAGCCGCGGGCTCGGCCGCAACATGGCCGTCAACATCGCGCGCAAGGGCAGCGATGTCATCATTACATACCGGAGCCGTGCCGACCTTGCGGAGAGCGCGGTCGCCGAGATCAAGGCGCTGGGACGCCGGGCCGTGGCCTTCCAATTGGACAGCGCCGACGTGGCCGGATTCCCCGCCTTCGCGCAAACACTGGGCCAGACACTGAAGGAGACATTTGGTCGCGAGACCTTCGATGACCTCGTGCACAATGCCGGCGACGGCCTCTTCGCCACGCTCGGCGAGACCACGGAGGCTCAGTTCGATCAGCAGATGAACCTGCATGTCAAAGGCGTACTTTTCCTGACACAAGCCTTGCTGCCCCTGATGGCAAACGGTGGCTCGATCGTCACCATCGGCAGTGGCCTGACACGTGTCACCTATCCGGGCTTCGCCGTCTACACCATGGCGAAAGCCGCCGCGGACATGATGGCGGTCTGCATGGCCAGGGAGCTCGGGCCGCGCGGCATCCGCGTCAACAGCGTTGCGCCGGGAGCGATCGAAACCGACTTCGGCGGTGGCCTGGTGCGCGACAATTCGGACGTGAACAAGCAATTTGCCGCCATGACTGCGCTCGGCCGCGTCGGCGTCCCGGATGATATCGGTCCGATGGTCGCGAGCCTGCTGAGCGAGGACAATCGCTGGGTTACCGGGCAACGGATCGAAGTCTCGGGCGGTCAGATGATCTGACCGCCGAGTGCCGCCTCACCGAGCATGCGAAGGCCGCCGCGACACCTTGCGGCGGCCTTTGGGGACCGGAAGCCCACTCGCGAGCGTCGATGTCGCAAAGCATTGTCGATGAAGGCCTTCCGCATCTCCCTGACCGCTTAGGCGGCATATTGAACGTCGTTCGATCAGCGGGATGGACCAATGTCGCAGATGCACCGGAATCCCACGTAGACGGCGTAAGCAGCGGACTAACGAATTCAGCCTTTTAGGCCGCTCTGCCATCTCCGGAGCTTGCAAGCTTAGCGAGCAGGTCGCTTGCGACGAGTAGATCCCTCGTCTGGAAACCCTCGGTAAATTCGTCGTAGATCGGCAGCAGGATCTTGCGGGCATCATCCCTTCGCGACCGGGCGCACCAGAGCTTTGCGAGATCATTCGCTGCGCGCAAACGCCACGACAACGCACCGATATCCCGGGCAAGCTCGATCGATTCCATGAGGCTTGCCTCAGCTTCTCTTGTCTGATCCTGGGCGGCGAGAATGGACGCATGGACGCGAATGACTTCTGGAAGGCACCAACCTTCGCTCCGCGCTCGGGCGGTTTTCACTGCGGTCAGGATCGTTGCTTCGGCTTCGCCGAACCGTCCGGCACGGGCTAGAGCATCTGCCAGAACACTGAGGTAATAGGGCATCCGCACCAGGTAATTGACATTGCGGAACTCCTCGATCGCCTCCTTGAGGGAATCGACCGTGTCCGACGAAGCGCCGCCTTTCTCGTGTGCCAAGGCAGCGCGATAAAAACTGGCAATCGGCCGTCTGGTGAATAGTCCCTGCCTCTCGACGTGTTCGGCGAGCAATTCGACGTATTGATCACATTCCTCGTAACGCCCGCACCAATAGAAAACCGGGCACGAATATGTAAGCGCGTTATTCAGCGAAAGGTGATGGTGGCCCGGACGGGCTCGCTCAAAGGCGGCAGCAGCGGTCCGGCTGGCAGAGTCTGGCAAGCCCCTCAACCACAGGACCTGAGATAGCGCGCATTCCAACAGAATGACAATGTCGGCCAAATACCGAACGCTATACGAACGGTTGAAATATCGTAGATCGCGCAGCTGGAGGCTCTCGAGTCGGTGCTGGGCGTCTTGAAGACGACCGAGAAAGAGGTCGGCTATTCCCAAGTGAACTTCGCCCTCGGGAAGAATCGAAGGATCATCCGCTGCGGCTGCCGAGGCGAATGTCTTGATCGTGCGTATTCCGGAGTCGTACTCACCCGTGAAGAGTTCAAATGCCGCAATCAACATCAGGCAACGATGACGATAATCGGTGTCACCAATCTGATTTGCGATCTCCGATGCGCGCTGCAATGCAGCCATGGCCGCCGTCTTCAGACCACGCGTGATCATGGTTGAGGCTCCGAGCCACAGCTTGAACTTCATCTCGAATGCCGTGCCGGCGAGTCCCGCGGCATCGAGCTCCTCGACCGCGCGCGAAACGTGGACGTGGCATTCCTGGATCAGCGAAAAATGATTCCAGAGCAGCAGGCCTGCAACGGTCAGTCGAATTCGCAGCGACCGATTTGCCTCGTCCCGACGGGCCCAAGCCAGCGCAACACGCAGATCGTCGACAACGTGGCGGTAGGCGGCGCCCCATTCGTGGGCTGGACGCTGCGACCACTCACTTGCGGCCTGCTCCAGCACCGCACATACATGTTCCGCATGACGACAGCGGACCGCCTGGTCCTCACCGCTGATCCGCAGGCGCTCCGCGCAATAGGCGCGTGTTGTTTCCAAGAGGCGGTAGGTGACCAAGTCTGCATTAGTATCCATCACCAGCAGCGACTTCGCGGCAAGCTTGGCGAGCGTATTCGTTGCCTCAGCGGGCCCTCCGTTCGACACCGCCGCTGCCCCATCAACACTGAAAACACCGGCGAACACGGAGACTTCACACAGCAATGCGGCCTCACGCTCGGAAAGGAGGCTGTAGCTCCAGTCGAGTGTCGCGAGGAGCGACTGCTGTCTCTGAGGCGCGCCAAGGGGGCCAAGATTGAGGAGGCGGAAACTCTCGTCCAGCATCTGCAGGATGCGGGCCGGCGAGAAGGCGGCCGTTTGTGTTGCGGCGAGCTCGATGGCGAGTGCGTTGCCATCAAGCCGACGGCAGATTTCCGCCACCGCGGCGGCGTCCGCGTCTGTTAGCCGATATCCCGATCGCTCGGTTGCGCGCGTGGCAAACAACTCGACCGCGGGAAACTTGCAAGCCTCGTCTGCCGCGGGACGTTCGCTGGGATCGCATTCCAGTCCGCGGATGCGATGTATCCGCTCCGCACCGCCTAGCCCGAGGGGCTCGCGACTGGTTGTGAGAATGTGCACGCCATCGAGCTGGCGAGCAAGCCGATCAACTGCAGTCGCGACGGAAGGAAGCAGGTGCTCGCAATTGTCGAACAGGAGGATCTTTTCCTGCAGCTTCAAAGCACGCAGGACGCTCGACAGCGGATCCCCGCCCGTTACGCCGAGCCCGAGCGCGTAGGCGATCGCCGTAGGCACGAACTGCGGGTCGCTGATTTTCGCAAGGTCCACGAACGTGGCGCCGTAGGCGTGCCGGCGAGACGCTTCGTGAGCTGCCGCTACGGCGACGGTCGTCTTGCCGACCCCGCCGGTCCCCACAACCGATACAATCTTCGATACGTTTAGGTCGTGAAGGATTGCATCAATGACACCTGCTCTGCCAAAGATGCGCGCCACTGCCATCGGGAGACCTTGCCCCCCTGTCGCCGTTCCGGCTGAGATCCCTTCTTCGGCTGCCTGGACCTGCGCGATAAATCGGTAGCCACGCCCGGTTACGGTCG
Organism: Bradyrhizobium daqingense; assembly: GCF_021044685.1. NCBI lineage: Bacteria > Pseudomonadati > Pseudomonadota > Alphaproteobacteria > Hyphomicrobiales > Nitrobacteraceae > Bradyrhizobium > Bradyrhizobium daqingense. The sequence goes on from NZ_CP088014.1 coordinate 5,750,008, forward strand.
CGATATACTTGGCCGGCTCGGGCCCATCGCCGAGTGCCCGTCGCAGGGCATTTATGTTGACCTTAAGATTTGCCTCTTCGACAATTGTGTTCGGCCAGACACGCGCGAACAGCTCCTGCTTGCTCACGATTTCGCCTGGCCGCTCGACCAGTGCCGTCAAGATGTCCAGCGCGCGCCCCCCGATGCGGACTGGTACCTCTCCGTTGAGTAGCAATTGGCGTTCGGGAATAAGGAGAAACGGCCCAAAGCCGAAAGATCGTGCAGTTCGTTCTCCGCAGTCACTCGTCACGAGCAGCACCTTCTAAGGAGATCGGAACAAGTACAGCATGCCAGAAAAGCGAGGGCGGTCACACCGGCAATTTAGCAAAAGCCGTTGTGTCTTTGCTTGCTCCAAAGTCCGCTTTGAGCCGCAGGCCGGCGACTGTGACCGGTGCGACTTCCGCCTTTTCAAGAGCTGCCGTTCTTGTGCCCGTTCTCAAAGCAAAAGCTCCCCCGTCGGCCCGGCCACCCGTCGGGCAAAACAGCCGCGCGTCAGGCTCTGCCGCTGTCAAGCTCCGCCTCGCAAAATATTCCACTTTACCGAAATTCGGATTTGTCGTACACGCAAAGCACCCTGGCCCGAGACAAGGGGCGGATCGCGATCGTCACGAACCGCGGGCTGGGCAGCGATGGACGCGACGGCGTCGGGCGCAAATGGCATTGCAGGGCGGTTTCGGCCGTGAGCAATGGCCTTTGTGCTGACGACACGACGCTGACAGCGTCTTCGCATGGCTTCGGGGGCGAGCACACGCCACCCCTCGGAGTCCCAGCGAAGACGTGCGCGGACGGAGAAGTCGTGTGGTCCTGACGCCCGGGGTCTGTGCGTCAAGGCTTGCGGTGATGTAGCGGCCGACCGGCACGCGCATCGATCATCCGCGAGGCGACGGGGGCAATAGTGCATCGCTCCCCGGGGAGAGCACGAAGGACACCGTTAAAACCATTCGCGCAGGGAAGGCCGGGCGACCGGCGACACCTGTGGTCCACCCCGTGTGCATTCTTACTGTACACGGACTTGCGGGTGCCGCCGGCGCCCGGCCTTCCCTGCGCCCTTGTCTCTTTCGAGGGCGTGCGAGAACCAAAACTCGGGCGAAACGCGCCGCGGGAACGCGATGGCGCGTCTGCTGTTTGAAGTGTGAAATGGAAGAGCGACGCCCTTGCCCCTTGCTCCGTCATTGCGAGCGTGGGAGCCGCAAGCCCCACACTCGCTGTCATCGCCCGGCTTGACCAGGCGATCCAGTACTCCGAGACGGTCGCGATTGAGAAGACAGGCCGCCGTGTACTGGATGCCCCCGGTCAAGCCGGGGCATGACATGATCTTTGTGGCGCTACCGCATCATCATCCGCGCGATCGCTTCCCCGATCACCACCGTCGTGAAATGCGTGTTGGCGCGGCAGTCCGACGGCATGATCGAGGCGTCGGCAACGCGCAGGCCGGAAATGCCCTTGACCGTGCCATCGGGGTTGACCACGCCATCAGCATTGCCAACACCGCTCATGCGGCAGCTGCCGGCGGCGTGCTGGATGTCACCGGTCTCACGGCGCAGCACCGCGTCGAGCTCATGGTCCGGCAGGCTGCCTGCCTGCTGCAGTGTCAGATCGGTGTCGGCGAGCCGGATCCAATCGGCAATGCCCGACAACGCCGGCTGTGCGGTGATCACGGCAAGGCGCTTCACCGCATCCATCATGCGCAGCATGTCGCGGGGATCGACGAGCATGTTCTCCTCGACGACGGGATCGATCGACGGGTCGGTCGAGGCCAGCTTGAGGGTGCCGCGCGAATAGGCGTTGAACAGGCCCGCGCCGATCGCGCCGGGATTGCCGATGCCGCGGTGATTGAAGGCGATCAGGATCATGTCGCGCTTGCCGCCGTCGGCGAGGCCGGAGGAATAGGTCACGCAGCAATTGGTGTGGCGCGTGTCGGGATCGGTCGGCCTGAGCCCTTCGTGAAGCTGAATGGTTGCCCGAAACAGCGGGTGGTCGAAGAAGTGCTTGCCCACCGGCAAATCGCGCGCAACCGCGATCCCCATCGCCTTCAGCTCCTCGGCAGGACCAATGCCCGAGCGCAACAGGATAGCCGGGCTGTGAATGGCGCCGGCGCAAAGCACGATCTGACGCGCGCTGATCTCGTGGGTGCCCTGCCCCTCGAAATGGACGCGGAGACCGGTCACCCTTCCGTCGCTGATCAATCCGCGATCCACCAGCGCGTGGCCGCGGATCTCGAGATTGGCGCGGCCGCGCGCGGGCTCGAGATAGGCTTCATTGGTGCTGATGCGGCGACTGTCGCGGCTGTTGATGGGATAGCAGGCGACGCCCTCGCCGTCGTGGCCATTGAGGTCGGCACACCAGGGATAGCCGCTCGCCAGTGCAGCATCGCGCAAGCCGCGATCGATCGGGCCCCACTTGTCCGGTGGCGCGCGATAGACCGGCAGCGGTCCGCCGCGGCCGTGGCCCTCGGCATCGCCGAACTCCAAATCATCCTCGATCACGGAGAACAGCGGCATCACCTCCCTGGCTGACCAGCCGCTGCAGCCATTGGCGGCCCATTCGTCGAACGCATCTGCAACGCCGCGGATGGCGATCTGGCCGTTCATCATCGAGGAGCCGCCGAGCCCCTTGCCGCGCCAGTAGAAGCGCGGCACCTGCCCGCCGACGCGGCGCGACAAGAGATCGGGCCACTGCCATTTCTCCTGGTATTCGCGCTTGTGGATGATCGGGATCGGGTTCGGCGTCCGCACTTCCCAGGGCGCCTCGTCGGCACGCCAGTCGCGCCCCGCTTCGAGCAGCAGGACGCGCCGTGCGGGATCCTCCGAGAGCCTTGCCGCCACGGCAGCGCCGGCAGAGCCGCCGCCCACAACAATGACATCGTACATCGCGCTATTTCTCAACGTTCCAGAACACGGGGATGGCAGACGGTATCAGACCGCGCAAGGTGGCGCGATAGGCGGCCGGCTGGGCGAACTGCCCCCATGGAATGGCCGGCGCCTGATCGTACATCACGGCCTGGATCTCGCCCGCGATCTTCTTGCGATCCTCCTCTGCCGGGGCCTTGGCGAAGGCTTCCATCAGAGGTGTGATGCGCGCATCGCACTGCCAGCCGGTGAAATCGGCGCAGTTGAAGGCGACCATCACATTGGTCAGCGGCGAGCCGAGGTCGAAACCACCGGCATGGACGCCATAGACGCTCCAGCCCTCCTTCTTGGCGCGGCGGGCCAACACGCTCGCCCAATCCATCACCTGGAGATCGACGTTGAAGCCAGCCGCCTTAAGCCGCTCGGCCAGCACCTGCGCCGATACACGCGGCGCTTCGAGGTCGTTGGCCTCCATGACCACAACGGGCTCGCCGGCATATTTAGTTGCCTTCAGCGCAGCCTTCGCCGCCTCGATCGACGGCTTTGCAGCGGCTTCCGTGCCAGCCTTGCTTTCGTAGGTCGTGCCGCAAGTGAAGTATGTCGCGCAGGGCGTTGCGTATTTCGCATCGAGCCCGAGGGCGTCCAGCACCTCGCGCTGATCGACCAGCTTCCACAGCACGCGCCGGATCGCGGGATCATCGAACGGTTTTGATGCGGCGTTGAGGCGATAGGCACCGGCGAACATGTTGCCGCCGGTGAAATTGACCAGCTTGACGCGGGCGTTCTTCTCCAGCTGCGGCAACAGATCGAAGGGTGCGTATTGCATGAAGTCGATCTCGCCGGCCTGCAGCGCGGATGCGGCGGTCGAACCATCAGGGATGACGCGGATCTCGAGCGTATCGATGTTGACGAGCTTGCCGCCGGCGAGGAAATCGGCGGGCTCGGGACGCGGAACATAGTCGGCGAATCTCTTTAGGACCATGCGATCGCCGGTGCGGTGATCGGCCTTGCTGTAGACAAACGGGCCGGAGCCGATGATCTCGGTGATGCGCTGGTCCCCGGGCGTCTTCGCGATGCGCTCCGGCATCATGAAGGCGACGGGGCTGACGGGATTGCCGAGCGCATCGATGACGAGGCCGGAGGGCTCCTTCAGCGTCAGCACGAAGGTTTTCGCATTCGTCGGCTCAAGCGAAGCCGTGATCGCAAAAATGCGGCGGCCGAGCGCGCTGCGGGTGCCCCAGCGGCGCAGCGAGGCCACGCAATCGGCCGCGGTGACCGGCTGGCCGTCATGCCACTTCAGGCCGTCGCGCAGCGTGAAGCTATAGGTCAATCCGTCCGCGGAGACCTTCCAGTCCTGCACCATCTGCGGCTTGATATCGCCCTTGGAGTCCTTCGCAAACAGCGTGTCGAACACCATGAAGCCGAACGTGCGCGAGATATAGGCCGTGGAGAAATGCGGATCGAGCGTGACGATCTCCGCCTCGAGCACCGCGACGAGACTGCCCGCCGCATGCGCCGGCGCTCCGACCATGGCGAGGCCGACGAGCGCCGGAATGAAAGCCTTCAGTTTGAACATTGGTGAATTTTTGCCTTTTTGACTGAAACGATCGCAGTCACCAGCAAAAAGCAATGTTCGTGCCCGCACGTATGCGTTCCCGACTATCTGCCACGCGTTTGCGGGCTAAGGATATCAGTTGGAGGAACGTGACTGCTACCTCTCGTCATTGCGAGCGTGGCGAAGCAATCCAGAGTCTTTCCGCGGAAGTCCGGATTGTGCATTCGCAATGACGCGGTAAGGGTAGCGCCTCATCCATCAGTATCATCGCGCGGGTAGGCGGGCGATCCGGTACTCCGTGACGCCAACAATTGAACCGAGAAGCCGCGGCGTACTGGATGCCCCGCCTTCGCGGGGCACGACACCATTGTTGTAGCGGGTGACCGCGCCCTACCCGATCCCCCGACCGAACTTGTTCGACTTCGGGAATCCCTTCGGCGGCAGGCGGCCGGCGTCGGCGCGGGTGCCTTGCCACTCCGCGAGCTCCTTCATGGTCGCCGAGAATTCACGACCTGCGGAGTCCTTCCAGGTCAGGCCCGCCTTGGCGTCGAACACGGCGACATCAGAGAGGCCGCCGTCCTTGTACTTCTGCAGGCGCACGCCGCGGCCGCGGGCCATCTCCGGCATCTGGTCGAGCGGGAAGACCAGCATCTTGCGGTTGTCGCCGATGACCGCGACGGTGTCACCGAGCACTTCGGTGATCGCGCGCGCCTCGTTCGGCATGTCGACGTTGAGGACCTGCTTGCCCTTCTTGGTGGTGCCGACGCAATCGTCCTCGTTGACGATGAAGCCCTGACCCTCATGGCTCGCGACCAGGAATTTGCGTCCGCCCTTGTGCACGAACAGCGCGACGGGCGCGGCCTCCTGCTCGAGGTCGATGAACAGGCGGATCGGCTCGCCATGGCCGCGGCCGCCCGGAAGCTTGGCGACATCGAGCGAGTAGAACTTGCCGTTGGTGGCGAACAGCAGCAGCTTCGAGGTGGTCTCGGCGAAGAAGGCGAAGCCAAGCTTGTCGTCCTGCTTGAAGGCGAGCCCCGAGAGATCCTCGACATGGCCCTTCAAGGTGCGGATCCAGCCCTTGTCGGAGACGACGACCGTCACCGGTTCGCGCTCGACGAGGGCTTCCTCCATCGCGGCGAGATCGTGCTCGGGCGCGTCGGCAAAGGTGGTGCGGCGCTTGCCAAGCGGCGTCTTCGGCCCGAACATGTCGCGGACCTTGCCGACCTGCTCGCTGACCTTTTTCCACTGCTCGGGCTCGGAGGCCAGCAGGGCCCCGATGCCCTTCAGCTCCTTTCGCAGATCCTTGTCCTCGGTGCGGATCTCCATTTCCTCGAGCTTGCGCAGATTGCGCAGCCGCATATTGAGGATGGAGTCGGCTTGCAACTCCGTGAGCTTGAACGCCTTGATCAAGGCTGGCTTTGGCTCATCCTCGGTACGAATGATCCGGATCACCTCGTCGATGTTGAGGTAGGCGATCAGCAGGCCGCCGAGAATTTCGAGCCGGTGTTCGATCTCGCCCTTGCGGTGATTGGTGCGTCGGATCAGCACGTCGCGCAGATGGTCGAGCCATTCGCGCAAGCACTCCGCGAGCCCCACGACCTTGGGGATGCGGCCCTTGATCAGCACGTTGAGATTCAGCGGAATCTTGTTTTCGAGTTCGGTCAGCCGAAACAGCGATTCCATCATCAGTGCGGGATCGACGTTCTTCGACTTCGGCTCGATGACGATGCGGACGTCTTCGGCCGATTCGTCCCTGATGTCGCCGACCAGCGGCAGCTTTTTCTGGTCAAGCAGTTCGGCAACCCGCTCGATCAGGCGCGACTTCTGCACAAGGAACGGGATCTCAGTGACGACGACGACCCAGGTGCCGCGTGCGCCCTCCTCCTGCTCCCACCGCGCACGAACGCGGAACGAGCCGCGGCCGGTGGTGTAGGCTTCAGCGATGGCCTGCTTGGAATCGACGCAGATGCCGCCGGTCGGGAAGTCCGGGCCCTTGACCCACTTCATCAGCGCCTTCGACTTCGCGTCGGGCTTCTCGATCAGGTGCAGCGCGGCATCGCACAGCTCGGCGGCGTTGTGCGGCGGGATCGAGGTGGCCATGCCGACCGCGATGCCTTGCGCACCATTGGCGAGCAGGTTCGGGAAGCCGCCGGGCAGGACAACCGGCTCCTTGCCGCTGGCGTCGTAGGTCGGCTTCAACTCGACGCCGTCCTCATCGATCCCGTCCAGAAGCAGCCGAGCCACATCGGTCAGGCGCGCTTCCGTGTAGCGCATGGCTGCCGGGTTATCGCCATCGATGTTGCCGAAATTGCCCTGGCCGTCGACGAGTGGATAACGTGAGCTGAAATCCTGCGCGAGGCGCACCATGGCGTCATAGATCGCCTGGTCGCCATGGGGATGGTAGGAGCCCATCACCTCGCCGACGATCTTCGCGGACTTCTTGGGAATGACGCCGGGGTCAAGCCTGAGCAGGCGCATGCCGTAAAGGATGCGGCGGTGGACCGGCTTCAGGCCGTCGCGCGCGTCCGGCAGCGCGCGGTGCATGATGGTGGAGAGCGCATAGGCGAGATAGCGCTCTTCCAGCGCTTCACGCAGCGGCACCTCGTGAATTTCGGCCGGTTCTTCCGGCGGAACGATTCGTTTTCCCATGCCGCCCGGTTAAACCGTGGAAGCGAATCGGGCAAGGATCGAATGTTCCCTGTGGGCGGCCTAGTGGCCCGCCCAGCCAGCCGTCACAGGCGGGGTCTTGGCCTGCCCAGGCGCCTGAGCCGGCGCCGGCGCGTTGGTCACGCAGCGGCGCGCGGTCTCGATCTCGGCCTCGGTCGCGCCATGGGAACGCGCCCATGCCTCTGCGGCTGCAGCGGAATATTTGGCCACATAGTACCGGACCACCGTGCAGGATGCCCGGCGAAACACGCCGGGTTGCGGCTCGCCGGCCATTGCATCAGGCGCGAAAGAGAGCAGCGCCGCGGACAAGGCGAATCCCCTGATCAACATTTAGGCTGTCCCCGTTGTGGAACCTGATGGCCAAGTCCGCTTGGACGGATTTCGTTCCGGGGAACTACATGTCCGTCGGCAAGGCAGAGACGCGCTCACGTCATGGCGCCGTTATCGCGGCTTTCGCCTGCTGCCGCATCAAGGCGTTGATGAAGCCTGCCCTTGCGTCGGAATGGCCCTGCCCGCGCGGCTCCAGCACATGGCGCAGCAGGAACAGGCCGGTGAGCCGAAAGCCGTCCTGGAGATCCTGCTCCGTGAGGTCGGTGTGTACCTCGCCTTGGCGCAGGAACGGCGGCAGACGCAACAGCCGGTCGTGCCACGGCTCGCCCGCACCGCGCGACACCGCGCCGCCGGATTTCGGCGAGACATAGATCAGGTCGGTGGTCTCGCCGGTGACGGCGCAATTCTCCAGCGCCAGGCCGAAGCCGAGCTCGGCGAGCATCGCCAGCTCGAAATGGATGACGTGCACGGCGGCGCCGCCAATATCGTCGAAATCGTCGAGCGCATGTTCAAGCTGCGCGAAGATCTCCTCATGCGGATCGCGTTCGGGCAACAGCCGCGCAATCGAGGCGAGATGGGTGACGCCGTAGACGCCGTGCGAGGACGCCAGCAGCGTCGCCGCGCGCAGCTTCAACCCTTCGATCGCGTAGGTGCCGAGATGTTCGTCGAGCCGCGCCCGCCACACCGCACTGACGCTGTTGCCGGGCTGGAGCAGCGGCCGCATTCGCGAGCCGGCGCCACCGCGGACGAGGCCGAGATGCCGGCCGTGCGCGCGCGTCAGGAGCTCGACGATGGCGCTGGATTCGCCATGTCGCCGCACGCCCAGCACGATGCCTTCGTCGGTCCATTCCATGGGTGAAGCTTAGCGCATTTCGAGCTGCCGTAGGGTGGGCAAAGCGAAGCGTGCCCACCAATTTAATCGGCGGCGCGAGATGGTGGGCACGGCGCGCAAGGCGCGCCTTTGCCCGCCCTACGGCACCGCGCAAGATCTCACGCGTCGAACCAACCCTGCGCATCGCCGGTGAAGGAGAAATACAGCCCCATCGTGGTCAGCGCGCAGGAGACAATTTCGATCGCACTGTCGAGCTCCAAGCCCTTGGCACCGATGATCTGGCCGAGCGAGATCACCGACAGCACGAGCGCGGCCGCCAGCACCCAGCGCGGCCAGTTCTTGCGCTGATGCGCAGCCAGCCAGACGAAATAGACCAGCAGCAGGATCATGCCGGCGGCGAGCAGGGTCGCGGTCATGATCATCTGATCGGTCACCTCGGCGTTGGGCGTGCGGTCCTGCACCGCGACCGAGAGGGCGTCCAGCATCAACGATGCATAGAGCAGCGCTTCGAAGCGCCGGACGTTGCTGGGCACGTTCATCGGTGACCTGTCTTTTCTTGGTTATTCCTTGGGGAAGTCCAGGCCCATCTCGCGATAGCGGTCGGGATCGTCGCCCCAGTTCTCGCGCACCTTGACGAACAGGAACAGATGCACCGGCACATCGAGGATCTGGGTCAGCTCCTTGCGCGAATCCGCGCCGATGGACTTGATGGTGGCGCCGCCCTTGCCGAGCACGATCTTGCGCTGGCTTTCGCGCTCGACAAAGATCGTCTGCTCGATGCGCACCGACTTGTCCTTGCGCTCCTCCCACTTGTCGGTTTCGACCGTGGACTGGTAGGGCAATTCCTGGTGCAGTTTCTGATAGATCTTCTCGCGCGTGATCTCGGCCGCCAGCTGCCGCATCGGCGCGTCCGACATCTGGTCCTCGGGATAGAGGAAGGGGCCCGGCGGCACCATCTCCGAAAGCGTCGTACGGATGTCGTCGACGCCGTCGCCCGAGATCGCCGCGATCATGAAGGTCCGAACGAACTTCATGCGCTCGTTGGCGGCCTGGGCCAGCGCCAGCAGTTTCTCGCGCTGGACCAGGTCGACCTTGTTGATGACGAGGATCTTGTCGTGGTTGACGCTGGCCGCCTTGGCCAGGATCGCCTCGGCCTCCTCGTCGATGCCGGTCTTGGCATCGAGCAGCACGCAGACGAGGTCGGCGTCATGCGCCCCGCTCCAGGCGGTCGAGACCATGGCGCGATCGAGCCGGCGGTTGGGCAGGAAGATGCCGGGCGTGTCGACCAGGATGATCTGCGCGTTGTTCTCGATCACGATGCCGCGGATCAGCGCGCGCGTGGTCTGCACCTTGCGCGAGACGATCGTGACCTTGGCGCCGACCAGCGCATTGACCAGTGTGGACTTGCCGACATTGGGCGCGCCGATCAGCGCAACGAAACCGCAGCGCGTTGCGGTGGGCGCCTCGCCGCTTGCTTCAGCTGTCATTGCTGCCGCCAACGCCTTCGCGTTCGATCATCACTGATGCCGCCACCTTCTCTGCCGCGCGCTTGCTGCCGCCGATACCTTCGGCCGGGGCCAGTCCCGGCAGGTCCACGGCGACGCGGAACTGCGGATCGTGGTGCGGGCCGGTGCGCTCGACCTCGCGATAAACCGGCGTCGGCAGTCCTTTGCCTTGTGCCCATTCCTGCAGCACGGTCTTGGGATCGCGCAAGGGACGGCGCGGCTTGTGCATGCGCTCGGTCCAGTTGCGCTTGACGAATTCGGCTGCCGCCGCGTGGCCGCCGTCCAGGAAGATCGCGCCGATCACGGCCTCGCAGATGTCGCCGAGGATGGATTTGCGCAGGCGGGCATCGGCGCTGGACCCGACCGAACCGAGCTTGATGTCGTCGAGCAGTCCGAGCGATTTGGCGACGTCGGCGCAGCTCTCCTTGCGCACGAGCTCGGCAAGGCGCTTGGACAGCTCGCCCTCATCGGCGCTTGGATAGGCGTGATAGAGCATGTCGGAGACGACGAGGCCCAGCACGTGGTCGCCGAGGAATTCCAGCCGCTGATAGCTGTCGCCGCGCTTGCGTCCCGACTTCAGCGCCGAGACATGGGTGATCGCCTGCATCAGGAGGTTCGGATCGGCGAACTTGTGGCCGATGCGCGCCTCGAGCGCGGCATTCGCATCGGTACCCTTGGCCTTGCTGCTCCGCGCCCGCTTCTTCTTCGCAGGCGCCTTCGGTGCAGCTTCGCTCTCGGGAGCGGCTTGCGCCTCGGTCGGTTGAATCGCGATGTCCTTGGCTTCGTCTTTCATCGGACGATATTGAAGAAACGATTCCAGCGCACCGACCACGGCCAGCGCCAAAACATCCAGGCGTGCTCGCCTTCGGCGATGGAGAAGAAGATCATCTGGGCGCGGCCGATCAGATTCTCCTGCGGCACATAGCCGACCTGGCCGAGAAAGCGGCTATCCGTCGAATTGTCCCGGTTGTCGCCCATCATGAAGAAGTGACCGGGCGGCACGTTGTAGACGTTGGTGTTGTCCATGTAGCCGTTGTCGGCGCAGTCGAGCGTCTCGTAGGATACGCCGTTCGGCAGCGTCTCCTTCCAGCGCTTCACCCGGGAGATGCCGCCGCCCTCGGAGCCGCACGGATCCTCGCCGACGAACTCGCTCATGCGCTGCCGCTCGACCGGGGCATCGTTGATGTAGAGCAGACCGTCGCGCATCTGGATGCGGTCGCCGGGAAGGCCGATCACGCGCTTGATGTAGTCGGTGGAATCGTCCTTGGGCAGGCGAAACACCACGATGTCGCCGCGGTTGGGGTCCGAGCCCCAGATCCGCCCGGAGAACAGGTTCGGCGAAAGCGGGATCGAGTAGTGGCTATAGCCGTAGGAGTATTTCGAGACGAACAGATAGTCGCCGACCAGCAGCGTCGCCTTCATCGACCCCGAGGGGATGTTGAAGGGCTGGAACAGGAACGTGCGGATCACTAGCGCGATCAACAGAGCATGGATCACGACCCGGATCGTTTCGCCGACGCCGCTCTCAGTTTTCGTTCCCGAAGTCACGCTCATTGCTCTCTCAATTCCGGCCGGCGGTCACAGAGCGCCCTCCTCCCGCGAACAGCCATCGGTTCGCGGCCCAAGGAGATTGTCCTGATTCTGATAGTGAGGGCCAATTCCGGCGTAAAGCCGAATTCACCCAGCCTGATTTGCGTCCGCGGACTTTTAGACGGTTGTCGGACACCACGCAATCAATGATCGCATGAAAACCGCTTAAGATACTGGTATTTCAAACGAATTATGATCTTCCTGACGCCGTCAGGGCTTGGCGAGCGGGACGGCCGAAATGATGACGAGGGCCTGCGCGAGCGGCCAGTCGTCGGTGATCGAAACGTCGATCCGGGCCTCGAACCCCTCCGGCGTCAGGGCCTGAAGCCGGGCCAAGGCGCCGCCGGTAAGCTGCATGGTCGGCCGCCCGCCCGGCAGGTTGACCACCCCCATGTCGCGCCACCAGACGCCGCGCCGGATCCCGGTGCCGAGCGCCTTGGAGCAGGCCTCCTTGGCCGCGAAGCGCTTGGCGTAGGTCGCCACCACCATCTTCTCGTTCTTGGCGCGCCGCTCCGCCTTGGCTCGCTCGGCCGGGGTGAAGATGCGGTCGAGGAAGCGCTCACCGTGGCGCTCCATCACCTTGGCGACGCGCGTGATGTCGATCAGGTCGGAGCCGATGCCGATGATCATGCCCGGCTCCGCCCGCGGTCCATCGCCGCCCGCATGCTGCGCACGGTCTCGGCCAGCCCCACGAACAGCGCCTCGCCGATCATGTAGTAGCCGATGTTGAGCTCCATGATCTCTGGCAGGGCCGCGATGGTCTCCGCCGTCGCATAGTCGAGCCCGTGCCCGGCGTGGACCTCCAGCCCGGCAGCCTTGGCGAGCTTCGCCCCCGCCGCGATCCGCTGCCATTCGGCCTCCGCCTTGTCGGCGTGGCCGTCGACGACGGCATCGCACCAGGCGCCGGTGTGGATCTCGATCACAGGCGCGCGCAGCCGCGCCGCCATCTCGATCTGAGCAGGATCGGCGGCGATGAACAGCGAGACGCGAATGCCGGCGTCGTTCAGCCGCGCGATATAGGGCGCCAGCGCGTTGTGCTGGCCGACCACGTCGAGCCCGCCCTCGGTGGTCACCTCCTGCCGGCGCTCCGGCACCAGGCACACCGCGTGCGGCTTGGTCGCGAGCGAGATGCGCATCATGTCGTCGGTCGCCGCCATCTCGAAATTCAGCGGCTTGGAGATCTCGGCCTTCAGCCGCGCCATGTCCTCGTCGCGGATGTGGCGGCGATCCTCGCGCAGATGCGCGGTGATGCCGTCGGCACCGGCGTCGATCGCGAGCAGCGCGGCCCGCACCGGATCCGGATTGCGGCCGCCGCGCGCGTTGCGCAGGGTCGCGACATGGTCGACATTGACGCCGAGGCGGAGCGGAGGTGCGGGCATTTCAAGACTCACGAGATCAAGGGGACAGTCACCTGCGAGCGGCGTCTATCCATTAACACGTTCGACTTTGGCGACGACCGCTTTCGCACGCAACTGGGCCAGGATCGCACTCAGATGCTTCAGATCGTAGACTTCGAGATCGATCGTCGTTTCCGTGAAATCAGGCGAGCGGCGCTGCATGCTGATATTGTCGATGTTGCCGTCGTGCTCGGCGATCACGGTGGCGATCTGCGCCAGTGCGCCGGGCTCGTTGACGTTCTCGACCTTGATGCGGGCCGGGAAGCGCTGCGGCGCGGAGTCCTCGATATCCCAACGCACATCCAGCCAGCGCTCCGGCTCCTCCTCGAAATCCTTCAGGGCCGGCGCCTGGATCGGGTAGATCGTGATGCCCTCGCCCGGCGTGACGATGCCGACGATGCGGTCGCCGGGCACGGCGCCGCCATTCGGCGCGAACTTCACCGGCAGATCGGAATTGATGCCGCGGATCGGGATCGCGACCGGGCTGCGCGGCGGCTCCGACGATTTCTCCTTGAGCTTGGCGGCGAGACCCTTCTTGACGCCATAGCGCGCGATGCGCTCCTCCTTGTAGTCGGGATACATCGCGCGCGCGACGTTGGAGGCCTTGATCTCGCCTCGGCCGACCGCCGCCATCACGTCGTCGATCGAAGTGCGTGCAAGCCGCGGCAGCGCGCCCTTGAGCTTGTCGTCGGCATATTCGATCTTCGCGCGCTCGAACAGACGCTCGACGATGCGCCGGCCGAGCCCGGCATATTGATCGCGCACTGCGGTGCGAGTGGCGCGGCGGATCGCGGCGCGCGCCTTGCCGGTGACTGCCAGCGTCTCCCAAGCCGACGGCGGCGCCGATTGCGCTTCAGAGGTCAGCACCTCGACCTCGTCGCCGTTCTGGAGCTCCGAGGACAGCGGCGCGAACTTGCCGTTGATCTTGCAGCCGACCGCGCTGTTGCCGACGTCGGTATGCACGGCATAGGCGAAGTCGATCACGTTGGCATGGCGCGGCAACGCGATCAGCTTGCCCTTCGGGGTGAAGCAGAACACCTGGTCGTGGAACAGCTCGAGCTTGGTGTGCTCGAGAAATTCCTCGGGATTGGCGCTCTCGGAGAGAATGCCGATGGTGTGGCGCAGCCAGGCGAACGCGTTGGATTCGCGCTTGAGGAATTCGGTCGGCGAGCCGACCCCTTCTTTGTAAAACACGTGCGCGGCGATGCCGCGCTCGGCGATCTGGTCCATCGCCTCGGTGCGGATCTGGAGCTCGACGCGCTGGTTGCCGGGACCGATCACCGTGGTGTGGATCGAGCGATAGTCGTTCTGCTTCGGCGTCGAGATGTAGTCCTTGAAGCGCCCGGGCACGACCGGCCAGGTGGTGTGGACGATGCCGAGCGCGCGATAGCAGGCCTCAATGTCGTTGACGACGAGGCGAAAGCCGAAGATGTCGGACAATTGCTCGAAGCCGACCGATTTGCGCTCCATCTTGGTCCAGATCGAGAATGGCTTCTTGCGGCGGCCATAGACCCGCGCGCCCAGACCGCGGTGCCGCAGATTGTTGGAGAGCTGGTCCTCGATCTCGCCGATCAGATTACGGTTGCGCTCGGCCAGCGCGTCGAGCCGCTGCATCACCACCGAATAGGCTTCGGGATCGAGGGTGCGGAAGGACAGATCCTCCAGCTCCTCCCGCATCTCCTGCATGCCCATGCGCCCCGCGAGCGGCGCGTAGATATCGAGCGTCTCCTCGGCGATGCGCCTGCGCGATTCCGTCGGCACGAAGTCCAGCGTGCGCATGTTGTGCAGGCGATCGGCGAGCTTGACCAGAAGCACACGGACATCGTCGGCAATGGCCAGCAACAATTTGCGCAGGTTCTCGGCCTGCTTGGCCTCCCGAGATACCAGCTCCAGACGCTTCAGCTTGGTCAGCCCCTCGACCAGCGCGCCGATCTCGGGCCCGAAGATCTGGTCGATCTCGGCCCGCGTCGCCTCGGTGTCCTCGATCGTGTCGTGGAGCAGCGCGGCCACGATGGTGGCGTCGTCGAGCTTGAGGTCGGTGAGAATCGCCGCCACTTCGAGCGGGTGCGAGAAATACGGATCACCCGAGGCGCGGGTTTGCGAGCCATGCGCCTTCATGGCGTACACATAGGCGCGGTTCAGCAGGTCCTCGTTGGTATTGGGGTTGTAGGACCTGACGCGCTCGACGAGGTCATATTGACGCATCATCCGCGCGCGGGGCTTGGCCGGGCGCGCCACCGGCGCAGTCGGGGCCACGGCAACCGATTCGGTTGCGGCCTGCATCTGCGTGGATCTGCGGCGCCGATAAACCATGCCGTCCTGCCTCTAAACGGGCCAGGAGACGGCCCGTTGCACACATCTTAGCGTCGATCCTGCGCGTGTCCGATCAATTCGGTGACAGGCCAGCGCGAACCGACGACACTATGGTAACCACGAAAACGCCGACAAAAGCAAAGGCCCGAACAACGGTTCGGGCCTTGATAAGATCACAAGCGGTCGATGATTGCGACGGGACGATTACTCGTCCTCCTCCGGCTGCTCCTCGGGCGGCGCGAGCCCTTCGAGACCCTTCAGGAGCTCCTCTTCGGTCATGCGCTCAACGGCGACCTCGGTGTCATCTGCATCGACGCTCGCGCCGGCGGAACCGATCAGCGGCACCGTATCGGGCTCGGGCTCGTCGACCTCGACGAACTTCTGGAGCGAGTGCACCAGCTCCTCGCGGAGGTCCTCCGGCGAAATGGTCGTTTCCGCAATTTCGCGCAGAGACACAACAGGGTTCTTGTCGTTATCTCGGTCAACCGTTAGTTGTGAACCGGACGAAATCATGCGGGCACGGTGGGCAGCCAGCAGGACCAGGTCAAACCGGTTGTCGACCTTGTCGATACAATCTTCTACGGTGACGCGAGCCATGGACTGTCGCTCCGTTGTGGGTGGGACGAAATATGTGGATGATCGGGGCTAGTTATAGGGACCGCGCCGATTTCGCAAGGCCAATTTGTGATTTGGCCTCGCCAAACGCCTCTGCTACCCCCACATTGGGGCTGGGATGGGCGGTTTCCTGGGCTGCCATCGAAGGTAGCACCGGGTCTATGCAAGTTCGCCATAACTATACCTTGATTGCCCCGACTTCTCCGGATTTGCGGTTTCGACGGGTTTCGGCAGCACTCTGAAGTGCGTGGCTTGCCGCCGCGCGCCAACAATAAACGATCAATCACGACACACTACGCGAGCAAACTGAATGTCACTTTCCCCTACCAACAAGATCGCGCTCTTCATCGATGGGGCCAATCTCTACGCGACGGCGAAAACTCTTGGCTTCGATATCGATTACAAGCGCCTGCTGAAGGAATTTCAGAGCCGCGGGACGTTGTTGCGGGCGTTCTACTACACCGCGATCATCGAGGATCAGGAGTATTCCTCGATTCGTCCGTTGATCGATTGGCTGGACTACAACGGCTACACCGTCGTCACCAAGGCGACCAAGGAATTCATCGACGCCTCCGGACGCCGCAAGGTCAAGGGCAACATGGACATCGAGCTCGCCGTGGATGCCATGGAGCTCGCCGAGCATATCGATCAGATGGTGCTGTTCTCGGGTGACGGCGACTTCCGGTCTCTGGTCGAGGCCGTCCAGCGTCGCGGCGTGCGGGTCACCGTGGTCTCCACCATCGCCAGCCAGCCGCCGATGATCGCCGACGAGCTGCGCCGCCAGGCCGACGTCTTCACCGACCTCGTCGAGCTGCAATCCAAGCTCGGCCGCGACCCGTCCGAACGCCCCGCCCCGCGCGACCGCGGCGAGCGTGGTGAACGCCACCACGCCCCGCAATTCCTCCAGCGCGCAACGACCGTGGCGCCGAGGGGCGATGACGACTTCGAGGAGTGAGGCGGCCCGGCCAAGTCGCCAGACCCCCACCCTCATCCCCGACCGTGACTGTCCGCTCTGTCCGCGCCTGGTCGCCTTTCGCGAGGCGAACCGCGCGCGCGAGCCGTTGTGGCACAATGCGCCGGTTGCGCCGTTCGGCGACATCCGTGCGCGCCTGCTGATCGTCGGCCTCGCGCCGGGCATGCAGGGAGCCAACCGCACAGGCCGCCCCTTTACCGGCGACTATGCCGGCGACCTGCTCTACGCCACGCTGCTCGAATACGGGTTTGCCAAGGGCACCTATCAGGCGCGCCCCGACGACGGCCTGACGCTGGTCGATTGCCGCATCGCCAATGCCGTGCATTGCGTTCCGCCGCAGAACAAGCCGCTGCCGGTCGAGATCACCACGTGCCGCCAGTTTCTCATCGCGAATCTGGAGACGATGCCGAAGTTGCGCGCGATCGTCGCGCTCGGGCGGATTGCGCACGACAGCGTGCTCAAGCCGCTGAAGCTGAAGGCCTCCCAGGCTCCCTTCGGCCACGGCGCGGTGCACCAGGCCGGCGCCTTCAGGCTCTACGACAGCTATCACTGCTCCCGCTACAACACGAACACCGGCGTGCTGACGCCGGACATGTTCCGGTCCGTGTTCGCGAAGGTGAAGGCCGACCTCGATTAGGTCCTACCTGACTGGATTGGTCTTCAGCCATTCCAGCACATCGCCGGCGTTCCGGTCGGGCGGAAACACCGGATAGAACACATGGGTGATCTCGGCATCGTCGATGACCAGCGCGAGGCGCTTGATCAGCGTCAGACCTGCGACCTCCATCGTCGGCAGCTTCAGCGCGTTCGTCAGCGCCAGCTTCTCGTCCGACAGCACCGGAAACGGCAGGTGCAGCCGCGAGGCCATCTCGATCTGATAGTCGTTGCTCTGGGTCGAGAGACCGAACACGTGTGCAGCGCCTGCCGTCTTCAACTCTGCAAACAGGTCGCGGAACGCGCAGGTCTGCGGCGTGCAGCCGCGTGCGCCCGGGATCATGTCCCAATCATCGACCAGGGCAATCTTGCCGGGCTCGCCGGTGCGGGGATAGGCGAACACGACAGTGCGGCCGCGCAGCGTCGACAGCGTCACGGACGTGTCGTCGGTCGCGCGCAGGCCGATCGGCGGCAACGTCATGCCCTTCAGATGCGCGGCACCGCCGTCATCGGTCGGCGCGGGAATCTTGCTCCAATCGACCTCGAGCAGGTTCCTCTGGGTCATCCCGCTATCCCCTCGCCCGCATCAAGCGGCCCTTCTCCCGGCTCCAGTCGCGCTTCTTCTCGGACTCGCGCTTGTCGTGCAGCTTCTTGCCCTTTGCAATCGCGAGCTGCAATTTGGCCCGACCACGCTCGTTGAAGTACAGCTTGAGCGGGATCAGCGTCATGCCCTCGCGGTCGACCGCGCCCATCAGCTTGTTGATCTGTCGGCGGTGCAGCAGCAGCTTCCTCGGCCGTTTGGGCTCGTGGTTGAAGCGGTTGCCCTGGAGATATTCGGGGATGGTGGCGTTGATCAGCCAGATCTCGCCGTTCTTGGAGTCGGCGTAGGACTCCGCGATCGTGCTCTTGCCATTGCGGATCGACTTGACCTCGGTGCCGGTCAGCGCGATGCCCGCCTCGATCGTGTCCTCGATGGCGTAGTTGAAGCGGGCCTTGCGATTCTCCGCCATGACCTTGATGGGACGTTCGTTTTTATCGGCCATGACGAGGCAAACCTGATCGAGATGCGCAGCAAAGCTAACAGTTCGGATGAAGCGCGCGCGTCACTTCTTGAGGAGGTCGCGGATCTCGGTCAGCAGCTCGACCTCGGCCGACGGCTTGGCCGGAGCGGCTGGAGCCGCCTCCTCCTTGCGTTTCAGGGTGTTCATGGCGCGGATCACCAGGAACAGCACGAAGGCAATGATGATGAAGTTGATCGTCAGCGTCAGGAAGCTGCCATAAGCAAGTACGGCGCCTTGTTTTTTAGCATCCGCTAAGTTGGTGGCGGTGACCGCCTTCGACAAGGGGATGAAGTAGTTCGAGAAGTCGAGGCCACCGGACACGGCGCCGATGATCGGCATGATGACGTCGCCGACCAGCGACGTGACGATGGCACCGAAGGCCGCACCGATGATGACGCCGACCGCGAGATCGACGACGTTTCCCTTCATGGCGAACTCGCGGAACTCCTTGAGCATACGCGCGCCCTTGTCCTCGACGCTCATGAAAGGCTCCCCCGAAAGGCCAATGCGTCAGTTGATCAGGCCAGCGTGAACCATCGCGCTGCGCACGGCAACCCGCGTCGGCTCGGAGACCGGGACCATCGGCAGCCGCAGCGTCTCGTCAAGCTTGCCGAGCAGCGACATCGCGTACTTGATCGGCGCCGGATTGCTTTCGATGAAGAGGTTGTTGTGCAGCGGCATCAGCTTGTCGTGGATCGCAAGCGCCGCCTTGGTGTCGCCCTTCTGCCAGGCGGCGTGGAACTCGGAGCACAGGCGCGGCGCGACGTTCGAGCTCACCGAGATGCAGCCGTGCCCGCCATGGGCCATGTAGCCGAGGATGGTCGCGTCCTCGCCCGAGAGCTGGTTGAAGTCTTCGCCCATTGCCGCGCGCTGCTGCGACACGCGCACCATGCTGGCGGTGGCGTCCTTGACGCCGGCGATGTTCTTCAGCTCCCACAGCCGCTTCATGGTGTCGACCGACATGTCGATCACCGAGCGCGGCGGAATGTTGTAGATGATGATCGGAATCCCGATCGCATCGTTGATCGCCTTGAAGTGCTGGTACATGCCTTCTTGCGTCGGCTTGTTGTAGTAGGGCGTCACGACCAGCACGGCGTCCGCACCCGCCTTCTCGGCGTGCTGGGAGAGCTCGATCGCCTCCTTGGTGGAGTTGGAGCCGGCGCCGGCGACGACGGGGACGCGGCCCTTGGCTTCAGCGATGCACCATTCGACGACCTTCTTGTGCTCGTCATGGCTGAGCGTCGGGCTTTCGCCGGTGGTGCCGACCGGGACAAGGCCGTTGGTGCCTTCCGAGATCTGCCAGTTCACCAGCGAGCGGAACGCGGCCTCGTCCAGCGCGCCGTTTTTGAACGGCGTGACCAAGGCGGTGAATGACCCCCGGAATTTCGTCTTGGCTGCCATGGACTTCCTCCGTACGCGGCGATCTCTCAAGCAAGCTCCTTCATATCGGGTCTATCCCGCCGGTAAAAGGGCCGCTGCCGTGTGACGCACCGTTTAGGCCGCGATTTTGCCGCGGTGATGGTGCAAATCCGCCCGAGGTAAGCGGCTGTTGGTATTTTGTCCGTATATTCAATCAAATACAGCTAGATCTTGGACCCACTCGACTGATTCGGGGCGACGAAACGCCGTGACCTCCTTCCCGCGCGCCGTATGGCGATCCCTAGGTCTGGTCGTATCCCTGATGGCAGGGCTGTCGATCGGCTGTGCGGCCTTGGCCAAGCCCAACGAGACGAGCGCGGACGAGGCCAAGAAGTCCGCAAAGCCGGCGGCGGCCAAGGACCAATCCAAAGGAACGGACAAGGGAACCGGCACGCCCAAGGATTCCGCCAAGGGCGCCAGCAAGGGTGCGACCAGCGCCCCGGCCAAGGATGCCGCCAAGAAACCTGCCAATGACTCCGCCAAGGACAAGCCGGCGGCGAAACCGGCGGCCGCGTCCAAGCCCGCGGCAGCGTCCAAGCCCGCAGCAGCTGCCCCCGCGCCGAAGCCGCACCCGCCCGCCAGCGGTTCGGCCCCCAAAGCCGCGCCTGCCCCGGCTTCGACGGCCACGATCAGACCGGCCGCTCCGGCCCCCGCCAGACCCGTCGCAGCTCCGGTGCTAGCTCCTGCGACCCGCCAGCATGCAGCACCGCGCAAGCCGGTCATCCCGGCCGCGGTCGCAGCGACATCGTCGACGTCGCAGGCCGACAAGGACACGCTGGAGAACGTCATCGAGCTCGTGCGCAAGCGCAAGGCGGCCGACGCCACCAATTACGCGGCTTCGATCTCCGATCCCGTGGCGCGGAAGCTCGCGGAATGGATCATCCTGCGCAGCGAGGACAATGGCGCGACGGTGGAGCGCTATCGCGCCTTCATCTCCGCCAATCCAAGCTGGCCCTCGCAGACCTTCCTGCGCCGGCGCCTCGAGGCTGCGATGTGGGACGATCGGCGCGATGAGTCCGTTGCCTGGTCGTGGTTCGAGAACGAATCTCCGATCTCCGCCAAGGGGCGCTTTACGCTCGCCAGGGCGATGCTGGCACGCGGCGACCGCGCCAACGCGGAGCGACTGGTGCGCGATGCCTGGCGCAGCGATCCGATGTCGGAGGACACCGAGAACAACGCGCTCGATCAGTTCGGCGCCCTGCTGACGCCGGGCGATCAGAAGGCGCGGATGGATACCCTGCTCTACGGCAGCGAGAACGAAGCCGCGCTGCGCGCCGCAAAGCGCCTCGGCGCCGGCTATGTCGCGCTGGCCAAGGCCCGCATCGCCGCCGTCAAGAAGGCGCCGAACGCACGCGCGCTGCTCGACGCGGTGCCGCGCGAGCTGCACAACGATCCCGGCTTCATTTTCAGCAGGATCCAGCTGCTGCGCCGCGAGGAGAAGTTCACTGAGGCCGCCCAGCTCATGCTGTCGGCGCCGAAGGATCCGGGCCGGCTGCACAATCTCGACGAATGGTGGATCGAGCGCCGCCTGCTGGCGCGCAAGATGATCGACACCGAGGAATTCCGCAGCGCCTATCTGATCGCACGCGACGCCGCGCTGCCCTCGCGCGACATCTACAAGACCGAGCAGGAGTTCACCGCGGGCTGGATCGCGCTCCGCTTCCTCAACGATCCCGCGACCGCCGCCCAGCATTTCGCGCGTATTGGGGTCGGCAGCGTCAATCCGACCGCGCTGGCGCGTGCCGGCTACTGGCAGGGCCGCGCCGCGGAAGCGATGGGCCGCCAACAGGAGGCCCGCAACGCCTATGCGCGAGCTGCCGAGCAGTCGACCAGCTATTATGGTCAGCTTGCGCGCGCAAAGCTCGGCCTGCCCCAGATCGAGCTCAACCACCAGCCGCGCGGCCGCGGCGCCGAGCGGCTCGAGATCGTGCGCGCTGCGCAGCTGCTCTACGAGCTCGACGAGCGCGAGATGGCGATACCGCTGCTCGCCGACATGGGCGAGAACGGTGATCCCGAGGCGCTTGCCGGTCTCGGCGAGCTGACCCAACGCTACAGCGATGCGCGCGGCATGCTGCTGCTCGGCAAGGCTGCGCTCAACCGTGGCCTGCCGTTCGACTTCTATGCCTACCCCGTCAACGGCATTCCGCAGTTCACGCCGATCGGCCCCGAGGTCGAGCGCAGCATCATCTACGCCATTGCGCGACAGGAGAGCGCGTTCAATCCGTCGGTGGTCTCGCCCGCCCAAGCCTACGGGCTGATGCAGGTGACGCCGGATGCCGCGCGCTATGTCTGCAAGCGGCATGGGGCGACCTACGATCTAAGCCGGCTGAAGAACGATTCGGTCTACAACGCCACGCTCGGATCGGCCGAGCTCGGCGGACTGCTCGAGGACTATCGCGGCTCCTACATCATGACCTTTGCCGCGTACAACGCCGGCCGCGGCAGCGTGAAGAAGTGGGTCGATCGCTACGGCGATCCGCGCGATCCCAAGGTCGATGCGGTCGACTGGGTCGAGCTGATCCCGTTCTCCGAGACGCGCAACTACGTGCAGCGGATCATGGAGAACCTTCAGGTCTACCGCGCCCGCTTCGGCGGCGGCACGCGCCTCCAGATCGAGGCCGATCTGCGCCGCGGCGCCGGCAGCGTGGAATAGCGACATTCTCCTCTGATCTGCTGTCGGAGCATCGGCCGCGAGCGATGCCGCCGGGCCCTTGAGTCTTTCGAACGACGTACGAAGCTGTCGCGCACGAAGCTCAGGCGCTTCTTTGCGACGCGTATCTCGAGCGAGAGCCATCGAGCTCGCGGGGCACGTCGACAAGCTCACGAGGGTGCGGACGTTCGCTGGTACGAGCCGCCTGCTGCTGCAGAATCGGATCAGCCAGGTGTTCTGCTGGGCGACGGCCGTCCGCAAGTCGCAGAGGTCCTGTGTCGCGGATGGCCGCAGGCGCCAAGATCCCCTCCAATATCGGGGCCACCGGATCGTCACGATATCCGATCGACGTAGGGGCAGGCCGAGTTGCGCGCGGCGGCAGGAAGCGAGAGCTCAGCATTCGCGGCGATAAGAGCGTCCCATAAAAGAAGAGCCCCGGCGGTTTCCCGCCGGGGCTCTCTGTCAGTCGTTAGACCGAACTTACCAGTTGCGCTGAGCGCGGAGGAGCAGGGTGATGGTGTCCTGATCCTTCAGCTCGTACACGGCAGGCGGCTTGGCCGTCGCGCCGGCACCAGCGTAAGCAACAGTGCCCGAGTACTTCTGATCCAGATGGGTCCAGTTCAGGTCAGCCGAGAACGTCAGGTTCTTGACCGGAGTCCAGCGGGTGATGATGCCGATCTGGCCGATGGCGAAGTCAGGGTTACAACCCGTGACACCGGCGAGACCGCCGAACACGCCGCCTGCACCGCCAGCGCCGCAGAGAGCGGTCTTGGCGAGCGTGCCGAACTGCGCCTGAGCGTAGGCACCGTAGAGCGCGGTGTTCCAGTAGGGATCCCAGTTGTGGGTGTAGGCGCCACGGAAGCCCCAGGTCTTGACCGTCTCCTGCTGGCTGCCGGTGATGAACACCGTATCCGGAGCGGTGGCAAAGCCGACGCTCTGGTACGCGATGCCCGAGTTGCCGAACATCGAGTAGCTGCCGCCCGACAGGTTCTGGAAGTTGTAGCGGGTCGCACCGTCGGTGTAGACGCCCGAAATGTTGATCACGTCACCCGCACCGGTCGGGATGTTCTTGATCGACAGAGCGAGCTGAACCGCCCAGCCCCACTTGTCGTCGGGGTGGCCAGTCGGCTCGGTCGCGCCGTAGTAAGCGACGTGGTTGTCATGCGCAGCGACCGACGCCTGGAAGAGACCCCAAGCCTGATCGACACGAACCATACCGACGAGGTTCGGCGAGCGCGAACCGCCGATGGCGTTCGAGCCATACGAACCGCCGATCATGCCAGCCGCAGTCGCGCCGGTCATGTTCAGGTTGCCGGCCTGGTAGTAGGCCGTCGCGTCTTCCGCCGAGAACGACGCCGTGATGCCCTGACCGAAGTCAGCGGTGTAGGTGAACTGGTTGACACCAGTGACCGTGCCGCTGCCGCCGACGAGGCTGTCGAAGTTGTTGCCGGGATAGTTGGTCCAGGGCGCGTCGAACTGCGACACGGCCTTACCCATCGTGAAGCCGGCGAACTGGATGAACGCGTAGTACACGCCGAGCGAACCGGCCGAGGTGTTGCCATCGGTGCCGTTGACCGACGTGCCAACGAGAGCAGGCGTCGCACCCGAGGTGTTGAGGCCGATCGCACCGCTGTAGACCGTCGCGCCGGTCGCGCTGCCCGTGCCGGAGTAGTTGCCGGTCGTCCAGGAGAACACGCCGTCGAAGAAGGTACGGACGACGCCGTACTCGGTCGCAGTGCGGGTGTCGATGTTGAGGTCTTCACGAGCACGCATCGTGTAGTA
Organism: Bradyrhizobium daqingense; assembly: GCF_021044685.1. Classification (NCBI taxonomy): domain Bacteria; kingdom Pseudomonadati; phylum Pseudomonadota; class Alphaproteobacteria; order Hyphomicrobiales; family Nitrobacteraceae; genus Bradyrhizobium; species Bradyrhizobium daqingense. The sequence continues at coordinate 5,774,239 of NZ_CP088014.1, forward strand.
GTTCGTCAGGCGGTTGCGCGCACCGTTGTTGCCGGTGAGCTGGCCGCTGAAGACCGAGTTGGTGTTCAGCGCGACTTCAGCGCGCAGATAACCACCCAGCTTGATGCAGGTATCGGTGCCAGGGATGTAGTAGAAACCCGCGCCGTACAGGGAGCAGATCTTCACGTATTCGACCGCCTTGGCCTTCACGGGCAGATCGGCTGCCTGTGCTCCGCCCACGGCGATCAGACCCGCCGCTGAGCCGAGCAAAAGGCTCTTAACCAACTTCATGTTAAACCTCCAAGTTGCTCTCCAGGGAAGGTCACTGACCCGGACGGCCAATTCCCCAACCCCCTCTAAATCACCGCCTTCGGCTCCTTCGCGTCTTCGGACACACCCGCATGAACGCGAGGGACTTAAGCGAATGACCTAAACGGGACGACCTTGGGATGCCCCCCTCCGTCGCTCAGTCACAATTACCGAACGCCCTTGCACACACAACAACAGAACGCTTCGAAACGGGCCGATAGAGCGTGTTTTCCGACGGGTGTTGCACAAACAACACGCAGATGTGATCTCGCCGTCCTCACAACATATTGTTTTTGTTTAACTTTTAAAAACGGTTCCGCTCGCCACCAAAGTTCCGCATATGTGGCACCTGCGGCGTCAACCGCCCCTGACGAGCTCTGACGCAGCTCGAATCGCGGAATCAAAGGAGACTCAAGGGGAAGGAGAAGCACCTTCAGCGACTCTATATTTGACCCAGGCGTGATCAGCTTGGGCGCACGGCGCGAACAGTCTTTATATGGATGGTGGAATAGCCAGATCGGCACCGGGAGCTCAGCCGGCACAGACGGATTCGGACCCGCGGATCAGGCCACCCTCGATCGCCATGAAATTCGTCAATAGATCCAGCTTGTTATGAGAGGGTGACCCCTTTCATAAGGGAAACCGTCATTGCCAGGCCTGTCGAACGTTCCCGCCTTCGAGGCAAACCGCTTCATCTCGAAAATCACTGGGAATATTCGAGCAAAAACACGCTCTTCCAAATTGACCGGCCCAAGCAATTAGATGCATAAGGCTCGCACCGGAGAGGTGGCCGAGTGGCTGAAGGCAACGCTTTGCTAAAGCGTCATACGGTCTCAAGCTGTATCGAGGGTTCGAATCCCTCCCTCTCCGCCACCCAACTCCAGAATCAATCCAGATTTGTCCGCTCGCCCGAATGCGGTCGTGTGCCGGGGAAAGCCCCGCCAAGGATCGGCGCCACGAGCCCGGCCCGATTCGCGCTCACCTTATGATATAGGTCGCAGCTCTAACGGCCCGACCGCCAGATCCGCCAATGCGAGGGTGAGATCAGCACCGCTTCGCCGGCCCAGACGTTGAACCAGACGCCGGATTGACGCCGGCATGGGAACATCCAGGGCACGACACCCGTCTTGTGCAGACGTCCGAGTTCCAGATCGCAATCGTCGGGCGCGATCTGAATCGGCAGCCATCGACCCATGTCTGGGCCGTTCTTGTGAGAGTCGCTCATGCGACACCGGTGTAGACACCGGCAGAACGCAGGAACTTGATTCTCCGCAACCCGATCGCCCCGTGAGAACACGGGGCCGGATGCGATTCTCAAGCTCAGTGGGCTGAGACCCACGCCCTCGCCTCGCGCTGCGCGGCCGAGATCTCGGCCTCCGACATCTGCCCGGCGACTTCCTGGCGGAGCGCGACGGCGTCCTTGCGGCCCTTGAGCGCGGCGAGGTTGAACCATTTGTGTGCGGCGATCAGATCGACGAGGCCGGCGCGGCCGCTCGCCCAGTAGATCCCGCGCTCGAACAGCACGTCCGAGAGCGCGCTTGCGTCGATCGGCGTCGCCGTCTCCAGATCGAAAGTACCCTGAAACATGTCGCATCCCCTTTATTCTTATGCCGCCTCGTTCCCCCGAGCGCGGCTCCCGTCCAAATCGTTGTTCAACTCATCCCCGGGCCTTCTTGCCCATGCCGTTTGCCGGCTCGTTGGAGGCGATGATGGCGGGCAAATTTGAATGGCAGTTTAAGTATCGCGATGAAGCAGACGTAAACGCGGACGCGCGGCGCCGACGCGCTGAATCCACGAAGTCCCTGATTTGCAGGCACTTCTGCGATTCGTCAGATTCCGTTTACCGCAGGATTTCAGGACATCGATAACCATCGCGCGCGGTCGGATGCATCATGGCGTATCGCGCGCCACTCATCGTCGTCACCCACGCAGGCGGGGCAATCGCATATGGGCGCGATTTCGCCTGTGGCCATCCTTCGAGACGCCCGCCGTTGGCGGGCCCTCAGGATGAGGATCAAGTGCGCGGCTGTCGTTTCAACGCGCACCGAGGCTGCTTCGCCCTCCTGGCAAAGCAAAGACGTCAGCGCGGCAACGCCACCGTCAGATCAGCAATGTGGGGAAAAGGAATGCCGGCAATACCCCGGCCTCAGGAGAACGAGGGCGTCGGCGAACACGTCAGGACCAGATTCCACATTGGCCCGAAGGCCGCTCGTGAAATTGCGGAGCCCCTTGCGGAGAACCACACCGAACGAAGAAAACTCGTTTCTTCTGCCGGACCGCGCAAGAGCGATCCGACCGTTGACCTGATGTCTCGCCGACACCCTCTATCGTCGACCAGGACCTTTAGAAGGCGCTGATGACGTGCCGGCTCATGGAGCCGGCAACTTCAGAAGCGAAGTTACTTCTTCTTCTTCGCGACCTTGCGGGTCTTCTTCGCAGTCTTCTTCACTGCGCTCTTCGCCTTCTTCGCCTTCTTCGCTTTCTTGGCCATGTTGCCCTCCGATGTGTGAGATGGCTTTAATCGCTGCGTGCACTCGGGGATCGAATGCACTTCATCCCGAATACACCAACACGAAGAAAAAAACAGCGTCTCGCTTAAAGAAGTGTTGACGACGCAACGCGCGTGCGCTTGGCCAGCGCGACGCAAGCGCACCGCATGAGGTGTTCGTGCGATCGCAGTGAACGCCTACACTGTCGCCGTTTGCGAGCGATGCGATTGCAGAAAAACACTACGCAGCAAGTATTTTTCTGCACGCGCGCATCGCGCATGATCGACGTGCACACGTGCATCGTAGATCGTGCGATCGCCTCGCAAAGGCGTTTCGCGGACTCTGAGTCGCGATTTTTGGCAACGAAAATATTTTCATGCTTAACGGCGCGAACGCTCGTCGGAGCGTGCGCAAGCCGCCGTTTTGCGCGAATCGCGTGACGGCGATTCGGTCGCCGCATCACCGTCGATGGGGATGAAGTTCGCCGATCGAGGATGCGCGCGAGCGTCGCACCGGGGCGACAAAAGCGAGGTGACGATGCGCGTCTGTCACCTCGCTCGAACGTGTGAGGCTACTAGACGCCGAGCTTGGACTTGAGCAGCTCGTTAACGCTCTGCGGGTTGGCCTTGCCGCCGGACGCCTTCATCACCTGGCCGACGAACCAGCCGAGCGACTGCGGCTTGTCCTTCACCTGCGCGGCCTTGTCGGGATTGGCCGCGATGATGTCGTCGACAACCTTTTCGATCGCCGAAAGATCCGTGACCTGCTTCATGCCGCGGCTTTCCACCAGCGCGCGGGGATCGCCGCCCTCCTGCCAGACGATCTCGAACAGATCCTTGGCGATCTTGCCGGAGATCGTGCCTTCGCCGATCAGGTCGATGATCGCTGCGAGCTGCTCGGCGTTGACCGGAGAGGCCGTAATATCCCTGCCTTCCTTGTTGAGACGGCCGAACAGCTCGTTGATCACCCAATTCGCCGCCATCTTGCCGTCACGCGCGCGGTTGCCGAGCCTGTCGAGCACCGTCTCGTAGAATACCGCACTCTCGCGCTCGGCGACCAGCACGCTCGCATCATACGCCGACAGGCCGAAATCGGCGACGAAGCGCGTCTTCTTCTGGTCCGGCAGCTCCGGCAGCTTCGCCTTCAGCTCGTCGACGAAGTCCTGGCTGAACTCCAGCGGCAGCAGGTCGGGATCGGGGAAGTAACGGTAGTCGTGCGCCTCTTCCTTCGAGCGCATCGAGCGCGTCTCGCCCTTGTTGGGATCGTAGAGCCGCGTCTCCTGGTCGATCGCCCCACCCTCCTCGATGATCTCGATCTGGCGCCGCGCTTCGTACTCGATCGCCTGGCCAATGAAGTTGATCGAGTTCATGTTCTTGATCTCGCAGCGCGTGCCGAGCGGCCCGCCGGGCTTCCGCACCGAGACGTTGACGTCGGCGCGCAGGCTTCCCTTCTCCATGTCGCCGTCGCAGGTGCCGAGATAGCGCAGGATGGAGCGCAGCTTGGTCACATAGGCCTTGGCCTGCTCGGCGTCGCGGATGTCGGGCTTGGAGACGATCTCCATCAGCGCCACGCCGGAGCGATTGAGATCGACATTGGACATGGTCGGCGATCGGTCGTGCAGCAACTTGCCGGCGTCCTGCTCCAGATGCAGCCGCTCGATGCCGATGCTGACGCTGCGGCCGCCATCGAGCTCGACCAGCACCTCGCCCTCGCCGACGATCGGAGACTTGTACTGGCTGATCTGGTAACCCTGCGGCAGGTCCGGATAGAAATAATTCTTGCGGTCGAATACCGAACGCAGATTGATCTTCGCATTGAGCCCGAGCCCGGTCCGGACAGCCTGTCTGACGCATTCCTCGTTAATGACGGGCAGCATGCCGGGCATCGCGGCGTCCACCAGCGACACATGGCTGTTCGGCTCGCCTCCGAACGCGGTCGAGGCGCCCGAGAAAAGCTTCGAGTTAGACGTCACCTGGGCATGGATCTCCATGCCGATTACCATCTCCCAGTCACCGGTGGCGCCCTTGAGAAGCTTGTGCGTGGCCGTGCTCATGTCTTGCTCCCGAGCAGCGTGGCAGCAATCCGCTCCCACTCTGCTTCCAATGAATCCTTTGCCGCGGGCTGGCCGGCCTGGCGATACCAGTAGCCGGCATTGCCGAGATCGCCTTCGACGCGGTGCAGGTAGGCATGCACCCAGGCCGCCTCGCGGCTGCTCTCGTCCTGGACAATCCCGTGCGCGCGGTCCCAGTCGCCCTTCGCCGCCCACCAGAGGCCGGCGAGCGGCGCGTTCAGTTCCGGCGCAGGCGCCGCGCCGTCGAGGCTTGCGATGAAATCATCGACATTCACCACCACCTCGCGGGCGTGAAGCGGCCGGCCGCCTGCTCGATGACTTCGCCGAGCGAGAACAGCGTCTCCTCGTCGAAGGGCCGTCCGATCAGTTGCAAGCCGAGCGGCAGGCCCTGCGCGTCCTTGCCGGCGGGCACGGCAATGCCCGGCAGGCCCGCCATGTTCACGGTCACCGTGAAGATGTCGTTGAGATACATCTCGACCGGATCCGCACCGCCCTTCTCTCCGATGCCGAAGGCCGCCGACGGGGTTGCCGGCGTGAGGATGGCATCGACGCCCTTGGCGAAGCAGTCCTCGAAATCCTTCTTGATCAGCGTGCGCACCTTCTGGGCCCGCAGATAATACGCATCATAATAGCCCGCCGAGAGCACATAGGTGCCGATCATGACACGGCGGCGCACCTCGGCGCCAAAACCTTCCGCGCGGGTGTTCTCGTACTGCTCGATGATGTTCTTTCCGGACTCGCGCAGGCCGTAGCGCACGCCGTCATAGCGCGCGAGGTTGGACGAGGCCTCGGCCGGCGCCACGATGTAATAGGCCGGCAGCGCGTATTTGGTATGCGGCAGCGACACCTCGACGGTCTCGGCACCGGCGGCCTCCAGCCATGCACGTCCCTCGCTCCACAGCTTCTCGATCTCGGCCGGCATGCCGTCGAGACGATACTCCCTGGGGATGCCGATCTTCATACCCTTTACGGACTTGCCGATCGCGGCCTCGTAGTCAGGCACGGGGACGTCGACGGAGGTCGTGTCCTTCGGATCGTGGCCGGCCATCGAACGCAGCAGCATCGCGGCATCGCGCACGCCGCGTGCGATCGGACCGGCCTGATCGAGCGATGAGGCAAACGCGACGATGCCCCAGCGCGAGCAGCGGCCATAGGTCGGCTTGATGCCGACGGTTGCGGTGAACGCCGCCGGCTGGCGGATCGAGCCGCCGGTGTCGGTCGCGGTCGCGCCCATGCAGAGCAGCGCCGCCACGGCCGAGGCCGAGCCGCCGGACGAGCCGCCCGGCACCAGCGTCGTGTTGCTGCCCTCGCGCCGCCAGGGATTGCCGACCGGGCCGAAGCACGAGGTCTCGTTCGCCGAGCCCATCGCGAACTCGTCATTGTTGAGCTTGCCCAGCATCACAGCGCCGTCGCGCCAGAGCTGCGAGGTGACGGTGGACTCGTAGGTCGGCACAAAATTGCCGAGGATCTTCGAGCACGCCGTGGTGCGCACGCCCTTGGTCGCGAACAGATCCTTGATGCCGAGCGGAATGCCGGCGAGCGGCCCGCCCTCCCCCCTGGCGATCTTCTCGTCCACCGCCTTCGCCATCGCCCGCGCCTGCTCCGGCGTCTCCATCACGAAGGCGTTGAGCACGCGGGCCGCCTCGATCGCGGAAAGATGCGCGTCGGTCAGTTCGAGCGACGTGAAAGTCTTGTCGGCGAGACCCTTGCGGGCCTCGGCGAGCGTCAGCGATGTCAAATCGGTCATTTATTGATCGGGCTGCAGAAGAACGGAGACAGGGTCTTGTCGTTGGCCGGGTCGTCTTTTTTGGCGGCCGCATTCGCGGCGGCCTCGAGCTCGTCGAGCACGGCATTGACGGCGACATTGGGATCGGCAGTCTTGCCCTGCCGCTCCATCTTGTCGAGATAGTTCATGTAGGCCTGATAGGCCTTCTCATCGTCGCAAAGCAGACACATCGGACAGCGTCCTGAATTGAATTACTCGACAACCTTGGGCACCAGGAAGAAGTGACCTTCGGTCGCGGGCGCGTTGGCAACGATATCGTCGGCGATCTCGCCGTCATTGACCACATCCTGCCGCTTCTTCATCTGCATTGGGGTGACCGAGGTCATTGGCTCCACGCCCTCGACATTGACCTCCGAGAGCTGCTCGACGAAGGCGAGCATGGCGTTGAGCTCGCCCTGCAGATGCGGAACCTCGTCCTCGGAAACCGCAATGCGCGCCAGATGTGCGATGCGGCGGACGGTAGCGGCGTCGACGGACATTATATAAGGCCTCTCACGGCAAAACCTATGTGCCGTATAGCAGAGGCCGGTTTTGCGCCGCAACCGGCGCTTCCTACCTATCCCGCCAGCGCTTTCAGGCGGGCAAGCGCCGATTTGGCGAGATCTCGGGTCAGTTCAGCCGCCGGGATCTCGCCGCCCAGCGCCACGGCCTGTCCTGCCCAGAGATTGGTGAAATCCACCCTGCCCTGCTTTTCGGCCGCCGCCTTCAGCGGCCCCAGCGCGGTCGCGGCATGGGGAAACGGCGGCGCATCCGGCGACACCGGGCCGGCCTCGCGCATCAGGCGGTTCTGCACGCCACGCGCCGGACGGCCGGTCATGACGTTGGTGATGACGGTGGAATCGTCCCGAGCCTCGGCGAGGGCCTTGCGGCCGCCCGCGCTGAGCTTGGATTCCGGACAGCGCAAGTAAGCGCTGCCGATCTGCACGCCGGAGGCACCGAGCGCAAAAGCGGCAGCAATGCCGCGCCCGTCGGCGATGCCGCCGGCCGCGATCACCGGCACCTTCACGGCATCGACGACCTGCGGCACCAGGGCGAAGGTGCCGGGCTGCTCGGCGATCTTGTCCGTCAGGAACATACCGCGATGGCCGCCAGCCTCTGCGCCCTGCGCAATGACGGCGTCGACGCCGTGCTGCTCGAGCCAGACTGCTTCCTTCACCGTCGTCGCTGAGGAGATGACGCGGCAGCCGGCCGCCTTCACCCGCTCGAGCAGCGCCTGCTCCGGCAGGCCGAAATGGAAGCTGACGATTTCCGGCTTCAGCTCCTCCACGACCTCGCAGAAGGCGGCGTCGAACGGGGCGCGGTTGGCCGCGGCGATCGGCGCCGCCGGATCGAGGCCATGCTCGGTGTAATAGTCCATCAGCCGCTGCTTCCAGCGCGCCTCAGCCTCGGCCGTCAGGTCGACCGGCGTGTGGCAGAAGAAGTTCATGTTGACCGGCGCCTGCACCCGCTGGCGGATGATGTTCACCTGCTCGCGCGCCTTCTCCGGCGACAGCATCGCGCTTGGTAACGAGCCGAGCCCGCCGCCCTCTGCCACGGCGATCACCAGCTCCGCATCCATCACGCCGGCCATCGGCGCCAGCACGATCGGGAATTCGGTCTTGAAGAGGTCGATCAGTCGACGGTCAGGCCACATGGTTTGTCTCTCTCAGTTCAGGCGACGGACGCGATCGAATTGCGCCGTCCGGCAAGGAGCTGCTCGGCCTCGATCGCGATCCGCTCCACGATTTCGGCCGCGGGCGGAATATCATGGATCAGTCCGACCGCCTCGCCCGCGATCACGGCGGCAACATCGAAATTGCCGGCCGCCTTCGCGGCGGCATAGTCCGCGGCGACTGCGGCGACATTCTGCATCAATTCGACCTCGCGTCCGATCCAGCGCCGCGCATGTTCGTTGACCAGGCACCGCCCGGTGAACGGTGCCGGCCAGACATTGTTGCGAGAGAGATCGAAGATGATGCCGCGCACGGTCGAGCCGCTGCTTGCCGCGCAGATGCGCCGCTTGGCTTCCTCCGCGCCATCGGCCTCCTGGCTCGCATAGAAGCGCGTGCCCAGCAGCACGCCGCTCGCGCCCAGCATCATCATGGCGGCAAGCCCACGCCCGTCGGCGATGCCTCCGGTCGCAACGACGGGCACGCGTCCAGCGGCGAGATCAACGATCGCAGGCACGAGATCGACGGTGCTGCGCGAGGCACCGTGCCCACCCGCCTCCGTTCCCTGCGCGATCAGGATGTCGGCGCCGGCGTCGAGCGCCTGCCTGGCCATCGCTTCGTCCTGCACCTGGCAGATGAGGTGTGCGCCGGCCGCCTTGATCTTCGCTGCGAACGGCGCGGGATCGCCGAACGACAGCATGATCGCGGATGGTTTTGCGGCGAGCGCGATGTCGAGCAGCTCGGGCCGCTTGGCGAGGCTCCAGGTGATGAAACCGATCCCGAACGGTGCCGACAACCCGGCGAGCTTCGCAGTCTCCTGCTCCAGCCACACCCTCTCGCCATAGCCACCGCCCAGAATGCCGAAGCCGCCGGCGCGGCTGACGGCCGTCACCAGACCGCTGCCGGCGATGACATCCATGGGCGCGAGCAAAATCGGATGCCTGATCCCCAGCAGCTCCGTCAGCGACGTCACAATGGACATGGTCCCTCTCTCCCGATCTGGACAGCGAGCGTAAGCGCGACTAACATTCGCGAAAAATGAATTCTTGCGAATGCTGCCATCTCAAAAGAGAAACGCCTCATGGAACTCAGCGATCTCCAGACCTTCGCGACTGTTGCCCGCGCCGGCGGCATCACCCGCGCCGCGGAGGAGCTCAACACGGTGCAGTCGAACGTCACCCAACGCGTCAAGGCGCTGGAGGCGGAGATCGGCACGGCGCTGTTCGAGCGGCACGCGCGCGGCATGACGCTGACCGGTGCCGGCAAGCGGCTCCTCCCCTACGCGCAAAAGATAGCGGCGCTGTCGCGCGAAGCCCTGCTGGCCGCACGCGACGATGGCGAGCCGAAAGGGCCGCTCGCGATCGGCTCGATGGAGACGACGGCGGCCGTGCGGCTGCCGCCGCTACTGGCGGATTTCCATCGCCATTGTCCGGCCGTGCGACTGTCCCTGCGCACAGCGCCGACGGCCGACCTCGTCGCCGCCGTGCTCGATGGCACGCTCGATGGTGCGTTCGTCGCGGGACCGATCACGCATGACGACCTCACCGCGACCAGCGCCTTCCGCGAGGAGCTGGTGCTCGTCAGCGCGCGGCGCTGGGCTTCGCTGGCCGAGCTGCGCGCCGGCACGCCGGAGTCCGGTCCGACCGCGCTGGTGTTTCGCACCGGCTGCACGTATCGCCAGCGCCTCGAGCAGGTGTTCGTCGAATTCGGCTGGCCGTCGGCGGCCCGCTTCGAGCTCGGCACGCTGGACGGCATGATCGGCTGCGTCGCCGCCGACATGGGCGTGACGCTGCTGCCGCGCGCGGTCGTCGAAGGCAGCGCGATGAGCGGCAACGTGTCGATCCACACGTTGAGCGCCTCGCATGCGCGCGTCGAGACGCTCTTCATCCAGCGCCGCGCCGGACATCGAACCAGCGCGCTCGGCGGCTTTGCCGCATGCCTGAAGCAGGACGCGGACGTCATCGCGGCCTGAGGCAGCCGTTCCGCGCGACGAAATTCACCGACACAAAACTGTCGATTTAGAATCGCTCGACGCTGTGCGCAGCGAACGTGCTTCCAGCCGCCGCAGCGCAGCACATCGAAAAGCTTTGAAGCTCGCGCTCCTTCTACGTTAGGATGAGCCACTGGCCGGCGCGAACCATAACGAAGCCAAAACATCGGGAGGACTATCGATGCGCAATACGCTCGTGTTGTGCTGCGTCGCTGCATTGTCGGCGATGACAGCCACAGCGAATGCCCAGGACTGGACTAAATCGAAATGGGGGCCGACCGACGAGATCGGCGCTGCCAATTACATGACGCCTGAGCTCGTCGTGAAGGCGGCATCGCTGGTGAAGACCGGCAAGACCTACGCGCTCGGCATGGCCGTCGATTCCAAGACTCCGGCCTATCCGCCGCGCGACTACAAGATCACCGTGGTGCAGCCGGGACAGGCGGGCAGCAGCGGCCTTGGTCCGAACAAGGCAACTTATAACGATGACATCCTCAACACCTGGGTGGGCGTCGGCAGCCAGCTCGACGGGCTTGGTCATCTCGGCATCGAGCACGTCTATTACAACGGCAACAAGCTGGCCGATTTCGCCGATCCGACCGGGCTGAAGAAGCTCGGCATCGAGAAGGTGCCGCCGATGGTCACCCGCGGCGTGCTGCTCGACATGGCCGCCTATTTCAAGACCGACGTAGTCAAGGAAGGCACCGCCTTCAACGTCAAGGAGATCGAGGAAGCCGCCAAGCAGCAGAACGTCGAGATCCGTCAGGGCGACGTCGTCATCTTCCACACCGGCTGGCTCAGCCTGGTCGGCAAGGACGACAAGCGCTATTCGGCCGGCGAGCCCGGCCTCGGCGTGGAGGGTGCGAAATATCTCACCGGCAAGGGCGTCGTCGCGGTCGGCGCCGACACCTGGGGGCTCGAAGTGCTGCCCTTCGAATCCAAGAACGTCTTCGAGGTGCACCAGATCCTGCTGGCGATGAACGGGACCTATATCCTTGAGAACATGGACACGGCCGCGCTCGCCCGGGACAAGGGCTACGAATTCCTGTTCGTGCTGGGACAGCCCCGCTGGACCGGCGGCGTGCAGGCGATGATCAACCCGATCGCGATCCGCTGACGCCCGAGACGGCATGAAATACGGCCGGGTGAGGTCTTGCAGTGTCTCCTTGGAGCACACCGTTACCTCACCCGGCCCGAACTTCAGGTACGAATGTCCTCATAGGACTCGATCCGACGCGGGCCGATCGAGGTCGCCTCGAGCGAGTCCGCGTCTGCGAGATTGCCGAAGTCGAGCCTGGTCAATTTCGCCAAGTCCGCGACCGAGACCTGGAAGACGCTGACGTCCTCTTCGGACATCCGCTCCAGTAGATCCGTCTCCTGGACACGGTCGATCTCCATGACCTGTTTGCGCTGGCTCATCAGGAACGCCATCGCCTTGAGAACGTCGTCGTCGCGCCGAACCAGGATCTTCCAGAAATATTTCGGAATTTGAACGCCGCCGAAGCTCGGATCCTTCCGCGGCCTGCCGGCCGGATTGGGCAAATCGGATCCGTCGGCGTCCGGCCCATCGAAGACCGGGCCGTTCATCACGATGCCCTTCTCCTCGCCCTTGAGCAGGATATCGCGCGTGTAATCCTCCAGTCCCGCCCAGAGCTGCTTGCCCTGGTTGAACGAGAAGAATTGCGGCGAGCAGTTGGTGAAATGGAAGGAATCGTCGCCGTGCTGCTTGGCCGCGGCGACGGTGTCGCCCCAGGTCGCATCGAGGCGGCGGACGAGATGACCGCGATCGAACGGATTCTTGCTGCGGTCCGCTTCGAAGGTGGCCTGCTTGCGGTAGAACTCGTCGCCGATCTGGGCATCGTCGTCGATGCGTGGATCGCGCAGCCAGGAATCGCCTTCGCGCTTGCCGACGTCCTGCTGCTGGCCGCCGTCGATATTGACGCAGCTGAAGAAGGCGAGCCCGCGCTCCTTGTTCATGACGACGCTATAGTTGAAATATTTCAGCTCGGACTGCCTGGAGCTTCCCTTCAGCATCGCGACTCGAGATTTGAGGGCGGCCGGTATCTTCGGCAGCGGGACGGAGAATTTGCCGGTGCCTAAGAAATTCGCCTTGTAGCCCGGCCGCGATTTCAGCGTGCTCTGATCGATATGCACGGCCTCCATGGGCAGGCCGTTCTTGGCACTGATGTGAGGCAGCAGGCCGACCGGCGGAACGATCAAGGGCTTGCCGCCATTTGGCATGCCGCCGTTCGCCGCTCCGCCATTTCCCCTAAGTCCCGGACTGGGCGGCATCGGGATTTCCTTCCGGAGCATCGGCAATGGCACGCGGACCGGGACCACCAGCGAGGTCCCATCGACGGATTGCTCGAACCAGAGATTGGCTCCGAAGGACATCGGGGCGACTGGCTGCGGCATCTTCTGGATCTCGTGCCGGGCCGGTTCTTCCTCGTCGAGCACCGGCTTGATCAGGGGATGCGAGCCGACCGAAATCTTGAGATCGGCGACGATCGCGCTGATCCGGATGCCCTCGTTGGCGATCCAGTCGATCGAGGTCTCGTCCATCGAGGCATCCCACACCCTGCCGTCCTTGGTCAGGGTGCGGCCCCTTGCGTCCTTCCTCGGCACGCCGCTGTGGTGCAGCGCGACCACCTGCCAGAAGCGGTTGAAGGCCGGCGAGCCTGACGAACCTGCCGTGGTATCGGTGTTGTACCAGACGAAGTCGCCGACATATTTGAGCAGCTTGTTCTCGCGGACGCAGACCTGCTTCATCTGCCCGCTGGGATGCTGGACGATGGTGAGGTACTCGCCCGGGTCCGCCTTGCCGGGAGCGCCACTGAGCGGCAACCAGCCCCAGTCCTCCAGATGTTCGTCGCCGGATAACGAGGCCGGTGCCACCGCGACGATGGAGAAATCCAGCCTGTCGTTGGTGTAGAAGAACCTGCCCGGCTCGAATCTGAATCTGGCCGGCGCACGCTCCTGCCCCGAGATGTCCAGCTCGTAGTTGAAATCGGCGACCGAGTTCGCTGCATCGGACGGCTTGCCGAAGACATGATGGTTCGTGAGAAGCAGGCCCGGCCCGATCAGAAAGCCCGAGCCGTAGCCGAGCAAATTCGACCTGACATCCCTGAGCTGGATGCGGCAGACCGAGCGCGCGGCAGCCGTGCCCTTGGCGAGATAGTTGATGCTGTCGAGATCATTGCCCTGGATGATCCGCTCGAGGCCGGCCTCGGCCTTCTGCACGTTCCCTGTCTCGGCGAAGAGCTGGCGCTGACGCAAGCGCTTCTTCTCGACCGACATCTCGATCGGGCCGTCGCCCAGCTTTTTGTTCAGGGCTTCCGGTGAAAACTCCGCTTGCTTGAATCGCCGTTCTGAGCCCGCGATCAGGCTTGGCTTGATAAACATGATGACCTCTCGAAAATTCGGATGAATATCGACGTGCGGAGGCTGAAAAGTGCGCCGAAGAAAATCGCGCCAAGGCTGCAGTGCGGTCGGATCGGCCGTTCACTGCCAATGTTCAAAAATCGGGGTCGCTTACCCCCACTACTTTAGCCAGATAAACCTATCTCGCCACAACTAAAGCGTCAATCGATGCCGATGACCGCTCGCGGCGACATCATGTCATAGGAGAAGGCTTTGCTTGTGTGAACTACGCAACAAATGATCGATGATCCGGCATGGAGGAATCAGGATCTGCAAAGCTTGGCGAGGGGTTGGAAGACGCGCTTCCGTCGCTAGGCCTTTCGATGCCACCGCTGCAGCGCCACCAGAGCCCAGATCGCTTCGACCAGGCCGAACGGCCAAGCGCCTTGCAGGAATCCATAGGCGGAGCCGAGTGCGCAGGACGCCGCGAACAGCAGCACGAACCAGTGGCTGCGGTCTTCCAGCGCATAGCAGACCAGCATCGCCGTCACGGCAAACAGGCCGAATAATGTCAGTGCATCCATGTCCAGGGTTCACTCCGCAGCACGACGCGTGATATGCGCTAAAGCCATGCCGGCTCTTATCCTGCCTCTCGTCGAAGCTGCAACCCACTGGCCCGCGCGCGGCGCGCTGGTCGGGCTCGACCTCGGCACAAAGACCATCGGCGTCGCCGTATCCGATCCCGACCGCAGGCTGGCGACCGGCGTCGAGACGATTCAGCGCAAGGCTTTCAAGCAGGATGCCGCGCGCCTGCTCGCAATCGCGGCCGAGCGCAAGGCGGCCGGCTTCGTGCTCGGCCTGCCCATCAACATGGACGGCAGCGAGGGCCCGCGCGCGCAATCCACGCGCGCCTTCGCACGCAATCTGGCCGGCCTGACTACGCTGCCGATCGGCCTGTGGGACGAGCGCCTCTCGACCGCGGCGGTCGAGCGCGAGTTGATCGGCATGGATGTCAGCCGTGCCAAGCGTGCCGAGGTGATCGACGAGCACGCCGCGATCTTCATCCTGCAAGGCGCGCTCGACCGGCTCGCCAATCTGCGCGCCGGCCCTGGGACGGACTGATCCATGGCCGTCGTCATCGCGGCTCTGCTGCCGGTCTTCATCCTCATCGTGCTCGGCATCGTACTGAAGCGCAGCCTGATGCAGCTCGACACGCAATGGCACGGGCTGGAGCGGCTGACCTATTTCGTGCTGTTTCCGATGCTGCTGATCCAGACGCTGGTGAGGGCCGATCTTTCCAAGGTGCCGGTCGCCGGCGTCGGCGGCGCGCTGCTGCTGTCGGCGCTGGCGATGTCGCTGCTGTGCCTCGCGCTGCGCCCGGCCCTGTCGCGGCTCGGCATCGACGGCCCCGCCTTCACCTCGATCTTCCAGGGGGCGACGCGCTGGCAGACCTTCGTCGGGCTGTCGGTCGCCGCCAACCTGTTCGGCGACGTCGGGCTGGCGCTCGCCTCCGTGGCGATGGTCGCGATCATTCCCCTGGTCAACGTGCTGAGCGTCGTGGTGCTCGCCCGTTACGCGGCGCCCGAGAAGCAGTCGGCAGGCACGATCGTCATGACGGTGATCCGCAATCCCCTGATCTGGGCCTGCGCGATTGGGCTCGCCGTCAACCTAATGCACCTGCCGCTGCCGAAGATCTGGCACGACGTCGCGGACGCGCTGAGCCGCTCCTCGCTCGCGATCGGCCTGCTCGTCACCGGCGCCGGCCTTCATCTCCAAGGCCTGTTGCGCCCGAGCCCGGGCGCGGCCATCGGCGTAGTGTTCAAGCTCGTGCTGATGCCCGCGCTCGCGATGGGACTCGGCGTCTGGTTCGGGCTCTCCGGCAACAGCCTTGCGATCGTGGCGATCTGCTCGGCGGTGCCGACCTCGTCCAGCGCCTATGTGCTGGCCCGCCAGATGGGCGGCGATGCGCCGCTGCTGGCGCAGATCATCACGCTGCAGACGATCTTTGCGGCCGTCACCATGCCGGTCGCGATCGCGCTGGCGGCGTGATCAACTTCCCAGCCACATCGTCAGCACCACCGCGGTCAGATTGTTGAGCGCGTGCAGCAGCGTCGTGAGCCAGAGCGAGTTGGCGCGATAGCGCATGTAGCCGAACCAGAGTCCGATGCAGAAGACCTCGGCCAGGAAGTACAGGTCGTATTGCAGGTGCACGATCGTCCACACCAGCGACGACAGCAGGATCGCGCCTGATACCCGCAGGAAGCTCTCCGACCAGCCGCGATAGAGGAAGCCGCGCGCCAGCACTTCTTCCGACATCGGCGCCGCCACGCTGAAGGCGAACAGCAACAGCAGGGCCGCCCCCTTGTCGCGGCCCGATTTCAACAGATCGGTCATGAAGCCCGGCGTCGCCTCGCGGCCCAGTGCGCGCGACATCGTCTCCCAGACAAGCACGATCAGGATCAGGCCGACGACACCAAGCAGCAGCTGCTTCCAGGACGGCCAATGCAGCGCGAGATAATCGACGAAGGACGCCTTCTTGATGCGAATGGCGAGCCAGACCACGGCCAACGTCGTCGGCAGACCCATGGCCACCGACAGCGCCAGCGCCTGGGGCTCGCGGCCGACGAGTTGCAGCGAAGCGAGGTCCATGGGCAGGCCGCGCTGCGCCACCAGCAGGACGATGGCGCCGATCTGCCCGACGAACATCGCGGAGAAGATCAGGAGGCCCCACAGCGCCGTGCCCCAGAACATCCAGACGCGCGGCGTCGCAGGCGTCACGGCCGGCGGCGGATAATCGGGATTGAGGGAGTCCATCACAAGGCTTTCGCTAGGCCGGCGCGCGGTCGAAAGAACCGTCATGCCCGGGCTTGTCCCGGGCATCCACGTTCTTCGCGCTGCGACTCAAGACGTGGATGGCCGGGTCAAGCCCGGCCATGACGATGGGGGTAGAAAGTGCCATGCTCACGGCAGCGCCCGCTCCAGCAGCGCGCGGACGTCGCCGCTGTCCAGCTCAACCGCACCGTACATGCTGGCGTGATTGGCGGCGAGGCGCGTGCTCGCGAACAGTTCGGCGCTGTGCGCAGACACGCCGTTCAGCGCCGCGGTCGCCGCGAGCAGCGCCAGCTTCTCGACCGCAAGCCGTGCAACGCGCTCGCCGTCGGCGCGTCGGAAGGCCTTGCCGATGAACGCGGCCGCCTCGCCTGCCCCCGGCAAGCCCCTGGTCTCGCCAGCCAGCGCTTGCAGCACCGCCGTGGCTGCGTCCGGCTCGCGCGCGAGCGCGCGGAGCACGTCGAGGCACATGACGTTGCCGGAGCCTTCCCAGATCGCGTTGACCGGCGCCTCCCGATAGTGCCGCGCGAGAATGCCGTCCTCGACATAGCCGTTGCCGCCGAGGCACTCCATCGCCTCGTAGAGAAACGGCGGCGCACTCTTGCAGGTCCAGTATTTGATCGCCGGCGTCAGCAGCCGCATATAGGCAGCTTCCGCCGCATCATGCGCCGTGCGGTCGAAGGCACGGCAGAGCCGCATCACCAGCGCCGTGCTCGCCTCGACATGCAGCGCCATGTCGGACAGCACCGCCTGCATCAGGGGCTGATCGGCGAGATGCTTCTGGAACACGCTGCGGTGACGGGCGTGATGCAGCGCATGGGCGAGCCCCGAACGCATCAGGCCGACCGAGGCGATCGCGCAATCCTGCCGCGTCAGCTGCACCATCTGGATGATGGTGCGGATGCCCTTGCCCTCCTCGCCGACCGCTTCGGCATAGGCGCCGACGAACTCGACCTCGGACGACGCATTGGAGCGGTTGCCGAGCTTGTCCTTCAGCCGCTGGAACTGCATCGCGTTCACCGAGCCGTCAGGCGCGAAGCGCGGCATGAAGAAACAGGTCAGGCCGTTCTCCGCCTGCGCCAGCACCAGGAATGCATCGCACATCGGCGCCGACATGAACCATTTGTGGCCGGTGATGCGATAGGCATGTCCGTCGCGCACGGCCCGGGTCATGTTGGCGCGCACGTCCGTGCCGCCCTGCTTCTCGGTCATGCCCATGCCGAGCGTCATGCCGCGCTTGTCCCACCACGGCGCGAAGCTCGGGTCGTAGCTCCTGGTCGACAGCACCGGCATCACTTTGCCCAGTAGGTCCGGTTGCATCGCCAGCGCCGCGACGGAGGCGCGCGTCATCGTGATCGGGCAGAGATGGCCGGTCTCGACCTGCGCCGCCATGTAGAACTTTGCCGCGCGAATGACCTCGGCGGCATCGCCCGCAGGTTTTCCATCGGCCGTCCAGGTCGAGTTGTGCAAGCCGGCATGCGCGCTGTGCGCCATCAGCTCGTGATAGGCGGGATGAAACTCGACCTGATCGCGGCGATTGCCCTTGGCATCGAAGCTGCGCAGCTTCGGCGTGTTCTCGTTCGCAACGCGCCCGCGATCGGCCATCGCCGCCGAGCCCCATTGCTTGCCGAATTCCGACAGCTCGCGTTCCGCCGACGCGCCGCCATTGGCCTTGACCGCCTCGATCAGCGGCCGATCGACGGCGAAGAGGTCGACGTCCTCGAACGGCGGCGACTGGTTGAAGACCTCGTGGGTCGCAAAGCTCGGCTGGGTCATGGGGTACTTCCTCGGAGCGGACTTTTAGTTCCGCCGCGGCTGGATCGGGAAATCATAGGCCGCCCCGCCTGCCCCCGGCAGGGAAAAATGCCACCACTCCTTCGAATAGTTCACAAAGCCTTGCCTGGCCATCGCCGCCACCAGCCGCTTGCGCCAGGCGCGCTGTTCCGGACTGATCGATGGCGCCGCCGTGTGCCCCTTGGTATCGGTACAGTCGTAGCCGGTGCCCATGTCGACACTGCCCTCCGGCGCGCGCGCATCGACTGGCGCCGTGCAATCGGCATAGGTCTTCGAGGGATCGTATTTGGCGGAATTGTCGGCCTTGAGATCGACCAGCGTGAGATCGAGCGCCGCCCCGGCCGAATGCTGCGAACGGCTCGCGATGTAGCCGAGGCGGAACAACTCGGTCTTTGGAATTCGCGGATTGTAGCGCCGCTCGGCCGCCGTCTCGTGGCCGTTCTGCGACCACTTCACCATGTCGAGCGAGGCCCGCGCCGGCCGGTAGCAGTCGAACATCTTGAGCGAGAGATTTTGCGCCGCCAGCTCCTGCTGGATCGCCTTCAGCCGCAGCCCCACCTCCCGCTTCACCACGCATTCGCCGGCGTTGTAGCCGGCGAGCGGACGGCCGACGAAGTTGTTCGACGTGGCGTAGCGAATGTCCTGGATGATGCTGGGATCGATGTCGCGCAGGTAGGCGAAGCCGCCAGGGAGCGATTGGGCGTGGGCTGCACTGATCGTCACTGCGGCGAGGAACGCTGTCAGAATTCTTTTCACGGAATGCCCCACATCGTCATGGCCGGGCTAGTCCCGGCCGTCCACGTTCTTTTGCGTCAAATGCGATAGAAGATCGTGGATGCCCGGGACAAGCCCGGGCATGACGGAAAAGGTAGGGACAGGCCACGCCGCAGCGACCAAACCGACAGATCGGGGGATAACTCACTTCCTCCCCTTTGCCCCTTGCTCCCCCCGCCATCCGCCCCTATAGCTCTGCTTTTAATGACATCGAAATCGACCTTCGTCCTCGGCCACCGGCATTTGCTGGGCATCGAGGGCCTTTCCGCGGCCGACATCAGCGGCCTCCTCGACCTGTCCGAAGAATATGTCGAGGTCAACCGCCAGGTTGACAAGAAGCGCACCGTCCTGCGTGGACGGACGCAAGTGAACCTCTTTTTCGAGGCCTCCACCCGGACCCAATCCTCGTTCGAGCTCGCGGGAAAACGGCTCGGCGCCGACGTCATGAACATGTCGGTCGCCTCCTCGTCCATCAAGAAGGGCGAGACGCTGATCGACACCGCCATGACGCTGAACGCGATGCATCCCGACATCCTCGTGATGCGCCATCACGCCTCCGGCGCGGTGGAACTGCTGGCCCGCAAGGTTGACGGTTCCGTGATCAATGCCGGCGACGGCGCGCATGAGCATCCGACCCAGGCGCTGCTGGATGCACTCACCATCCGCCGCAACAAGGGCCGGATCGAAGGGCTCGTGGTCGCGATCTGCGGCGACGTGCTGCATTCGCGCGTCGCCCGCTCCAACATCATCCTGCTCAACACCATGGGGGCCCGCGTGCGCGTGGTCGGCCCCTCCACGCTGTTGCCCCCCGGCATCGAACGGATGGGGGTCGAGGTGGCGCGCGACATGCGCGAGGGGCTGAACGGTGCCGATATCGTCATGATGCTGCGGCTGCAGCGCGAGCGCATGAACGGCTCTTTCGTGCCGTCATCCAGCGAGTATTTCCACTATTTCGGACTGGACCAGAAGAAGCTCGCCTATGCCAAGCCGGACGCGCTCGTGATGCATCCCGGTCCGATGAACCGTGGCGTGGAGATCGACACGGCGGTCGCGGACGGCGCGCAGTCCCTGATCCGCGAGCAGGTGGAGATGGGAGTCGCCGTGCGCATGGCGGTGCTGGAAGCCCTCGCACGTAACCTGCCGAACGCGTGATGCCGATGTTGACCGATCGCCGCCCCGTCCTGCTCGCCAACGCCCGCGTCGTCGATCCCTCCAGGGATTTCGACGGTGTCGGCGACGTCCTCATCGCCGACGGCATGATCCGCGAGACCCGCCGTGGCATCGGCGCGGCCGGCGTCCCCGAGGGCACCGACATCGTCAACTGCTCCGGCAAGATCGTCGCGCCCGGGCTGATCGACATGCGCGCCTTCGTCGGCGAGCCCGGCTTCAGCCATCGCGAGACCTTCGCCACCGCGAGCCAGGCGGCGGCGACCGGTGGCATCACCACCATCATCTGCCAGCCCGACACCCTGCCGGTGATCGATAATTCGGCGACCGTCGACTTCGTGATGCGCCGCGCCCGCGACACCGCCATCGTCAACATCCAGCCGATGGCCGCCCTCACCAAGGGCATGCACGGCCAGGAGATGACCGAGTTCGGGCTGCTCAAGGCTGCGGGGGCGGTCGCCTTCAGTGACGGCGCCAGAAGCGTGACCAACGCGCAGGTGATGCGCCGTGCGCTGACCTATGCGCGCGATTTCGATGCGCTGATCGTGCACTTCACCGAGGATCCCGATCTCGTCGGCGAAGGCGTCATGAACGAGGGCGAATTCGCTTCGCGCCTGGGCTTGATGGGCATCCCGCGCGCCGCCGAGGCCGTCATTCTCGAGCGCGACATGCGCCTCGTCGCATTGACCGGCGGCCGCTATCACGCGGCCTCGCTGACCTGCATCGAGTCCCTCGACATCCTCCAGCGCGCCCGCGACGCCGGCCTCGCCGTCAGCGCCTCGGTCTCGATCAATCATCTGGCGCTGAACGAGAACGACATCGGTCCTTACCGATCGTTCCTGAAACTGTCGCCGCCCCTGCGCACCGAGGACGACCGCCGCGCGCTGGTGGCAGCGATCGGCTCCGGGCTGCTCGACATCATCATGTCCGACCACAATCCGCAGGACGTCGAAGTCAAGCGCCTGCCGTTCGCGGAAGCCGCACCCGGCGCCGTCGGTCTCGAGACCATGCTGCCCGCCGGCCTGCGCCTCGTCCACAATGGCGAAATGGAACTGAAGACACTGATCCGTGCGATGTCGACCCGTCCGGCCGAGCTGCTGGGATTGCCAGGCGGAACCCTGCGCACCGGCAGCCCGGCTGATGTCATCGTGATCGATCCCGACACGCCCTGGGTCGTCGATCCCGCCGACCTCAAATCGCCCTGCAAGAATACCCCGTTCGACGAGGCCCGCTTTACAGGCCGCGTGGTGCGCACCATTGTCGGCGGCCGGACGGTCTATGAGCATGTCTGAGGTGCCCGCTCGTTCGACATGGGAATCCTGCCTTTGGAGCTGCCGCCATGGCGCTTGAAGCATTTCTGCCGGTGGCCTTCATCATCGGCTACCTCCTCGGCTCGATCCCGTTCGGGCTGATCCTGACCAGGCTTGCGGGTACGCAGGATATCCGCTCGATCGGCTCCGGCAGCATCGGCGCCACCAACGTGCTGCGCACCGGACGCAAGAGCCTTGCCGCCGGCACCCTGTTGTTCGACGCGCTCAAGGGCACCGTGGCCGTGGTGATCGCCGGCTACCTCGCAGGACCCAATGCCGCCATGGTGGCCGGGCTCGGCGCGTTCCTCGGCCATCTCTTTCCGGTCTGGCTGAAGTTCAAAGGCGGCAAGGGCGTGGCCACCTATATCGGCGTCCTGCTCGGCCTGTTCTGGCCCGGCGCCATCGTGTTCTGCCTGCTCTGGCTCGCCACCGCCTTTACCACCCGCTATTCCTCGCTCTCCGCGCTCGTGGCGGCGTTTATCACGCCGATTTTCCTGTGGTGGTTCGGGCACCTCGCCCTGTCGGCCCTGACGGCAGTGTTGACGCTGCTGTTGTTCTACGCGCATCGCGAGAACATCAAGCGCCTGCAAGGTGGCAGGGAAAGCCGGATTGGCGAGAAGGCATAGCGTTTCGCGCGAAGCCGGGCATCTACGGATACCGAAGCTCTCCTTCCGCATTATATGCCGAATCCTGTTCGCAACTTGCGACCGAATCACGGTTGTATTGGCGAGCGGGTTTCGGGTCTGTCATCGTGACAGCGGATATGGCGGCGGCTGCTCAGAATGAGCGAGAAGATTGTCGGCACGCATGACGGGGGTGGTTCGGTGGGTGTTTCCGGCACTGCAGCAAGCCGGCTGCTCTCGGCGACCAATATCTGGTCCGATGCGCCCTCGCCGCCCGCCCCAAAAGTTCTTCCCGTTCTGCCGCCAGTGTCGCCGCCCGAGCCAATCGCGAAAGCGCCCGTGACGGTCGAGGTCGTGACCACGGTCGCGCCTGTCGCTCCCGTGCAGCCGCATTCCCGCCAATGGCCGCCGCGAAAACTCTCGCTGGCGCTCCAGGGCGGCGGCACCTTTGCAGCCTTCAGCTGGGGCGTGCTGGAGCGGCTGCTGGAAGAGCCAGATATCGCGATCGACACGATCAGCGGCGCCAGCGCCGGCGCCATCAATGCGCTGCTGCTCGCCTGCGGCCTGGCCGAAGGCGGCCGCGAAGGCGCGCGCTCCCGGCTGAACCGGTTCTGGGTCCGGCTGATGCACGAGGCCTCATTCCGCTCGCTGATGCTGATCGGCGGCTTTTCGCCGGCGGGAAGTTCTGTCGCATTCGGCCCGACGCTGCGCTCCGGCCAGTTCGATCCGTTCGATCTCGATCCGCTGCGGCAGGCGCTGTCGCGCGACATCGATTTTGCTGCCCTGCGCGACGCAAGCTGCCCAAAACTCATGATCGCGGCGACGCGGATCCGCGACGGGCAGCAGCAAATCTTCCGCAATGACGCCATCACCGCCGACGTCGCGCTGGCCTCGACCTGCCCGCCGCTCGTTCACTGCGCCGTGGAGATCGACGGCGAGGCCTATTGGGACGGCGGCTTCGGTGGCAACCCGCCGCTGCTGCGGCTGGCGCAGGAAACGACGACGCCCGATGTCCTGCTGATCCAGGTCACGCCGGCGCGCGACAGCTACGTGCCGATCACGCTCGCCGCGATCGACCGCCGGCTCGACCAGATCGCGGCCAATGCCGCGCTCAATGCCGAGATCGCTGCGATCGAATGGGCGCAGGCCCATGCCGCGCCTTCACTGCGGCTATCGAGGATCGCGGCCGAAGACTCTGTCGAGGGCCTCGCGCAGCGCTCCTCCACGGATCTCGGCCGCGGCTTCATTCGCGCGCTGCACCGGAGCGGTCGCGAGGCGGCCGAGCGCTGGCTCCGGCAAGGTGCGAATGGCAAGGCGCCCGCACGCGATGCCGTTCGCCGCGAACCCGCCCTAGCCTGATTTCGCCAGCGCATCTTCCAGGAACCAGGCCGCCGCAAGCGCGAGCGGATCATTGCCGAAGCGCGCGATCACCTGCACGCCGATCGGCAGGCCATTCACCTTCAGCACCGGCACGTTGACGCAAGGATTGCCCATCAGCGTCCACAGCCGGTTGTAGCGGGGATCACCCGTGGTCGCGAGCTCCTTGGCCGGCGCGGTGCCCGGCGCCGAATAGGTCAGGAGCACGTCGATGCCCTCGAAAAGCTCGCCGAGCTCACGGCGTCCGCGCCGGCTGATTCGGCGGGCCTCGTCATACTCTTTCGGCGTCAGTCCGGCCGTCGCATCGAGGCTTGCGCGCAGCATCGGCGCGATATCGTCGTGGCGCTCCGAAAACTCCCAGGCCAGCGCGCGATGCGCCTCGAAATCCTGGATGATCGGATGGATGCGCCAGGCGTCCTGCAGTGAGGCGGGCAGTTCGATCGTGCGCACATTGGCGCCCGCTCGCGTCGCCGCCTGAATCGCAGCCTCCAACCCCTGCTCCGCCGCCGGCTCCACGCTGCCTGCAAATTCCTGCCTGACTACGCCGATGCGCGGCGCCTTGGCCGGGGTGATGCCGGAGAACTCGGTGCGCCCCGTGATTGCCAGCAGCCCGCGCGCGAGATCCTCGGCGTGCGCCCCGAACAGACCGACCGTATCGAGCGCCCACGAATAGCATTTGACCCCGACCGTCGGCAGCATCCGGAACGACGGCTTGATCGCAGCCGTGCCGCAATAGGCGGCGGGGCGGATCACCGAGCCGCCGGTCTGCGTGCCCAGCGCCAGCGGAATCATGCCGGCGCCGACGGCCGCGGCCGAGCCCGAGGACGAGCCACCGGGCGTGTGGCCCAGATTGTGCGGATTGAGCGTCGGCGTCGGATCGCGCGAAGCGAACGCCGTGGTCGTGGTCTTGCCGATGATGGTGGCGCCCGCCCGCTTCAGCATCATCACCACAGGCGCATCCGAGCGCGGCTGCCAGTCCCGATAGATTTCCGAGCCCATCTCGGTCGGCATGTTGGCGGTGTCGATGATGTCCTTGATGCCGACCGCGATACCGCGCAGCGGGCCGGAGCCTTGCGCCTTGGCGGTTTTGTCATGACGGACGAAGGCGCGGACGTCCTTCTCCTTGGCCTCGATCGCCGCGTGCGACTGCGCGATGGCGGCATCGGGCGAAAGTTCGCCCGCTTCGATACGGCGCTGGAGGTCGGCAAGTGAGATCATGGCAACATCCTTCTTATTGGGATCGCTTTTAGCATCGGGGCAAGGCCACGCAAGCGCACGCCACTGTTGCGCAACGCCCCAAGGTTGTTCCATGCTGTCCCCACAAGGAGACACCGTGGACGCCATCAATCCGAGCGTGGAGCTGACCGAGCTTGAGCGGATCGACCACCTGCGTCTGATCCGCTCCGACAATGTCGGGCCGCGCACCTTCCGCTCGCTGGTCGATCATTTCGGCACCGCGCGGGCTGCGCTGGAGCGGCTGCCTGATCTGGCGCGCCGCGGCGGTGCGCAGCGATCGGGTCGCATCTGTAGCGCGGATGAAGCGAAGGCCGAGCTTGCCGCAAGCCGCAAGTTCGGCATCGCTTGGCGCGCGCCCGGCGAGGACGGCTATCCGGCGCGGCTCGCAATGATCGACGACGCGCCGCCGCTGCTCGCCGTGCGCGGCGACACCAAAACCCTGATGCGGCCGATGATCGCGATCGTCGGCTCGCGCAATGCGTCCGGCGCCGGGTTGAAGTTTGCCGGCCAGCTCGCGCGCGAGCTCGGCGAAGCCGGCTTTATCGTCATCTCCGGCCTCGCCCGAGGCGTCGATCAGGCCGCGCATCGCGCGAGCGTCGAGAGCGGCACCATCGCGGTGCTCGCCGGCGGACATGACTGCATCTATCCGCCTGAGCATGGTGATCTCCTCACATCGATCCTCGATCACGAGGGCGCTGCGATCTCCGAGATGCCGCTCGGCCATGAGCCGCGCGCCCGCGACTTCCCTCGCCGCAACCGATTGATCTCCGGCGCCTCGCTCGGCGTGGTCGTGGTGGAAGCCGCTCACCGCTCGGGCTCGCTGATCACTGCACGCATGGCGGCCGAACAGGGCCGCGAGGTGTTCGCCGTCCCCGGCTCGCCGCTCGACCCGCGCGCGGCCGGCGCCAACGATCTGATCAAGCAGGGCGCGACTCTCGTCACGGAAGCCGCCGA
Organism: Bradyrhizobium daqingense; assembly: GCF_021044685.1. Classification (NCBI taxonomy): domain Bacteria; kingdom Pseudomonadati; phylum Pseudomonadota; class Alphaproteobacteria; order Hyphomicrobiales; family Nitrobacteraceae; genus Bradyrhizobium; species Bradyrhizobium daqingense. The sequence continues at coordinate 5,799,936 of NZ_CP088014.1, forward strand.
CATCGTCAATGCGGTGCAGCCGATCATGGAGCGCCCGCTGATGCATCCGGCTGAAGAGCCCGACAGCGAGCCATTCGAAAGCGATCCGCAAGGCCACGATCGTGATCAGATCACCGGCCTGCTCGGCCCCGCCCCCATTTCAATCGACGACCTCGTGCGGATGTCCGGCGCCTCGCCTGCGATCGTGCGCACCGTGCTGCTGGAGCTGGAGCTCGCCGGTAAGCTCGAACGCCACGGCGGCGGGCTGGTGTCCCTGCTCTAAGTTTCGTTCCGCGCGTCGAACCGCGTGCGAGCTGCTGCGATCTGCTGCTGGTGTTTGATCGCCCACTCGCCGAGCGCTTTTACCGGCTCCTGGAGACCACGGCCGAGATCGGTCAGCTCATAGTCGACGCGCGGCGGAATAGTTGGAAAGATCGTGCGCGTGACGAGGCCGTCGCGCTCGAGGCCGCGCAGCGTCAATGTCAGCATGCGCTGCGAGATGCCGTTGATCATGCGCTTGAGCTCATTGAAGCGCTTGGGCCCGTCGCTCAGCATCATGATGACGAACACGCTCCATTTGTCGCCGACGCGGGACAGCACTGAGGCGACCCCGCGGCAGTCCGCGTGGTTGGGGTCCGGTATGGGATCCGGCCTCGGCGTGGCGGGAAAATCGGTGTTCGCAGGTTTCAAAGATGTGCCCATGGCTCAAAAAAGTGCGTTCTTGCGGGGATTCTAGCAGTCACTCATGTAGCGCTGGTTACAATCTTATACCAGGGTGACCCCACATGAAACTCCTCCATCTCGACTCCAGCGTCCTCGGCCCCCACTCCGTCAGCCGGCAGGTCTCCGCCGCCATCGTCGACAGGCTCCGGCAGGCGACGCCCAGCCTCGACATCACCTATCGGGATCTGACTGAGACCCCGCTCGCCCATCTCTCCGGTTCGCATCTCGCGGCCGCGCAAGGCGCACCCGCGCCCGCGGAACTTGCGCCCGACCTCGCCGCGAGCGCGGCTGCGCTGGATGAGTTCCTCGCCGCCGACATCGTCGTGATCGGCGCGCCCATGTACAATTTCACCATTCCCAGCCAGCTCAAGGCCTGGATCGATCGCATTCTCGTTGCGGGCAAGACGTTCAGCTATGGGGCGAATGGGCCGCAGGGCCTTGCCGGCGGCAAGCGCGTGATCGTGGCGATCTCGCGCGGCGGCTATTACGGCGCGGAGACGCCATACGTGGCCGGCGAACATCTCGAAACCTATCTGCGCTGGGTGTTCGGCTTCATGGGGATCACCAACGTCGAATTCATCCCGGCCGACGGCATCCAGGTCGGGCCGGAGCACCGCGAAAAGGCGATCGCCGGCGCGCTGCAGTCGGCAACGAGTCTGCGCGCGGCCTAGGACGCGCAACAGCCAAGCCGACCGGCGCAACTCGTGTGTTGCGCCGGCCGGATTCAAGTTAGACGGGTTAACTCAGCCCCGATAGATCGGCGCGCCGCTCGGAGAGGCGACCGCGCCGCCGTCCACGAAGATCTCCTGGCCCTGCACATGGGCGGAATCATCGGAGGCAAGGAACAGCACCGTCTTGGCGACGTGATCGGTTTCACCGATGCGGCCGAGCGGCGTCGACAGCGCAATCCGTTTCTCGAACGCCTTCTCGGCCTCCGGCGTCGCGGTCGCGGGACCCCAGATCGGCGTGCGGATCGCGCCCGGCGCGACCACGTTGACGCGGATGCCGCGCGGCGACAGCTCCGAGGCCATGATCCGCGCCATCGCCCGCACGCCCGCCTTGGCAGCGCCGTAAGCGGAATAGCCGGGAATGCCGAGCACCGAGATCACCGAACCGTTGAGGATGATCGATGCATTGTCGTTGAGATGAGGCAGCGCGGCCTGAACAGTGAAGAACACGCCGGTGAGGTTGGTGCTGATGACCTTCTCGAAGACTTCCAGCGTCGCTGATCCCAGCGGCGTGCCGCCGGCGATGCCGGCATTGGCGAACACGATGTCGAACTTGCCGAACTTTTCCGCGCCCTGCTTGATCGCAGCTTCCGTCGCGGCGATGTCGGTCGCGTCGGCAGCCAGCGCGAGCGCGTTCGGCCCGAGCTCTTTTGCGGCCGCTTCCAGCGTCTCCTTGTTACGGCCGGTAATCACCACCTTGGCGCCCTCGGCGACGAACAGTTTGGCCGTCGCAAGCCCAATGCCGCTGTTGCCGCCGGTGATCAGGGCCGTCTTGTTCTTCAATCTCACGTTCGCCTCCAGTAGTTGCATGATAAAACTAGATTGCCATCTAGGGCATACGGTTTTATGATGCAACCACACAAGCGCGTGATCGGCGGTCGCGCCGTGCGAGTGCGACAGGACGACATTGATGGTGAAAAGAACGAGCTTTGAGGACGACGCCTGCCCGATCGCGCGCTCACTGGACGCGCTCGGCGACTGGTGGTCGCTGCTGATCATTCGGGAGGCGCTGTTCGGCCTCCGCCGCTTCGGCGAGTTTCAGAGCAAACTCGGCATGGCCAAGAACATCCTGTCAGCGCGCCTGCGCGCGCTGGTCGACCACGGCATCCTGGCAACCGCCCCCGCTTCCGACGGCAGCGCCTATTCCGAATATGTGCTGACGCCAAAGGGCCGCGGCACCTTCCCGATCCTGGTGGCGCTGCGGCAATGGAGCGAGGAGTTCGACGACCACCCCGAGGAAATCGCAACCATTCTGGTCGATCGCGAGAAGGGTCGCCCGGTGAAAAAGCTGGAGATGCGCGCGGAGGATGGGCGGCTGCTCTCGCCGGCGGATACGACATTGAAGCCGCGGCCCGCGCCTCGGCGACGGACGGCGTAACGAGACGCGACTGCCACCGCACCGTCATTGCGAGGAGCCCTTGCGACGAAGCAGTCCAGAATCCCTCCGCGGACAGATTCTGGATTGCTTCGCAGAGCCTGTCATCGGGCCGCGCGTAGCGCGGACCCGTTGGCTCGCAATGACGGCGTGGGGGCTTGTGCAATAAATAGGCGGCGTCAAAATGGCGAGATCCTCCAAAGCGTCACCACCATGCCCCTGCTCGCTATCGTCTATTTTTCGATTACCGGCACCACCGAAACGCTCGCGCATGCGGTGGCGCGCGGCGCGGCAGGGGCAACAGAGATCGCACTCTGCCGGATCGCTGGCGACGCCATCGTATCAGGTCGTTTCCACAACGAGGCCTTGCTGGAGACGATCGACCGCGCCAGTGCAGTCGCATTTGGCAGCCCGACCTACATGGGCGGACCAGCGGCGCAATTCAAAGCATTTGCAGACTCTTCAAGCGACCGATGGACCAGGCAGCGATGGGCGGGCAAGATCGCAGCCGGATTCACGACCGGCGCCTGCGCAGGCGGCGATCAACTGCACACGTTGAGCTATTTTTCGATTCTGGCTGCCCAGCACGGCATGCTCTGGTGCGGACTGGATATTCCGGGAGGAGAGGATTCGAGCGGCCGGAATCGCTTGGGCAGCCAGCTTGGCTTGGCGACGCATCTGGTCGACCGCACCTTGCCACAGAGCGATTTGAGCACGGCCGAATATCTCGGCGAGCGCTTGGCGAAAATGGCAAGCCGCAACGGCTAGCCGCGCCGTCAATGCGATTGCAATGACGGTCCGTGCAGCACGCCTTCGCCTACGACAGCTTGCGTTTCGTCCGCAGCCGCAGATGCTCGTCGGCCTCGAGCTGGGTCATGCCCAATAAATAATGCAACACGGGCAGCTTGTGGCGCTCGGCGAGCTGACGCAGGGCAGCCGACTGCTCGGCGATGAAGGCCACCGCCTCATCTGCCCCGCCGTCTCCCGGTTCCTCGTTGCGCGAGCGCCCCGGCGCTCTTGCCGCGGTGCGCGCTCGCCTTTTTGCCGGCTTCCTCACCAGGCCCCACCCCGAATCCATGCCCCGGAGCGACATTACGCCGACATCGGCCGCAACTCCAAGGTGGTGTTCTGCAACTTTTTCGATATGAAACTTTTCCCATCGCGCCGGCTTTCAACACCCCTCGATTTGACAGGAACGGCCTCACCACCCATGTTCGGGTCGAAACGGCCGACCCGAGTCCTTTCGATTCCGGCCCAAGATTTTCCCGTAAGTTACTGGAACTACATGAATATCGTCATTGTGGAGTCGCCGGCGAAAGCCAAGACGATCAACAAATATCTGGGCTCGTCCTACGAGGTCCTGGCGTCGTTTGGCCATGTCCGCGACCTCCCCGCCAAGAACGGCTCCGTCGATCCCGACGCCAATTTCAAGATGATCTGGGAGGTCGATCCCAAGGCCGCCGGCCGGCTCAACGATATCGCGAAGTCGCTGAAAGGTGCCGACCGCCTGATTCTCGCCACCGACCCCGATCGCGAGGGCGAGGCGATCTCCTGGCACGTGCTGGAGGTGATGAAGGAAAAGCGCGCGCTGAAGGATCAGAAGATCGAGCGCGTGGTGTTCAACGCGATCACCAAGCAGGCCGTCACGGACGCGATGAAGCATCCGCGCCAGATCGACGGCGCGCTGGTCGACGCCTACATGGCGCGCCGGGCGCTGGACTATCTGGTCGGCTTCACCCTCTCCCCCGTGCTGTGGCGCAAGCTGCCCGGTGCGCGCTCGGCCGGCCGCGTGCAGTCGGTCGCGCTGCGCCTCGTCTGCGACCGCGAGCTGGAGATCGAGAAGTTCGTGCCGCGCGAATATTGGTCGCTGGTCGCGACCCTGCTGACGCCGCGAGGCGATGCCTTCGAGGCCCGCCTCGTCGGCGCCGACGGCAAGAAGATCCAGCGCCTCGATATCGGCACCGGCGCGGAAGCCGAAGACTTCAAGAAGGCGCTCGAAGCCGCCGCCTATGCCGTGACTGCGGTGGACGCCAAGCCGGCGCGGCGCAATCCGCAGGCGCCGTTCACCACCTCGACCCTCCAGCAGGAAGCCAGCCGCAAATACGGCTTTGCGCCCGCGCACACGATGCGCATCGCCCAGCGCCTATATGAAGGCATCGACATCGGCGGCGAGACCACCGGACTCATTACTTATATGCGGACCGACGGCGTGCAGATCGCCCCCGAAGCGATCACCCAGGCGCGCAAGGTGATCGGCGAGGATTACGGCAACGCCTATGTGCCGGACGCACCGCGCCAGTACCAGGCCAAGGCCAAGAACGCGCAGGAAGCGCACGAGGCGATCCGCCCGACCGACATGTCGCGCCGTCCCGACAGCATGAGCCGCAAGCTCGATGCCGATCAGGCGAAGCTCTATGAGCTGATCTGGAAGCGCACCATCGCGAGCCAAATGGAAGCGGCCGAGCTCGAGCGCACCACTGTCGACATCACCGCTAAAGCCGGCGGCCGCACGCTGGAGCTGCGCGCGACCGGCCAGGTCATCAAGTTCGACGGCTTCCTCGCGCTGTATCAGGAAGGCCGCGACGACGAGGAGGACGAGGATTCCCGCCGCCTGCCCGGCATGAGCGCCGGCGAGGCCTTGAAGCGGCAGTCGCTCGCCGTCACCCAGCATTTCACCGAGCCGCCGCCGCGATTCTCCGAGGCCTCGCTGGTCAAGCGCATGGAAGAGCTCGGCATCGGCCGGCCCTCGACTTACGCCTCGATCCTCCAGGTGTTGAAGGACCGCGGCTACGTCAAGCTGGAGAAGAAACGCCTGCATGGCGAGGACAAGGGCCGCGTCGTGATCGCGTTCCTGGAGAGCTTCTTCAGCCGCTACGTCGAATACGACTTCACGGCGGGGCTCGAAGAGCAGCTCGACCGCATCTCCAACAACGAGATCTCCTGGCAGCAGGTGCTGAAGGATTTCTGGCGCGACTTCATCGGCGCGGTCGACGACATCAAGGATTTGCGCGTTGCGCAGGTGCTCGACGTCCTCGACGATATGCTCGGGCCGCACATCTATCCGCCGCGTGCCGATGGCGGCGACGTCAGGCAGTGCCCGAATTGCGGCACCGGCCGGCTCAATCTCAAGGCCGGCAAGTTCGGCGCCTTCGTCGGCTGCTCGAACTATCCGGAATGCCGCTACACCCGCCAGCTCGCGGCCGACGGCGAGACGACCGCGGACCGTTCGCTCGGCCAGGATCCTGAGACGGGGCGCGATGTCTGGGTCAAGGCCGGCCGCTTCGGTCCCTATATCCAGCTCGGCGAGCCCAAGGATTACGAGGAAGGCGAGAAGCCCAAGCGCGCCGGCATCCCGAAGGGCACCTCGCCCAGCGATGTCGATCTCGAACTCGCGCTGAAGCTCTTGTCGCTGCCGCGTGAGATCGGCAAACATCCGGAAACCGGTCAGCCGATCACCGCAGGTCTTGGCCGCTTCGGACCGTTCGTGAAGCACGAGAAGACCTATGCCAGCCTGGAGGCCGGCGACGAAGTCTTCGACATCGGCCTCAACCGTGCCGTGACGCTGATCGCAGAGAAGGTTGCGAAGGGCCCGAGCCGCCGCTTCGGCGCCGATCCCGGCAAGGCGATCGGCGATCACCCGAGCCTCGGCACCGTCACCGTGAAGAGCGGCCGCTACGGCGCTTATGTCACGGCCGGCGGTGTCAACGCGACGATTCCGGCCGAGTTCGAGAAGGACGCCATCACGCTGCCGCAGGCGATCGCGCTGATCGACGAGCGCGCGGCGAAAGGCGGCGGCAAGAGCAAGGCCAAGAAGGCCGCCAAGCCCGCCAAGGCCAAGAAAGCCGCCGACGGCGAGGACGCAGCGCCGAAGCCGAAGAAACCGGCCGCGAAGAAAGCCGCGGCCAAATCCAAAACCGAATCCACCAGCAAGGCGCGCGCCGCCGTGCCGTCGACCGCGAAGACGTCGCCGACCAAGAGCGCTGCCACCAAGGCTCCGGCCAAGAAGAGTGCCGGCAAGACTTGAGCTCAGAATTAGAGGTTAAGTGAAACCAAAGAAAGACCGTGGCTTTCCCGACAGGCAAGCCATCGTCGCCTTCATCAAGGCAAATCAAGGAAAGGCGGGAACGCGCGAAATTGCGCGCGAGTTCGGCCTGAAGAACGCCGATCGCGCCGAGCTCAGGCGCATGCTGCGCGAGCTCGCCGACGATGGCGTCATCAAGAAAAAGCGCCACAAGGTCTCGGAGCCGGACACGCTCCCGCCGACGCTGCTCGCCGATATCACCGGGCGCGACAGCGACGGCGAATTGATCGCCTCCCCCGCCGAATGGGACGAGGTCGAGAGCGGCGAGCCGCCAAGAATCCTGATCGAGATGCCGCGCAAGCCGAAGCCGGGCACCGCCGCCGGTGTCGGCGACCGCGCGCTGCTGCGCGTCGAGCGCTCGGACGAGGACGAGGGTCCGGCCTGGCGCGGCCGCATCATCAAGGTCATCGACAAGGCCAAGAGCCGCATCCTCGGCGTATTCCGCAGCCTGCCCGAAGGCGGTGGGCGGCTCGTCCCCGTCGACAAGAAGTTCGCCGACCGCGAACTGAACATCGCGAAGACCGACACGGGCGGCGCGCAGGACGGCGATCTCGTCAGCGTCGACATCGTCCGCTCGCGCGGCTTTGGCCTTGCCTCCGGACGCGTGAAAGAGAAGCTCGGTTCGGTCAAGTCGGAGAAGGCGATCAGCCTGATCGCGATCTACGCGCACGAGATTCCCTTGCAATTCTCCACCGCCGCCGAGCGCGAGGCGGAGGCGGCAGAGCCTGCAAACTTGAAAGGCCGCGAGGACTGGCGCGACGTGCCGCTCGTCACCATTGATCCGCCGGATGCGAAGGATCACGACGACGCGGTGCACGCCGAGCCCGATCCTGATCCCAACAACAAGGGCGGCTTCATCGTTAACGTCGCCATCGCGGATGTCAGCTTCTATGTGCGCCCAGGCAGCGCGCTCGACCGCGACGCGCTCGATCGCGGCAACTCGGTCTATTTCCCCGACCGCGTCGTGCCGATGCTGCCCGAGCGCATCTCCAACAATCTCTGCTCGCTGGTGCCAGGCGAGCCGCGCGGCGCGCTGGCGGTGCGCATGGTGCTCGGCTCCGACGGCCGCAAGCGCTCGCATACGTTCCACCGCATCCTGATGCGTTCGGCGGCGAAGCTCGCTTACGCGCAGGCCCAGGCCGCGATCGACGGACGGCCTGACGACACCACCGGCCCCCTGCTCGACCCGATCTTGAGGCCGCTCTACGCCGCCTATGCCTGCGCCAAGCGCGCCCGCGACGAGCGCGATCCGCTCAATCTCGATCTGCCGGAGCGCAAGATCCTCCTGAAGAGCGACGGCACAGTCGACCGCGTCGTGGTGCCTGAAAGGCTCGACGCGCACAAGCTGATCGAGGAGTTCATGATCCTCGCCAACGTCGCGGCTGCCGAGACGCTGGAGAAGAAGTCGCTGCCGCTGATCTACCGCGTGCATGACGAGCCGACGCTGGAGAAGGTCCACGCGCTCTCCGAGTTCCTGGAAACGCTCGACATCCCCTTCACGAAATCGGGCGCGCTGCGTCCGACGCTGTTCAACCGCGTGCTGGCGCAGCTCGAAGGCCACGACTATTACCCGCTGGTGAGCGAGGTGGTGCTGCGCGCCCAGGCGCAGGCGGAGTATTCGGCAGAAAACTACGGACATTTCGGCCTGAACTTGCGCCGCTATGCGCATTTCACTTCGCCGATCCGCCGCTATGCCGACCTCGTCGTGCACCGCGCGCTGATCCGCGCGCTCGGGCTCGGCGAAGGTGCCCTGCCCGACAGCGAGACGCCGGAATCGCTCGGCGAGGTCGCCGCGCATATCTCGCTGACCGAGCGGCGCGCGATGAAGGCCGAGCGCGAGACCGTCGATCGCCTGATCGCGCATCATCTCGCCGACCGCATCGGCGCCAGCTTCCAGGGCCGCGTCTCCGGCGTTACCCGGGCCGGCCTGTTCGTCAAGCTGAGCGAGACCGGCGCCGACGGATTGATCCCGATCCGATCCCTCGGCACGGAATATTTCAACTATGACGAGAGCCGACATGCACTGGTCGGCACACGCAGCGGCACCATGTATCAGCTCGGTGACGTCGTCGATGTCCGTCTGATCGAAGCCGCCCCCATCGCAGGCGCATTGCGCTTCGAGCTGCTGTCGTCGGAGAGCGACAGCTCACCGCGCGAACGCCGCCAGTTCCGCCCGCAGCGCAAATCATCGAAGCCGCATCCCGGTCGCAGCCCAGAGAGAAAACGCAAGCCGGAGAAGCAAAAATCCGGCAAGGCAAAGAAAAGCCGAGACAAGGGCAAAGGGAAAAAAAAGGGAAAAAGCAAGAAGGGCAAGGCATGGTGATGACGAGCACCGCCTCGAAGATCTGGACGCGCGAGACCGGCCTCGTCGAGAAGCGCGACGTCTGGACCGCGATGAAGCGCGGCTTCCGCGGCCGCTGCCCGCGCTGCGGCGAGGGAAAACTGTTCCGCGCCTTCCTGAAGACGGCGGACAATTGCGCCGAATGCGGCCTCGACTTCACCCCGCATCGCGCCGATGACCTGCCGGCCTATCTCGTCATCGTCATCGTCGGCCACGTCGTGGTGCCGGCGATCCTCTGGATCGAGACCAACTACACGACGCCGGTCTGGCTCAGCTTCGTGGCCTATCTGCCCTTCACCTTCGTCGCCTCGCTCGCGTTGTTGCAGCCGGTGAAGGGAGCTGTGGTCGGCTTGCAATGGGCTCTGCGCATGCATGGGTTTGACGAGAACCCTCCCGATGGTATTCCGCCGGTGTAGGCAAAATAAGCAAGAACAGTTCGGGTGAGGACATGACGGATATTTCGCAGGCCGAGGAGAAGACAAAAGTTCACGAGGAGAAGGAAGCGGACCACCATCCCTATTTTCGCCCGAGGGATGCGGCGACGCTGATCCTTGTCGATCGCAGCGGCGCCGTTCCGAAAGTGCTGGTCGGCAAGCGCCACGACAAGGTGGTGTTCATGCCCGGGAAATTCGTCTTTCCCGGCGGTCGCGTCGACAAGGCCGATTATCGCGTGCCCTGCGCAGCCCCTATCACCGCGGAGTTGGAAGCCAATCTCGCCAAAGGCAGCCCGAAGACGCCGGCCTCGCGCGCGAAGTCGCTCGCGATTGCCGCGATCCGCGAGGCCTGCGAGGAGACGGGCCTGTGCCTGGGCCGCCAGGCGGAAGGCAAGGTGCCGAAGCTGGATGGTCCCTGGAAGCCGTTCGCCGATGCCGGCCTGCTGCCCGATCCCTCCGGCCTGTTCCTGATCGCGCGCGCGATCACCCCGCCCGGCCGCGTCAAGCGCTTCGACACGCGCTTCTTCACCGCGGATGCCTCCGCGATCACCCACCGCGTCGACGGCGTGATCCACGCCGATGCCGAACTGGTCGAGCTGGTCTGGGTCGAGCTCGGCTCGAAGCCGCTCGCCGATCTGCATCCGATGACGCGCAACGTGCTCAACGAGCTCGATAGCCGCCTTGCCACGGGCCCGCTTCGTCACGATGCCCCGGTGCCGTTCTTCCATTTCTACGGCGGCAAGATGCAGAAGGATATTTTGAGCTGAGCCCACGGCGAACTCAGTGTCGTCCCGGACAAGCGCGCCTCAAGCGCGCGCCGATCCGGGACCCATAGCCACAGGTAGACGTGTGGCGCGGGCCGGTAACCACGAGTCTTCGCAAAACCAAGGCCGGTGGTTATGGGGTCCCGGATCGGCGCTTACGCTTGTCCGGGACGACAGCGGAGCGTGTGGCGCGAACATGCTTAGATCACGCTCAAAAACAAAATAATCTTCCCGCCGCCCCTGATGGCGGAGTTCCCCTTCATGCCTATGTCTTTCCGAGCGTCACCAAGAATGGACACCGGGCGATGGCACAACGGCAACTCAAGCTTGGCGCGTTCATGCGCCCGATCAGCATCCACACCGGCGCCTGGCGCTATCCCGGGGCCTGGCCCGACGCCAATTTCAACTTCTCGCACATCAAGACGCTGATCCGAAAGCTCGAGGCCGGCAAATTCGACGCCTTCTTCATGGCCGATCACCTCGCCGTCCTGAACATGCCGATCAACGCGCTCAAGCGCAGCCACACCGTGACCTCGTTCGAGCCGTTCACGCTGTTGTCGGCGCTCTCGGCCGTCACCGAGCGCATCGGCCTGATCGCAACGGGATCGACCACGTTCGACGAGCCCTATCACGTCGCGCGCCGCTTCGCCTCGCTAGACCATCTCAGCGGCGGCCGCGCGGGCTGGAACATCGTCACCACGTCGAATCCGGACGCCGCACTTAACTTCGGTCTCGACGATCACATGGAGCATGCCGAGCGCTACAAGCGCGCGCGTGAGTTCTACGACGTCGTCACGGGCTTGTGGGACTCCTTCGCCGACGACGCCTTCGTGCGCGATGTCGAGAGCGGGCTGTTCTTCGATCCCGCCAAGATGCACACGCTCGACCACAACGGCAAATATCTGAAGGTGCGCGGCCCTCTCAACATCGCCCGCCCGGTGCAGGGCTGGCCGGTGATCGTGCAGGCCGGCGCGTCGGAAGACGGCAAGCAGCTCGCGGCAGAGACGGCGGAGGCCGTGTTCACCGGCGGCGGCAGCCTCGCGGACGGACAAAAGCTCTATGCCGACATCAAGGGACGCATGGAAAAGGTCGGCCGCGATCCCGAGCACCTCAAGATTCTGCCCGGCGCTTTCGTCGTGGTCGGCGACAGCGTCGATGAAGCCAAGGAGAAGCGCGCGCTGCTCGACAGCCGCGTGCACTACGACAGCGCCATCGCCTCGCTCTCCGTCATCCTCGGCACCGATGCCTCCGGCTTCGATCCCGACGGCCCTCTCCCCGACATCCCCGAGACCAATGCCAGCAAGAGCGGCCGCCAGCGCTTGGTCGATCTCGCCGCGCGCGAGAAGCTTACCGTGCGCCAGCTCGCCCAGCGCGTCGGCGGCTATGGCGGCCTGTCCTTCGTCGGCACCGCCAAAACCATCGCCGACCAGATGGAGGAATGGCTGGTCGGGCGCGGCTCCGACGGCTTCAACATCATGTTCCCGTTCCTGCCCGCCGGCCTCGACGATTTCGTCGACAAGGTCGTCCCGGAACTGCAGCGCCGGGGGATCTTCCGGAAAGAGTATGAAGGGGCCACTTTGAGGGAGAATCTGGCTCTGCCGCGGCCGAAAAACCGGTTCTTCGAGGCCTGATGGGCCCGATCTGGGTGGTTTTCCGTCCCTAAAACCTTGACATCAGGCGGTTTCTGACTAGGTTGCCGGCCAACGCGGGCCGTTTGGCCGGCTCCAGATTCCCTTCATTCCTGAGGTTCAGAACATGGCCAAAGCGGTCACCATCAAGGTCAAGCTCGTGTCCTCGGCCGACACCGGCTTCTACTACGTCGCCAAGAAGAATTCGCGCACCATGACCGACAAGCTGGTCAAGAAGAAGTATGACCCGGTCGCGCGCAAGCACGTCGAATTCCGCGAAGCCAAGATCAAGTAAGATCGACTCAGCGTCGAAGAGTTTTGCGGGGCCCTTTCGGGCCCCGTTTTCGTTTCGCTCCTCTACGGGCTTCGGGCGCGCTGCAGCGCCCATAAGCACGTTCGCCTTGCTGGCAGAGCCGCGAAGGGCAGCATCGCAGCTTGGCTCGGCAGCGCTTGAGACCCTCGCCTAAGTCCATCGTCGGATCACGTTTACCCGCTCGGAACTCCGGGGAACATAGGTCGTTTTCCCACTTGTTTCGGACCGGGAGACGCAAGCGTGAACCGCCGGCAAGTTCTTCGCGCATCGGCTGCATTTTCAGCTACCGCTATGCTGTTGCGCGCAGCGCAGGCTCAGACCGGCCCCGCCCAGACATTCAGCCCGTCATACGTGCGCGAGCTTGCTCGGGCGCTCGCCGCGAAATCATTCGCCCCTCCCGACGAGAAGCTACCGGATGCACTGAAGGATCTCAACTACGACCAATACCGATCAATTCGTTTCGCGCCTGAGAAGGCGTTGTGGCGTGATGAAAAGCTACCGTTCGAAGTGCAATTTTTCCACCGCGGCTTCTTTTACAAGAACCGGGTCGATATCTTTCAGGTGGCGAACAGAAGCGTCATACCCATCCCGTATCGGCGCGATGACTTCTCATTCGGCGAGGGCCTTGGACAATGGCCCAAGGCCGATATCGGGTTCGCCGGATTCCGCATTCACGCGCCGATGAACAGGCCGGATTACCACGATGAAGTGTGTGTGTTCCTCGGCGCCAGTTACTTCCGAGCCATCGCGAAAGGACAGACGTATGGGCTGTCCGCGCGCGGACTGGCGATCGATACCGGCGAGGGCAAAGGCGAAGAATTCCCGGTGTTCAAGGCCTTCTGGTTGGAGAAGCCGGTGCCAAATGCCTCGTCCATCGTTGTGCACGCGCTGTTGGACAGCAAGAGCGCGGCCGCCAGCTACCGCTTCACGATCCGGCCGGGCCAGAGCACGGTTTTCGACGTCGAGATGGCCCTCTATCCGCGGGTCGATATCGAGCATGCCGGCCTCGCGCCCATGACCAGCATGTTCTTCTTCGGGCCGAACGACCGCAAGGATTTTGACGATTTCCGCCCTGCGGTTCATGACTCGGATGGACTTGCGATCTTCAACGGCAGAAGTGAGCAACTCTGGCGCCCGCTGAACAATCCGCACGATCTGCAGGTCAGCAGCTTCGCCGATGTCAATCCAGGCGGCTTCGGCCTGATGCAGCGGGAGAGAAACTTCCTCGCCTATCAGGATCTCGAATCCAACTTCGAAAAGCGTCCCAGCCTATGGTGCGAGCCGATCGGCAATTGGGGCGAAGGAGCGGTGAAATTATTCGAGATACCCACCAAGGAGGAGGTCCACGACAACATCGTAGCGTTCTGGCAGCCGAAGCAGCCGCTGATTGCGAAGAGCGAACACATCTTCACTTATCGGCTGCACTGGGGGCCGGACGCTCCCAAGCCTGGGGCGCTTGCTCGGTTCACGCGAACGGGGATCGGTAGCCGCGGAGACGACAGCAAATTGTTTGTGCTGGAACTGATGGGGGACGAGCTCAAGGCAATCGACGCTAAGACCGTCAAAGGCGTGGTGACTGCTGAAAAGGCCGAAATCAAAAATATCGTCACGCAACCTAATCCCATGACCGGCGGATGGCGGTTGAGCTTCCAATGCTCGGTCAAGGGGCAAGCCGCAATCGAACTGCGAGCTTTCCTGGCGCAGAACGAAGCGCCGGTCTCCGAAGTGTGGACCTATCGATGGACGCCCTGAGGCCGTCACTTACGCCGTCACCAAACGCCCCTGGCAGCCCATTTCTGCCGCCGGAAAGTCCCCTTCCGATGCTGCCGTGCCGGCTCGATCGTGCGACTGAAGCTAACCGGTCGCCGGTGCATTCGGGTGCCACCTTGATGGGTCGTCGTCTTTTCATGCTTGTCGGGACGGGAGTGCTGACGCTCGCAGGGGGCTACGGCATGTACGACGTGGTGAAAGTTGGCGGTGTAACCTTCCTCGAGGCGGTGCTGCTCGGCCTGTTCCTCGTGCTGCTCGCATGGGTCGCGTTCTCCTTCATGTCTGCGCTGGCCGGATTTTTCGTGCTGCTCACGCGCAGCCGGTCTTTCCTGTCGATCGATACGACGAGCTCACTGCCTGGTGTACCCTCGCGCACAGCCATGCTGCTACCGACATATAACGAGAATCCGCACCATCTCATGGCGCGGCTGCGCGCAATGTACGAGTCGGTTCAGGCTACCGGACATGGAGACCAGTTCGACTGGTTTTTATTGAGCGATACGAGCGACCCCGACATCTGGATTTATGAAGAGACGACGTTCATTCGGCTGCGCCGCGCCTGCGGCTCTGCTCGGCTCTATTACCGGCATCGCTCCGACAACACCGCGCGGAAGTCCGGCAACATCGCCGACTGGGTCACGAGGTTTGGATCTGCCTACGACCACATGATCGTTCTCGACGCGGACAGCCTCATGGAGGGCGAGACAATAGTTCGCCTTGTCCACGCGATGGAGTCCCACCCCGATGCTGCGCTGATCCAGACCCAGCCGGTCATCGTCAATGCCTGCACGATCTTCAGTAGGCTGCAGCAATTCGCGGGGCGCGTTTACGGTCCCATCATTGCAGCCGGCAATGCCTGGTGGCACGGTGGCGACAGCAATTACTGGGGCCACAACGCCATCATCAGGGTCCGGGCGTTCGCTGCGGAGGCCGGGCTGCCGGAGCTGACCGGGCGTAAGCCTTTCGGGGGCCACATCCTGAGCCATGATTTTGTCGAGGCCGCATTGATGCGCCGCGCGGGCTGGGCAATCTATCTGGCGCCCGCCCTTGGCGGCAGCTTCGAAGAAGTCCCACCGTCGATTTTGGACTTTGCGGCGAGAGATCGTCGCTGGTGCCAGGGTAACCTTCAGCATCTCGCGGTCTTGCCCGCGCGCGGGCTACACTGGGTCTCGCGGCTGCATTTGCTTACGGGGATCGCCTCCTATGTCACAGCGCCGCTGTGGTTTCTCTTCCTGGTACTCGGTCTGCTCATATCACTGCAGGCGCACTTCATCCGACCGGAATACTTTCCCAAAGGCTTCAGTTTGTTTCCGACCTGGCCGCAACAGGACCCAGTGCTTGCCGCGCGGGTCTTTGCAGCGACAATGGGGCTTCTGATCCTGCCGAAGCTGCTGGCCTATCTGGTGCTGATCGGCACTCGAAGAGAGCGGAACGGATTCGGTGGGAGTCCTCGCGTCCTGGCCGGAGTCATTTGCGAGACGTTTCTTGCGGCATTGATCGCCCCCTGCATGATGATCTTCCAGACCAAGGCCGTGTTTGAAATTCTAGCTGGCCGGGACGCGGGCTGGCAGGTGCAGCGCCGAAGCGACGGCCAACTTGCTCGCGGCGAAATCCATCGCAAGCTCGCCGGCCCCACCCTCTGCGGCTTGGGCCTATCGCTCAGCGCCTGGGCGGTCTCCCTGCCGCTGCTGCTTTGGATGTCGCCGGTCGTGCTGGGTCTTCTGCTTTCAATTCCATTGGGGCTCATGACCTCTGCACGACTGAAGACGCCCGGGCTTTTTGCCACACCGGAAACCAACGACCCGCCTGCCGTGGTGCTTCGTGCAAACGAACTCGCTGCATCTGAGCCCATCGTCACGGCGGGGGCGCTGCACCAGCTCAGCCGGGATCCGGAACTTCTAGGCCAGCATTTGGGATCGCTATCGCTTGCCGAACCGCGCAAATTTGGCGCCGTCGACGTGCCTTCGGCGACCGCAACCATCAAGCTCGGGGAATGCGAGAGCGTGGAGGATGCAGCCGCATGGCTCGACAAGCCGGAATTACGCGCCGTTCTTGGCCATCCCACTCTGCTTCGGAGGGTCCTTGAGATGCCGCGCGCGGGTAAGAATAAGCTTGGCTGAAGGGCCCAAGTTTAGCTGCCGAGCGATTTCTTGCTGCGTTCTTTTGGGCTCGCTGCGACCCAACTTGTCGCCGCAATGGCCCCGCTCAGCAGCGTACCGAGGAAGAAGCGGAGACGCAGCCCTTGGGCCTGATGCAATCGTTCCTTGCGGCAGAACTTGATGAGTTCGTTGTAAAGCGCGCTGCTTGGGAGCGTCGAATGCCTCGCCAACGAAGTCGATCGCTGCGGCTGCCTGTTCCGGTCAAGCTGAAGGTTGCGGCACCCTAGCGCGGTTGACGACAGACGGCCCCACGTTAACCTTGGGCTCAAGCGGTCTTCCATCGGACGATGTATGCGCCCGGCTAGCACGTGCGCGCCAACGCGAGGACCCCGAAGCGGATGCTTCCGAGCCCGCGCCCGCTAGGCGGTCCGCAACACCGGCGCCGGCGGCTGCGACGGCCGGATCAGCGCGAAGGCGACCTGCACGATGCCGCCGGCGAGGCCGAGCGCGACGCCGATGCGCCATGCCATGGTGTACGAGCCCAGTGCGTCGTAGAGCACCCCTCCTCCATACGCGCCAAGGAAGCTGCCGATCTGGTGGCTCATGAAGGCGAGGCCCTGGATCATCGCCTGCCAGCGCAGGCCGAACATCTCGGCGACGGCGCCCGCGACCAGCGGCCCGACGCCCATCCAGAGGAATCCCATGATGGCGCCGAACAGCAGCGTCGAGAACGGCGTCGCCGGCAGCATGAAGTACCAGGCGAGCGCGAGCGAGCGCAGGATGTAGATGCCGCCGAGCAGCGCCAGCTTGTTCCAGCGCTGGCCGGCCCAGCCGAAGAACAGCGAGCCCAGCACGTTGAAGCCGCCGATCATGCCGAGGGTCTGCGCGCTCAGCATCGGATCGAGGCCGCAGATCGCGAGATACGACGGCAGATGCGTGGTGAGGAAAACCAGCTGCATACCGCAGACGAGATAGGCGCAGGTCATCACCACGAAAGAGGCATTGCCGAACGCGGTTCTCGCCGCGGCTGCGGCCGTGGCATCATCGATCTCGTCGGCGGCCGGCTTCGGCAACGGGATCTTGTCGACGCGGCCCGCATACCACGCGGCCGGAATCATCAGCACCGCCATGATGACGAAGCCGGCAAGGCCGATGCGCCAGCCGAACCCCTCGTTGAGCATCTGCCCGATCGGCGCCGACAGCAGCGCACCGAGCGAGCCCGCGCCGGAGACGATGCCGAGCACGGTCGAGCGCACCGTTGCGGGCACCGCGCGCGCCGCAACCGACATCGCGATCGCCGCCGCGGTGCAGGCGAGCGAGGTGCCGATCAAGACGCCGCCGCCGATCATGATGCTGACGAGCCCGTTCGCGGTCGCCATCAGCGCCAGCCCCGCGATGTACATCAGCGCGCCCACGATCATGATCGGACGGAAGCCATAGCGCGCGGTCAGCGCGCCCGCGGGCGGCTGCAGGAAGCCCCAGGCGAGGTTTTGCACGGCCAGCGCCAGCGTGAAATCCGAGATCGAGATGTGGATGTCCTGCGTCAGCGGCTGCATGAAGATGCCGAGCGACTGTCGCAGCCCCATGCTCAGCGTCAGCATGATCGAGGCGCCGATCAGGATGGGCAAGGTCGGACGCAGGACCTGCAACAGGGGCATTTTTCTTCTCCCTTTTGGGCGCGGCACGCGTGCCGCCGTCTGCTCTTGCCGTCGATTTTGGTTACACAGACCTGTGTACTTAGGCTATGATTGCCGAGTGCTGTCAAGCGAACAGGACGCGTGCCGCCGCATGGCTCCCCCGCCCAAACCACAGTCGATGAAAGAGCGGATCCTTCAGACCGCCGACAAGCTGTTCTATCTGCAGGGCATTCGCGCCATCGGCGTCGACACCATCGCGGCCGAGATCGGCATCTCCAAGCGCACGCTCTACAACCATTTCCCGTCCAAGGACGCGCTGATCGCGGCCTATCTCGAGCGCCGCTTCGTTCACGCGCCGGCTTCGGACAAGCCCGCCGCCGAGCAGATCCTTGCGACATTCGATTCGCTGGAGCGCCGTTTCGCCGCAAAAGACTTCCGCGGCTGCCCATTCGTGAATGCAGTCGCCGAACTCGGCCCTGCCGACCGCGCCGTGAAGAAGATCGCCATCGCCTTCAAGGAAAGCCGCCGCCTCTGGTTTCGCGAGCGCTTGAGCGAGCTCGGCGTTGCCGATGCGGACGCGCTGGCAACACAGCTCGTGCTGCTGGTCGACGGTTCGATCGCACAGGACCTCGTCCGCGACGATCCCGCGATGGCGCGCGCGGCAAAGGAAGCGGCGAAGGTGCTGTTGCGGAATGCGGGGGTGGATGTGGACCGCCGGTGACGAGCAGGCGCGCGAGGTCCACTGCGCGACCCTGCCAATATGCTCCTGTTTTGCCCGACGGGTCAAATGACGCCGCTGCGGGCGCAAGCCCTTCCTGCGACCGCGTAAGCCGTTGATTTCTCTATCACCGGCTACTGTGCATGGGGTTGTTTTCGCCGCCTTGTGCCGCGGCGGCTCACGCCGCCTGCGACACCACGCGGTTGCGGCCGTCGTGCTTGGCACGATACAGCGCGGTGTCGGCTCGCTTGAGGACGTCGGCGACCGCCTCGCCCTTCTGCTCCAGCGTGGTCAGGCCGATCGAGATCGTGACCTCGATGCGCTTTGCGCCTTTGTGGATCGAGAACGGCTCGCCCGCGATCGAGCGGCGCAGGCGCTCGGCGACCATGCCGGCGACATGCAGATCGGTCTCCGGCATCACGATGACGAACTCCTCGCCGCCGTAGCGGCAGGCCAGATCAATGCCGCGGATCGACTTGCGCACGCGCACCGCGAACTCGCGCAGTACGTCGTCGCCGGCGTCGTGGCCGTAATTGTCGTTGATCGACTTGAAGTAGTCGATGTCGAGGATCATCAGCGCCAGCGGCTTGCCACGCGTTGCGGCCTGCTCGGCGAGCGTTGCCAGATGGCTCTCCATGTAGCGGCGATTGTGCAGGCCCGTGAGCGCGTCGGTGATCGCCATCTCGATCGAGTTCTGCACGTTGTCGCGCAGATGATCGGTGTAGCGGCGGCGGCGGATCTGGGTGCGGGCCCGCGCCAGGAGCTCGGTCTTGTCGATGGGGCGCAGCAGATAGTCGTTGACGCCGATCTCGAGGCCGCGCAGCAGCCGCGTCGAGTTCTCGGGGTCGGCGATCGCCAGGATCGGCACGTGGCGCGTGCGCTCCAGCGAGCGCGCCTGGCTGCAGAGCCTGAGGCCGTCGAAATTGTTGAGGTCGAGCGAGACGATCAGCAGGTCGTAATTGCCCTCGGCTGCGTGGAACAGCGCCTCCGTCGGGTTCGGCTCGACGTCGATGGTGTGCTCGGCGGCGAGGATCGTCGCCAGCCGCTCATAGGAGGACTCGCGGTCGTCGACCAGCAGGATGCGGCCGCCCTTGCCGGTATCCGCCACGGCGCTGCGCTCGGGCGCCTGCATGCCGATCTCGAGTGAGGTGATGGCGCGCATGCGCAATTCGTCGGTCATCATCTTCAGCCGCGTCAGCGAGCGCACGCGCGCGATCAGCACGACGTCGGAGACGGGCTTGGTCAGGAAATCGTCGGCGCCGGCTTCCAGCCCGCGGTTGCGGTCGGACGGGCTGTCGAGCGCGGTGACCATGACGACGGGGATGTGATGCGTCGCCGGATCGGTCTTGAGGCGGCGGCAAACTTCGAAACCGTCCATGTCGGGCATCATCACGTCGAGCAGGATGATGTCGCATTCGGCGCGCCGGCTGATCGCCAGCGCCTCGGTGCCGTTCGCGGCGGTCATCACGTCGAAATATTCGGCGGACAGGCGGGCTTCGAGGAGTTTGACGTTGGCAGGAACGTCATCGACAACCAGGATACGCGCGGACACTGTGAACTCACTTCCTATCCGATGAAACGCCGGACCGTCTCTATGAATTTGCCGACCGAGATCGGCTTGGACAAATAAGCCTCGCAGCCGCCCTCGCGGATGCGTTCTTCGTCGCCCTTCATCGCGAACGCCGTGACCGCGACGACGGGAATGGCACGCAGCTCCGGATCGTCCTTGATCCAGCGCGTCACCTCGAGCCCCGAGACCTGCGGCAGCTGGATGTCCATCAGCACGAGGTCGGGCCGCATCTTGCGCACGAGGTCGAGCGCCTCGTAGCCGTTGCTGGTGCCCGAGGTCTGGTAGCCGTGCGCCTCCAACAGGTCGCGGAAGAGCTTCATGTTGAGCTCGTTGTCTTCCACGATCAGGACGGTCTTAGCCATCCCGCCCTCCTGATTGGTCCGAAGGACCGGTCCATGTAACGCCTCAGGCGCCGCTTTCCGGCGCTTCGAAAACTGGATTCAAACTAGCCTCAGATTCGCTCTAGTTTCGTTAAACCCGAGGGCCGACTTTCGGCGATGTGGTTGCCAGTTGCTTGTCGGGGGTCACAAGACTCAAGGCGAAGACTCGGGCATGATGATTCCAAAGTAGACACTGAAAGTTAACGGAAAGGCAAACCGGCCCCGTGAAAAAGCCTGTTCACAACCCTCGCGAAGTCGCTGAAATCGTTGCGATTCAGGCTCTGTCCTTCGTCGCGAGCGAGCCCGAGCGGCTGGGCCTGTTCCTGGCCGAGACAGGGGTCGGTCCGGAGACCCTCCGCAATGCCGCCTCCGACCCCAACTTCCTCCTCAGCGTGCTCGATTTCGTGTTGCGCGATGACGACACCGTGAAGGCCTTCGCGAAAGCCGCGGAACTGCATCCGACCAACGTCGCTGCGGCGCGGCAGGTCCTCGGCGATGCGCTCGGCGCCCCTACCTGGGAGCGCGACGTGCCGTGACCAGTCTGGAGGCGGCCGGGCCCCGCTGCTTCTGCCGGGATTGTCTGGCCGATCTGGATATGGGCGTACGGCGTTGTTCCGCCTGCGGATCCCCGCGGCTCGTCCGCCACCGCGCGCTCGCGGGCCTGACCATCGCCCATATCGACTGCGACGCCTTCTATGCGACGGTCGAGAAGCGCGACAATCCTGACATCGCCGACAAGCCGGTCATCATCGGCGGCGGCAAGCGCGGCGTGGTATCGGCCGCCTGCTATATCGCCCGCACCTATGGCGTGCGCTCGGCCATGCCGATGTTCAAGGCGTTGGACGCCTGCCCGCATGCGATCGTGATACCGCCCGACATGGCAAAGTACGTCCGGGTCGGCCGCGAGGTGCGCCAGGCCATGCAGGCGCTGACGCCCCTGGTCGAGCCGCTCTCGATCGACGAGGCCTTCCTCGACCTCTCCGGCACCGAGAGGGTTCACGGCATGATCCCCGCAAAGGTGCTGGCGCGCTTTGCCCGCAATGTCGAGCGCGACGTCGGCATCACCGTCTCGGTCGGCCTGTCCTGCAACAAGTTCCTGGCCAAGATCGCCTCCGACCTTGACAAGCCGCGGGGCTTTGCCGCGCTCGACCAGGAAGAGGCCCGTTTGATGCTCGCGGAAAAGCCGGTCGGCTTCATCTTCGGCGTCGGCCCCGCCACGCAGGAGCGCCTGGTGCAGCGCGGCTTTCGCATCATCGCCGACCTGCAGAAGGCCGACGAGATCGAGATGATGCGGCAGTTTCCGAGCGATGGCCGCCGGCTGTGGCGGCTCGCGCGCGGCATCGACGATCGTGGCGTCGAGCCCGACCGCGGCGCCAAGACGATTTCCAGCGAAACCACCTTCGAGACCGACATCCGCGATTTCGCGACGCTGGAGAAGATTCTGTGGCGGCTCTGCGAGAAGACGTCGTCCCGCCTCAAGAGCGCCGAACTCGCCGGCTCGACCGTCACCTTGAAGCTGAAGACCGCCGATTTCCGCCAGCGCACGCGCTCGCAGTCGATCGCCGCGCCCACGCAGCTCGCCGCAAAGATATTCTCGATCTGCCGCGAGATGCTGGCGAAGGAGATCGACGGCACCGCCTTCCGCCTGATGGGCGCCGGCGTCAGCGCGCTGCGCGAGGGCTCTGCGATCGACGACACCGACATGCTCGACCGCCGCGCCGCCCATGCCGAGCGCGCGGTGGACAGCCTGCGCAAGAAATTCGGCAGCGCCGCAGTGATCCGCGGCATTTCGTATGAGGGGCCGAAGGCGCAGGAGTGATCGAGGCCTGCTCAACTCAGTCGCGTTCGAATATCCGTGCACCGGGATAGGCGCGTCTGGCATACTGAACGACCAACTGCCGATCCTGCGTTTCCAGGAACGGCGTTCGGATCTGACAAGATCCGACGATGAGGTGCCACAAGCCGTTGAGCCTTCGAATGACGACGTTCATTTGAGCTGCCTCGCAGTGACCCGAGTGGACTCAAATTGTAAGAATCTCTCGCCGTCGCTCAATTGTACCAGCGTAAGATCGGGGTATGAGAAGGATTGGAGGAGATATACAAAGGTATGTTGGTTGTGGCTTCAACAGCCGCTGGCCCGATAGCTTCGCAGGGACGCAAACGATCTTACCGATTCGGGGGCTAGCGCCGTGACGGGCGGACGCGATCTCGACGCACTGCTGAGTGACATGAAGCCGGAGATCCTGGACGGCATCTTCGTGTTTTGCACGCTTGCGCCGAGCGCGAGCATTCCAGCCACCGTCAACGCGATGCTGACGTTCCGCGAACGCGAAGGAACGACGCTGGTGGTGCGGCACGAGGAGGCTGAACGTGCCGAACTGCGCCACGAATTTCCCTCGCGTTTGATCACTTTGACGGTTCACTCCGCACTCGATGCGGTGGGCTTTCTGGCGGCAGTGACGTCACGTCTGGCCGAAGCCGGCATCAGCGTGAATGCGGTTTCGGCGTTCTATCACGATCATCTGTTCGTGCCGGCGGACCGGGCCGACGAGGCGATGGCCATTCTGCAAGAGATGGCCAAAACTAGGTCGGCGTAGGCGGGGTTCAATCCGCGACGGCCACCGCCTCGATCTCGATCAGCCATTCCGGTGCGGCGAGCGCCGACACGCCGACGAGCGTGGAAGCCGGCGGCTCCATGCCATCGAAGAAGGCCGAGCGGGCCTTGCCGATGATGGGGCGCAGCTCCGGCTTGTAGTTCACCACGAAGGTCGTGATCTTCACGATGTTGGAATAGCTCGCCCCCGCCGCCTTCAGCGCGAGCCCGAGATTGTGCATCACTTGCGTCGTCTGCGCCGCTATATCGCCCTCACCCACGATACGTCCCTCCTCGTCGGTCGAGACCTGGCCGGAGATGTAGATGGTCCGCGCGCCGGAAGCGGTGACGACATGGGAATAGGCGGGATTGTGGTGCAGGCCGCTGGGACGGAGATGATCGAGCTTGGGCATGGGGCTTGCCTCCCGGAGTTTGTGGTTGGGAGCGAGCGTAGCCGGAGAGTGAACGGAGAGCCAGCCCCGTCATTGCGAGGAGCAAAGCGACCGAAGAGACGACAGAGTAACTGCAATGTCATTCCGGGCCGGTCCGCAGGACCGAACGCGGCGTCTCGACATTCCGGGTTCTCGCTTCGCGAGCCCCGGAATGACGGTGAAGCTCAATTACAGGGCTTGCTGTCCTTGACGTCGAACTTGCCCATCGCGCCCGAGATCACGAAATCGTTGTAATCGAGCACGAGCTGGCGCGAGACGCCGTTCTCGTAGAGCTCGAACGCCATCGCATAGACCGGCGTCTGCTCGCCTTCCTTCTGCTGGGCATCGCGATCGAAATAGCTGACGGTGACCGGCCAGCGCTTGAGCGACTTCATGTGCTCGTCCGCCGTCGACGGATCGGACGAGGTGGCGCGGTCGGCGGGGATCGGCTGGCCGATCACGGTCAGCGTGTTGTAGACCTTCTGGCCGTCGTCGGAGCCGTCATAGACGGACAGCTCGAGCAGCGACTTGCCGTCCTTGGCGGCGGCGATGATGCGCTGGATCTGCTCGGTCGGGAACACGATGCTGCCGTCGAGCGTGAACGTCTTCGGGGTCGGCAGCTTAAGCTTGACGTTGATGTGGTTGCCATCGCGCTCGGCCGAGCCATCGACGCGGCCGGCATCGGCCTCGTTCATGCGCGTCTCGATCTTGAAGCGGTAGCTCTTGCCGGCGGCATCCTCCCAGGAGTTGGAGCGGAGATCGCTGAGCGTGACCTTGCCCTCGCCGCTGTCGAGCTCGGAGACCTGGCGGAATTCCGAGGTATAGCCCTCGCAGGCGTTCCCCGCGAAGTTATAGAGGATGCGGCCGCGGGCGCTATTGACCGAGTTGGAGCGCGATTTCACGAGGCTGAGGTCATAGAGCGCCTGGTGGGCCAGAAACGGACCGTTGGCGGCCGTGGCTACCCCGCCTGTGCCGACAGTGGCCGCGGCGAGCGCCATCACACCGAGCGAGGTCCGGAAAAGGTGCACCATGTCTCATCCCTAGGGGAGCGTAGATTCGACATTTTAATGACCGTTCCATTGCGTCGCAACTGAGGCCGCTTCACGTAAATTTGCCCCCTGCGCCTTGAACCGTCCAGCCTGTCCAGGCCGGGCCTCCCGCTTCCTTGCATGTGGGAGCACAATGGGCGAAACAGGCGCGCCCGGCGGTCAAACCCGAGATTGCCCCCGGGCGAATGAATTCCCGGGACAATGAGGTCGAACATGGCGGGCACGGTCGAGCAGAAACTGGCGGAACAAGGCATCAAGCTGCACGAGGCCCCCACGCCCGTGGCCAATTACGTCCCGTTCGTGCGCACCGGCAATTTGCTGTTCGTCTCCGGCCAGGTCTGCTTCGACCCTGCTGGCAAGCTGATCGCCAAGGGCAAGCTGGGTGCCGGCGTCTCGATCGAGGACGGCGCTGCAGCCGCCCGCGGCTGCGCGGTGAACCTGCTGGCCCAGGTCAAGGCGGCGCTGGGCGACCTCGACAAGGTCGTGCGCGTGGTCCGTCTCGGCGGCTTCATCAACTCGGCGCCGGACTTCCTGGACGGGCCCAAGGTGCTGAACGGAGCCTCCGACCTGATGGTCGCCGCTTTCGGCGACAAGGGCCGCCATGCCCGCACCACCGTCGGGGTCGCCTCGCTGCCGGCCGATGCCGCGGTCGAGGTTGACGGCGTGTTCGAGGTCGCCTGACGCGCATGCGCGCTCCGGATTGGCTGACAGCCCGGCCGGTCGCCCATCGCGGCCTGCATGACATTTCGCGCGGCATCGTCGAGAACATGCCGGGCGCGGTGCAGGCTGCGATATCAGGCAATTTCTCGATCGAGGTCGATATCCAGCTTTCGTCCGACGGCGAGGCCATGGTGCACCACGACCATGCCCTCGGCCGCCTCACCGAGGCCACCGGCGAGGTGATCGACAAGACTGCGGCCGAGCTGAAAGCCGTCAAGTTCAAGGACACGCCCGAGCGGATGATGTCGCTGTCCGACCTCTGCGCCCTGGTCGCCGGCCGGGTCCCGCTGGTGATCGAGGTGAAGAGCCATTTTGGCGGCGACCGCAAGCTGGTGAAGCGGATGGCCGAGGTGCTGGCATCCTATGACGGCCCCGCGGTCGGCATGTCCTTCGATCCCGACCAGGTGCTGGCGCTGCGCGAGCTGTTGCCCAACCGTCCGCGCGGCATCGTCGCGCAGCGGACCTATGAGGACGAATATTGGGCTTACCTAACGCCGGAGCAGCGCGACAGCATGCTGTACCTGCGCCACGGCTTCCAGACCCTGCCCCACTTCGTCGCCTTCAAGGTCGACCACCTGCCGGCCCCGGCCCCCTGGATCGCCCGCAACGTGTTCGGCTGCGCCCTGCTCGGCTGGACCGTACGCACGGGCGAGCAGCGGACGCGGGTCGGGCAGTATGCCGATCAGATGATCTTCGAGGGCTTCGTGCCGTAGGGGCGCGGCATGCGAACACCCCGCGCTGTGTCCCGGACGCACTGCAGCGTGCAACGCTGCTGCGCAGAGCCGGGACCCATCTTTCCGCGAGCGCGCTGCCACATGGGCCCCGGCTCTGCAGCGCACCGCTGAAGGAGCGCTGCGCTGCGTCCGGGGCACGCGAGCATGCCTGTTCCCGCCCCCTTGAAGTCGCTGCTGCAATGCACGATCTTGCACGCAATGGCATCATCCGACATTACGCTCGAGGCTGTACCGTCCATTGGCGAAGTATCGCCGGAGGATTGGGACGCCTGCGCCAATCCGGGCAAAGCTTGCAACGGGCATGACGCAGGAACCTCATCCGCTCTTCCAGGCGATTCCCTCGGCCTCTTAAAACCCGCCTATAACCCGTTCGTCTCACATGCCTTTCTCTCTGCCGTGGAGAAATCGGGTTCGGCAACGATCCGTACCGGCTGGGGGCCGCGGCACTTGGTGGCCAAGCTCGATGGCCGCGTCGCCGGTGTGGTGCCCTGCTATCTGAAATCGCACAGCCAAGGCGAGTACGTCTTCGACCGCGGCTGGGCAGATGCCTATGAGCGCGCCGGCGGACGCTACTACCCGAAGCTCCAGGTCTCGGTTCCCTTCACGCCGGCGACGGGACCCCGGCTGCTGGTCCGCGACGGCGTCGACCGCGAGCGGATCAGCGAGGCGCTGGCGAGCGGGCTGGTGGCGCTGTGCGGGGTCAGCAAGGCCTCCGCGGTCCACGTCACCTTCGCGCGCGAGGCGGAATGGAAGCTGCTCGCCAAGCACGGTTTCCTGCAGCGCACCGACCAGCAGTTCCACTGGCACAATGACGGCTTTGCGAGCTTCGACGACTTCCTGGCGACGCTCAATTCGCGCCACCGCAAATCGATCAAGCGCGAACGGCGCGATGCGCTCGCCGCCGGGATCACCATCCACTGGCTGACAGGCAAGGACATCACCGAGGACGCCTGGGATGCGTTCTTCATGTTCTACATGGAGACCGGCTCGCGCAAATGGGGCCGGCCGTATCTGACGCGCGAGTTCTTCTCGCTGATCGGCGAGACCATGAGCGAGGACGTGCTGCTGGTGATGGCCCGCCGCAACGGCCGCTGGATCGCGGGCGCGATCAATTTCATCGGATCGGACACGTTGTTCGGGCGCAACTGGGGCGCGGTCGAGCATCATCCGTTCCTGCATTTCGAGGTCTGCTACTACCAGGCGATCGATTTCGCGATCAAACGCGGCCTGAAGCATGTCGAAGCGGGCGCGCAAGGCGAGCACAAGATCGCGCGGGGCTACCTGCCGCAGACCACCCATTCGGCCCATTTCATCGCCGATCCCGGCCTGCGCCGGG
Source organism: Bradyrhizobium daqingense (assembly GCF_021044685.1). Taxonomy (NCBI): domain Bacteria; kingdom Pseudomonadati; phylum Pseudomonadota; class Alphaproteobacteria; order Hyphomicrobiales; family Nitrobacteraceae; genus Bradyrhizobium; species Bradyrhizobium daqingense. The sequence continues at coordinate 5,827,339 of NZ_CP088014.1, forward strand.
CGATCGACGATTACCTCAAGCGCGAGCGCGCCTATGTCGCGGAAACCGGACGGGAGCTCGCCGAGCTTGGGCCCTTCCGCAAAGGCATCGACGAGGTGCCTTGACGCTTCGCCACGGCTGGTGACAGTAAGCGCAAAATCGAGTGCAAAGTTCTTGGGAGCCGTCATGACCGCCTACGACACCAACAACATCTTCGCAAAGATCCTGCGCGGCGAGCTGCCCTGCCACAAGGTGTACGAGGACGAGCACGTCTTCGCCTTCCTCGACATCATGCCGCGCGTCCCCGGCCACACGCTGGTGATCCCGAAGGCCCCTGCCCGCAACATCCTCGACATCAAGCCGGAGGACTATGCCCATGTCGCCCGCGGCGCGCACAGGATCGCGGCGGCCGCGATGAAGGCGTTCGACGCCGACGGCATCACCGTGCAGCAGTTCAACGAACCCGCAGGCGGACAGGTGGTGTTTCATCTGCACATGCATGTGATGCCGCGCCACGACGGCGTCGCCATGCTGCCGCCGGCGAGCCGCAAGGAAGACGACAAGATGCTGCAAGAGCACGCGGCGAAGCTGATGGCGGCGTTGAAGGGCTGACGCCACACATTCCGTCATTGCGAGCGTAGCGAAGCAATCCAGAATCTTTCCGCGGAGACGGTCTGGATTGCTTCGTCGCAAGAGCTCCTCGCAATGACGGGGTTGGAGCGGAGCGCCCCTCACTCCGTCTCGAAATCGCCCTTCTGCGGCGCGGCCAGCGGCGTGAACTCGCAGCGGTCGGGCTTGATGTCGATCAGCGGCGTATTGTCGAGGCAATCGAGCCCGCGCACCAGGATCGCATTGCCCTCGATCCCGACCAGCTTCACGATCGACGTGCCGATCGGATTGGGCCGCACCGGCGAGCGCAGCGAAAACGTCCCGCGGGTCTTCTCGTTGTTCTTCGGGCTTTGCAGGATGATGTCGCGGCGCGACTGGTCGAGCCAGTAGAGCACTTCGAGGTTGCTGTAGAAATCCACGCCCTTGATCGCCGGGACGAATGGCTCGAAGATCTCGAGCCGGCACACCGGGCCATCCTGACGTCCCTGCCGCGGCGTCTCAAGCCGCGACGTCCAGGGCGTGCGGATACGACCGATGAAGACGAGACCGGCATCCTGCGTCGGCGGCAGCTCGATGGCGAGCTCGCCCTCGCGGAGCTCCTGTTCGCGAACCATATGTCCTATTTCCCTAGCTGTTCGCCGGCGGTTTTAGCCCAACCACCACTTGCCGGCCAGCATGAAGACTTCGCCCGTCACCACGCCCGCGAAGATCGAGCGGCGGGTCAGCAGGAAGACGACGAGCCCGGCGCCGACCGCGCTGTAGCGCAGGACGTCAGGCACGCTCGCCAGCGCGCCCGGCGGCTGGACCACGATCTGGGCGATGACGCCAGCCAGGATCGCGGTTGCGACCGCCCTCACCCAGACCAGCAGCTCGGAGCCCTCGTCGATGCCGCCGCCGAACCACAGGCCCAGCATGCGCCAGATCTGGTTGGGAACAACGCCGGCGACGAACAGCACGACGAGCGCCTGCCAGTCGCCGATGAGCTGCGCGTAGCTCATGTGCGCACCTCCCGCCACCAATGCACGCCATAGGCGATCGTGCCGGCCACGAGGCCGCTGACGAGGATGTCGAGGCCGGAGTTCATCTTCGCTGCCAGTGGATAGAGCAGAACGCCAAGCGCCAGCGCGACGACGTCGGCGGCCTCGCGGCTGTTGCGCGCGGTCGAGAACAGGAACGACAGCGGCGTCAGCATCAGGATCGCCGCTCCCAGCGTCTGCGTCAGATTGGCGGCGAGGAAAAAGCCCACCGTGTTGGCACATAGGCACACCGAGACCAGACCGAAGCCAAGGCCGTTGACGAAGGCGATCCGCCGCTCGCGCGGCACCTGAGGCAGGAAGCGATGGCATTCGACCCACAGCGTCACGGCCGTGAGATGCGCCGCGAAGAACAGCTCGCGCCGCCTGGTCGTCGGCGTGCGCATTAGCGGCAGCACTGATACGACCATTGGAAACAGCCGGATCGCGCTCACCGTCACCGCGATCGCCGACTGGATGATGGTGGCGCCCGAGCCGAGCGTGGTGATCAGGATGATCTGCGCGGGCCCCGCCCAGACGAACAGCGTCGAACACAATGCCCAGAGCAGGCTGAAATGGGTGTCATGGGCCAGTGCGCCGATGCCGAGATACGTCGCGAACAGGACGAGCGTGAGGATCGTCTGCGTGACCGAGCGCAGCCCCCAGGCAAAGGCGCGCCAGGAGCTATTCCATTGCGGTGAATCGAGCGGTGGAAGCGCCACAGGAGATTTGGCTGAGGTTGCGGAATCGTGCATGCATAACGGGCAATGCAGCGCCTTGCGTCAAGGAAGGCCGCGGCGGGGCTGGCATGCATGCATTCAGCGCAGCACCGCAGCTCGTCATTCCGGGGCGCGCCACTTGGCGCGAGCCCGGAATCCATGGGACCACAGAGATCGCTGCACGATGGATTCCGGGCTCGCGACTTCGTCGCGCCCCGGAAATGACGGCAGTGCCTACCCCGCCACACCCTTGTTCTTCAGCACGAAGCATGCCCCGCCAGCCTTGCGGATGCGGCCGCACAGATCATCCGCCTCGTTACGCGTGTCGGCACCGATGCGCACCTGGTAGAACGCACGCGTGCCGCGGCTGCGCATCACCGAGCTCAGCAGGCTCGGATCGCGCTCACCGATCACGGCGCTGAGCCGCGTGACCGCGCGGGAATACATCGCCAGCGCCCTGTTGCGGTCGAAGCCGGCGGCGAGCTGGACGCCCCAGGCCTTCGCGGCCGCAAGCTCCACATGCTGCTCGAGCTCGGCAACGAAGGCATTCGGCGCGCGCTTGAGCAGCGCCATCAGATCGCGGCAGCTCGTCGGCGGCGAGCTCGGCGGGCCCTTGCCGGTCGCACCGGCCTTGGCCCACGCATCGACGCTCGTCCCGGTGATGGCGTAGACATAGTTGCGAGTTTGCTCCGGCATCCCGCCGGTGCCCGCGAGCCATTCCTGCACCCGGCGCGGCCCAGCATTGTAGGCGGCTGCAGCAAGGCCGAGATTGCCGAACTGGTTGCGCAGCTCGTTGAGAAATTCAGCGGACTTCGGCAACGCCTGCACCGGATTGAAGGGATCTAGCAGCCCGCGCTCGCTGGCCGTGCCCGGCATGAACTGCGCGATCCCCTGCGCATGTTCGCCGCTGCGCGTCATCGGCCCGACCGCATCGGCCTGGAAACGGCTCTCCTGCCAGATCACGCGCGCGAAGAACTCCAGCGGCAAATCATTGTCGCGCGCGGCCGCCTCCACGATCAAGCAGATCGATTCCCGCGTGTCACTCTCGCGGGCGTCTTTCGGTTTCTCCGCCGGCTTTGCGGGTTCTTCAGCGGCCTTCGCCGGCGCATCGGCGGGCGGCGTCTCCTCGGCTAGCGCCGATGACAGCACGAGGGCCTGGCACAGGACAGCGATAAACCGAGCTATTCGCATGGCATCGACGTAACAGGACAAATCGGACCTTGACTTGGAACCCCAGCCAACTAGCAACAGACGGCAGTATCAACGCAGGTCGGGCCTGATGGTGACAATCTTTTTTGATCTCGACGGCACGCTGACCGACCCCAAGCCCGGGATCACCCGCTCGATCCAATATGCTTTGGAACATCTCGGCGTCTCCGTGCCGAGCGAGGACGAACTGGCCTGGTGCATCGGCCCTCCCCTGCTTGCAAGCCTTCGAAAGCTCACCGGAACCGATGAGCTCGCCGACCGTGCGCTCCTGCTCTATCGCGAGCGCTTCAGCGACGTCGGCCTGTTCGAGAACGAGGCTTACAGCGGAATTACGGACACATTGTCGACGCTTGCAGCGACACGTCAGCGCATGTTCGTAGCAACCAGCAAGCCCGCCGTCTATGCCACGCGCATCGTCGATCATTTCGGCCTGAAACCGTATTTCGAGCGCGTGTTCGGCTCCGAGCTCGACGGCACGCGCGTCGACAAGCGCGACCTGCTCCGCTATGCGCTCGACGAGACCAACGTCGATCCGCAGCATGCAATCATGATCGGCGATCGCAGTCATGACGTGGTCGGCGCTCGCACCAACGGCATGACCGCCATCGGCGTGCTCTACGGCTATGGCAACGAAGCCGAGCTGCGGGAGGCCGGCGCGCATCACATCTGCGCCGCGCATCCCGAATTGCTAGGGCACTGCGCAGCCTAGTCGATCAGGCCCCGACCGTCTCCACCGCTGCCAGCATGCCCGTCTTCGGATGACAGTTGAGATATTCGAACAACTGCTCGTCGGCGGCTGCCACCGTCACCTCGTGGTAGAGCCGCAACTTGGCTGACGGCCCGAGCGTCGACAGATATTTCATCGCAGCACCGAAGATCCTGACATGGGTCGGATGCGACTCCGCCCAGCGTTCGAGCGCAGCGAGACTCCTCCACCAGCTCTGGCCGTAGGATTTTTCGGTCGCGCTGCCGTCGGCCGCCAGCACCTGCATGTAGCGGTTGGCGTAGCAGCCGATGGCAAGGCCGTCATCGCGCAGAAAGTTCATGCCTTGACGCAGCACCGGCTCGACATCGTCGAGATAGAGCTTGCGCTCGGATGCTCCAGTATCGCTCCAGTCCTGTCCGGAGCGGATCAGGCAAAGATTGTCGTACGCCACGACGCGCAGCCGCGCGCCGTCGCGGATCAGCTCCGGAGCACCGGCCGGCGCCATGGCATCGGTCTGCGACAGCGGGATACGGTCGCGCATGCCGCCCCAATAGGCGTGCTCCTGCACCTCGCCGCTCATGCCGTTGGCAATCACCGCAACGCCCTCCGCCCGATCGGGCGAGGAGAACAGCGTCTCGTGCCGCTCAACAGTGGGGCGCAGCACCTCGATGAAGGTGCCGACGCCCTCGCGCTGCCGCCCGGTCCACACCTCCCGCGCCGGCGCGAACCAGGCGTCGAAGCGCGCGACGTCGTTCCAATAGGCGACCGTGACGACGTTCTCGAAGCCGGACTGATCGACATAGCGCGCCTGGTCCCAGTGCGATGGACCGTTCTCCGAAGCGAACAGCCTTGCAATGTCTTTCAACGCGTCCGTCGCAGCCAGTGGCGCCGTGCCACGATATTGAACGCCGAAATAGGCCATCGCAACGCGGCTGACCGTAGGCTTGTAGCGCGCCACGAAGGATGGATATGGCGGCTGGTAGTCGTCGGGCACGCGCTTGTGGCGCGTGCGCGCCGTTTCGAGATGCAGAGGAATTGCGGATTCCATCATCGTGTCCTCCCCGCGATCAGCTCGCTGCCGCACCAATGTCCGTTGGCTCGACCATGTCGACCGGCAACGCGAACTGCTCGACGCGCTGGTATCGCTTCTTGTTGAGCAGGAGCCGCGTCACGTCGGGCCGCGAATAGTGCCCGGCGGGATCGGCGGCATTCTTGGCGATGCCGATGGCGCCGAGATCGATCTCGGCGATCAGCAGACCCTCCTGATCCGGCGCCAGCTTCTCGCCGATCTGGCTGCCGTCCGGCCCGTAGATCGCCGCGAAGCCGCCGCCGGCATGCAACAGCGCATGCTTATCGGGCCGGTCGCAGAGCTCGTCGATCATGGCTTGCGACACCGTCGCGCAAGGCGCCAGCACGAAGCAGGAGCCTTCCACCGCGTAGACGCGTGAAGCCGCATTGTTGACCTCGGCCCCGAGCGCCGGCGCAAAGGGATCGTAGAGCGAGAAGCTCGGCCACGCCGCGACATGCACCTGCTCGTTCTGGGCGTACATCGCGTATTTCGACAGCGGCTGGAGATGCTCCCAGCAGCACAGCGCGCCCAAGCGGCCGATGTCGGGCCGCGCATGCACGGCGAGATCGCTGCCGTCGCCCTCGCCATAGACGGTGCGCTCGGCATGGGTCGGCCGCAGCTTGCGGCGCTTGGCGATGGTCTCGCCGTCGGGCCCGATCAGCCATTGCGCCAGATAAAGGCTGCCGCCCTCGCGCTCCGACAGGCCGAGCACGGCGGTGAGCTTGGCCTTGCGTACGGCATCGCGCAGGCGCTCAGCTTGCGGGCTGTCATAGGACAGCGAATTGTCGAAGTAGCGCTGCACGAAGCCACGGCCGATCGCCCAGGCCGGCGAGTCCATCCAGATATGCCAGGGGTAACCGGGGATGAAGGCTTCGGGAAAGGCGATCAGCTTGGCGCCCTTTTCCGCGGCCTCCCTGATCAGCCCGATCGATTTGTCGATCGAGGCGTCGAGGTCGAGCCAGGCCGGTGCCGCCTGCACCACCGCCACGTTGTATTTCGGATGTTCGATGCCCATTGCCGCCTCCATTGCCGGTTGATCGGAAGCCACGTCCGATGCAGTCTATTTGGCCAAGCCGGGCGGCCAGGCGCTCGACCACGGCGGAACAAAAACTCGACTGCGAGCGATCGCCCGGTACGGAATTTGCCTCCGGTCAGGCTCGATCTGCGCCACCATGCTATTTTGCGGGATGTGAAAGGGAGGCTGTCCTGATGCCAATCCAGTTCACGACAGACGGCAGCCCGGGCTACCGGCGGCTCGCGCTCTGGCAGGATATCGTCTGTGACGTCTTCGTCGGGCTCGACTGCAAGTCGGACCTCGGCAGCGCCTTTCACGGCTCGGTGACGCAGGCCTCGCTCGGCAAGGCCGTGTGCTCCGAGGTTCGCTCCGACCGCCAGCACGTCTTCCGCACGCCCTCGCGCATCGCGCGCTCGGATCACGATTTCGTCCTGGTCGCGCTCGGCAATCGTGGCGATGGCGGCGTGGTGCAGGACGGCCGCGAGACCGTGATCCATCCCGGCGAGTTCGCGCTGTACGACACCACGCGACCATACGAGTTGAAGTTCAACGACAGCTTCACCCAGACCATCTTCAAGGTGCCGCGGGAGATGCTGCAACGCCGGCTCGGTGGCACCGAGACACTGACTGCGATCGCGTTCGGCGCTGATGTACCGCTCGAACGGCTCGCTTATGATTTCATCGTCAGACTCTGCCAGAGTGCCGACAGGCTGGCTCCGAACAACGCGGCCGCACTGTCGGAGCAAGCCGTCGATCTGCTTGCGATGGCATTGAGTGAACGGCTCGGCACGACGTCGCTGCCATCCTCGACCCACCGTTCCGCCCTGCTCTTTCGGCTGAAGGCGCACATCCGCGCGCATCTCGCCGATCCCGACCTCTCGCTCGCGGACACCGCGGCCGTGCTCGGCATCTCGCCGCGCTACGTCAACGACCTTCTCGCCGACGAGGACATCTCGTTCCAGCGCCACGTCCTTGCCGAGCGCCTCGCCCGATGCCGGCGCGACCTCGCCTCGCCGATGCTCGCCCATCGCCACATCAGTGAGATCGCGTTCGCCTGGGGCTTCAACGACCTCTCGCATTTCGGCCGCGTCTTCCGCGAGCATTTTGGGATGTCTCCACGCGACTTCAGGCAGAGCCAGCTGCGGCATTGATCTCGTTCCGGCTAGCCATCGCCTGCACGACTAGGCCAGTCGCAAGCAAAGCCGGTATGTGAGCGCGTGATAGGACGCGGCGCCTGCTTGCACTATCCTTCGACATCGAGCCGTACGGATCAATCGTCGGCCAGCAAGGAGCAGATCGATGGAATACCGACGCTTGGGCCGGTCAGGCCTCATGGTGCCTGCTTTGAGCCTGGGAACGGGCACCTTTGGCGGCGTCGGCCGCCTTGCTGCGTGGGGCACGACCGATGCGACCGAGGCCCGGCGCCTTCTGGACATCTGCCTCGAGGCCGGCGTGTCGATGTTCGACACCGCCAACGTCTATTCGCTCGGCGAGTCCGAGCGGGTGCTCGGCGAAGCCATCAAGGGCCGCCGCGACAAGGTCCTGATCTCGACCAAGGCGACCTTCCGCTTCGGCGATGGTCCCAACGACATCGGCTCGTCGCGGCAGAATCTGCTCAAAGCCATCGACGGTTCGCTGAGCCGGCTCGGCACCGATTACATCGACCTGTTCCAGCTCCATGGCTTCGATGCCTTCACCCCGCCCGAAGAGGTGCTCTCAACCCTCGACGTGCTCGTGCGCGCCGGCAAGATCCGTTACGTCGGCGTCTCGAATTTTTCGGGCTGGCACCTGATGAAGTCGCTGGCGGTCGCCGACAAGCACGGCTTCCCACGCTACGTCGCGAACCAGACCTACTATTCACTGATCGGGCGCGACTACGAATGGGAGCTGATGCCGCTGGGGCTCGACCAGGGATTGGGCGCCGTGGTCTGGTCGCCGCTTGGATGGGGCCGTCTCACCGGCAAGATCCGCCGCGGCCAGCCGAAGCCCGAGGTGAGCCGCCTGCCCAAGACCGCCGAGTTCGGCCCGCCGGTGCCGGACGAGCATGTCTATCGTGTCGTCGATGCCATCGACGAGATCGCGAAGGAGACCGGCAAGAGCGTCTCGCAGATCGCGCTGAACTGGCTGCTGCAGCGCCCCACGGTCTCGACACTGATCATCGGCGCCCGCAACGAGACGCAGCTGCGCGAAAATCTCGGCGCGGTCGGCTGGTCCTTGACCAAGGACCAGGTCGCAAAGCTCGATGCCGCGAGCAAGGTGACGCTGCCCTATCCCTATTGGCACCAGCGCACGACCTTTACCGACCGCAATCCGCCGGCGGTGTAGGCACCTCTCCAAGCACGAAATCACGGACAGGCTCGCGAAGGCCGCCGATGCCCTGCCGCGCCCGGGGAACCAGACTTCGACATGGGAACTGTCCGTGTCCTGCCGGGTTGCGATCCATCCTGCGATTTCCTATCCGGAGGTGAGCCACGGCTCGGATCAAGCGCGCTCTCATCATGTCGTCCGCACCCGTCGAGCATGCCGACGGCCTGCCGCAGCCGCAGCGCAACCAGGCGGTCCTGACCATTGCGCTCGGCATCATCATGGCGGTGGTCGACAGCGCCATCGCCAATGTGGCGCTGCCAACGATCGCGGCCGACCTCGATGCGAGCCCGGCCTTCTCGATCTGGATCGTCAACGGCTACCAGCTCGCGATCACGATCTCGCTGCTGCCGCTGGCGTCGCTCGGCGAGATCGTCGGCTATCGCCGCGTCTATCTCGTCGGACTGGTGCTGTTCACGATTGCGTCCGCCTTTTGCGCGCTGGCGCACACGCTGCCGCTGCTGACGCTCGCGCGCATCCTCCAGGGCTTTGGTGCGGCCGGGATCATGAGCGTCAACGCGGCGCTGGTGCGCTTCACCTATCCGCGCAGTCAGCTCGGCCGCGGCATCGGGCTCAACGCGCTCGTGGTCGCCTTCTCGGCCGCGGTCGGTCCGACGCTCGCGGCCGGCATTCTCGCGGTCGGAAGCTGGCCGTGGCTGTTCGCCATCAACGTGCCGCTCGGCGCGGTGACGTTGCTGATCGGCCTGCGCAGCCTGCCGCACACCAAGCCCGCGACTCGTTCCTTCGACTGGCAGAGCGCAGGCCTGTCCGCGATCACGTTCGGCGTCGGCATCGCGGCGGTCGACAGCGTCGGTCATGGCCAGGCCGCGATCACCTGCCTCGTGCAGTTCGCCATCGCGCTCGTCGCCGGGGCGCTGCTGATCTATCGCGAAACGCACATGACCTCGCCGCTGTTGCCGGTCGATCTGTTGCGCATCCCGGTGTTCGCGCTGTCGATTGCGACCTCGATCGCATCGTTCTGCGGGCAGATGCTGGCCTTCGTCGCGATCCCCTTCTACCTCCAGAGCCGCTTCGGCTATTCGGCGGTGCACATGGGCCTGTTGATCACGCCCTGGCCGATCGCGGTGGCGTTCGCAGCACCGCTTGCCGGCCGTCTGGTCGAGCATTATCCGGCCGGCCTGCTCGGCGGCATCGGGCTCACGCTGTTTGCCTGTGGCCTTGCCGCGCTGGCTTTCCTGCCCGCAAGCCCGACGCCGCTCGACGTGATCTGGCGCATGGCGCTGGCCGGCGCCGGCTTCGGCCTGTTCCAGACCCCCAACAACCGCACCATGATCGCGGCCGCCCCGCGCGAGCGCGCCGGCGGCGCCAGCGGCATGCTGGGCACGGCGCGGCTGCTCGGGCAGACCACGGGCGCTGCGCTGGTCGCGCTGCTCCTCGGGCGGTATCCGGTGGAGGGCACCAGGCTGGCGCTTCTCGCCGGCGTCGGATTTGCGCTCTGCGGCGCTGTGCTGAGCATGCTGCGCCTGTCGCCTGCGGGCGCACGCGGCGCCGAGCACGTCCGCGTGCAGGACGATCAGCGCTTGCGCGGCGAATAGCGCGGGCCCACGCCCAGGCTATGGCTGTTTTCGTGCACAACCCCTGCGTGGCTTAACTATTCAGACCTATTGCCTATTGCCCTCCCGCTCCGGTTGCGCTTCAGTGACGGCGGGACAAGGGGCATTTCATGCGTTTATTTGGAATTGTGGCGCTCAGCGTCATGCTGGGCGGCTGCGCGTCTGTCACGCGCGGCACTACCGAGAATATCAGCATCTCATCGACACCGTCGGGCGTGGAAGCAGTCGTGAGCGGGCTTGAAGTGCCCACCACCTGCACCACGCCATGCGCCATCGTCGCCAAACGCAGTGCCGACATCACGATCACCTTCGAGAAGGAAGGCTATCAATCGCAGACGGTGCAACTTACGAAGGAAGTGTCTGGCACGGGCGCCGCCGGCTTCGCCGGCAATCTCCTGGCGGGCGGCGTCATCGGCATGGGAGTTGATGCAGCGACGGGCGCGGCAACCGATCACAAGCCGAATCCGGTCATCGTAACGATGCAACCGACCGTCCCGCGTGCCGCACCGCGCGCGCCGAAGAAGCCGCGGCCGGCCCATGCGCCGGAGGCCGGCACGTAAGGGGCTTTCCGCGGTCCGATACCAACACCAACAAGAAGGCCGGCTTTTCAGCCGGCCTTTTCGATTTCGTCACACGCCGATCAGACCTTGACCAGCGGCCCCTTCGAGGTCGGCCCCTTCGAGCCGCCGGGGCCGCCCGGCTTGGACTTGCCCGGCGGACGCTTGCGGGTGCCGGGCAGCTTCTCCTGCTTCGGCGTGACCGGACCGTCGAGGAATTCGAAGCCGATCTTCTCCTTGGTCTCGTCGGCCTCGTCCTTGACGAGAACGACGCGAACATGGCCGCCGCCCTTGAGCTTGCCGAACAGCACCTCGTCGGCCAGCGGCTTCTTGATGTGCTCCTGGATCACGCGGGCCATGGGGCGTGCCCCCATCTGCTCGTCGTAGCCATGCTGGACCAGCCAGGCCTTGGCGGGCTCGGACAGCTCGATGGTGACGTCGCGATCGCCGAGCTGCGCCTCGAGCTGAAGCACGAACTTCTCGACCACGGTGCCGATCACCTCGACGCTGAGATGGCCGAACGAGACGATGGCATCGAGGCGGTTGCGGAATTCGGGCGCGAACTGCCGGTTGATCGCCTCGTGGTCGTCGCCTTCCCGCTTCGAGCGGGTGAAGCCAAACGCCTGCTTGGCGAGATCCGCCGCGCCGGCATTCGTCGTCATGATCAGGATCACGTTGCGGAAGTTGACCTGCTTGCCGTTGTGATCGGTGAGCCGGCCGTGATCCATGATCTGGAGCAACACGTTGTAGAGATCCGGATGCGCCTTCTCGATCTCGTCCAGCAGCACCACGCAATGCGGATGCTGATCGACGCCATCGGTGAGCAGGCCGCCCTGGTCGAACCCGACATAGCCGGGAGGCGCGCCGATCAGGCGCGACACGGTGTGTCGCTCCATGTATTCCGACATGTCGAAGCGCAAGAGCTCGACGCCGAGCGTCGCCGCGAGCTGCTTGGCGACTTCGGTCTTGCCGACGCCGGTGGGCCCTGAGAACAGGTAGCACCCGATCGGCTTCTCCGGTTCGCGCAGGCCGGCACGCGCCAGCTTGATCGAAGCGGCGAGCGACTCGATCGCCTTGTCCTGGCCGAACACGGTGCGCTTCAGGGTCTGCTCGAGATGTTTGAGCACCTCGGCGTCGTCCTTCGACACGCTCTTCGGCGGGATCCGCGCCATCGAGGCGATCGTGGTCTCGATCTCCTTGATGCCGATGGTCTTCTTGCGCTTGTTCTCGGCCACCAGCATCTGCGCCGCACCGGACTCGTCGATCACGTCAATCGCCTTGTCCGGCAGCTTGCGGTCGTGGATGTAGCGCGAGGAGAGCTGCACCGCGGCCTCGATCGCCTCATTGGTGTACTTCAGACGGTGATAGTCCTCGAAGTACGGCTTGAGGCCCTTGAGGATCGCGATCGCGTCCTCGACCGTCGGCTCGTTGATGTCGATCTTCTGGAAGCGCCGCACCAGCGCGCGGTCCTTCTCGAAGTGCTGGCGGTACTCCTTGTAGGTGGTGGAGCCCATGCAGCGGATCGTGCCCGAGGCCAGAGCCGGCTTGAGCAGGTTCGAGGCGTCCATCGCCCCGCCCGACGTCGCGCCCGCACCGATCACGGTGTGGATCTCGTCGATGAACAGGATGGCGTTGGGATGCGCCTCGAGCTCCTTCAGCACCTGCTTCAGGCGCTCCTCGAAGTCGCCGCGATAGCGCGTGCCTGCGAGCAGCGTGCCCATGTCGAGCGAGAACACGGTGGCGGCCGCGAGCACCTCCGGCACCTCGCTGTCGACGATGCGCTTGGCGAGACCTTCCGCGATCGCGGTCTTGCCGACACCGGCTTCGCCGACGAACAGCGGATTGTTCTTCTGTCGGCGGCACAGCACCTGGATCGCGCGGTTGATCTCGGAGTTGCGTCCGATCACCGGATCGATCTTGCCGTCGCGCGCCTTCTTGTTGAGGTTGACGCAATAGGTCTCGAGCGCCTCGCCCTTCTTCTTGGCGTCCTCGTTGCCCTTGGTCTCGGTCTCCTCGTCGACGCCGCGCACGGGCCGCGCTTCGGAGACGCCCGGCCGCTTGGCGATGCCGTGGCTGATGTAGTTGACCGCGTCGTAGCGCGTCATGTCCTGCTCCTGCAGGAAATACGCGGCATGGCTTTCCCGCTCGGCGAAGATCGCGATCAGCACGTTGGCGCCGGTCACCTCTTCGCGGCCGGACGACTGCACGTGGATCACGGCGCGCTGGATCACACGCTGGAAGCCGGCGGTCGGCTTGGCGTCGTCGGCGCCATCCGTCACCAGATTCTCGAATTCGGTCTCAAGATAGTTGACGAGGCTCGTACGGAGCTTGTCGAGATCGACGCTACAGGCGCGCATGACCGCGGCTGCATCGGAGTCGTCGATCAAAGAAAGCAAGAGATGCTCGAGCGTCGCGTATTGGTGATGACGCTCGTTTGCGATCGCCAGCGCACGATGCAGGGATTGTTCAAGGCTTTGGGAAAAAGTCGGCATTCGCGTCCTCTATGGCCCCCACCATCATGGTCGTGATCGCCCGGTCAGGCAACAACAACCTTTGTCACATATAGTTATACAAGATCGCGGCGAAAGACCGGTTCCGCGACTCCGCAGCTAGCCACCTGCGCTATTCTCGATGCAAAACCCGTTCCGATTTGGGCGGGACCAGCGCCGGCGCAGAATTCCGCGAGCTTCCCGGCTGCAATGGGCATTGCGCGCACATCGGACGCGACGATCACGCCGCGACATACGCAACGAAAGCCGGCTTCGAACGCGCCGCGAGAGGTCCTACTTCTTTTCCATCACGCATTGCAGCGGATGCTGGTGCTTGCGGGCGAAATCCATCACCTGCGTCACCTTGGTCTCGGCAATCTCGTAGGTGAACACACCACACTCGCCGATCCCGTGATGATGGACGTGGAGCATGATCTTGGTCGCGGCCTCGACGTCCTTCTGGAAGAACTTCTCCAGCACATGGACGACGAATTCCATCGGCGTGTAGTCGTCATTGAGGATCAGCACACGATACAGGTTCGGCCGCTTGGTCTTGGGCTTGACCTTGGTGATGACGGAGGTGTTCGGCCCCGTCGGACCATTGGAACGATTGTCGTCATTGCTCATCCGGGGAGCACGGGCCGCGACAGACGCGGACAGATCGAGGCTGGAAATCAGTTGCGGCATGGCACAGGCGTTCAAAATTCCCCACGGAAGCGATGACGGTTGCCGCGCGCCCCGCTCTTCGGAGCCTTGCGCAGGCGCGCCGCCTTGTTGGATCGCCGCTCCCGACGGATCCGGTCGAAGCCGGATCGTTCGCTAGCAATATGGGCCCGCCTCCGGCTTGCCGCAAGCACGCAAAAGTCCGGCCGATGCGGCCGCAGCGGCGCCGATTCCGGCCCGGCGATCTCCGGCGAGGTTAATCAATCTCGGCCGGTTTGACAAAAATTTCCGCCGCCCCAGTTTAGAACGGATTGATCAGGAACCCGGCACCGGATGCGGCCCGCGAGGTTTCGCGCAGAGGCATCTCCGGTTTTCTACGGTCCGATTTACCAACGCTCGAACTGGCGTCGCCGACCAGCCGTGGACAACGGCCACGCCGGCAAGCATGACGATCGATGTGCTCCAAGCGCGGCGAGCTGACGCATTCATCGCGCGCAAACAAAAAGCCCGGCTGATTCAGCCGGGCTTTCAATTCCAGGACGTTCTGGAAACTTAGTGAGCGGCCGGGGTGAACTTCGACACGATGGTCTCGACCGGCTTGAACGCCTGCTTGGCGAGGTCGCTGTAGAGGCCGGCGATCTTCTGCGATTCCGCGACGAAGGTCTCGTAGGCGGAACGAGCGAAATCGGTCTGCGCTTCCACGGCCTTGTCCAGCGACTTCACGCCGGAAAGCTTCTCGACGAAGGACTTGGTGTCTTCGAACGACTTCTTGGTGTAGTCGCCATAGGCGCTGGCGATCGCCTGAAGGCCGTGCTGCACCGAGGTCGCGGACGCGACGCACTGCTCGAACTGCTCTTTCCCGTAGTTCTGAAAGTCTTCAACCTTGAACATGTCGGAATCCCTTTTCCCTGGCTCTCGTCGGGAAGCCCCGGCTCCCTGACCCTGCCCATAATTAGTGCAACGCACAATAAAGTCAAGAATCTTGTGCGACGCACAAAAATAGATCGAAATCGCAGAGATTCCCGGGGTTTCCCGCAAGGGTTCCTTAAGCTTTTGGAAACCGCCGCCCCCTACCTTGATTCCCTGGACGTGTTCACTTCCGCAAGCGGTCAAAGCCGTTTGAGAACATCACCTTAGCCAGAACAGCGGCTCAGGCCCAACGTCTCCCGCGGCGAACACCAGCGGATGGACAGCCTGAGCAGGTAATGATCCCGGGTCGAGTGGGCACAATTTCGCCTCACGAGCCGGTGATCAAGTCAGAAACGGGGACGGGGTTCCATGCTTCGTAACAACTTGTCTTCCTCGCGCTGGGCGCGGGTTGGCGTTTTCGGGCTTATTACGGTCACCACCGCAGTCATCTTCACCGCCGACGCTGCGGAAGCGCGGCGCCACCGCCGGCATTATGCGCACCACAAGGTGCAGCGCGATGTGTCGGAGAGCTCCAGCCCGAAATTCGCGTCCATCATTGTCGATGGCAATTCCGGTGCCGTGCTCCAGTCGACCAGCCCCGACGCGCTGCGCCACCCCGCCTCGCTCACCAAGATCATGACGCTCTATTTGCTGTTCGAGCGCCTCGAGTCCGGCAAGCTGAAGCTCGACACCGAGATGCCGGTGTCCAAGCACGCGGCCGACCAGGATCCGACCAAGCTCAATCTGCGCGCCGGGCAGACCATCCGTGTCGAAGACGCGATCAAGGGCCTCGTGACGCGCTCCGCCAATGACGCCGCCGTAGTCATCGCAGAAGCGATCGCCGGAGACGAACACGACTTCGCCCAGATGATGACGCGCAAGGCGCGCTCGCTCGGCATGTCCAAGACGGTGTACCGCAACGCCAACGGCCTTCCCAACGACGAGCAGGTCACGACCGCGCGCGACCAGGCCACGCTCGGCCGCGCCATCCAGGAGCGCTTCCCGCGCTACTATCGCTATTTCGCGACCTCGACCTTCAACTGGCGCGGTCAGTCTATCCGCAACCACAATCGCCTGCTCGGCAGTGTCGAGGGCGTGGACGGGATCAAGACCGGCTACACCCGCGCCTCCGGCTTCAATCTCGTCAGCTCGATGCGCCGCGGCAATCGCCACCTGATCGGCGTCGTGCTCGGCGGCCGCAGCGGCGGCTCGCGCGACGCCATCATGCGCAACCTGCTCGCGGAGAATGTCGAGAAGGGCGCGACCACTCGCACCGTCGTCGCAGTCACCGAGCGCAACGGCGCTGACGCCAGCACCGACGTCGCCGACGCGTCCAATATCCCGGCACGCCCCCCGGCTCAGGTTCAAGCCGCGGCGCCCCCCGCCCCGGAAGCCGCTCCGTCGCGCCTCGCCGCCCGCCTGTCGACGCTTGCCGCTGCGACTGCCGCGATGCCGCCGGCCCAACCCAGAGCTGAAGCAAGCAAGCCTGAAGTCCGCCCGACGGAATCCAGGATCGAGCCGGCACCGCTCACCAACGGTGTGATCTCCAGCCAGCCGCTGTCCATCATTCCTGGCTCGTCCGAGCCCATGAAGCCGGTCCGGGTCAAGACGGTTCAGGTCAAGGCCGGGCCCGTGAAAGTCGCCTCCGCCGCTCCCGCTCCGGTGTCGCCGCCGGTCACCAACACCGTTCCGTCGCGGTCCGAGGTCGCCGAGACCTCCGGCGCCGTCGTGGCCCGTGCAGATCTCATCAACAAGCCGGAGATCGTAAGCCAGCCGGAAGCGCCGAAGGCCGAGATCGCCCGCACCGAGCTGCCGCGCCAGCCGGCTGGCTTCGGCACCGGCAACGGCATTCTCGGGGTGCTGCCGGCCGCAACCGCCGCCGCGCCCGCCCCGGCCGCTCCGAAGCTTGCTTCCGCGGATCCTGCGCCGCAGCCGATCCAGATGAGCGCCATGACCAAGCCGGCCATCACCCACAGCGGCTGGATCGTGCAGGTCGGCGCGCTCGAGAGCGAGACGGAAGCCCAGCAGCGCATCGACGCCGCCCGCAGCTCGGCCCGGGGCCTGCTCAGCAAGGCCGACCCGTTCACCGAGCCGGTCGTCGCCAAGGACAACCGCAAGCTCTACCGTGCGCGCTTCGCCGGGCTCGAGCGCGATCAGGCCGAAGCCGTCTGCCGCACCCTCAAGCGCGCCGAGATCTCCTGCATCACCGTCCGCAACTGAGCTCTCCACCCCTTCCGAGCAAAATGCCCGCGCCTCGCGCGGGCATTTTTGTTTTCGGCGCACGGTGAGCGGAAGTCTTTTCCGCGACAACCTCTCGTCAAGAATTTACAGTTAAAATTTTGCTCAAGGGATCGACCACGCCGACAATGGCGGGCATCGGGGCGACGGCAAACGGAGCAAGCGGAGCTCACACGGTACGAGCGTTTGTGGCGTGGTGCCGGAGTCAGCCGTTATGCGTACGAAGCAGAGTATCCTTGGCCTCGTTTACACGGGCAGCGAGATACGTCGAGCCCCCTTGGTCGGGATGGAGTTTCTTCATCAGGGACTTGTGAGCCCGGCTGATGTCGTCGCGCCCCGCGCCCGGCTGCAAGCCAAGGATCTGATAGGCTTCCTCCGTCGTCATTTTGCCGCTCGCCGCCGTGCGGCGCTGCCGCCCTGTCGCATCGGCTTGCGCGTTCTGACGCCAAGCGGGAAACCGGCGGTCCAGATAGCTTTCAAGTAAGGCCACGCTCTCGGCATCGAACGCCGGCACCAGCGCCAGCAGTCCGGCGAGATCGAAGTCGGCGAGATCGCGCCCGGCGTGAGGTCCGGCAACGATCCGGCCCGTCAATTGGCCGGTGTCGTGGTCGAGCCGCATGTCGAGGTATTGCGAGCGCACCCGCGAAGCCTGTCCGGACGGACGCGTTGCGCCGCCGCCGAACAGGCCTCCGACGTTACCGAAGCCGGCATTGGCCAGGGGTGTCCAGCCGAGCAGGCCGGCACCGAAGAGTCCGAGCGGAATCGCGACCGCCAGCTCGCCCCGCAGGCCCGTGAACGCGGCGACCGCCAGCGCCAACACGCCGCCGCCGAATTTGAGAACGCGGGCCAACGCCGCCGGATTGGCGGAGCGGAACATCTGGAGCAGCAGGTAAAGCGTGATAACAGCGACAGCGCCGGCAATCAGGGTCATGCCCGGAATATAGTCGCCCTGCCGTCAAAATGCATCGCGTCCGCTGCCGCAGCGGCCGCACCATCGCTACTTCATCTGGCCGATCAGCTTTGCTGCGCCGCTCGCCGTCTTCGCCAATGCCAACAGCGCGTCGCGGCCGCCGGCCGCGTAAGCCGCGGCGGCCCGCAACAGCTCGCGCAGCTGCGCCGCAGCACCGGGATCGAACCGGCACCAGGCACCACCAGTCAAGCGCGCGATCTCTCGAAAGGCCTGCTCGGCCACGGCGTCATGGCCCTCCTGAAACACGAACACCGGCACCTTGAGCATGCCGAGCTCGCCGGCCTTGACGCTGAGTTCGTCGATGTTCTCCTCCATGGCATCGCCGACGAAGACCACGGCACGCACGCCGGATGCGACCGCCTCGCGCCTCGCCTCGCTCAGCACCTTGCCGATCTGGGTGTCGCCGCCGCGGCAATCGATCTTGCTCATCAGTGCCGCGAGCTTCGCGCTATCGGAGATCCACGCGGTGGCGCGGCACTCGTCGAGACCGCGATAATAGACCAGCCGGATGTCGAGACTGCCGAGCGCCGCGGTCTCGCGAAACATGTCGGCCTGGAGCGCACAGGCCATGTCCCAGGTCGGCTGCCGGCTCATCGTCGCATCCAGCGCGAAGATCAGCCGTCCTTTCGCCCCGGGCGCATGCGGTGACAGCGCGCGAGCCTTGGCGACGAAGGCGGCAATGTCCTCCGAGGTCGAGGTACCAGCCTGCGGCACCGCGCCGGTCTTCGTCGAGACGGCATCACCGCGCGGCTTGGTAGGTTCGCCCGACATCGCTGCTCAATCCTGCGTAGGCGATTCATGTGGTGAGCACGTGGGGCCCGGTCAATGTGCAAAGCCTCCGCGGGCGATTGCCGGCGGAGGCTTTTGGAATCAGTGCCGATGTCGAGGAAGGCGTCAGCCCTTGGCAGGCGCCATCAGTGCGACCGGCCCGGGCTCGAGGATCTTGGGCGGCGACGATTGCGTGTCGACCGGTCTCACCTCGCTGTCGGTCATGCTCAAGAATTTGTCGAGCATGCTCTGGATCGAATTCTTGGCCGCGTCCGGACCGGTGTCGCGCATGTCGTTATGCTGGAATTCGGTCTTTACGACCTGAATGCCCGCCTTCTCGCATTCCTCGTCCGTGGGGATCACGCCCGCATCGGCCTTGAACTGCGGGTCGGTCGAGCGGAACGACAGGATCTTGAACTTGCCCGCGGTGACGAAGGGGACGCGCAGATTGTCGAGCGTGACGACCTTCTTGACCTCATCCGGATACTGCTTGGCGAAGTACATCGTGATGTCGCCGCCCATGGAATGACCGACCATGGTCACCTGGTCGTAGTCGGCGTTGGGCTGAACCTTCTTCATCTCCTGCATCGCGAGATGAATGTTGGCAACGCCGCGCAGGATCTGCGGCAGGCGGCCGACATAGAGCTCGCCCGGCTTGGTCACCATCGGAGGATCGGTCGGCAGGTCATGCTGCGGGCTCAGGACCATGTAGCCCCGCGCAGCGAAGATGTTGGCAAGGAAGCCGTACTCGGTGTTCTTGACGGTGTTGCCATGGTTGATCACGGCCACAGGCAGCGTGATCATGCCGGCATTGGCCTGCATTTCCTTGTCGCGACGCACGGCGACCTGAACGGGCACGGGACGATTGTCGCGCGAAGCGTCGTAGAAGGTGATGGTCTCGTGCTTGATCGCCCACTTGCTCGCCGTGAAATAGGCGATGCCGCAGAGGGCACTGACGGAAACCAGAACGGCAATTCCACGCTTCATTTTCGTCCTCAGCCGCAGGCTCTTGCGGCCTGATCCCTGTTGAAAATCGTGTTCTCCGGGGCTCTGTGTCCCCTTTCGCCTATTCCCTAATATATGTCACAGCAGCGTGACAGGAAGGCTAAATATTGTGACCTGGCAGCCCTTTCATTGTGCGCTGCACGCGTTTCGTGAGCACCCCGTTCTCAAAAGCTACGTCTGGGTGCAGGTCCCGATCTGACGCAACCGGCGTCGATCGGGTTCGATTTGCAGTAACCGTCGGATGAAAACGCGCCGGGCGCCGGCCGGGTTCCCGCGGCAAAACGGCCGCTCAGACTGCGCAGAAGTAGCAATATACCGCCGGCCTCAGGCGCCGAGGATGTCGTGGACTTCGAGCGGCTTGTCGACCTGATTGAACCACTCGGCGCGGTTGGCGGCGCGGCGGCGGCCGCGCTCGTCGAGCGGCAGCTTGAGTTGGCGGAGCAGGGTCGTCACCTCCTCCCGCGCGGTGAGATGGCCGAGATTGGGCCGCATGCCGAGCGTGGCCTCGTCGATCTCGTCGAGGGCGGTCAGGCCGCGCGGGAAGAATTCGCGATAGACGACGCGCTCGGCGAAGCCGTCGACGTAGCGGAAACCGAGCCGCAGCGACAAATCCTTCAGCCCCTCCGCGACCAGTTGCTTGTTGCGAGAGCCGAGCATGGACAGGCGATTGCGCACGACGATCCAGTCCGTGGTCGCGCCGTCGAGCTGACGGCGCTTGCGCCTAACGTCGCGCACCATCTCGGCGTAATGGCTCTCTCCGGTGACCGCGTAATTGGTGGGATCGACGGTGCCGAGCACGTCGAAGTCGAGGAAGCTGTCGTTGATCGGCGTCACCAGCGTGTCGGCCATCGAGTGGGCGAGCCGCATCAGGTAGCTGTCGGTGCCGGGCGTATCGATGACGATGAAGTCGAAGCTGCTCTCCACCGCCGAGACGGCCTCCATGAACTGCTGGAACTCGGAATTCTCGTTCTCGGCGATCTGCATGGTCTCGCCGAGCTTGATGCAGCGATGCACCGGGAGTTCGAGGTCGAGGTCGGTACGGCGCGCCCAGGCGGACCGGTTGCCGATGTAGCGGGTGAAGCTCTGCTGGCGGCAATCGAGGTCGATGGTGGCGACGCGCTGACCGGCCTTCAGGAGCGCAACCGCGATGTGCAGGGCGGTGGTCGATTTGCCGGAGCCGCCCTTCTCGTTACCGAGCACGACCACATGCGCCGAGCCCGATTGGCCTTGGCTAGCCTGCACAACCATAGTGATCCTCGACACCCCTAACGAATATCTTCGAGTTGACCGCGTCTGCGGTCAAGTGAAATGCGTGACAGGTCATGCAAATTGCAGAGCGCCGTTCCTCATGATGAATCGCGGCGCCAATATTCGTCTGTGGTCCAGCCCACAATGTCGCGACGATCAGCGCGGCCTTGCGCGGGATGCTGTGCCGCATCCGGATGCATGGCGTCTACGATCGCCGCTTGTTAAGGTTTACCGGTCTGCCCCGCGCCGCACCCGCACTGATCCCCAACCCCCGTCGAGTCCTGATGTCATCAAGTCCCTTGATCGCCCGCACGGTCCCCGCCTTGCGCCGCGCCGTCGACAATCTCCGCAAGCGAAAGGCCACGATCGCACTGGTCCCGACCATGGGGGCGCTCCATGACGGGCATGTGTCGCTGGTCCGCCTCGCCAAGCGGCGCGCGAGCCGCGTCGTGGTGTCGATCTTCGTCAACCCGACGCAGTTCGCCCCGACGGAGGACTTCGGCGCGTATCCGCGCACCTGGAAGTCCGACATCGCCAAGCTCGCGGCCGAGGACGTCGATGTGGTCTGGCATCCCGGCGTCGCCGCCATGTATCCGGAGGGCTTTGCTACCCGCATCGTGCCGGAAGGGCCGGCACTGGCTGGGCTCGAGGACCGCTTCCGGCCGCATTTCTTCGGCGGCGTCGCCACCGTCGTCGGCAAGCTGTTCACGCAATGCCGGCCAGATGTCGCGATCTTCGGCGAAAAGGATTTTCAGCAGCTGCGGGTGGTGACGCAGATGGCAGGCGATCTCGACCTCGGCGTCAAGGTGATCGGCTCCCGCACCGTGCGCGAGCGCGACGGACTCGCGATGTCCTCGCGCAACGTCTATCTCTCGCCCGAGGAGCGGCAGACCGCCCCCACCCTCTATCGCGCCATGAAGGAGAGCGCGCGGCGGATCAAGGCCGGCGATGCCATCGCGCCGGCGATGGCCGGCGGCGCGGAGATGATCAAGGCGGCCGGCTTCGCGCTCGATTATTTCGAGGTGCGCCATGCCGCAACGCTGGCACCGGTCACCTCGCGCAAGGACGGCCCGTTGCGGCTCCTGGTCGCGGCCAAGCTCGGCAGCACCCGGCTGATCGACAATATCGCCGTTTAGAGCAGGCCGAGATCACGCAGCTCGCGCCGCATCGGCTCCGGCATCGCAGCGATCGAGCCGGCGGCGGACTTGCCGAGATCGGCCGGCACGGAATCCTCGGTGAGATAGCGCCAGCCCTGGAATGGGCGCATCGGCCGCGGCGATACCGAGATCACCTTCGGCTGCATCACGATCCGGCAGCGCCCGATGCCGTCCTTGTCGCGGAACGGCTCGATGCCGATGATCTTCTCCCGCGCGGCGATCTCGCCCTTGATCACCCAATAGAGCGAGCCGCCCGCCAGGATCTCGGCGTCGCGCTTGGGCACCATGCGGGTGATGTGGATGTGACGTTGCGGCAGACCTTTCTTCTTGGCGGTCTGCATCCGTTCGGCGATCCACTCCTTCAATTCCTTGACGGAGTCGCAGCCGACGGCGAGCTTGATCAGATGTAGCGGCATGCCTCAGCATTAGCCGGGCAGAAGCGCATTTGGAATGCCGATCTATTCGTTATCCGCAGCTGCGGGAGCCGCCGTCGAGGCCGGCGGGGGCGCCAGCGGAACCGGTGCGGCGGCCGGTGCACGCGCGGCCTTCGGTGCCGGCGGCGGTCTCTTCGCGGCAGCCGGTGCCGCGGGAGCTGCGGCCTGCGCCGAGGTCGCTGCCGGTGCGCGCGGCGCGGGCGCTGCGGCCGCATTTGCCACGGGTGCCGCAGCGCGCGTCGTCGCCGTGGGCTCCGGATTCATGATGCTGACGGGCGGCGTCGACGAGGCGCTCGGGAACTCGGCATTGGTCGGCTTGCCCGTCGGCATCGACGGCGGCAATCCGGCCAGCGCGGCCGTGGCCGGCATTGCCAGCGCGTTTGCAGGCGCATTCCAGGTCGGCGCATAGCGCGCCACCAGCGTGTCGTAGAGATGGGATTCCATGTTGGCAGCGACCTGCTGCTGGTCGGTCAGCGAGCGGAAGGCGGCGCAGTCGAACTGCGTGCAGCCGTCGCGCGCGACCAGCACATGCGCGACGAGGCCGTAGCGGTCGCGCTCCAGCGATCTGCGCAGCGCCTTCATGTCGGTCGTCAGGCTCTTCTCGGCCGCGGCGACGTCGCCGAGCGCGGTCAGCCGGTCGATCCTCGCAGCGGTGTGGGAGACAGCCGCAGCCGCCATATCAGGCGCGCCGAACAGCGCCCGCTCGCAGCCAGCGGCGACGGTATCGCCGGCGAGATCGTCGAGACAGGACAGCGCAGGCAGGCTCGCCGTCACCGCAGCATGCGTCCGCAACTCGGCCGGCCCACCCTGCCCCTCCGATCCATAGAGGTGCATGGTGGTGGGCACCGTCATGGCGAGGGCCAGCAGCGTGACGACGGCAAGTGCTCCGTTGGCGAGCGATCTGTCTGCGCGCAGCATCGTGACCAGCAGTATCACCCCGAAGAATCCGGCGGCTGCCAGCGTCATCCAGATCAGGAAGGCCGGCGAGCGCCAGATTTGGTCGAGCGAAGTGGCCCATGCCC
This sequence comes from Bradyrhizobium daqingense, assembly GCF_021044685.1. Classification (NCBI taxonomy): domain Bacteria; kingdom Pseudomonadati; phylum Pseudomonadota; class Alphaproteobacteria; order Hyphomicrobiales; family Nitrobacteraceae; genus Bradyrhizobium; species Bradyrhizobium daqingense. The sequence continues at coordinate 5,851,056 of NZ_CP088014.1, forward strand.
AGTTCATGCGCGACGTCCCCTCGCGAGCAAAGAGCGGATGGTCAAAGCGAGCACCGCGAGTTGGCAACTGCCCCCTGCCCACCTTGTGAAGATGAACCGGGCCTTTTTAGCGGCGAGAGGATACAATTTCCCAGGAGCGCCAGTGCGCTGATGGCGTCAATCCTCAGGAGAGCGCGAGCTGGCTTTCCTTGGCGACACGCTCGAAGGCTTCGGTCGAGCTCTTGATCCGGTATTGGCAATCGTCGCCTTCGGTCGGCAGCAGACGGATGACCTCATACGCGCCGCTGGCGGCGGGACGCGCGACGTTGCTGGCCGTGAACAATACGCGCGTTCCCACGGGGAATTTGTGCTTCAACACCCTCTCCATTACTCAAACAACGCCTGCCTCGCCCAGTGTCCCTCTGCGAAGGCCGGCCGGAAACCCAGCCGGTATATAGCATGCGGCCCGCCGTTTTGGCCAGCGCCATACCCGCATGGCAAATGCGTAATTTTTGCAGTCTTTTCAGACTGATAGCAACGGAGCGGGCGGGCCGATGATACCGCCGGAGCGCCCGGTCCGGCGGGCATGTCGCACCTGGATGTCGCAGCCTAGGGAATCGATGGCTGAGCCGGTCCGCAGCTTGTCAGGCGGCACGCGGATCGGCCTCCCCAAGGAACTGGCAATCAGGCGTCCTCGAACTTGGCGATGCGAAGCGTTTCGGCGAGCCCGTCCCGGGTCCATTCCTGGAACGCCGGCAGCGCCAGCATCGTCTCCATATAGGCTTTGGTCTCGGGCGTGACCTCGATCGCGTAGGTGCGGAAGCGGTGCACGACGGGTGCGTACATCGCATCCGCCGCACCGAAGCGGCCGAACAGGAACGGCCCGTTCGTCCCGTAGCGCGTGCGGCATTCGCGCCAGATCTCCTGCACGCGCGCGATATTGGCCTTGGCATCCGCCGACAGCGTCACGGGCCGCACCGAGCGGTGCAGGTTCATGCCGCATTCGTTGCGCAAGGCCATGAAGCCGGAATGCATTTCCGCGCACACCGACCGGGCGTGGGCGCGCGCGGCAACGTCGTCGGGCCAGAGCTTCTTCTCCGGATAGCGCTCGGCGATGTATTCGATGATGGCGAGCGAATCCCACACCGTGATGTCGCCGTCGACCAGCACCGGCACCTTGCCGGCGCGGCTGAAGGACAGGATCTGCTCCTTGTCGGCGGGATTGTCCGTGTAGAGCGGGATGACGGTCTCCACGAACGGGATGTCGTTGGCACGCAGCGCGAGCCAGGGCCGCATCGACCATGACGAGTAATTCTTGTTGCCGATCGCGAGTTTCAGTGCAGCCATGTCAGCAGTCCTTCCCGAGGCGTCCTGGAGGGAGCCGCTTTTAGCGCCATCGCCTGCCCTCAATCAATCGTTGCTGCGTCTTGCCCTGCGTGGCAATCGTTGCGGCCCCGCAAGGAGACGGACATGAGCAGGCACTGGGTCGACATCACCGCCGTCGGCTTCTTCATCGTCGAATGGCTGGTCTATGCGCTGACGCTGGAGCATTCGGCCTATGGACGCGACAGCCTGTCCGCGCGCATGAACCGCTATCGGGAGGTCTGGGTGCGCCGCCTGCTCGACCGCGATACCCGCATGGTCGACATGCAGATCATGGCCTCGCTCCAGAACGGCACGGCCTTCTTCGCCTCCACCAGCCTGTTCGCACTCGGCGGCGCACTGGCGCTGCTGCACGCAACCAACGATGCGATCACGATCCTGAGCAAGCTGCCGGTCGATCTCAGCACCTCGCCGGCGATGTGGGAGCTGAAATGCGTCGGCCTCGTGCTGATCTGCGTCTATGCCTTCTTCAAATTCGCCTGGGCCTACCGCCTGTTCAACTACGTCGCGATCTTGTTCGGCGGCATGCCGCCTGCCGACCAGCGCGACACGCCCGAGGCTGAAGCCCATGTCGTCCGCACCTCGCGCCTGTTCGAATCCGCCGGCCGCCACTTCAACCGCGGCCAACGCGCTTTCTTCTTCGCGCTCGGATATCTCGGCTGGTTCGTCAGCCCCTGGGTGCTGTTCGTGACGACGGCCGCCGTGGTGGTCGTGACCTGGCGCAGGCAGTTCGCGTCGAGCGCGTGGGCCGCGATGGCGCCGGAGGTGGCGAATGGCGGGGAGACGAGGCGCGGTCATTGAGGCATTCCTGTTCCGGACAAGCTGCAGCGCGTGAAGCGTTGCGGCGCAGCGCCGGAACCCAGGGCCACACGGGAAGACGCGGAGAGATGGGTCCCGGCTCTGCAGCGCATCGTCGAAGGGACGCTGCGCTGCGTCCGGGGCACGGGAGCGGGGTGTGGCGCGACTCTCTCCGCATTGTCATTGCGAGGAACCCTTGCGACGAAGCAATCCAGAATCTCTCTGCGGAAAGACTTTGGATTGCTCAGTCGCTTCACGCCTTGCAATGAAGGAGTATGGAGCGATAGCTGGCTTCCCAACCGCCGCTGTCATTCCCCGCGTAGGCGGGGAATCCAGTACGCCGCGGCGTCTCGGCTCAATCACTGCTGTCTCGGAGTACTGGATCGTCCGGTCAAGCCGGACGATGACACCCAGTGCGGGACACGCCGTCGCAGCCTCGCGGCGCTTTTCGCCCGAGCTTTGCTTGATCCCTCATATCCAAGAGGGTGCAGGGAAGGCGGGGTGCCGGCGGCACCCGCGGTCCGCTGCGCAAAGGCACACACATACGTCAATTCCGAATTTCGGTAAAGTGGAATATCCTTCCGAATCTGGGGTGGCAGAGATCGACACACGCTACCCACCGAAATCCCGTGGGCTGAACGGCAGATCCAACACCTTCCATTCTCCGTATTTGTCGGCCGGCAGCATCTTGTAGGGCTGGCAGTTCTGAAGCGCGCTCATGGCGGACTTGACGATGGCCACGCCCTTCGCGGAAGGCGGAGCCGCCATCAGGATCGGCTCGCGCAACAGCGTGCCGTCGGTGGCGAAGACCGCGCGCAGCTTGATGTTGACGTTGTCGGTCGGATCGACCCCGGCCGGTAGCTTGGCGCAGCTTCTCAGATGACGGCGCAGCGCGGCGATGACCTCCGGGGGAAGCTTGGCGGCGATCGAATCCTTGGCGTCGCCGCCGTCGTCCTTGGAGGCGTCTTTCGGCAGCTCCGTCGGCAATTCGGGCGGTAGGCCGAGCATGACACCGTATTTGACGGTGACATCCGGCTGCGGCGTCTGGTAGGCCGGCGGCGGCACGGTCGTGGGCTGCTGCATCGCCTGTGAAGGCAGCGGCTGCATCGGTGGCGGCTGCACCGGTTGCGGCATCGGTTGAGGCTGGGCCTGCGGAAGCTGTTGCGGCTGCGCCTTGGCCTCGCTCGGCTGCGGCGGCGCAGGCTGCGGCGGTGTCCGTTGCTCCGCAGAACGTTGCTGCTCAGAAGGTTGCGGCTCAGAAGGTTGCGGCTCGGGCGAAGCCTGCGGCGATGGCGCGGCCTGCTGCTTGGACGCTGCTTCGGACTTGTCGGTGGAATCGAGCTTCGGCAGCTTCAGGTCGGGCGGCGGCTCCGGCTGCTTCTCCTTTGCCGCTTCCTGCTCCTTGATCTCCTCCTTGACCTGTTCGGGCGTGACGATGTCGACGGCCACGGTCTCGGTCGGCGCGGCATGAAACGGATGGACCTCGCTGATCACGATGATCAGCGCCACCAGCGTCAGATGCGCGATTGCGGACGCCGCAATGTCCGCCCGTATGATCTTCCGCAGTTCCATCGACTGATCTTGGGTTGCCGCCGCGGTCCTAGCATACCCCAGGCTCCCCTCAATCCCATTTCGGCGCGAAGCCGAAATCGGTCAGGCGGCCTTGCGGATTGGCGAGCGCGGCGATCCGGCCCATCTCGTCGTCGGACAGCTCGAAATCGAAGATTTCGATGTTTTCCGACAGGCGTTCGACGCGGGAGGTGCGCGGGATCGCAGCGACATTCTGCTGCACCAGCCAGCGCAGGCACACCTGTGCCGGCGATTTACGATGGGTGCGGCCGATCTCCATGAGCGTCCGGTCGCTCTTGATGCGCCCCTTGGCGATGGGACTGTAGGCGACGAGGGCAAGGCCGTGCCGATCGCAGGCCGCCCTCACCTTCGCCTGGTCCAGGTAAGGATGATATTCGACTTGGTTGCAGACGAGTGGCTCGGGTGACGACGCCACCGCCTGCTCGATCAGCGCCACCGTGAAATTGGAGACGCCGATGTGCCGGGTCAGGCCCATCGTCTTCGCATGCGACAGCGCGCCGAGCGTCTCCGCCAGCGGCACGTGCGAATTAGGCCAGTGCAGCAGCAACAGGTCGACGTTGGGAAGCCGCATGCGGGCGAGGCTCTCCTTGACCGAACGCTCGAGGTCATGAGGCGCGAAATGGTTGGTCCAGACTTTCGTGGTCAGGAAGATGTCGTCGCGGCGCACGCCCGAGGCCCGCAAGCCATCGCCGACCTCGCGCTCGTTCTCATAGGCCTGCGCGGTGTCGATGTGGCGATAGCCGAGCCGCAGCGCCTGCTCGACCACGCGGGCGGCAAGCCTTCCACTCAGCTCCCAGCTCCCCAGCCCGATCGCCGGAATCCTTGCACCATTGGCCTCGACGAACAGCATGAGGAATCCTCACTGTTGCGGCAGCCCCGAGATCATCCAGGCGACATTATGGACCCGGCCCACGACGCTGCCAACGGATGCGCCGCAGCCGGAGCCGGATTTCGGTACAAGACTGACGGCAAGCCTAACGAGAGGTTCGCGTCAGACCTTGGCGAGCGCCTGGAACACCGTATCGGGCGCATGCGCGATCACGGCGAGCAGCGCGCGGGCCGGTCCCCGCGGGGCGCGCTTGCCCTGCTCCCAGTTGCGGATGGTCTCGACGGGGACGCCGAGCTTTGCGGCGAACTCCATCTGGGTGAGGCAGGCGCGCCGGCGCAAATCGCGCACCGCGAGCGAGCTCGCAACCGCCGGCGCGGCATCGGCCGCGGGCTGGACCGGAAACTCCTGCCCGTCCCGCAATTCAACGATCCGTCCGTCCGCCTTCAGCCGCAACCGCATGCCCATTCCCCCAAGCACGGGGATGATGCGGCAGGTCGCTTAAGTTCGGATTAAAGATAGCTGGCCGCACATGTGGTCTCGTGCCCCGGACGCGGCGTGGCAGGGAGAGAGTGAAGCTGTCCCCGCTGCCGCCCCCGTCATTGCGAGGAGCCCTTGCGACGAAGCAATCCAGAATGCCACCGCAGTGACAGCCTGGATTGCTTCGCTGCGCTCGCAATGACGAGGAGAGAGGGTGCGTGCGCCTCCCCCTACTTCAATCCGAACCAGAGCGTCGCGATGCCGAGGAAGGAGAAGAAGCCGACGACGTCGGTCACGGTGGTGACGAAGGTGCCGGACGCTACCGCAGGATCCGCCCTGACGCGGTCGAGCGCCATCGGGATCAGGATGCCGCCGAGCGCGCCGGCGACGAGGTTGCAGATGATGGCAAGCCCGATGACGATGCCGAGGCCCGGGATCTTGAACCAGGCCACCGCGGCGATGCCGGTGATCACGGCAAAGGCGAGTCCGTTGACGAGGCCGACCAGCGCCTCGCGCATCACCACGCGCCAGGCGTTGAAGGAGCCGAGCTCGCGGGTCGCCAGCGCCCGCACCGCGACGGTCATGGTCTGGGTGGCGGCATTGCCGCCCTGGCTCGCCACGATCGGCGCCAGCACGGCGAGCGCCACCATCTTCTCGAGCTGCCCCTCGAACAGGCCGAGCACGGAGGATGCGAGGAAGGCGGTGGCGAGATTGACCAGCAGCCAGTTGAAGCGGCCGCGCGCGATGGTGAGAAACGTGTCCGAGAGCTCTTCGTCGCTGGTGACGCCGCCGAGCGCCTTGAGGTCCTCGTCGGCCTCCTCCTCGATGACGTCGACGACGTCGTCGACGGTGATGACGCCGACCAGGCGGTCCTGGGTGTCGAGCACGGGCGCGGCGACGAGATTGTACTTGCCGAACATGCGCGCCACCTCCTCCTGGTCCTCCAGGACGGAGACGCGGCGGCGATCCTCGTCGGTGAGCTCGGTGAGCGGCACCGGGCGGCGGGCGCGCAAGAGCACGTCGAGCGGCACCGCCCCCTGCCAGTGCTGGTCCTTGTCGACGACGTAGATCTCGTAGAAGCGGTCGGGCAGATCCGGCGTCTCGCGCATATAGTCGATCGCCTGGCCTACGGTGAACTCCTGGGGCACGGCGATGAACTCGGTCTGCATCCGGCGGCCGGCGGAGTTCTCCGGATAGAGCAGACTGCGCTCGAGCGCGACGCGCTCCTTCAGCGGCAGCTTCTCGAGGATTTCCTCCTGGTCCTCGGCGTCGAGGGTTTCCAGGAGCTCGACCGCGTCGTCGGATTCGAGCTCGCGGACACCTTCCGCGACCGTCTCCGGCGGCAGCTCCTCGAGGATCTCCTCGCGCACGGCCTCGTCGACCTCGTTCAGCGCGGAGAAGTCGAAGTCTCGCCCGGTCAGTTCGACCAGACGGACGCGGTCGTCGGGCTCCAATGCGCCGATGAGGTCGCCGAGGTCGGCCTCGTGCAGCTCCGCGACGATCGCGCGCAGCTGCGCCGAGTCAGCGGCCTCGATCGCACGCGCGATTTCCTCAACGAATTCGTGCCTGATGTCGCCGTCCTCGTTGCGCATCGGCACGTGGTCGAGTACCGAATCCGCGGCGGATGGGGCAACGTCCATATGTTCATTCATGGCGCGCCTCGCCGTTTGGCAGGTTGGATCAGATGGTCTGGCTGACGGTCAGCCAATACCCACAAGCGAACTGCGAGCGCAATGACAAAGATGGTTTGGCCGGAATGGACCTCGATGGCGCTGGGCGCGTTGCTGGCCGGCCTCATCGGTGCGAGCCCGCTTCAAGCTGCCGAGTGCCCGCGCAAGGACGCGCTCGGCACCTCGCGGGTGCTGAGCGTCGATGCGAAGACCACGCCGCGCGTGGGCCTGAAGAGCTTTCCGCAGACGCTGCCGCTCGCCGATCGCGAGGTCGTGCTGACCTTCGACGACGGGCCGAACCCGCCGACGACATCGAGGGTGCTGGCGGCGCTGGCGCAGGAATGCGTGCGCGCGACCTTCTTCCTGATCGGCCTGCACGCCTCCCAGCATCCAGACATGGTCAAGCGCATCGCCCGCGAGGGCCACACCATCGGCCATCACACCTTCTCGCATCCGTTCATGGCGCGGATCCCGCTCGACAAGGCGAAGAGCGAGATCGACCGCGGCATGGCGGCCGACGAGATGGCACTGAAGGGCGCTTCGACGACGACGCCCTCGACGCCGTTCTTCCGCTTCCCCTATTTCGAATCGACGCCGGCGCTGCTCGACCTGCTCCAGAGCCGCGGCATCGTCGTGTTCGGGGCGGACCTGTGGGCCAGCGACTGGACCGAGATCACGCCGGAGCAGGAATTGAAGCTCGTTACCGAGCGCCTGGCCGCCGCGGGCAAAGGCATCATCCTCTTCCACGACCCCAAGGCGCGCACGGCCGCGATCATGCCAGCGTTCCTGCAATATCTGAGGGAAAACGGCTATCGGGTGGTTCACATCGTGCCGGCGGGCACAGCACAGAAGACTACCGACGCGCGCTGATGCCGGAATGTCACGCCGTCGCAAATTGGGGTGATTTGGGACCAATTAACACTCTGTTCATGCTACCCCGGCCAAATGGAGGGGGACTTTGTGACGGAAAGGATGCTTGGCGCCTGAACCGTTTCCTGATGTCTCCGACCTACTTAGGCGGCAATCGCATATGGGGGCAGACGAAGGTTCATGATCGGAAGTGGCGTTGTTTTGCGGACGCGATCGTGGACCGCCCTTGGCCAATCCCTTGGCCTATCCCTTGGCCTCTTGTTGGCATTGCTGACCACCGCTTCGCCGGCGGCGCTCGCGGCCGACTGTCCGGGTCGCCCGGATGCGCTCGGCACGTCCCGGACCCTCGTGGTCGATCCGCGCGAGCATCCGCTGATCGGCACCATGCAGTACCGCGAGACGCTGCCGCTGAAGGACCATGAAGTGGTCCTGACCTTCGATGACGGTCCGATACCGAAATATTCCAACCAGGTGCTCCAGATCCTCGCGGACGAGTGCATCAAGGCGACCTTCTTCATCGTCGGCAACCAGGCCAAGGCCAATCCGGAAGGCGTGCGCAAACTGGTCGCGGCAGGCCACACCGTCGGCACGCACAGCATGGACCATCCGCTGACATTCGACCGGATGCCGGTCGAGAAGGCTGAAGCCGAGATCAATGGCGGCATCGAATGGACCAAGGCCGCGATGACCGATCCGTCCAAGCTGGCGCCCTTTTTCCGCATTCCCGGCCTGATGCGTGCCGAAGGCGTCGAGAACCTGCTGATCTCCCGCGGCATCCAGGTCTGGAGCGCCGATTTCCCGGCCGACGATTGGCGCCCCGTCTCGTCCGACCGCGTCTATCAGCTCGCGATCCAGCGGCTGGAGGCCAAGGGCAAGGGCATCCTGCTGCTGCACGACATCCAGGCCCGCACGGTGGCGGCGCTGCCGAAGATCATCCGCGACCTCAAGGCGAAGGGCTATCGCATCGTGCACGTGGTGCCGGCGACCGCCGACCGGCCGGCGACGCCGACCACGCCGGTGGAATGGCTGCTGCATCCACCGACCGAGACGACACCGATCGCGCGCTGGCCGCGCGTGCCGAACTTCGTGTTCGCACAGATCAAGACCCTGCCGGCGCCCCTGCTCGCCGATCTCAATGCGCAGGCTGAGCATCAGCCGCTGCTGCCGCGCCGGACCAAGGGTCAGGTAGACGTCGCATCCGTCCTGCCCGTGCCCGGCCGCGATCTGTTCGCGATCCCGGAAGGCTCGGTCGAGGTGCTGCTGTCGACGACATTGTCGCGGCGCGCCGCGACGCGGCTTGCGATGGCGGCGGAAAAGCCTCGTCCCGCCAAGGACAAAGTGGCAAAGGGCAAGACAGCCAGGTTGCAGGTCAAGCTGCAGGGCCACCGGACGGCGCATGCCGCGCACGGGACACCGAAGCACTCCGCCCAGGCCGACAGCCCAGCGCCGACGAGCACTCCGCCCAAGACCGCAGCGCCGCGTCCGACCCGCGTTGCCAGCCTGAAGAAGCGCGCGTGAGTCCTACTGCCGCATGATGGCGGCAACGCAGAGCAGCACGATCAGGGCCAGGAAGAACAGGTCCATATAGGACTTGAGCTCGCCGTCGCGCCGCAGCCGCGCAACGTCGGCGACGACCTGCTTGCGCGCCGTGGTTCCGCCCGAACCGTCGTTGATCGGGGCCTGAAGGCGGCGCGTCTCGGCCTCCAGCTTCTCGATCTTCTGGAAGAAGTAGAACGCGCGCAGCGTCGAGGCCGCCCGCATGGCGGCATAGACCAGCACCAGGATCGCGAGGATCGCGCGGTTCGGATACTTCTCCATGAAGTTCAGGCTGAAATAGACCACCGCCATGAACGCGAAATTGGTGAGGAAGCGGTAGACGAAGCTGAGAAAAACCATGTTGGCTCGAGTCTTGAGAAGTGACGCAACGGAAGCGTTGCGCGTACGGGATCAGGGGCCCAGACCGGAACAGCCGGCCGGGATGCCGTGCGGGCCCGTCTACGCCTAGTTTGTTTCAACAAAGATACGATCGCGCCGCAACTCGCCGCCTTTTAGCCACACGCGGCCATAATGCAAGCCGACGGCACGCGGCCCCGCCCTCTCCGCGCCGGTAGCCCGCAACGGGTCAATGGCGATTTGGCTGAAGTCGCGATAGACTATCGACCGTCGCCACATGTGGGGTCTGCCGATGCCGAAGAAGGGAATCACGGGCCACGACGAATGGGTGCTGACCGAGGCCCGCGCGACCGCGCTGGTCGCGCTGGAGCAGCTCGCGCCGAAGCACCAGCCGAATGCGCATATGGACGACATCCGCAAGCTGCTCTCGAACGGCAAGGAGCCGGCCGCCGTCAGCCTGCACCTCGCCCAGGCCAAGTGCCGCCTGTTTCCCGACCTCGATCCATTGGAGATCTACCGGGAGTACGGCATCGGCGAGGAATATGGCTGATCGGCTCAGGGGCCGCCCGCGACCGATCCCGCGATCACCATGACCAGCGCGCCGAGATCGACCTTGCCGTTGACGGTCAGCTCCTCCGAGCCCTGCGCATCCTCGGCGCCTTGAATCTTCAGCGCTTGCGGCCGGTCGGCGGCCTGCCGTTTCAGTTCGTCGATGACGGCTTGCTTGAGCTTTTCTTCCAGCATGGGCTGTTCCTTCGCGCACCCTGCCCAGTCAAGACCAAGGCGCGCCCTTCGTTCCCGTCAGGCAAAGCGCTGCGGCAGGCTGTTGTGGATGGTGCAGGCGGAAATCGCGGCGTGGCCGAAGGCGACCGAGATCTGGTGCAGATCGGTGACGACGTCGCCGATACCGTAGAGACCGTCGATCGAGGTGCGCTGATGGTCGTCGACCTTCAAATGGCCATCTGCAGTGTGGTCCGCCCCCAGCGCCATCGCGAGCTGCGAGCGGACCTCCGCACCCATCGCTGGATAGACGATGTCGAACTGCGCCGTGCGTCCGTCGGCGAAGACGGTTTCGACGCCGCCGTCTCGTCGCATCAGGTGCAGGTCGGGCGCGAACACGATGCCCACACCCGCGTCAGTCAGCTCCGACGTTACGCCCTTCGCGTCGTCCGGCCCGATTGCGAGCAGCGTCACGTCTTGCGAGTAGCCGCGCAGGAACAGCGCCTTGCCGGCAGCACGATCGAGCGGGCCGACGACGCCGATACGGCGGCCGCGCGCCTCGAAGGCGTCGCAGATCGGACAGTAGCGCAGCAGCCCGTCCGCGACCGCCGCGCGCCATTCGGCGAAGGGCGGATGGGTGTCGACGATGCCGCAGGCGAGAACGACGGTGGCGGCGTCGTGCAAGCCGCCGTCCCATGTCGCTCGAAAGCCGCGCTCGTGCCGCTGCAGAGCGGTGACCTCCGACGTCACGCGCGTGACGGCGAGCTCCTCCAGTTGCGCCGACATGCGGTCGATCAACTCGACGCCGGACAGGCCATGGACAAAGCCCGGGACATTGTGACTGCGCGGGATCAGCGCCGCCCTGCTCGCACCGGCGTCCACGACACAGACGCTGCGGCGGAATCGCGCGAGATAAATTGCCGCCATCAGCCCGGCCGGGCCGCCCCCGACGATCAGGCAATCGAGCGGGGGCGCGCTGGTCATTTCGGGTTTGGATCCAAAAGGCGGGCGCCGGGGTCTTCGAGCCGCCCGCTCCGCGCCAGCCGAACCGCGTTGCCGAGCGCGCGCGCTGCATTCTGCACCTCCTGCTGGAATTCGCGGTCGTCATCGAGCGCGCGATGCGAGGTCGCATAGGGCTCCATATAACCGAGGTAGCCGTCGTGCTCGGCGTAGCGCCCCGCCGAGATCAACTGCATATCGGTGAGCCAGTCGGACAAGGCGCGGCGCACGCCCTCGGCGCCGACCGCATCGCCGTGGACGACGATGCCGAAATGCCGGCCGGCGAGATGGCGCGGATAGGACCAGCCCTTCAGCTCCATCGCCTTGGCCTCGGCAGCCTTCTTGCCGTGGGTCGAGGTCGGATCGGGATTGCCGCCGTCGGCGCAGACCATGCGGTCCATCATCGCCTTGAGGCCCGAGGGCACGTGATACCAGTTCACGGGGGTCACGATCAGGATGCCGTGCGCTGCGACCCAGAGCGGGTAGATCTCGTTCATCCAGTCGCCGGTCTGTCCCAGCGAATAGTTCGGGTAGCAGCTGCACGGCCAGTGGCACAGCGGCATCGCGGTGCCGACGCAGGATTTGCAAGGGTGGATGTTCTTGCCGAACTCCGAGGCGAGCCGCGACAGATCGAGGAGGTCGACGGCAAATCCCATCTCGACGAACACAGGCTCGGCCAGCTTGACCAGCCGCCAGGTCTTGGACATCTCGCCGGGACAGGTGTGCTCGCTGCGGGCGGAGCCGTTGATGATGAGAATGCGCGGGGTCTCGTCCGCATCGTCGTGCCGCCGCTGCGCTTCCAGGATTTTTGCGCGCGCATCGAGCCAATCGATGGCGATGTCATAATCGGGATCGGAGAAGCCCGTGCCTGCTTTCCGTGTCTTCGGCGCCTTTCGGGAATGGCTGTAAGCATCCCAGGCGGCGCTGACGATGGCATCGAGTTCGCCTTGCAAGAGCGCAAAGGCGGGATCGACGAACTGGCCCCTGTAACGCCGCTCGAATTCCTCGCGCGACAGCTTGACGGGCGGCATCCCCTTGCGAACGTCGGCTTCCGTCATGCAGGCTCCTGGCGAAGTCGGTATCCGACCAACCCGGGGCGCTGCGCGCGGTTCCCGACGCCTATTGCCGAACGACCTCCTGCGGCGCATCGAAGCGCGCGATGCGCTGGTCGAGCCGCCACAGCTCGATGCGGTGAACGAGGACGAGCGCGGCAGCCTCCCGCTTGGCCTGCTCGTCATTGTCGCAGACGAGATTGATGCATCCGAACACATGCCCGTCCGGATCGATCTGGAACGCGCGGTAGTGCTTGATGCTCCCCACTGTCAGTCTCCTCGCCTCGGGTAGACGGGCGCACTCAGCCAGTCCGTCAGGTTCGACGTCACCTCATTCTGCTTGGCACGTTGCAAGAGCATCTCGCGTTCCTTGCCAGGCGGCAGAGCGAGCGCGCGCTCGCGGGCCTTCTCGGCAAATGTCGCGAGCCGCTCCTGGAGAGATTGGGTCTGTTTCCTGCGGTTACGTTTGGCGGTCATCTGGACTTTCACGGTGCATTCGGGATTGATGAGGCTGGCCCCCGGCGGGAGGTTGGGCACCGGGGCCCAAGTCGCTTTAGTGTCGCTTAGTCGAGGTGCATGTCAGACAAGCTGCTGCCTGACGGGACGGCCCGGTTCGGCAGCGTTCGTAGCTTCCGCCGCAACTTCGGGTTCCATCATTTCAATAAGTTAACGCCGCGTGATTTTGCATCCGCACAGGCCGCACCTGCCGCGCGAACTGCGCCGGAACCGAAATGCTGATTCGTATGTTCAAGAACGACTTGCGATTTGAAGGAGGATCATCATGGCGAAAGCAGCATGGAAGCGGCCGGGCTCACCGATCGGCCGCAAGGGACCACGCAAGGCCAACCCCGCATACAAGCGCCACGCGCGGCAACCCTGGACCCCTGCGGATGTCAGCAAGCTCAAGCAGCTCGCGAAAGGCAACACGCCGACCGGCGTGATGAGCATCAAGCTTCAACGCCCGGTCGCGGCCATTCGTAGCAAGGCGCAACGTGAGGGAATTTCGCTGCGGCCGGCCAACCGTTCGCCCTACAACCGCCGAACCAAAACGGCGAAGCGGCGTTGATACCCTGCACCGCCGGGTGACAACCGGACACAACGGGGACGATGGACGTGGCGCTCATTTTTCCGGTTTCTGCCCACGACATCAGCGCATCGGTACGCGCCGACATCTAACCCGTTCCCGGCGCGTGCAGCCTGACGTGCCGCACGCCAACTCGTCGCCGGTCCTAGTCCGGCGGCTGCAAGCCTGGCGACCGTAGCCACTCACTCATCTGAGATCCCGTTTCGGCCTGACGCGCCTTGCGCAACAATTCGTCACGCGCGACGCCGGGCGGGAGCAATTTGGCCTGTTCGCGCAGCCGCTCGGCTTCAGCAGCCAGCCGAGCTTCCAGCGGATCCGTTTGCTTCACTCGACGCCGAGTCAACATGGGCGTTCTCCCTCGCCAGAGCGCTCCGTTAAGCTCTTTACCAATCGAAGTCACCGCGCCAGCGATGCTCCTATAACGTTCCGAAAGCGGAACGGTTGCGCAGCAAGAGAGGAGTTGCGGTGATTGCTGGCGGGCTCGCGGCATAACATGAGTTAAGTTAGTCATTGGCACATTCTGCTAATGTGGGAACGCCGAGCTCCCCATCCGGGTTGGCGCAAATGGACGATTATCGCCGACTCCAGAAAAGCTGCCAACAGCAAGCCGCTCTCAGCTCCTCGGTTGCGACGCGAACGGCGCTGATCGAGATGGCGGAGGAGTATCGCAAACGAGCCGACTATGAGGAGCTTCAAGCGCCAGGATCCACTAAGCCTGGGCGCGACCAAAACTCCCAGCAGTGACGATTTCCAATGGCCAAGCAGCTGCGAGCGGCCTATCGTCCGGTCATCACCGGCTGAGGCTTTGCCGTAGGCGCTGGTGGCTGAGAGACCGCTTGCGCTCCCGCCTGCAGACCAGGGAGCGCGGTCATGCCGAAACTGGCCCAATGTTCATTGTCGTCGTACGCCCAGCAAGTTGACTACGCGCGCAGGGTGATCCGTGAAGCGCGGGAGTTGCTCGCGGCGTCCCAGGTGGACACGTTTCTCGGCCGACAAAGCTATGAGCCTTTTGCCAGGGCGATGCTTGATCCCGCCGATGGCGAAGGCGACACAACAGTATACGATCGCTGAGCGACTGCTCGCACGGGTCGCTATGAGCTGATTGGCTTTTTCCAGTCCGGTTTTTGTCAACCAAGTCGGTAGAGCTGCAGATAGCTCGGAGAGAACAGGGCCGCGTCCCTAAGGCCGTCGAGATCGTTAATGATCAGCGTACGATCGCGCAACACGATCAAGCCGGACGCTCTCAGCTCCTGCACGGTGCGGTTGAGATGGACCACCGACAAGCCGGTGGCATCAGCCATGTCCATCTGCGTGATGGGCATGTTACAAGAACGACCATCGGTCATCCCGACGGGGCGAAGTCGCTCGAAAATTTCACAAAACAGATGCGCAACGCGCTCCAACGCCACGCGGCGGCCAAGATTGATCGCCCACTCTCGCTGGATCGCGTTGTTGACGAGCGTCTCGCACCAAAATGCCTCCGCAAGCGCACGATCCTCCCACGTCAGACGCTCGAACCGCGCACGCGTGATCTCGGCGTAAACCGCGGGCGTCAGCGTGGCGATGGAATGGTCCATCACCGAAAGCAGGAAGGCGTGAGCGTCACAGGTTTCGCCAGGAAAGATGAAATTGACGATCTGGCGCCGGCCGTCTTCCAGCGTCTTGTAGCGGCAGAGCCAGCCCGACAGCACCACGCGGACGCTGTTGACGGGATCGCCCTCCGAGATCAGGTCTTCACCCGGCCCAGCGCGCTGGAGACCCTCGACCATCGCATATTCGAGCAACCCACGCGCTTCCGCCGACAACGGCCTCAGCACATTCAACCGGCGGAAGACCGGCTCTACCAGACTGCGATCGGACGTCGACAACGGCATCAGTCGGCCACTATCGGTGTATGGAACGTGCGCTTACTCAAGGGAAGCGTGATCGTGCATTGAAGCCCAGCCGGTTGGAATGCCAGCCTCGTCTGCCCCTTGAACTCGAACGCTAATGTACGCTCCAGGAGTTCCGTGCCAAAGCCCTTTCGCGAGGGCGGCTCGACCTTTGGCCCACCGCGCTCTCGCCATTCGAACACCAGCTCCGCAATGCCTGTGCTTTCGACCAGGCGCCAGGCGACTTCAATCTGTCCGCTCGGCTGGCTAAAAGCGCCATATTTGAGCGCATTGGTCGCCAGTTCGTGGATCGCAAGCGCAAACGTCTCGGCCGCTTTAGGTTGGAAGCGCACCGTCGGCCCGGAAACCCGCATCTGCTCGCCTTCACGAGCGTTGTAGGCGAGCAGTTCCTCGACCACAAGATATTCGAGGTCAACGCCGCCTTCAGGGTCGCGCGTCACCAGTCCCTGAGTGCGGGCGAATGCGTTCAAACGGCCGTCAAGATGAGAGGCGTATTCCTCAACAGTGACGGCAGTTTCTGCGGAACGACGGGCGATCGACCGCACAACGCCAAGCGTGTTGCGGACGCGATGCTGGAGCTCGGCCAGCAGCAAGCGCTGCCGCTCCTCCGCGCGAGTGATCACGGTGACATCGAGGAACGTGAGGACGACGCCAGCGATGACATCGTCAATATCGCGATAGGGGAGGATGCGCACAATGTAGCGTGCACCACTGTCCGACGCGCTCAACTCGCGCTCGGCACTGGAGAGCGTACCCTGCACGCGGCGGATGTCGGCGTAAAGCTCCTCGATCGGGATCTTCGCCTTGATCTGCTCGATTGGCCGACCCGTGTCTGTTTCTCCAAGAGGGAGGATTTGCGCGATCGCGGGCGTGAAATTCATCACACGCAGATCGTTGTCGAGGAAGACAATGCCGATCTGCGTGCTCTCGAGCAAATTTTTGAGAACGCTGGTGGCGCGCGTCAACTCTTGGACGCGTTGCGACAGCTGGCTGGAGACCATCGTCAGTTCGTCATTGACCCGCTCCAACTCGTCGGGCGAAGTCTTGAACTCCTCGTTGGCCAACAGCAACTCCTCACTTCATAGAGACTGGGGATGCCCATTTTGAGGCTTTCAAATGCTCTTGAGCGCTTCAATGGGAGCCTGAAAACGCTGGCCGGCCGAGGGCATCTGCCTCCTGCCATAGCAGAAATCGACACCATTCCAACAGATCAGCAGTCACGACCAGCCGCGCTCTCGTGGAACCAAGCTTCGACTCCTTGGTTTCATCGCGAGCGGCCCCCTATCGTCCTTGCGGTCCGGAATACCGCCGGAGAGTCCATGTCCAGTTCGTTCCCGCCGTCTCGTCACCCCGCGCCGCTGGCGGGTTGCCGCGTCCTCGTAGTCGAGGACGAGTATTTTCTCGCCGAGGATATCGGCAAGGCGCTGCGAACGCTCGGCGCGGAAATCGCGGGTCCGGTCGGTCATATCGAGGATGCGGTAGAAGTGCTGCACAATGGCGGTATTCTCGACGGTGCGGTGCTCGACGTAAATATTCGGGCTGAGCCAATTTTCCCGATCGCTCGCGAGCTTAGGGCGCGCCACGTGCCCTTTGTGTTCACCACTGGCTACGACAGGATCAGCATCGAGGCGGAGTTCCGAGACGTGCCGCTGTGGGAGAAGCCGATCGACATCGTGGCAATGGCGCAAAGCCTGGCGAGCCTTGTCGGCGGCCGACCGGCATGATGCCCCGCAGCGATTGGGACGGGTAATCTGCGCGGCTTGCAGCTCAACCCCGATCAAAACAGATGCGCGAATGCGAGCCAGGCGGTTACCGCCAGGCAAAGGATAACCGCGGCGTAAGGTAGCGCGATGCGCAAGACGGCAGCCTCCCCGCATCATGTCATCATCATCCAGACGATCGCCACCATCATCACGAGAAAACCCGTAATGGCGGTCGCGATAAAGGCCTGTTGGAAGCGATCCATCGCCACCGCAGCCCCTTCCATCTCAGCCCGTACAATTTGACGGTTTAGGGGCCGCGGCGCATTAGGCTATGTGAATCGGCGTCAGCCTTCGTCTGTTTGCTGCCGCTGGACTGCTCGCCCGAGCACAAGGAGATCGCCTTTAGGTTCTCGCCGTGCCCGGTTCGGCCTTCTTGCGATGCTGCTTGGCCAGCATCTCGTTCGGCGTGACGTTCGCGACCGTGGTCTGGATCTTGTTCTTCAACCCGGTGACGATGTCGGCCTCCCCCCGCATCATGGCATCGAAGCCGGCCTTGGCGACGTCATACGCGCCGTCCTTCGGCTCGGTGCCGACCTTGGTGTCCATCATGTCGGCGCGGCGGAAGAATTCGGTCTCGGTGGCGCCCGGCATCAGGCAGGTGACGGTGACGCCGCTGTCGCGCAGCTCCTCGCGCAGCGCGAAGGAGAATGAATCCAGGAACGCTTTGGAAGCGTTGTAGACCGCCTGAAAACTGCCCGGGGTGAAGCCGGCGATCGAGCCCGTGATCAGGATGCGACCCGCATTGCGGCGGAGCATCTCGTTGCCGGCGCGGTGGATCAGATAAAGCGTGCCGGTGATGTTGGTGTCGACGAGGTGCTTGATGCGCTGGAAATCCTGATCGAGGAAGGCCTTGCCGAGGCCGATGCCGGCATTGGCGAGCAGCGCGGCGACCGGCCGGTCACCGACCGCAGCACAGAGCTTGTCAACGCCCTCGGTGGTGGCCAGATCCGCCTCGACCGGCTCCACACTGACGCCGATCCGGCGCAGATCGACGGCCACTCTCTCGATCTGAGGCTCGTCGGCCGCGATGACGAGATTGAAACCTGCCTGGGCGCAGCACCTGGCGAGTTCCAGGCCGATACCGGTGGAGGCCCCGGTGACGACGGCGAGTTGATTGGTGGCCATGGCTGTATCCTCGCGATTGAGTTGATGACGCCCCAATCCCTGCCCTGCTCTCTCGTTCCTATCGGCGCCATCCGGTGCAGTGCGAAGAATTTGCGCGCGCCGATAGCAACCATCGTTCATTCCTCGACTTAGATGCCACGTGGTCGAGCCCGGAGGACGAACGATGAAGGCGCTGGTCTGGCATGGCAAAGAGGACATCAGGTGCGACACGGTCACCGATCCGGAGATCCAGGACTCGCGCGACGCCATCATCAAGGTCACGAGCTGCGCCATTTGCGGATCCGACCTCCACCTCTTCCACAATTTCATCCCGGGCATGCTGCCCGGTGACATCATGGGCCACGAGACGATGGGCGAAGTGGTCGAGGTCGGCTCCGGGGTCAATGGCAAGCTGAAGAAGGGCGACCGCATCGTGGTGCCCTTCACGATCATCTGCGGCGAATGCGACCAGTGCAAGCGTGGCAATTTTTCCGTTTGTGAGACCACCAACCGCAAGCGGCATCTCGCCGACAAGGTGTTTGGGCACACCACCGCCGGCCTGTTCGGTTATACGCATCTCACCGGCGGCTATCCCGGCGGCCAGGCCGAATATCTGCGCGTGCCCTATGCCGATGCCACGCACATCAAGGTCCCCCCTGGCATTCCCGACGAGCAGCTGCTGTTCCTCAGCGACATCTTCCCGACCGGCTGGCAGGCCGCGGTGCAATGCGACATCGAGCCGACCGATACAGTCGCGATCTGGGGCTGTGGGCCCGTCGGGCAGATGGCGATCCGCAGCGCCATCCTGCTCGGTGCCAACCAGGTGATCGCGATCGACTGCCTGCCCGAGCGGCTCAGCATGGCGGAAGCCGGCGGCGCCACCACGATCAATTTTGAGACCGAGAGCGTGCTCGAACGGCTGAAGGAGCTGACCGACGGCAAGGGACCGGAGAAGTGCATCGATTGCGTCGGCATGGAAGCCCACGTGATGGCGTCGCTGCCCGACACCCTGCTCGACCGCGCCAAGCAGATGGTGATGCTGGAAAGCGACCGGCCGCATGTGCTGCGTGAGATGATCTATGTCTGCCGGCCCGGCGGCATCATCTCCGTGCCCGGTGTCTATAGCGGCCTCTCCGACATGCTGCCGATGGGCGCCTTCATGAACAAGGGCCTGACGATGCGCACCGGCCAGACCCACGTCAACCGCTGGACCGACGATTTGCTCCGACGCATCGAGGAAGGCGAGATCGATCCGTCGTTCGTCATCACCCACACCGTCCCGCTCGAGCAGGGACCTGAGATGTACCAGGTGTTTCGCGACAAGCGCGATTCCTGCGTCAAAGTCGTGTTGAGGCCCTAAAGGAGCAAGCCATGTTTCATTTCTCCAACATCGTGCGCACCAAGGGCGATCCGAAGATCGTCGAGGGCGGGCCGAGCCTGAAGCGGCCGGAAGACCAGCTCGCGCGTGCGCTGGGCTGGTTCAGCATCGGTCTCGGCATGGTCGAGCTGTTCGCGCCGCGACGTGTCACGGAGACGCTGGGCATGGAAGGCCGCGAGACGCTGGTCCGCACCTTCGGCGTGCGCGAGATCATGGCCGGGATCATGTCACTCTCGGTCGAGAAGAATGCCGGCCTGTGGGCACGCGTCGGCGGCGACGGCCTCGATGCCGCCGCGCTGCTCTCGGGGCTGACGGCCGACAACCCCAAGAAGGGCAATATCGCGCTGGCGCTGCTGATGGTCGGCGGCATCGCCATGCTCGACTATCGCGCCGCGCAGGACACCAAGCCGCGGCGTCCGCCGCGCGAAGCCCGGCGCAAGCTCTATCCGACCCGCAGCGGCTTCCCCAAGGGGATCGAGAACGCCAGGACCGCGGCAAGGCAGATCGCAGCGCCTGCGGGGAACAGCGAGGTCAAGCAAAGCGATGAGCGTCGAGTCCCGTGACGAAGCTGCGTGGTGGCAATCCGCCGTCATCTACGAAATCGCGCTGATCTCCTTCCAGGACTCCAACGGCGACGGCAAGGGAGACCTCGCCGGGCTGATGTCGCGCATCGATTACCTGAGATGGCTCGGCATCGACGCGGTGTGGCTGACGCCGGTCTACAAGAGCGCGTTCCGCGATCTCGGCTACGACATCTCCGACTATTGCTCCATCGATCCTGCCTTCGGCAACCTCGATGAGTTCGATCGCCTGCTCAAGGCCCTGCATCAAGCAGGCATCCGCCTCATCCTCGACCTCGTTCCCAATCACACCGCGAACGATCACGCATGGTTCGTCGAGAGCGCGAGCTCGCCCAACAGCGCGAAGGCCGATTGGTACATTTGGGCCGATGCGGCCGAGAACGGCGGCCCACCCAACAATTGGCTGAGCCGCTTTGGCGGCAGCGCCTGGGAATGGTGCGAGGCGCGGCGGCAATATTATTATCATTCCTTTCTGGTCGAGCAGCCCGATCTCAACTGGCGCAATCCGGACGTGCGTGCCGCGATCGCCGATGTCATGCGCTTCTGGCTCGACCGCGGCGTCGATGGATTCCGCGTCGATGCCAGCGCGGTCCTGATCAAGGACGAACTCTTGCGCGACAATCCGCCGAATCCGCAAGCCCAGGGCAAGCCGCCGCCGCAGCGTCACACGCCCGTCTTCACCGACGACCGGCCGGAGACGATGCACTGCATCGAATTCATCCGGGAGGTCATCGACAGCTATCCGGACCGGATGCTCTGCGGTGAGGTCCAGGGCAAGACCGATCGCATTGGGCACTTCTACAGCAATGACCGGCCGCGCCTGCACCTGCCGCTCAATTTCGCCCTGCTCGACTCGAAATGGGATGCGCTGTCGCTGCAAGCGACGATCGATGCGTATTTCAACGCCATCCCCGAACGTGCCTGGCCGGTCTGGGTCATCGGCGGCCACGACAAGCAGCGGATTGCGAGCAAGATCGGCGCGGCGCAGATGCGCGTGCTGGCGATGCTGCTGATGACGCTGCGCGGAACGCCGTTCTTCTTCATGGGCGACGAGATCGGCCGCAAGCGCGTTCCGATCCCCTCTGACCGCGTCCGCGATCCCTTCGAGAAGCTCGTGCCGGGCTATGGCCTCTGCCGCGATCCCGAACGCGCACCGATGCGCTGGGACGACAGTCCGAACGGCGGCTTCACTGGGGCTGACCCATGGCTGCCGCTGGAGCCGCCCGATGGCGCGGCCAACGTCGCCGGCCAGCAGCGCGACGAACGCTCGGTCCTGGCCCTGTTTCGCGCGCTGATGGCACTGCGCCGTGAGCATGCGTGTTTGTGTGAGGGCGGTTACCAGGCGCTACGATCTCAGCATGACGTTCTCGCCTACAAGCGGATAGGCCGCGGCGGCGAGATGCTGATTGCGCTGAACATCGCGTCTGAACCGCGGAAATGGCACTGGCAAGGTCGCGGCCGCCTGCTGATGTCCACACATCTCGACCGAACGCCAGAGCCGCTGCCTGACGCGACCCTCCTGCTGCGCGGCAACGAAGGCGTGATCATTGTGCTAGAGCCTCGGTAATTCCGGAAGGAACCATCGGCGCGTGACGGAGTCTCATCCACCAAACTGCGCCCCGGCGCTCGCCCCTTCCAGGCGTCGGGGCCACAGCGTCGGCATGGAGACTGACCATGAGCAAGACGAAGGGATTACGCCAGCGGATCGTCGGCAAGGCGAAGCAGGCCGTCGGCGAGATCATCGGCGACCAGGAGCTCCACGAGGACGGCAAGGCCGAGGCGGAACGCAGCCGTGAGGAGCAGGACAAACCCAGCGAGCTCAACCCGCTGAAGAAGCTCAATCAGCTCACGTGAGCGATGGCGCGCACTCCGCGCTTCCCGATGCAGGCCCGCGCACCGACAGCGGCGCCCTGCCGCCGGCAAGGTCCCGGCGGCGCTCGCGCTGGATGGCCGCAGCCGCGCTCGGCCTGATCAGCAGCACCTTCTCCACCATCGTCAGCCAGCTCGTCGCCGCGCGCATCGGCCGCGATGCGGCGGTCGACTGGATGACGGTTGCCGCCATTCCCGCGCGCGATTGGGCCATCAGCGCCGAGCCGTCGTGGAGCGCGATGCTGGCCGGCATCACCTTCCACCAATGGGCCGATTTTTCCTGGGCGCTGGTCTTTTTCGGCGTGCTCGGGCGCTGGACCGCCGATCTGCGGCCGCTGACGATCCTGCTGCTCGCGCTGCCCTGGGCGGTGTTCACCTCGAGCGTGGAATGGTTCGTGCTGGTGCCGCTGTTTCCCTTCTGGCAACCGCTGTTCACATTGCAGCAGCCCTACTGGATGGGACTGCTCGTGCACGCCTCATCCGCCGTGATGTATCCGCTGTTCACTAGGCTGCGCTGGAGGCGCGGCGCCGCACCGGCGCGGGACATCCGTTTCACCAATGCGTGGGTCACCGGCGCTCTCGCCGCAATCGCGCTGGCCGGAACGGTCGCACTGTTCGGCAACCGTGGTTATGAACCGCGATGGCTGGGCCATGACAGGGATGCCGACCAGACCTATATCCGCCATATGACCGCGCATCACGTTCAGGGCATCGAGCTTGCGCGCATGGGTGCGGAGCGCGCGCAGGATCCGCATCTGGGAAAGCTCGCGATGCTGATGATCGCGAGCCAGACCGGCGAGAACCGGATTTTTGAGAACTGGTGGCTGAGCTGGTTCGACACCGAGATGCCGGATTGCAGCACTGAAGAACGCGCGGCCATGCCGGGCATGTTGACCCAGGCCGAAATGCGGCAGCTCAGGACCATCGCACCGGAGCGGTTCGACGCCGCCTTCATCGAGGCGATGACGCGGCATCACAAGGGTGCGGTCAAGATGGCCGACGGCATGTGGCGCAGCCGCGGCGATCTGCGTCTGCGCGTCATGGCACACGCCATTCGTCATGAGCAGCAGGGCGAGATCGCCTTGATGCAAGGTGTCAGCGGCGTTGCCGCGGTGCGCGCGGCGTTCCGCAACATGCTCAGCGACAACGTCAACTGACGGACTGGCGCCTATTCGCGCCAGAACTCCTCCAGCTCCTCGGCGGTCACGAGGTCGACCTGACCGTGAAAGCGGGTGCGGTACATCGTCATCAGCGCATCGTGCCCGACATCGGACGAGCTGCACAGCGCGTCCTCGACGATCACGATCCTGAAGCCGAGGTCGACTGCGCTCAGCACCGTCGAGAGTACGCAGACATCGGTCTCTGCGCCTGAGATCACGACGGTGCCGACCTTCTTCTCGATCAGCAGGCTCGCAAGTGCGGGATTGCTGAACGCAGAATAGGCCGGCTTGTCGATGACGGCCGCCGGAGGAACGAACCTGTTGAGGGCCGGCACCAATTCGAGTGCGGATGGTGGAAGATGCCTGCGGGTTGCCTGGTGCCAGCGCTGGAAATAACGCTGCCACTGGCCCGGCCGGTCTTCCGGATCCTGCGGCGTGATGAAGCGCGTGAAGACCGTTCTGATGGGATGGCGGGACACGATCGTGGCGATGGTCGGCAGCACCCGCTCCATCCATGGCGTCGCCCAGAGTCCGCCGGGAGCAAAAATGTTCTGCATGTCGATGCAGAGGTGAACCGCATTCCTGATCTCGGCAACATCCGACGCGCTGTCTCTCATCGTCCTCCACCCGTCCACCGCTTGGACCGCCCGCGGTCAGCACGGGCCCCCGACTGCAATGCGTCCCGGCGATGGCCGTTCCTCATCAAGCCATCGTCGGACGGGGCGGCGCGCCCCACGAATCGATGGCCATCTCGCGCCGGAAGAACGTCGCGCGCGGTCAGGACCTGACAAGGCTGGTCCATTCCAGTCGACGTAAAAAACTGAGGGATTTCAATGTCTATAAGGCTTGGTGCGCTCGGAGGGACTCGAACCCCCACGGTGTTACCCACTGCCACCTCAAGGCAGCGCGTCTACCAGTTCCGCCACGAGCGCTAGGAGATGCCGGCCTGAGGCTTGAAGGCTGGCCGGATCAGCGGCCGCCGATCTAACAAATCCATCAGGGGGATACAAGCCTGCAAAGACCCCGAATTCCACAAGCTTGGCAGGAAATCTCCACCCGCCCGGATCGGCCCTATCGAAAGCCCAGACTTTGCCCGGGGCGGCTAGTCTAGCGCGTCCCCGGCGAGCGCGGCAGCATCTGCTTGACCTCGACCGCGATGCGGTTGCGATCGACCAGCACGACGCCTGAGGCGACCGGCAGATTGTTGGCCAAAACCTTGACCTCATCGGCCTCCGTTGCGTCCAGCTCGATGATGGCGCCGCGGGAAAGACGTAATACCTGATGGATCGGCATCGTGGTCGTTCCGAGGACGACCATGAGATCCACGGTGACTTTATCGAGAGTGGGCACTGTCAGGACCGCCGCAACGAAGGGACTTGAGCCAAGGGACTTAAGAAGGGACTTGGCATTTGCTCCCCTGATGATCACCACGTTATGGTTAGCCAATGGTTAATTCGCCTCAAAACGCCCGCCAAGACCTCGATTTGACGTCGTTTTCCGCCGCCGGCGGCGCGCCTGTCGAATGGCGAATCTCGGACGCTCCGGTGCCCTATCCGGAGGCCGTGGCCGCAATGGAGGCGCGCGTCGCGGCGATCGCCGCGGGCGAAGCACCGGAGCTGGTCTGGCTGCTGGAACATCCCCCGCTCTACACCTCCGGCACCTCGGGCAAGGAATCGGACCTGCTCGATGCCCGATTCCCGACCTTCGCGACCGGCCGCGGCGGCCAGCTGACCTATCACGGCCCCGGCCAGCGGGTGGCCTACATGATGCTCGATCTGAAGCGCCGCCGGCCGGACGTGCGGGCCTATGTCGCGAGCCTGGAAGAGTTGATTCTGCGGACGCTGGCCGCCTTCAACGTCCGCGGCGAGCGGCGCGAAGACCGGGTCGGCGTCTGGGTGAAGCGGCCCGACAAGGGCACCGATCACGAGGACAAGATCGCGGCGATCGGCGTCCGGCTCAAGCGCTGGGTCTCGTTCCACGGCATCGCCATCAATGTCGAGCCGGAGCTGTCGCATTTCGCCGGCATCGTGCCCTGCGGCGTCGTCGATCCCCGCTACGGCGTCACCTCGCTGGTCGATCTCGGCCAGCTCGTGACCATGGCCGACGTCGATATCGCGCTCCGGCAGGCGTTCGAGGACCTGTTCGGGCCGACCCGCGCGCTGTTGCCGGAAGGCATCGCCTGAGCTTCTGCATTCTTCGCGGAATCGGTTATGCTCGATTCCGGTGCCGCCCACGCCTCCCCCCTCCGCTGGGAAAGCAGACCTCATGCTGGGCGATTGATCATCGACCGACTGTTCGAGCACCAGGCATAAGGAGGGGTTGCGATCCATGCTCGCAATGGGAGGTTTTGACCATGAAGCTGTCTGCGCCGATCTATCATTTGAAACGCAAGGCGAAACGCCTGTCGCGTGAGGCAGGCATTCCACTCAACGCTGCGCTTGACCGCGTCGCCGCGACGGAAGGATTTTCCGCCTGGAGCATGCTTGCGGCGAAAGCGGCCGCGCTGACGCCGGCCAATCGGCTCTTTCCGCAACTCCGGCCGGGCGATCTCGTGCTGGTCGGGGCGCGCCCCGGCCAGGGCAAGACGCTGATGAGCCTCGAACTCGCGGTGGAAGCGATGAAGTCGGGCCATCGCGCCGCGTTCTTCTCGCTCGAATATACCGAGAGAGACGTGCTGGATCGCCTACGGGCGATCGGCGTGCGGCCGGCGCAGTTCGACAAGCTCTTCGAGATCGATTGCTCCGACGCGATCAGCGCCGATTACGTCGTGAAGCAAATGGCCGCAGCGCCGCGCAGCACATTCGTCGTGATCGATTATCTGCAGCTGCTCGACCAGAGACGGGAAAACCCTGATCTCACCGTCCAGGTGCGCGCGCTGAAATCCTTTGCGCGCGACAAGGGGCTGATCGTCGTCTTCATCTCGCAGATCGACCGGTCCTATGATCCCCAGGCAAAATCATGCCCTGATATCAGCGACGTTCGGCTGCCGAACCCGCTCGACCTGAAGCTGTTCGACAAGACTTGCTTCATCAACAACGCCGAGGTTGAGTTCCGCGTGACGAGTTGATGCGTCAGGCCGCGGGTGAGATTGTCCCCCCGCGGCCTGCAGCATCACGCCGCTTTCAGCGCAACCTCGAGCTTGCCGGCGATGTAGCGCCGCTCCTGGGTCAGGCCGCCGAAGCCGTAAGCGTCGCCCTTGACCTCGTCGACGTGCAGATAGGTCTCGGGATGGAGCGGTCCCAGGATCTCGGCCATGCGCTTGAACATGGCGGCGAGATAGGCTGCCTTCTCGTCCTTGGTGTTGGTGCCTTCGGTGACGTGGATGTCGATCCAATAGCTCGCGAGCTTCTGGTCGGCGAGCGATTGGCCGCCGGCGAACCAGTCGCCTGCCTCGACTGACTTCACGATGATGGCGGTGACCTTGGGATCCTTGTGCAGGATATTTGCGGTGAGCTCGGACACGGCGTTCGCGATGTCGGCCTTCAGCGACCGGGACTGGCGGGACGTGGTGTAGGACACGGTGATCAGGGGCATTGTCGTTCTCCTCGATATGCCGCGCGATGCGTGCGGCGTTGGGAAGAAGCTAGACCTGCCGCCATCATTTTGGTACCTTATCTCTACTGATACCAGTGATAACCTTTCATAATGACAGCCACACTCGACATCACCACCGTCCAGGCCTTCCTGCTGGTCGCCGACCTCCAGAGCTTCACCCGCGCCGCCGAAGCGCTCGGCACGACGCAGGCCGCCGTCAGCCTCAAGCTGCAGCGGCTGGAAACGCTGCTGGAGAAGCGCCTCGTCGAGCGCTCCCCACGCGCCGTCCGGCTGACCGCCGACGGCGCCGCGTTCGTCGATCGCGCCCGCGCGCTGATGACGGCGCACGATCTCGCACTGTCGGGCGACGCGCCGGCCGCGCAGTCGCTCTCGCTCGGCATTTCCGATCACGCTGCTGGGCCGGAGCTGGTGCCCCTGCTCGAACGTCTGCATGCGATGTCGTCGAACCTCACCCTCGCCGTCACCATCGGCTTCTCCCGCGAAATGCAGGATGCGTATGACGCGGGCGAGCTCGATGCGGTGATCGTGCGCCAGGAAGGCAGCCGCCGTGGCGGCGAGAAGCTGACTGAAGACGAATTTGGCTGGTTCGCCGCGCGACGCTTCACGCTGCCAAAGGGCGACGCGTTGCCGCTCGCGACGCTCGCCCCGCCCTGCGGCGTCCGCGCCGTCGCCGTGCGCGCGCTCGAAAAGGCCGGCCTCGCCTGGCGCGAGCGCTTTGTCGGCGGCGGCGTGACGGCAGTGGTCGCTGCTGCTCTCGCCGGACTTGCCATCGCACCACTGGCGCGGCGGATCGCGCCTGCCGGGCTGGTCGATATCGGCCCTGCGCACAAGCTTCCCAAACTCGGCAGCTCGAAGGTGATGCTACATTCGAAGGTCAGCGATCCCGCCAAACTCGTCGCGCTACGCGCAGTGGCGGCGACGTTCCGGAGCGTGGCAGCGTGACGCCGCGGACGATCACAGGATCGCCTCGAACGCGCTACGCAATGTCTCGTGGCGGAATACGAAGCCGCGGCTCAGTGCCTTGTTCGGCAGCACGCGCTGACCGCCGAGCAGCAGTTCGTCGGCAAAGCCGCCGCCGACCCGG
The DNA here is from genome assembly GCF_021044685.1 of Bradyrhizobium daqingense. Taxonomy (NCBI): domain Bacteria; kingdom Pseudomonadati; phylum Pseudomonadota; class Alphaproteobacteria; order Hyphomicrobiales; family Nitrobacteraceae; genus Bradyrhizobium; species Bradyrhizobium daqingense. Next base: position 5,878,786 of record NZ_CP088014.1, read on the forward strand.
CGCAACAGGCTGCCGGGAATACGAAATATCGCGGGCCGGTGCAGTCGGCGGCCGAGCTCTTCGGTGAATTTTGCATTGGTCACCGGGATCGGCGCGGTGGCATTGACGGGTCCGCTGAGATCGGGCGTTGCCATCACATAGGCGATCAGCCGGATCAGATCGTCGCGCTCGATCCAGGACATCCACTGCCGCCCGGTGCCGAGCGGACCACCGAGCCCGAACTCGAACGGCGTCAGCATGCGCGTGATGAAGCCGCCTTCGGTGCCGAGCACGAGGCCGATGCGTAAATAGACCACGCGGACGCCGAGCTCCTCCGCCGGCCGCGCCGCCGCCTCCCAGGCCGCGCACAGCTCGTGGCTGAAGCTGGCGTGGGACTTCGCCGATTCCGTCAGCACCTGGTCGGCCCACAGACCATACCAGCCGATCGCCGAGCCGCTGACGAGCACCTCGGGTTTGCGATCCAGCCGCGCGATCAGTTTCACGACCTCGCCCGTCATATCGACGCGCGAGCCGATGATCTTCGCGCGCTTCGCCTCGGTCCACAGCCCGTTGCCGATCGGCTCGCCGGCGAGGTTGACGATGGCATCGATCTGCGTGGCCGCGGCGAGCTGATCGAGACTTGTGATCAGCGTGACCGGCGGCGGCAGCATCTCGGCTTTCGCCGGATTGCGGATCAACGCGATGACGTCGTGCCCTGCCCCGCTGAGGCTCGCCGCCAGGCGGCTGCCGATGAAGCCGGTGGCCCCAGTGATCAGCACGGTCTTTCGGCTGGCGAGCTTCTCGACGAGCCCGTGCGCGGCAACGCTGCGCATGCGGCCAAGCCGGCGCATCGCCGCAAAGTCCCTGAGGCCGCACAGCGCCGCGCCGATCGCACAGGCGGTCGCGGCGATGCTGAGCAGGCCCTGATAGACGATGGTCGCGCCGAGGGGCCGCATCGCCCATCCGATCAGCACCGGCAGCAGCAGCACCAGGATGGCGCCGTAGTTGATCGCCAGCAGCGTGTGATTGATGCGCTCGCTCGGCGGCAGCTTCCGGCTCAGATCCTCCTCGACGAAATCCATCAAGGTGATGACGATCTCGGCCACCAGCACCGCGACGATCAGAAGCGCCAGCACACCGTAAACCTCCAGCCAGCCGAGCACCAGGAACAGCAGCGCATAGAGCATGTTGCGGATGCCGTGCAGCTTCAGCTCGAAGCGCTGCGACGGACGCCAGGCCAGGCGCTCGGTGAATTCATGGTGATAGAAGGTGTCGAACACGCCCATCGCGATCTGGATGGCGATGAGCGTCCACAGCAGCGGCGTCATGATACGGCCTCCCTGAACGAGGCGGACTGATGGATCAGCGCGCCGTAACGCGGATGAATGACATCGAGGGTGAAGCGGAAGGCGCCCTCACCGAGGTCGCGATGCGTAACGGTGAGATCGCCCGGCGTGAGCCATGCCGGCAGCGGGATCCAAAGATGTCCGAGCTGCAAGCCATAACCGGCGCTGCGGAAGGTCAGCGTCTCGCCTTCGACGGCGATGCGGAGGGCCATCGAGACGCCGAAACCGACATATTCTTCGAGCCCGGTCGGACCTGCGAAGCGCTTTGCCGAATGGATCACTTGCGGAAAGCCGCGCTTGCGCGCGCAGATGCGCGTCCAGGTCTGGCCGCCGGTTGCGCCGTCCTCGGTAACAGTCACGATCATGGGGACGCCGATGTCGCGACCGGTCGGCAGCGGCCCGCCGATCAGCTTTGCTGCTTGCGCCAACCACCAGCCGGGGTTGCTGAACGCGACCTCGTCGACGATTCCGACATAGACGACGCTGTCGCCGTCGGCGACACGCTTGGAAAAGCGCCGCCAGGTCGCGAGCGGCAGGCGACCCCAATCCTCGTCCGACAGCAGCGCGCGAAAGCGGCGATCGTCGAACAGTTTTGTGTGCGTGGAGGTCGATGCGCTGGAGCCTGATATTCGAGCCGACGTCATCGCACCCTCCTTGACGCTATTTGGCCTTGCCCAGCGGCAGCAGGTTGGCGACCTTCTCGCCAAGCCGCATCAAGGCGACCAGCCGCGGCCGCGGCACCTTCAGCATCTGCATGAACCAGTGGTCGGCGAGCTCGGTGAAGGCGAGCATTTCTTTCAGCCGCTTGCTCGCAACCGGACTGATGGTCGGATCATCAGCGGCATCGGACACGCAGGCCTGCAGCGCCGCGATCGCCGGATCGATCTCCCGCTCCTTGCGCCGCGCCGCGATCCTGGCGGCGACCTCCCAGACGTCGGTCTCGGCTTCGTAGTGGTCGCGGCGGTCGCCGAGAATCGGCACCCGCCGGATCAGATTCCAGGCCAGCAACTCCTTTAGCGAGTTCGAGACATTGGAGCGCGCCATGCCGAGCGTGTCGGCAATATCCTCGGCCGTCATCGGCGCCTCGGCCAGATAGAGCAGCCCATGGATTTGACTGACCGATCGGTTGACGCCCCACTCGTCGCCCATGTCGCCCCAATGCAGAATGAAGCGTTCGACCGCGGCGGGAAGTTTCTTCTTGCCGGTTATTTCTGTCATAACAGAAATATCTGACGATACTGACTTCCTGTCAAGTGCGACGGCCAGTTTGCGTGCGCCATATGATTGCCTAAAAATGTCCCAGACGGGGAACCATCCGGCGTCTCCGGCGTTTGCTCCCGTCGAGGCGGGGTCCGGGAATGGTTAAAAAGTCCAGTCAGCAGAGAGACTTGTTCGAGAGCGAACGCAGTTTCCGGCTGTTGGTTGAAGGGGTTGCGGACTACGCCCTCTACATGCTCGATCCCACCGGCATCATCACGAGCTGGAACATCGGCGGCGAGCGCATCAAGGGCTATTCGCCCGGGGAGATCCTCGGCCAGCATTTCTCCCGCTTCTACACTGAGACCGACCGCGCCAACGGAAAGCCCGCACGGGCCCTCGGCATTGCCCGCGAAAAGGGCCGCTATGAGGAGGACGGCTGGCGCGTCCGCAAGGACGGCACGTTCTTCTGGGCGAGCGTGGTGATCGATCCGATCTACGAGGACGGCCAGCTTGTCGGCTTCGCCAAGATCACGCGCGACATCACTGAACGCCGCAACACGCAGCTCAAGCTCGAGGCGATGCAGAAGCAACTCGCCGAATCCCAGAAGTTCGATGCGCTCGGCCAGCTCACCGGCGGAGTTGCCCATGACTTCAACAATCTACTGATGATCATCAGCGGCAGCCTCCACATGCTGAAGCGAGGAGGCAACGACGAGGCCAAGCTTCAGCGCGCAATCTCGGCCATCGACACCGCCACCAAGCGCGGCGCGGCGCTGACCAACCAACTCCTCACCTTCGCGCGGCGGCAGAGCGTTAACCCGCAGGCGATCGACTTCGCCGAGCGCATCGCGGCGATCCGCGAGGTGCTCGACGCCGGCGTCGGCAGCTCCGTGCGCCTCGCCTTCGACATCAGCGGCGACCTCTGGCCGGTCAGGACCGACGTCTCCGAACTCGAGACCGCGCTGCTCAACCTCGTCATCAATGCGCGCGACGCCATGCCCGACGGCGGCACTGTGACGATCGGCGCGCACAACATCGTGCTCGATGAGGCTCCCCTCACCGGCGACTTCGTCGCGATCGACGTCGCCGATACCGGCCTCGGTATTCCCGGTGACGTCCTCGACAAGATCTTCGAGCCGTTCTTCACCACCAAGCCGATCGGAAAAGGCACCGGCCTCGGCCTCTCCCAGGTGCATGGCTTTGCCCATCAGGCCGGCGGCACGATCAAGGTCGCAAGCGAGCTCGGCAAGGGGACCACCTTCACCATCCTCCTGCCGCGCGCGGACAAGGCGCCGGCGCGCGAGACGACCGGAGAGGCGTCGTTCCGCGGCAGCGGCACGGTGCTGCTGGTCGAAGACAATCCCGACGTCGCATCCGTGAGCGTCGGCCTGTTGGAACAGCTCGGCTACAGCGTGCGCCGCGTCGCCGATGCCGAGGCGGCCTTGCGCGAGATCGAAGCGGACGGCGTCGACTTCGTGTTCTCGGACATCGTCATGCCCGGCAAGATGGACGGGCTCAGCCTCGCCCAGCACCTGCGCCAGATCCGCCCCGGCCTGCCCATCCTGCTCGCCACCGGCTACAGCGAGGTCGCCGCCGGCGTGCGCGGCGATTTCCCGATCCTGCGCAAGCCGTACGAAATCCACGAGCTCAGCGAAGCCATCGCCAAGCTGCCGAGATGACTTCCTTCTTCATCTCTCGCCGCCGCGCCGGAGCAATCGCATATTGGAGCGATTTCGCCTCTGGCCATCCTTCGAGACGCCCGCCGTCGGCGGGCCCTCAGGATGAGGATCGAGTGCGCGGCTGTCGTTTCAACGCGCACCGATGCTGCAGAGCCTCAACCTGAGGAGACCGCGAAGCGGTCGTCTCGAAGGACGAGGCGTGCTCCGCGCAAGATGCTGTATCCGAGCGCGCGGAGTGCTCACACCGTCGGCAACACCGAAAACGCTTCCCCTGTCCGGCGCAGGTTCAATTCATCGGCGCCGGCGGTCTCGCTGGTGACGCTGTCGACACGCGAGGACGGCGGGCCGTGGCGGCACAGTGCGACCATGTCGGCAACATGGTTCGGCGGGCCTGCGAACAGCGCTTCGACACTGCCGTCACGGCGGTTGCGGACCCAGCCTTCGAGGCCGCTCGCGGTCGCCTGGTATTCGACCCAGGCGCGGTAGCCGACACCCTGCACGCGGCCGCGGATCATGACCTGGAGGATCGCCCGGCTCATCTTTTCAGCCCAAGAAAGTCGGCGCCGCGCGCCTTCACGTCCGTCTCGCGCATGACGCGGTTCGTCAGCTCCGCCGATGCCAATCCCCTCAGCGCTTTCGGCGCCGTGCCCTCACGCAGCGCTTTTTGAGTCTCATAGACGGCCTGCGTTGCAGCAGCGATCGGCGCATGGCCCTGAAGCGCGATGCGCACGCGTTGACCGGTGAGATAGTCGAGCGCATTCAGCTCGTCCGGCGCGCCGCCGAGCACGATTGGAAGGCGGGTAGCGGATGTGATGGCCTCGAGCTCGGCGCGCGACTTGATGCCGGTGAAGAACAGCGCATCGACACCGGTCGCCTCATAGGCCTGCGCACGGCGGATCGCATCCTCGACCGAGGTGATCGCGGCAGCGCCCGTACGCCCCATGACGACCAGCGACGGATCGTTGCGGGCATCGAGCGCCGCCTTGATCTTGCCGACGCCTTCCTCGAGCGTGATCAGCTGCACCTTGGTCTCGCCGAACGCCGCCGGCAGCAGCGTGTCCTCGATGGTGAGGCCGGCGGCCCCCGCCGTCTCCAGCTCCTGCACCGTGCGCCGCACGTTCAGCGCATTGCCATAGCCGTGATCGGCATCGACCAGGACCGGAAGCGCGGAGGCGCGCGACATGCGCCGCATCTGCTCGGCAAGCTCGGTGAGCGTAATCAGCGTGACATCGGGGTCGCCGAGCACCGCGAGCGAAGCCACCGATCCCCCGAACATGCCGAGCGGAAAGCCGAGATCCTCGGCAATGCGGATCGAGATGGCGTCGTAGACCGAGCCGGGATGGACGCAAGTTTCGCCCGACAGGATGGAGCGAAGTTTCTCGCGGCGGGAACGAAAGGCCATGGTGCTGTCTCAGTTAGGTCACGGAGGCCTCAGCATACTCCCTCATTGCGAGCGAAGCGACGCAATCCAGAAATGCATCCGCAGAGACAGACCGGATTGCTTTCGTCGCAAAGACTCCTCGCAATGACGGTGGTGCAGGCAGAAAGCCCGCCCCACTCGCACCTTTACGCAAACTCCAGGATCAGCGCGTCCACCGCGAGCGTCGCGCCGGCGCTGGCGTGGATCTTCTTCACCGTGCCGTCCTGCTCGGCGCGCAGCACGTTCTGCATCTTCATGGCTTCGACCACCGCGAGCGTCTCGCCGGCCTTGACCTCCTGCCCTTCGCTGACCGCGATCGAAACCACGAGGCCGGGCATCGGGCACAGCAGCTTCTTGCCGGTGTCGGAGGCCGTCGTCACCGGCATCAAGCGCGCCGAGGCCGCTTCCGCCTCGGTCCAGACATAGACCGGCACCTCGACGCCCTGATGCGCGAGGCGGATGCCGTTCGCGATGGGGCGGGTTTGCACGGCGACGAAATGGCCGTCGATGGTGCCCTGCCAGACCGGGTCGCCCGGCTTCCATGGCGACTGCAACAGATGCGCATTGCCGGTCTTGCCGTCGGCATCGATGAAGCGGATCGCGATCGCCTCGCCCTCGCGCCCCACCTCGAGCAGGATCTCCTGGCGGTCGAGCCAGACCGCGCGGCGGCGCTCGCGCTGCACGACGCGGCCGCCCATCTGGCCCGAAATCTGCCGCTTGCGCTCGCCGAGCACGTGATCGATGGCGGCGCCGACCACGGCGATCCGCCGGGCGACCTCGCCTTCGGGCACGCGCACCGCAAAACCCTTGGGGAACTCCTCGGCGATGAAGCCGGTCGAGAGCCGGCCCTCACGCCAGCGCGGATGATGCATCAGCGCGGACAGGAACGGGATGTTGTGCCTGATACCGTCGACGTAGAACGAGTCGAGCGCAGTCGCCTGCGCCTCGATCGCGGCCGCGCGCGACGGCGCGTGGGTGACGAGCTTGGCGATCATCGGATCGTAATGGATCGAGATCTCGCCGCCCTCCTGCACGCCGGTGTCGTTACGCACCGTGATGCCGTCCTGGCTGGCTTCCGCCGGCGGACGGTACTTCACCAGGCGCCCGATCGAGGGCAGGAAGTTGCGGAACGGATCTTCGGCGTAGAGGCGCGACTCCACCGCCCAGCCCGTCAGCGTGACGTCCTTCTGGCTGATGGCAAGCTTCTCGCCGGCGGCCACCCGGATCATCTGCTCGACGAGGTCGATGCCGGTCACGAGCTCGGTCACGGGATGCTCGACCTGGAGACGCGTGTTCATCTCCAGGAAGTAGAAGCTCTTGTCCTGGCCTGCGACGAACTCGACGGTGCCGGCGGAATCGTAGTTCACGGCCTTGGCCAGCGCGACGGCCTGCTCGCCCATCTTGCGGCGGGTTTCCTCATCGAGCAGCGGCGACGGCGCCTCTTCGATGACCTTCTGGTTGCGGCGCTGGATCGAGCATTCGCGCTCGCCGAGATAGATCACGTTGCCGTGCTTGTCGCCGAGCACCTGGATCTCGATATGGCGGGGATCGACGATGAACTTCTCGACGAAGACGCGGTCGTCGCCGAACGAGGCCTTGGCCTCGGCCTTGGCGAGGTTGAAGCCTTCGGCGACCTCGGCCTTGGAATGGGCGATGCGCATGCCCTTGCCGCCGCCGCCGGCCGAGGCCTTGATCATGACGGGATAGCCGATCTCGTCGGCGATGCGGACCGCGTGCTTGTCGTCCTCGATGACGCCGAGGTGGCCCGGCACGGTCGAGACCTTGGCCTTGGCCGCCGCCTTCTTGGATTCGATCTTGTCGCCCATCGCCGCGATCGCGCCCGGATTGGGGCCGATGAAGACGATGCCGGCCGCCTCCAGCGCGCGCGGAAATGCCTCGCGCTCTGACAGGAAGCCGTAGCCGGGATGCACGGCCTCGGCGCCCGTCTTTTTACATGCCTCGACGATCTTCTCGATCACCAAATAGCTCTCGGCCGCGGCGGGAGGGCCGATCAGCACGGCCTCGTCGGCCATCTCCACATGGAGGGCATCGCGGTCGGCCTCGGAATAGACTGCGACGGTCTGAATTCCCATGCGGCGGGCGGTCTTGATGACCCGGCAGGCGATTTCGCCGCGATTGGCGATCAGAATGCGTTTGAACATGCTTTTCTTGAGTCTCGACCTTGGGCGGGACCCTTCCCTGGCCGTTGGGGGCCTTTGGGACGGGCCGTGTGGCTCCCGTGGTACATCAAAATGGGCCGGAGGCAACGGTCTAAATCCGCCCCGTTCTGGCGTACCAGCGCAAGACCGAAACCGGCTTAGGAACGGGGCAGCGGGCCTTGGGCCGCCTATGGCTTGCCGGGCTTGGCGACGTCCCGAACGAGGCTATGAACAAAGCCCAATTTGGCGATCACGGCCGGCGACAGGATGAAGGGATAGAGGTCACGCAGGCCCATGGCGCGGTTGACGCTGTTCATGGCGAAGGTGAAGGGCAGCCATGCGTCGATAAGCGCCTGGACGTCCCTGGCCTCATAGGGATTGAAACGGATGCGCGCCGTCAATTCCCCGTCGCGGTCGACCTTGGGGCGGACCTCCATGCCGAACTCGGCAGCCATCTCCAGCGTGTCGACGATGTGGAGATAGTGCGCCCAGGTCTCGGCGAAGTCTTCCCAGGGGTGCGTGGTGGCGTAGGCCGAGACGTAAGTCTGCTGCCAATCCGGCGGCGCCCCCTCGGCATAATGACGCTGCAGGGCCTGGCCGTAATCGGCAGAATCGTCGCCGAACACGGCGCGGCATTCCTCCAGCTTGCCGCCGTCGCGCACCAGCACGTCCCAGAAATAATGCCCGACCTCGTGGCGGAAATGACCGAGCAGCGTTCGGTAGGGCTCGCCCATCTCAAGCCTGCGCCGCTCGCGCTCGATGTCGTCGGTCTCGGTGAGCGCGATCGTGATCAAGCCGTTGTCGTGGCCGGTCATGACCTTCTCTCCGCTGTGCGGGTCGTCCGCGAGAAAATTGAAGATCAACCCATGCTCCGCGTTCTCCTGCCGGGTCTGGAGCGGCAGCTTCCAGCGGATCAGCGAATAGAACAGCCGGTGCTTCGCCACCTCCAGCTCGCGCCAGCCGGCGAGCTGGGCCGGATCGGACAGGTCGGGCACGATGCCGTTGTGGCGGCAGGCGCGGCAATAGCCCGTGCTGTCGGCCGCATCCGTCAGCCAGTTGCACGCGTCGTATTCGGCATTGCGGCAGAGCATGCGGCGCCTGCCCCTGTCGGCCAGCGTCGTCCAGCCCCCCCCGTCGGGCTCGATCGCCGACATCGTCTCCTTCTCGGGAAGGAAGGCGACCCGGTGGCCGCAGCGTTCGCAGGCGCGGTTCTCGAAATACAGAACGTTGCCGCAGGCCTGGCAGACAAACAGCTTCAAGATTTATCCTCTTTGGCAAGGAGCCTCATGAACGAGAGTCCGGTGCCTCGCAAAGACGCCTCCGGCGGCGCATCGTTCCAATGTCAGGAACAAATTGCCAGACCCGGCGTTTCGTTCATACCCGCATCACCCTTTCGGCGGCGCCTTTCCCTTCGTATCCCCCTCTAAGCGATGGCCATCACGCTCCGTCTGTGTGAATATCGGTCCGGCGCGTGCGCAACCGCATGACAACGGCCGATGCCTTGAACGATCCCTTGCCCGAAACCATTGCCGCCGAAAGGCTGCGCCAACACCTCGAAGACGTCGCGCGCGAGCGTGATAACGCTTATCGCGCGCTTCAGGAGCGCGAGGCCGAGCTCGCGCGCATCCAGCGCATCGGCAAGGTCGGCGGCGTCGAGGTCGACTTCCGCGAAGGCTTCAAGAACCGCCGCTCGCCCGAATATCTGATGATCCACGGCCTGCCGCGCGAGGCTGCCGACGAGTCGCACGAGGACTGGGTCAATCGCATCCATCCCGAGGATCGCGACGCGACGGTCAGGCATTTCTTCGAGGCTCTCGCCGGAACGAGCGAAGACTACACCGCCGAATACCGCATCATCCGTCCCAATGACGGCGAGACCCGCTGGATCCGCGTCGTCGCCAAGATCGAGCGCGACAAGGACGGCCGCGCCGTCCGGCTCGTCGGCGCCCATATCGACATGACCGACCAGGCCCTCGCGCGCGAGACGCTGCGCGAGAGCGAGGAGCGCTTCCGGCTGATCGCGGACAGCGCGCCGGTGCCGATCTGGGTGACCAAGCTCGACCGCAAGCGCTCCTTCGCCAACCAGGCCTATGTCGATTTCGTCGGCCTGCCCTATGATCAGGCCATCGACTTCGACTGGCGCAAGGTCCTGCATCCGGACGACCTGCCCCATGTGCTGCAGCAATCCGTTCAGGGCGAAGCCTCGCTGAAGCCGTTCGTGCTGGAGGCTCGCTACAAGAACGCCAGCGGCGAATGGCGCTGGCTGCGCTCGGAATCGCAGCCGCGCTGGGATCCGACCGGCAAGCATATCGGCTTCATCGGCGTCGCCCACGACATCACCGTCGCCAAACAGGCCGAGATCGAGCTCAGGCGGCTCAACGAGACGCTGGAAGAGCGCATCGCCGAGCGCACCGCCGAGCTCGAAGCCAACGAGGCGCGGCTGCGCGCGATCCTGGAGACCAGCAACCAATATCAGGGCCTCGTCAATCTCAGGGGGGAATTGGTCTACGCCAACAAGACGGCACTGGCCGGCATCAACGCGCGTTCTTCGGACGTGATCGGCAAGCCGTTGTGGGAGGCCCCCTGGTTCAGCGCGACGGAGGGCATGGGCGCGCTGGTGCGCGAGGCCTTCGACACCGTGCTCAAGGGTGAAGCGGTGCGGCTGGAGATGCGGCTGCGCCTTCCCATCGGCGAGCGCGATTTCGACTTCGGCATGCGCCCCGTGCTCGACCGCCACGGCAACATCACCGGCGCCGTGCCCGAGGCCGTCGACATCACCGAGCGCCGGCGCGGCGAGGAAGCGCTGCGGCAGTCGCAGAAGATGGAGGCGATCGGCCAGCTCACCGGCGGTGTCGCGCACGATTTCAACAATCTGCTCACCATCATCCGCTCGGCAACCGACTTCCTGCGCCGCCGCGAGCTGCCGGAGGAGCGCCGCCGCCGCTATGTCGATGCCATCTCCGAGACCGTCGAGCGCGCCTCCAAGCTGACCGCGCAGCTTCTGGCTTTCGCGCGGCGGCAGCCGCTCAAGCCGCAGATCTTCAATGTCGGCAGCCAGGTCGAGGGCGTCGCGCAATTGGTCCGGCCGCTGGTCGGCGGCCGCATAGAGATCGTCGTCGAGATCGACGATGCCGACTGCTTCACCGTCGCCGATATCGCCCAGTTCGAGACTGCGCTGATCAACCTCGCCGTCAACGCCCGCGACGCCATGAATGGCGAAGGCCGTCTCGCCATCGCGGTTCGCAAGGTCCAGGGCATTCCGAGCCTGCGGGCCCAGTTGGCGCGCAGTGGCGACTACGTCGCCATCTCGGTCTCCGACTCCGGCGGCGGCATCGCGCCGGAGCATCTGGAGTCGATCTTCGAGCCCTTCTTCACCACCAAGGAGGTCGGCAAGGGCACGGGGCTCGGCCTCAGTCAGGCGTTCGGCTTCGCAAAGCAATCCGAGGGCGACATCGCGGTGACGAGCGCGCGAGGCCAAGGTGCCACATTCACCATCTACCTGCCGCAGGCCCAAAGTCCCGCGACCGCCAAGGAAGCGGCCGCGCTGACTCACGAAGCCGCGGCCACCGGGCGCGGCTATCGCGTGCTCGTGGTCGAGGACGACGACGAGGTCGGCCGCTTCTCCACCGAGCTCCTGGAGGATCTCGGCTATGTCGTCCGCCGCGTCGCCAACGCAAATGCGGCGCTCGCCATTCTCGGCGAGAACGAATTCGCCGTCGACCTCGTATTCTCCGACGTCATCATGCCCGGCATGAACGGCGTCGAGCTCGCCGGCATCATCCGCGAGCGCTATCCGGGCCTGCCGGTCGTGCTCACCTCCGGCTACAGCAACGTGCTCGCCGAGAACGCCCATCGCGGCTTCGAGCTGATCCAGAAGCCTTATTCGGTGGAGGCGTTGTCGCGCATCCTCCGCAAGGCGATCTCGGAGAAGCTGTCGTTGGCCAGGTAAAGTGAACCAAGCAAACGCCTGTCGTCCCGGACAAGCGCGCAAAAAGCGCGCGCCGATCCGGGACCCATACTCCGAGACCGACGTTGTAGCGTAAGCTGGTAGACGACAATATTCGTTCAACTTCATCCTGTGGCTATGGGTCCCGAATCTGCGCTTACGCTTGTCCGGGACGACAGCGGAGTGTTTGCTGCGGGAATCCCGTCTCGATCGAGAAACCGATGTCTAGCGAAACCTCCGATCAGGCAGGACAGGCCGGCCGCGCGCTGGATGCGGCCAATTTCTTCCTCGCCGATGTCCGCGACGGCCTCGGCCCTTATCTCGCGGTCTATCTCCTCACCGAGCAGCATTGGGACGAGGCGCGCATCGGCCTCGTGATGTCGATCGCGACCATCGCAGGCATCATGGCGCAGACGCCGGCCGGCGCCTTGGTCGATGCGACGCGGGTCAAGCGGCGGGTGATGGCCATCGCTGCGGTCATGGTGACGTTGGCATCGCTCTCGCTGCCGTTGTTTCCGGATTTCCTGCCGGTCGCGATCTCGCAGGGCATCGCTCAAGCCGCCGCCGTCGTCTTTCCGCCTGCGATCGCCGCCGTCTCGCTCGGCATCTTCGGCCATGCCGCCTTCACCCCCCGCATCGGCCGCAACGAGACTTTCAACCACGCCGGCAACGCGGTGGCCGCGGGCATCGCCGGTGTCTGCGCCTATTGGTTCGGGCCCAAAGTCGTGTTCTACCTTCTCGGCGCCATGGCAATCGCGAGCCTGGTGAGCATTCTGGCGATCCCTGAACGCGCCATCGACCACAATCTCGCGCGCGGACTGCAGGGGTCTCGATCCGATAGCGCGGCCGAGCATCCCTCGGGGCTTGGCGTGCTCCTGACCTGCCGCCCTCTCCTCGTCTTCGCGATCTGCGTGGTGCTGTTTCACCTCTCAAACGCTGCGATGCTGCCGCTGGTCGGGCAGAAGCTTGCGCTGCAGGACAAGAATTTGGGCACCAGCCTGATGTCGGCCTGCATCGTCGCCGCGCAAATGGTGATGGTGCCGTTTGCCATGCTGGTCGGCACGCGGGCCGACCACTGGGGCCACAAGCGCTTCTTCCTTGCGGCATTGTTGATCCTGCCGATTCGCGGTGCACTCTATACGCTCTCCGACAATCCATTCTGGCTGGTCGGCGTCCAGCTTCTCGACGGCGTGGGCGCCGGCATCTTTGGCGCGATCTTCCCGGTCATTGTCGCCGACCTGATGCGCAACACCGGCCGCTTCAACGTCGCGCAGGGCGCGGTCATCACGGCCCAGAGCATCGGCGCGGCACTGTCGACAACGCTGGCGGGCCTCGTCGTGGTCGGCGCCGGTTACAGCGCAGCGTTCATCACGCTCGGCGCCGTCGCGGCGATCGGTGCGGTCATCTGCCTTCTCGCCCTTCCCGAGACGCGTCAAAACGAAGATGGCGATCCGCGCCCCCAGGGGAAGACAGCGGCGTCCGCATCGGCTATCGCTGCCGAGTGAACCCATCCCGTTCCGAGACCTGAACCGTGCCGTCTGAAGCCATCTGGGCCTGGAGCATTGTCGCAGCCGCGACCTCAGGCGTCATCATCCGCCCGTGGTCCCTGCCTGAAGCGATCTGGGCCGTTCTCGGCGCTGGTTCTCTCGTGCTGCTCGGCTTTCTGTCGTGGCAGGATGCGCTGACAGGGATCGAGAAGGGCGTCGACGTCTATCTCTTCCTGATCGGCATGATGCTGATCGCCGAGCTGGCGCGGCTCGAAGGCCTGTTCGATTATCTCGCCGCGCTTGCGGTGGAATATGCGCGCGGCTCGCCGCAGCGGCTGTTCCTGCTGGTCTATCTCGTCGGCACACTCGTGACCGTGCTGCTCTCCAACGATGCGACCGCGATCGTGCTGACGCCGGCCGTCTATGCCGCAACGCGCGCGGCCGGCGCGAGGCCGCTGCCTTACCTGTTCGTCTGCGCCTTCATTGCCAATGCCGCGAGCTTCGTGCTGCCGATCTCCAATCCCGCCAATCTCGTCGTGTTCGGTGCGCGCATGCCCGCGCTCAGCGAATGGCTGCGCCTGTTCGCCCTGCCCTCGGCGGCCTCGATCGTGCTGACCTATGTCGTGCTGCGTCTGACCCAACACCGCGCGCTGAAGGAAGACACGATTGCCCGCAGCGTGCCGCATCAAAAGCTCGGACGCGGCGGGAAGCTCACGGCCATCGGCATCGTCGCCATCGGCGTCGTGCTGGTCACGGCATCGGCGCTGGACAAGCAACTCGGCCTGCCGACCTTCATCTGCGGCGCGCTGACTTCAGCGATCGTACTGCTGATCAACCGGCAATCGCCCTTGCCGGTGCTGAGGGGCGTCTCCTGGAGCGTGCTGCCGCTGGTCGGCGGGCTCTTCGTCATGGTGGAAGCGCTGGTGAAAACCGGCGTGATCGCGCAGCTCAGCGCGCTGCTGCACCAGGCGGTGGCGCAGTCCGTGCCGACAGCCGCCTGGAGCGTCGGCATTGCCACGGCGCTTGCCGACAATATCGCCAACAACCTTCCGGTCGGCCTCGTTGCCGGCTCGGTCGCCGCCAATAATGATCTGCCTGCGCCCGTCGTCAGCGCCATCCTGATCGGCGTCGACCTCGGGCCCAATCTGTCGGTGACCGGCTCGCTCGCCACCATCCTCTGGCTGGTCGCGCTCCGCCGCGAGAAGATCGAGGTCGGCGCTTGGCCGTTCCTCAAGCTCGGCCTGCTGGTGACGCCGCCCGCCCTGATCGCGGCGCTCGCCGCCGCGATCAGATAGTGTGCGGTTTCAGTCGTTCTCGTAGCCGTAGACTTCCGGCAGGATGAAGATCGCGGCGAGCAACCCGATCACCGGGAAGATCGCGACGAACAGCGTGGCATTGGCCTGCCCAATCGCGGCGAACAGCGTCGGGAACAGGAAGATCGCCAAGAACGACGGAAGCTTCACGAACATGTAGGCGAAGCCGCTGGCGGTGCCGCGATATTGCGGCCGGGCGACCATGGTCGGGATCGTCATGCAGTTCGAGGCGTCCCAATAATGGCCCCACAGCATGCCGGCGGCAGCGAACGGCAGCAGAATGGTGTTGCCGGTGTAGAGCGCGAACGCGGCGACCAGCAGCGACACCAGAACGATGGAGAAGCCCGCGATCGCAATGCCGCGATGGCCGATCTTCGGCGTCAGCAGCGGCCCGACCCAGCCCGACACGGCCGCGAAGGAGAACAGTGCCATCGTCACCAGATTGTTGCCGAGGATCGTCGACACGCCGACCATTGCGAACAGCACCGGCAGGTAGAATGCGAAGGTCGAGAACTCGCTCGCCTGCGCGAAACAGGCGACCCAGCCATACAGCGTGGCGCGCCAGCGGATCGGGTCCTTCTTGAGGTCGGCGAGGAACGCGCGCGTGCTGGTCTTCGGCACCACCACATCGCGGTCGGGCAGCATGTCGAGATTGTCGTTGAACATCTCGCGCGCGACCTGCTTGGCCTCGCGGTAGCGTCCCTTCTGCACCAGCCACACCGCCGTCTCCGGCACGTCGTGGCGCATGATCAGGATGATCAGCGCCGGTACCGCGCCGAGCCCGAGCGTCACGCGCCACAGCATCTCGTGGTTCATGTCGATCAGCAGGAAGATCACGATGACGCCGATGGTGAGGACCTCACCAACGGCGAACATGAACTGCCAGCGATTGCCCATGACCTCGCGCTCACCCTTGGCCATGGACTCCATGATGTAGGTGTAGCCGGTCGAGATGTCGGAGCCGAGCGGAATGCCGAGCAGGAAGCGGATCACCACGAGCCAGGCAACGTTGGGGACGAAGGCCTGTGCCAGTGCCAGCACGATGAACATCACCATCGTCACCAGGAACATGACGCGGCGGCCGATCTTGTCGGACAACCAGCCGCCGAGCAGCGCGCCGATCAGGGCGCCGCCCTGCGTTCCGGCCGCGGCCAGTCCCAGCATCAGCGGATCGGGATTGTACTGCTCCTTGATGAAGATCAGCACGAAGGCGATCGAATAGAGGTCCCAGGCTTCGACCAGGATCGAGGCCATCATCAGCCAGCCGACCTTGTTGCCCTTGGGACTGTAGTTGGTGATGAGGTAGCGGACCGCGGCTTCGCTCGCGGTCGGTTGTGGCATCGCCATCGTCGACATCTATGGTCCTTTCTGCAAAACGCGCTACGCGCCGAGCAGCGGCTCGATACTGCAATCGAGCAGCCGCGGGTCGATCCCCGCCTCCATCCCCGTGAACATCTCGCCCATGTAGTCGATCAGGGCATCGCTCGCCTTCACGGCGTCATCGACGCGGCGGCTCGCGACCGCTGCGAGGATCGCGAGGTGGCGATCGATCGTGCCGGACAGATCGGCCTGCCCCGGCATGAAGCGGTGATGGATGTAGCCGATGCGCCGGTACAGCGTGTGCAGCGGCCGCAGCGTGTGCACCAGAAACGGCTCGCCCGCCGCCTCCAGCACCAGCGCGTCGATGCGGCGGTCGATGTGATTGAATTCGTCGAGCGTCAGGCTGGCGCGGCGTTCGCGCAGCAAACGCTCGATATGGAGCGCCTGATTGCGATGCGACAGGCTGGCGCGATCCGCCGCGAGGCGAATGACGAAACGCTCCATGTCGCGGCGCAGGTCCAGCAGCATGCGCTCGCGCGCCAGATCGATCGGTGCGATGTGCAGGCCGTGACGCGGACGGATGATGATGAGCGTGTCGGCGGAGAGACGATTGACGGCGTGATGCACCGGCGTGCGGCCGAAGCCGGTGATCTCTTGCAATTCCTGCATGGTCATGAATTGGCCGGGCTTGAGCTCGCAATGGACGAGGAGCTCCTCGATCCTCTGATAGGCCAACTCGAAAAAGTTGAGACGGTTGCTCCGGGAAGGCCTGCCTTCGCCATCGTCTCTCACCACTTCGAGCGCGCGCTTGCGCCGTGCCATGTCGTCCTCCCATCCAACCACACTCGCATCGCTCGGCGGCGCCTTGCTTGTGATATGATTAAAACATGTTGTGATATATTACAAGCGGGCGTATGAGTGCCGCCGGTCCCGCCAGCCGCGGCGCAGAAATGACAAACAATGCGGGCGCTATGAGCCCGATGGGAGGATTGTTGCCGTGAAGATCACGTCGATCGAAACCCTGCGCACCGAAGAGTTCTCCAACGTCATCTGGGTGCGCGTCCACACCGATGCCGGCGTGATCGGTCTCGGCGAGACCTTCTATGGCGCGGGCGCGGTCGAAGCGCAGATCCACGACACCTTTGCCGGCCGCCTGCTCGGCCGCAATCCCCTGCACATCGAGGCCATCCATCGCGACATGCTGAACCTGCCGATGGCGCAGTCCTCCACCGGCGTCGAATATCGCGCGGCCTCCGCTATCGACATCGCGCTGTGGGACCTGTTCGGCAAGGTCTGCGGCCAGCCGGTGCACCAGATGCTCGGCGGCCTCTGCCGCGACAAGCAGCGCATCTACAACACTTGCGCCGGCACCCAGTATGTCCGCTCGACCAATATCAGCCCGGTCGCGAACTGGAATCTCGGTGCCTCCAAGGGTCCCTATGAAGACCTCGACGGCTTCATGAACCACGCCGATGCGCTTGCCGAAAGCCTGCTGGAGAGCGGCATCGCCGCGATGAAGATCTGGCCGTTCGATCCGGCGGCGCAGGAGAACAAGGGCCTCTACATCACCACTGCCCAGATGAAGCAGGCGATCGAGCCGTTCGAGAAGATCCGCAAAGCCGTCGGCGACAAGATGGAGATCATGGTCGAGCTCCACTCGCTGTGGAATCTGCCGACCGCCAAGCAGATCGCGCGCGCCCTCGAGCCCTACAAGCCGACCTGGTACGAGGACCCGATCCGGATGAACTCGCCGCAGGCACTGGCCGAATATGCCCGGTCGACCGACGTCTGGGTCTGCGCCAGCGAGACGCTGGGCTCACGCTTCCCCTACAAGGACATGCTCGACCGCGACGCCATGCATGTGGTGATGGCGGATCTGTGCTGGACCGGCGGCCTCACCGAGGGCCGCAAGATCGCGGCGATGGCCGAGACCTATCACCGCCCCTTCGCCCCGCACGATTGCATCGGCCCGATCGGCTTCATCGCCGCCATCCACATGTCGTTCAGCCAGCCCAACACCTTGATCCAGGAATCCGTGCGCGCCTTCTACAAAGGCTGGTACAATGAGCTCGTCACCACGATGCCCGTGATCAAGGACGGTTATGTCTTCCCGATGGAAGGTCCCGGCCTCGGCGTCGACCTTCTGCCCGCCGTCTTCGAGCGCACCGATCTCACCGTGCGCCGCTCCAACGCTTGAGGATTTTCTGAGATGAGCACCGCCCTCTTCGATCTTTCCGGCCGCACTGCGCTCGTGACCGGCTCCTCCCGCGGCCTCGGCCGCGCCATCGCCGAAGGCATGGCCAAGGCCGGCGCGAAGCTGATCATCAACGGCGTCGACCCTGAGCGAGTCGAGCAGGCCGTCGCCGAGTTTCGCGCCGCCGGGCATCAGGCCGAGGGCGCCGCGTTCAACGTCACCGACGAACCCGCGATCGTCGCGGCGTTCAACGACTTCGACAAGAAGGGCATTGCCGTCGACATCGTCGTCAACAATGCCGGCATCCAGCACCGCAAGCCGCTGGTGGAATTCACCACCGACGAATGGCGCAAGGTGATCGAGACCAATCTCACCAGCGCCTTCGTGATCGGCCGCGAGGCGGCCAAGCGCATGATCCCGCGCAAGCACGGCAAGATCATCAATATCGGCTCGCTCGGCAGCGAGCTTGCCCGCCCGACCATTGCGCCCTACACGGCGGCCAAGGGCGGCATCAAGAACCTGACACGCTCGATGGCGGTGGAATGGGCCCAGCACGGCATCCAGGCCAATGCGATCGGCCCCGGCTACATGCTCACCGACCTGAACGAGGCGCTGGTCAACAACGCCGATTTCAACAATTGGCTGATGGGCCGCATCCCCTCCAAGCGCTGGGGCAAGCCGGACGAATTGGTCGGCGCCGCGATCTTCCTGGCGTCCGACGCCTCCACTTACGTCAACGGTCAGATCATCTATGTCGATGGCGGCATGATCGCCGCGATGTGATCGCAGCTCCAACGAGAGGGCAAGCCCATGCGCGCCGTCGTCATCCATGCACCGAAAGATTTGCGGATCGATAGCTATCCGGATGCGGCTCCCGCGCCGGGCGAGGTCCGCGTCAAAATCGCCAATGGCGGCATCTGCGGCTCCGACCTGCACTATTACCACCATGGCGGCTTCGGCGTCGTCCGCATCCAGCAGCCGATGGCGCTGGGCCATGAGATCGCCGGCGTGGTCGCCGACGTCGGTGATGGCGTCACCAGCGTGAGGCCGGGCACGCGCGTTGCGGTCAATCCGAGCAGGCCGTGCGGCCAGTGCCTGCATTGCCAGGAGGGCATGCGCAATCAGTGCCTCGACATGCGCTTCCTCGGCAGCGCAATGCGCTTCCCCCATGTTCAGGGCGGCTTTCGCGAATTCATCACGGTCGATGCGACGCAGGCCGTGCCGATCGCGGACAAGCTGTCGCTGGCCGAAGCCGCGGTCGCCGAACCGCTGGCGGTGTGCCTGCATGCGGGCAAGCAGGCCGGGCCCCTGCTCGGCAAGCGCGTGTTGATCACCGGCTGCGGCCCGATCGGCGCGCTGATGATCCTGGTCTCGCGCTTCGGCGGCGCATCGGAGATCGTGGTGACCGATGTCGCCGAGGCGCCCCTCGCGGTCGCCAGAAAGCTCGGGGCGACGCACGCCATCAACGTCGCGGCCAACGCCGCCGCGCTCGATCCCTGGCGCACCGGCAAGGGCGTGTTCGACACGTTGTTCGAAGCCTCGGGCAATCAGGTCGCCCTGCGCACCGCGCTCGATGTGCTCAGGCCCGGCGCCACGCTGGTGCAGCTCGGCCTCGGCGGCGACATGACGTTGCCGATCAACACCATTGTCGCCAAGGAATTGCAGCTCCGCGGCACCTTCCGCTTCGATCCCGAGTTCGAGCTGGCGGTGCGGCTGATGGGCGAAGGCCTGATCGACGTCAAGCCGCTGATCACGGCGACCATGCCGTTCGAGAACGCGGTCGCCGCGTTCGAGCTCGCCAGCGACCGCTCGCAGTCGATGAAGGTGCAGCTCACTTTCTAGCGTCGGTGGCCTGCAGGCTCTCAATCAGCCGCTCCTGGACCAGCCGCACGGCACCGCGTTTCCAGGAATAGTCGGCGCCGAGGCGCAAGCCGCTGTCGCCGCGCGCCAGCACCATGCCGGTCCTGGCATCGCGAAGCTGGAAGCCGATGGTGTATTCGGTGCGGCTGACCCGGCGCACCACCCCGATCAACGACTGGTCGGCGCCGAGTTTCTGCGCAATGACGGCCTCGCAGCCGCCGCAATCCCGCAAGGCCCCCGCCTTCGCCGCCGCTTCGCCGACGTCGACGATCCGGTAATGGCCGGATTGGCCGAGCGCCTCGCGCACCCCGCCGGTGACCTCGGCGAGATGTGACGCGTCGGACGCGGCTGACGCGCCCGCCGAGGCGGCCGTCACGTCCTCGAGCTCGAAGTCGAACACGGCGAGCGCAACCGGCGCCTGCGTGCCGAGCGCGGCCATGATCTCGCGGGACAGGAATATCTCGGCGCGCTCCCATGCTTCGTCACTGTCGCCGCGGAAGGAGTAGAGCTTGTCCATCACGAGCTGCTTGGCGCTGACGTCGATCACGGCGACCTTGGCCCATTGCACCAGCGTGCTCGTCTTCTGGATGCCACCGATGATCTTGAACGCCGCACCGTCCTGGGCCGACGGCACCAGCCGATAGCGCCCAGCCTCGCCGATATCCCGTCGGAGCGCGGCCATGAACGCCGCCAGCCGCCGCTCATGGGCAGCGGTCTGATTGGTCGGCTCACCCGACGTGTCGGTATAGCTGAAATCGTCCAAGGCAACGCCAATGAGGGCCTGGGCGTGGACCGGCAAATGAGACAGGACAAAGAGGAGAAGGGCAGAAAGAATCAGCCGGGAGCGATGCATGAACGGGCCTCATGGGATGAGCGGCGCCGCAAATCTGGACGGGCCCCATATTGCCATGCAGCCGTGGCTGTCCCGATCAATACCGGGAAAATTTCACGACGTTGCATTGCCGTAAAGCAGGAACGCTTCCCGCCGCCAGCGTTCTGCCCTTTAATGCGGGGCAACAAACCCGTTCGCACCAGGTGCAAGCCGATGTGGAACCGCCCGAGGTTCGATCTCAAGGTCCGTCTGACGTTGCTGGTGGCGGGGATATCGGCCGCCTGCTTTGCGGCGATCTCCGCCTATTTCCTGATTGCAGCTGACCGCGCCGCGCATGCGCGCATCGACGGTATCGCAGCCATCGTGGCGAAGTCGCTGGAGCTTCAACAGGGCAAGGTGCAATGGGGGACCAACCCGCGCTCGGATTTCCCCAACCTCGATCCCGTGTCGGCCTACGTCATGACGCCCGGCCTGTGTCTTGGCTTCCGTGGCGCGAGCGGCGACATGCTCCAGCGTTTCTGTAGCGGCGCGCCGGCTCCGGCGAGCCCGCCGCCGCAGCTTTTTACCGCCTTCTATCGCAGCCTGTTCGACCCCGGCCGCGAGGCGACGCGGCCCGTGATCGTGCGCAGCGCCAAGCTCGGCGAGACCGTGGTCACTGTCGATCCGGCCGTGCAGACGGCGGAGGCCTGGCACGAGGCTGGCCGCCTGATGATCGCGCTTGCGATCGCGCTGCCGCTGCTCTGCGCGCTGGTCTATGCCGCGCTCGCCCGCGCGCTGCGCCCCACCCGCATGATCGGCGACGGCCTCGAGCGCATCGCCGCCGGCGACCTCACGACGCGGCTGCCGCCGTTCGATCTCGCCGAGCTCTCGGCCATCCGCGACGTCTTCAACCACCTCGCCGAAAGTCTCGACCTCGCGCTTGCCGAACGCAACGAGCTGACGCGGAAATTGATCGCGCTCCAGGACGAGGAGCGCCGCCATCTGGCGCGCGAGCTGCATGACGAGTTCGGCCAGTCGCTTGCCGCCATCCGCGCGCTCGCCGCCTCCACCCGCCAGACCGCGGCTCAGGACTGCCCCGACCTGCTGGGAGAGTGCGACGGCATCGCCCGCACCGCGACCGGCATGATGGAGACGCTACGCGGCGCGCTGTTCCGGCTGCGGCCGCCCGATGTCGATGAGCTCGGCCTCGTCGCGAGCCTCGAAGGCCTGGTATCGGGGTGGAACGGCCGCAGCCGCGGCCAGCCCCGCTTCGAGATCCGGTTCGAAGGCGCCTTCGACAGCGTGCCTGCCTCCGTCAGCGCCAATCTCTATCGCATCGTGCAGGAGGCGCTCACCAACGCCGCCAAGCACGCCGGCGCCACGAAGGTCAGCCTGCATCTGACCCTGGCCGACAGCGAGATCGCGCTCGCGATCGAGGACGACGGCCGGCCGAACGATGCCGCGGCTAAATCCGGCATGGGCCTGCTCGGCATGCGCGAGCGCGTCGCCGCGCTTCGGGGCCGGCTGAGCTTCGAGTCCGGCCCCCATGGTTCGGCGCTGCGCGCATTCATTCCGCTCGCAGCCGCCGATCGGCCTGCGCTGGACCACGCGGCATGAGCGGGACCGAGGCGACCATCCTGCTGGTCGACGACCATTCCGTCGTTCGCGAGGGCTATCGCTCCGTGCTCCAGAAGCAGCCGGGACTGCGCGTCGTCGCCGAGGCCGCCGACGGCGCGGAGGCCTATCGCCTGTACAAATCCGAGGCGCCCGATCTCGTCATCATGGACCTCAGCATGCCCGGCATCGGCGGCATCGAGGCCGTCAGGCGCATCAGGCAATGGGACAAGGCCGCGCGGATCCTGGTCTTCACCATGCACGAGAATGCCGGCTTTGCGGTGCAGGCGATCCGCGCCGGTGCGCGGGGTTACGTCACCAAGACCAGCCCGCCCGAGACGCTGGTGCGCGCGGTGAAGGACGTGCTCGCCGGCAAGATCGCCATCAGCCCCGACATCGACCATGAGCTTGCGCTCAGCCGCATCAGCGGCGAGAGCTCGGCCGCCGACGTCCTGACGCCGCGCGAATTCGAGGTGCTGCGGCTGCTGCTCGCCGAGAACACGACGGAGGAGATCGCCGAGACGCTCCACGTCAGCCCGAAGACGGTGGCGAACCTGCACTCGCTGATCAAGGACAAGCTCGGCGTCGGCTCCGACATCGAACTGGTCCGGCTGGCGCTGCGCCAGGGCATCCTGACGGAGGTAGACCTCGGCGAGACCTGAGCTGCGCCGCCGCGATCACTCGCGCGCAACGACCGAGTCCAGCCAGGCGCAGTTCAGCGGCGGCACGTGCGGATCGGCGACGCGGACGCCGCGCGCGGCCGCATCGAGCCGCATGTCGCGCAGGCGTTTGCGCTGCTCTTCCGGCATATGGAGTCGTTCGTGGCCCCACAGCGAAGGCCCATCGAAGGTCTCGTGCGGCTGCCAGCTCTCCGGATCGATCACGCGCCCGCCCCAGCCATATTCGATGAAGAAGCCGGAAGGGGTATTCACATAGAACGAGGTCATGTGATCGTTGGTATGCCGGCCCAACGTATAAGCGATGCGCCCCTCGTCCAACTGCGCGAGGTCGTAGCCCTGTCCGACATCATCGAGGCTGCCGAGTTCAACCATGAAATGATGCAACGCCTTCCGGCCGGAACCAACCATTGCGAAGGAATGGTGACGGCCATTGACGTGGAAGAAATACAGCCCGTAGGGCTTGAGGCCGAAATCGGAGACGTGGAAGCCAAGCACATCGCGATAGAATGGCAGCAGCGCCTCGACGTCCTCGACATTGAGCACGACATGCCCCATGCCCAGCGCACCGGTGCGAAAACCCGAGATCGGCCTGCCGGGCCTGAAGGGCTCGCTTGCGAGCTCCGGCTTGCAAAAAGCTTCAAGCCGGTTGCCGGCGGGATCGGCAAACGTGATCAGTTCGGTCACATGCCGCTCATCCGCGAGCGCGCGCGAGGCTCGCGCGACCTTCACGCCATGACTTTCCAGGCGCCCGGCCAATCGATCGAGCCCGGCGGTTGAGGAAACTTCCCACCCCATCACCGCGAGACCGGCATCGCTGCTGCCGTCGACGATCAACCGCTGCTTGCGATCGTCCATACGGAAGGCCCGCATCTTGCCGCCGCGATCGACCTGCTGCATGCCGAGCAGCCCGGTGGCCATCCGGCTCCACTGGTCGATCTGAGATGAGTTGATCCCGATATAGCCGAGCGCGGTGATTTCCATCGACGTTCTCCCAAAGCCATCGCACCCGCTGCACTGCGGCGAACTTGATACCGGCCGCGCACGATCCTACGGTAACGTTCCGCAATCGCTTCGCGTTCGCAAAGACGATAATCGCGCAGCCGTGCACCACAAGGGAGGAAATACGAAGTGTCCAAGGAGCGGACGCGGAACGGACAGCCGCGGCAATCGGAGGGCGTCCGCGCCTTCAAGCGCGGGCTGGATGTGCTGCAGGAGGTCAACCGCTCCGGCGGCATCCGCGCTGGCGATGTCGCCCGCGCGCTCGACCTGCCCCGCCCGACCGTCTACCGCCTGCTCGAGACGCTGGAGGAACTCGGCTATGTCGCCCGTAGCGCGAGCGACGATCGTTTTCGCGTGACCCGGCTCGCGCTGAGCCTCGGCGATGGCTACGATCCCGGCGTGGTGATCTGCCAGGCGGCCGCACCTTATCTCGCCGAACTCAACAAGACCCTGGTCTGGCCGGTCGATCTCTCGACCTACGAGAACGCGGCGATGGTAGTGCAGGAAACCACGCATTCCCGCAGCCCACTGTCGATCGACCGCGGCATGATCGGCAAGCGCCTGCCGATGCTGCGAACGTCGGCGGGCCGCGCCTATCTCGCCGCCTGTCCCGCGCGCGAACGTGACCTCATCGTCGGCCATCTCCGCCGCATCGACGAGGCCGACGACCGCCCCTTTCTCGACCAAAGCTACCTCGATCAGATGATTGCCGAGACGCAGTCGCGCGGCTACGCCATCCGCAGCGAAGGTGAGTACAATCCCAAGACGGCCTCGATCGCCGTTCCGATCATCCGCGATGAAGTTGTGTTCGGCTGCATCTCGATCATCTGGATACGGTCAGCGCTTTCACGCGACGAAGCTGTCGCGGCGTTCGTCGCACCGCTGCGCGCAACGGCGGCCGCCATCTCGATCGACTCCTAGGGCGCTCTCGGCCCGGCACGCCGTTGTGAATTCAAGGCCTGGGAGGACGCATCAAAGACGGCGCGGCATTGTGGGCTGAGCTGATCTCGCTGAGCGGCCATGCAGCTCCTGATCTGGTCCCGGTCGGGAACATAAGCGGCGCAAAGCCGAAGAGCGTCTCCCATGCAGGCTTGCCGCTGGTCGGCTTCGCTCGGGCCGGACTGGGCCAGGGCCGGCGCGATCGTTGCGCCCAGCAAGGCAAGAACAAGACGAAATTGCATAGGAATACTCACTTTCTCGCGTCGGCGTTTGGCAAGGCTGGCGATGTCATCCAGCATCATCGTGGAAGGTGAAGGAACGTCGCAATCGTCGTCTCTACGAGCAGATCGCGCGAAGTTTCCGGGTCGATCTCGGGAGCAATCCGATTCAGCAGCATCGGAAAGGCCGGCGGCTGATTCAGCGCAGCGTTGAGAAGCGCAAAAAACAGCGCGGGATGGCGGCTGCGAACGATGCCTGCTTCAATACCGGCGGAGAAAAGCTCACGAACCGTCGCGTAGGCCGGACGCAGAAGTCGATCCGACACCAGCACGGCCCGCTCCGGCACTTCCGCGGCGTGCCGAACGACGAAATCCCTGACGTCCGGATGCGCAGCATAGAAGGCGGCGATCTCGGAGATCACGCCGCAAAGCCGCTCACTCAGCGGGCGCTCGGAATCGCAAGCGATCTCCTGGACGCCGGCCATGGCCGGAAGCCCAATCGCAACGACTCGATCCAGGCAAGCCTCCCAGAGCGCAGCTTTGTTGCCGAAATGCACGCGAACAAGATTGGCGCTGACATTGGCAGCCGCGGCAACGCTGCGCAGATCGGCGCCATCGAAACCATGGCAGGCAAACGCATGAGTGGCTGCCACCAAGAGCGCCTCGCGGCCAGCCGGCATATCCTTGCTACGGCGCCCTCGCGGGCGCGACGGCACAGTGCTCTTCCTTTTGGCTTTCGCCATGATCACCTGCATATATGTTCATATGTACATATACGCGATTATGCGCTCATTGCAAGAGCTAACCATGGGGGCCTTGCCCAGCCGACACATCGGCGCCCGAAGCCCATCTGTCCGCTGAACGGACACTCGGCGCGGAAGCGTTGAAGTGGCGGCGCGCCTAAGCACAAAGATGGCCGATGCAAGATAAATTAGCGCTCGAAGAGTTTGACGTCGTGATCGTCGGCCGCGGCCCGGTTGGCGCCACTCTGGCCAATCTGCTCGGCGTCTGCGGCGTGCGGACGCTGGTGCTGGAGCGCGAGGCACAGACCTATCATCTGCCGCGCGCGGTGCATTTCGACGACGAATGCATGCGCGTGTTCCAGTCCATCGGCCTTGCCGATGCGATCCTGCCGCATGTCATTCTCAGCCCCGGAATGCACTTTCTGGATGCTGACGGCAAGATGCTGCTGGATTGGTCGCGGCCGCAGACGCTGACACCGATGGGCTGGAATCTCAGCTACCGCTTCCACCAGCCTGATCTGGAGGACGTGCTGATCAGCGGCCTCGCCCGCTGGCCGCATGTCACATTGCGCAGCCGTTGCGACGTGTTCGCGCTGGATCAGGACGAGGCCGGCGCGCGCGTCCGCTACGAGGACCTTTCCAACGGAAAGCTCACCGAGGTCGGCGCCAGCTACGTCGTCGGCTGCGACGGCGCGCGTTCTCTCGTTCGCCGCCTCATCGGCTCCGGCATGGACGATCTCGGTTTTCACGAGCGCTGGCTGGTGATTGACGTGCTGCTCAAGCGGAACCGCGACGACCTCGGCGACTACAGCCTTCAGCATTGCGATCCACGCCGGCCGGCCACCTATGTCCGCGGCACCGGCACGAGACGGCGCTGGGAGATCACGGTCCTCAGGGACGAGGATTCGAACGAAATCGCGCAGCCGACAAAGGTCTGGGAGCTGCTGTCTCGCTGGATCACGCCCGACGACGCCAAGCTCGAGCGCGCCGCGGTCTATACGTTTCATTCCGTCATCGCACAGCGATGGCGCAATGATCGACTGCTAATCGCCGGAGACTCCGCGCACCAGACCCCGCCTTTCCTCGGCCAGGGCATGTGCGCCGGCATCCGCGACGCCGCCAATCTTGCCTGGAAGGTCGGCGCGGTCATTCGAGGCGGTGCCAACGCGGAATTGCTCGATACCTATCAAAGTGAGCGCCAGCCGCATGTGCGCGAATTCATCGAACTGGCGATCCGTCTGGGCGGCGTCATCAACACCAAGGCGATCGAAGCAGGCCTGGCTGCAGGTCAAGAGCGCCAGAATGCACCAGTCAAGCTCGAAGTGAAGAAGCCCTTGCTCGGCCCGGGACTCGCGCTGGGCGATCTGCCTCTCGCCGGACATCTCGCACCGCAATTCACCTTGGCCGACAGCCGCCCTAGCGACGATGAGACCGGCTACAGCCATGTCCTGCTCGTAGAGAGCGCGGCCACACTCCCCTCGAGCGCCTCACTTTCACAGGCTGGGGTCAAAGTCCTGACGGCCGGCGATGCTGAAGGCATCGGCCCCTGGCTTCGCGAGCACGGTATCACCGCCGCGCTCGTGCGCCCCGACCGCTACGTCCGCGGGACCGCCCGCAACGATGCCGAACTCGACCGGCTCATCACCGTCATCACGCCTCCAGCCTACGTGCCGTCCGCGGCCTGACCCCAACACGCCTCAAGGATCTCCAATGAAGCTGCTCTCTTTCATCGTCGACGGCCGCGCCTCCTTCGGAGCCGTCAAGGACAACGGCGTCGTCGATCTCGGCACGCGCATGGTGCCCTGCACCACGCTGCGGCGGTTGTTCGAAACGGGTCGCGTTGCCGAGGCGGCAGAGCTGGTCGCGTCCACGGCATCCGACCATCCGCTCGACAAGATCACCTTCGCCCCCGTGATACCCGATCCCGGCAAGATCATCTGCGTCGGTCTGAACTACCGCGACCACGTCGCCGAGACCGGGCGCACCGTCACTGAGAAGCCGGCCCTGTTCGTCCGCTTCCCCTGCAGTCAGGTCGGACATCTCCAGCCCCTCGTTAAGCCTGAAGTCAGCGATGATTTCGATTACGAAGGCGAGCTTGCGCTTGTGATCGGCAAGGCGGGCCGCCACATCGCCGCGAGCCGCGCCCTCGACTACATTGCCGGCTATTCCTGCTACAATGAAGGCAGCATCCGCGACTGGCAGCGCCACACCAGCCAGTTCCTCTCGGGCAAGACCTTTGCCGAGAGCGGCAGTTTTGGTCCGTGGCTCGTGACGGCAGACGAAATCCCCGACCCGTCGAAACTCACCCTGCAGACACGGCTGAACGGCACGGTGGTCCAGAACACCACGACAGATCTTCTGATCACCGCCGTCCCCGAGCTGATCGCCTACGTTTCGACGATCTGCCCGCTCGTCCCCGGCGACGTCATCGTGACGGGCACGCCCGGCGGCGTCGGCGCGAAGCGCACGCCGCCTTTGTGGATGCGTCCAGGCGACACCGTCGAGGTCGAAATCTCCGGCATCGGAACCTTGCGCAACAAGGTCATCGCCGAACCGGCCTGAACACAAGCACCGATCAAGCAACGATAGAAACAGGAAACGCCATGGCCCCCGTCCGAACGACATCCACTGCCCTGCTGCTGATCATGATGGCAGTCGCAGGCTCCACTGCGCGCGCAGAGATCAAGGGCGATGCGCTTCGCATAGGCGTTCTCACCGATATGAACGGCGTGTTCGCGACCGCGATGGGGCCTGGCTCGGTCGAAGCGGCGCGGATGGCGGCCGAGGAATTCGACGGCAAGATCAACGGGAAGCCGATCGAGATCCTGCAAGCCGACCATCAGAACAAGCCGGATCTTGCGGCATCGCTCGCCCGCAAATGGTTCAGCGACGGTGTCCAGGCGGTCGCCGATGGCGGCAGCTCCGGCGCGGCGCTGGCGGTGCAGGAGCTGGTGCGCGGCAACGGCAAGATATTCCTGATCTCCGGCGCCGGCGCCAACCAGCTCACGGACGAAGCATGCGCGCCGACCAGCGTGCAATGGACCCAGGACGCCTACTCCACTGCGACGGCCGTCGTCTCCGGCATCATGCAGACCAGCAAGGATCCCTGGTTCTTCATCACAGGTGATTACGCCTTCGGTCATTCGATCGAGGCGACTGCGCGGGAGCGCATCGCCGCGCTCGGCGGCAGGGTTGCCGGCGGCGTGAAAGCCCAGCTCGGCACACCCGATTACAGCTCGTTCCTGCTTCAGGCGCAGTCATCAGGCGCCAAAATCCTGGCCATCAACGTTGCCGGCGACAACGCCACCGCGATCAAGCAGGCCGAGGAATTCGGGCTCGCCGCCCAGGGGATGAAGATCGTGCCGATGTCGTTTCAGAACGTCGACATCGAATCCGTTGGTCTTAAGGCGACGCGTGGCGACCTCATCGTGACCTCGTTCTTCGAGGACGTCTCGCCGGCGGCACGGAAATTCTCCGATGCGTTCTATGCCCGTCGCAAGGCGATGCCGTCGCAGATCCAGGCCGGCGTCTATTCTGCCGTGCGCCACTATCTGCAAGCCGTGAAGGATACCGACTCGGACGACAGCGCGGCCGTGATGGCGAAGATGAAGGCGACGCCGGTGTCGGACGCCTATACGCCGAACGGTCGCATTCGCGAGGACCAGCGCATGGTGCACGATCTCTACCTGGTGCAGGTCAAGACGCCCGAGGAATCCAAGGGGCCGTGGGATTTCGTCAAGCTGGTCGCGACCATTCCGCCCGACCAGGCCTTCCGTCCGCTCGACCGCAGCAAGTGCAGCCTGGTCGGCAAGTAAGCTCAGGCGAGATAGCGCGCCAGATAGCCTTCCATCGCGTAGAGCGCGCAGAGCGCGAGGCTCGACCACACCGCGGCGCTGAAATACAGGAACATCCAGGTCAGCTCGCCCCTCCAATGCGCGACGTCGTGGGTCACGACCCAGCGCGTGGCAACGTCACGCAGGCCCTCGAAAAATCCGAGGAACTCGTTGCCCTCGGCGTGCCCTGCCCGCCAGCGGCTCAGATACATCGGCACGTCGACGGTGATGAGAAAGGCGAGGAAGCAGGCGATGCCGACGATACCTGACATCAGCGCCCAGCGCACCACGCCCTGGAATTCAGGCATCAAACGGCACAGCGCGATGCCGGCGAGGAAGAAGGTCACGGCCCACAGCGAATTCTCGATCGCATTGTAGAGGAAGTTGGTCGTCACCACCGCGTACCAGGAGAAGCACTCCGCGATGATGATGATCGGCACGATCAGAAGCGCGATGTTCACCGCGGTCTCCGCGCCCGTCATCTGACCGAGCTGATGCAGGATGATCGCCCATTGCGCGGCGAAGCAGAGTTCGGCGACGGTCGCGACCGTGCGGCCGACGAACACGCTCGACAGCCAGGTATCGAACAGACAGATGCGCTGCACGTCGGCGCGCGGCAGCACCGAGCGGAAGGCGCAGCCGAACACATAGCCGGCGCAAAGCAGGAACATCAGCCCGATATCCGAGCCGCCGCTGACGCTGCCGGCAACGGTCGGATAGAACTCGCGGTACAGCATGAACCAGACGAGGATGTTGGCAGCGCTGACCAGCGTCAGAGACCCCCACCACCACGCGAGGGGATTTGACCGTGCCTGCCACTGCAACATGAATTCGCTCCGCTGTAATCGACGTGACATCTGTTCGTAATAATCCTGTCACGAGACACCACGGAATCGCGACAAAAATCTGTGCGCGACGGCGCATTTCCTAGCGCGTGTGAGCCCGCCCGCGGAAACCGCATGTGTCCGCATAGTGGACTAAAATGCCTGCTTCATGAATCTATTGGACAAATAGCGCGGCCGAGTTCATTAAACCCGCATGGCCCGGACCGCATCGAAACCATCCCTCGCCTCCTCCTCCGCCGCGGCAGTGCTCGCCGAGAGCGCAGATGACGCCGCGTTCGCGACGACGCTGGCCAAGGGCCTCGTCGTGCTCGAAGCCTTCAGGGCCGGCGCAACGCAGCTCGGCAACATGGAGCTGTCGACGCTCACCGGCATTCCGCGACCGACGGTGGCGCGGCTGACGCACACGCTCGCCGAGCTCGGCTACCTTCGCTACGACGCAGAGCGCGCCAAATACCGCGTCGGGGCGCGGGCCTTGCGAATGGCGCATCCGCTCCTCGCCGACATGCAGTTCCGTCAGCTCGCGCGTCCCATGATGCAGGAGCTGGCGCAGAGCGTGCGCGGCACGGTCTCGATCGGACTGCTCGACGCGACCTCGATGATCTACGTCGAGACCGCACGCTCTGGCGACGTCGGTCCTCACGTTCCCGACATCGGCATGCCCATTCCGGTCGTGATGACGGCGATGGGCCGCGCCGCAGCGGCGACCTTGCCGGCGGCGGACGCGGCAGGACTCGAGCGGCGCATTGCCGCGGAAGATTCCGAGTTGTGGGCGGCCTTCGAAGACAAGTACCGCGCCGGCCTCGCGCAATGCGCCAGCCGCGGCTTCTGCACCTGCTGGGGCGAGTACATGGCCTCGATCCACGCCGTCGCCGCCCCGCTGTTTCACGCAAGCGAGACCCGGGCAGACCTTCTCGATCAATTGCGGCATTCCCGCCTTCCGGCTCGAGCCGGGGCAGCTGGAGCGCGAGATCGGGCCGCGCATCGCAGCGCTTGCCGACAGCATCCGCACCATTGTCGGACAGACGGCACCAGCCGCGCCGCCTCGCAAAACAAGAAAATCATAAGCGCAAGGGAATGACATGGCTGGCCCGCTCGAGGGTTTGAAGGTTCTCGACATCGCGACGATCATCGCCGCGCCGTTCGCTGCGACCCTGCTGGCCGACTACGGCGCCGACGTGCTCAAGCTCGAGATGCCCGGCCAAGGCGACGGCGTGCGGTCGTTTCCGCCGTTCAAGGACGGCAAGCCGCTGTGGTGGAAGGCTGCCAACCGCAACAAGAAGCTCGCCACGCTCGATTTGCGGACGCCGGATGGGCTTGCGCTGTTCAAGGAGCTTCTTCCGCGGTTCGACGTGCTGATCGAGAATTTCCGCCCGGGAACGCTCGATCGCTGGGGGCTTTCCAAGGAGATGCTGTGGTCGATCCAACCGCGCCTCGTCATCCTGCGCACCACCGCCTTCGGACAGGACGGGCCGTGCCGCGACCGGCCCGGCGACTCGGTCTTTCAGAGGCCGAGATCGAAAGGCTTACCCAACGCAAGGTGATCTGACGTCGCAAGCTCAAAACAAACCAAAAAAAATCAAGGGAGGACCACACAGTGGCAAGATTCGAGGTCACACGCCGAACCGTGCTCGGCACCATCGCAGCAAGCGTTGCCGCCGGCTCGAGCTTCACGGCACGTGCCGAAGACGCCTGGCCCTCGCGCATGGTGCGGCTGATCTCGCCCTACGGACCGGGCGGCTCCAACGACATTTCGCTGCGCCTGCTCGCCGAAGAGTTCGGCCGCAGCCTGCGTCAGCAGTTCATCGTCGAAAACAAGCCGGGCGCCGGCACGCGCATCGCCAACGACATGGTCGCGCATGCACCTAGCGATGGTTACACCTTCCTCTATGTCGCGGCCCCCTACGCCACCGCCGAAGCGCTGTTCGGCAAGCTGACCTACGAGCGCAAGGATCTGCAGCCTGTCGCAATGGTCGTCGTCGCGCCGCTGTTCCTGATCATCAGCGCAGACGCGCCGTTCAAGACCTTGCCCGAGTTGATCGCCTACGGCAAAGCGAAGCCGGATGGTCTCACCTTCGCCTCACCCGGCGCCGGCTCGCAGCCGCATCTTGCCGGCGAGCTCCTATTCCGCGACGCCGGGGTCAAAGGCCTCAACATCCCGTTCCGCGGCGATGCCGCCTCCTATACCGAGCTGCTCGCCGGCCGCGTCGACGCCACGCTGACGGCGCTGCCGACCGCGCTGCCCTATATCCAGAGCGGCAAGTTCACCGTGCTTGGCGTCGTCTCACCGGAGCGCAGCGCACTGTACCCGCAGGCGCCGACCTTGCGCGAACAAGGCTTTCCCAATGTCGCTGCGGCCGGCTGGTACGGCTTCATGGCGCCTGCGACGACGCCCCGCGCCATCGTCGACAAGCTCCAGGCCGAGGTGCTGCGCGCGCTCGCCGTGCCCGCGATCAAGGACAAGCTGACCGCACAGGGACTCGAGGTGCGACCCGGCTCCGCAGCCGAGTTCGGCCAGTTCATCGACAGCGAGACGCAGAAGTGGACCAAGCTGATCCGCGACGCAGGCCTCAAAGGCGAGTAAGGGGGAAATCGGGTATGAAACACGTCCTTGTCAGGATGCCGGCGCCGATGTGCTGTTCAGCGCCACCACGCCGAAACAAGCAGCGCAGGCGATCAAGAAGGTCGCCGAGATCGGCTGGAAACCGCTGCACATCATCGACATCAACGCCTCCTCGGTCAGCGCGGTGCTGAAGCCGGCAGGCCTCGAAAACTCCAAAGGCATCGTGAGCGTCGGCTACGTCAAGGACGCCGCCGATCCCGAATGGAAGGACGATGCAGGCATGAAGCGCTATCTCGCCTTCATGACGAAGTACTACCCGGAGGGCGACAGGGATTCGAACCTGAACATTTACGGTTACATCACCGCTCAGCTCCTGGTGCAGGTGCTGAAGCAGTGCGGCGACGAGCTCACCCGCGAGAACGTGATGCGGCAAGCGGCCAGCCTGAAGAACGTCGAACTCGACCTGACCCTGCCGGGGATCTCGGTCACGACCAGTCCGACAGACTACCGCGTCAACAAGCAGTTCCAGATGGTGCAATTCGACGGCCAGCGCTGGCAGAAGCTCGGGGACATCATCACGGACGAAGCGAAAGAATGAACACGCGCGGCCTCATCGGAGCGGTGCTCAATGCCTTCCGCGCGGCGGCCGCCGCTGCGAATGTACTCATCCGCTTCCTCGACATGGTGCTGATATTCGGAGATCGCGCGATTGGCCATGCGGATGCGGTTGGCCTGTCCCTCCTCGACCATCGTGGTGATCCGCTGCGCCAGGAACACGCAGGCCTCGAATTCATCCCTAATGGCACCGGTCCGCGCCAGAAAGTCCCAGGCGATCTCGTAGGCCTGCTCGGCAGCGGGATTGCGATAGTCGCTGAAGATGATGTGCGTCAAGACCAGCCAAAGCCGGAGGGAGGCAATCGTTCCTATCCCTTGGATGCATGACCCGGCTGAGCGCGCGCAAAGCGACCGGACGCGTCGACGCGCCGGTGGCTAGATCGCGACGAGGAACGCGGAGACTTAGGCCGCCTGGCGCTGGTGCGTCAGGTACTCCATGGTCACCTTCTCGACGTTGGAGTCGATCCAGGAAGCCATGCGCTGCTCTTCCTTCAGTGAGGCTTCGAGCAGCGGCTTGGCTTCCGGCGCACCGGCGGGGTCGCAGAGCGTCAGGAGCGATTTGTACGCGGCGATCTCGAAATTCTCGAACGCATTGTTGGCGAAGGTGTTCTTGAGAATCTCGTCGTCCGCGACCGAATGCGCCATCGCCATCATGTTGGCCATGACGGACTGCGCCGTATCCTTCAGGCTGGACGTGCTCTCCCCGCAAGCCTGGAGACACTGTTCCAGTCGCTTGAGCTGCTCGTTGGTCTCCTGAAGGTGCATCGTGACCTTCGCCTTGACCTCGGGATAGTCGTCCAGCCGTTCCGACTGGCGCTCCATCAGCTCGCGCGCCTGCACTTCCATCGCATGCGCATTGCGTAGTCCGACCACGAACGTATCGCGGGCTTCGTTAGCCATTTTCCTGTCCTCCGTTTGACTGGCTTCGTTCCAGCAACCGGGGAGAACGGACGGTTGTTCCTAAACTAACTGACCAAGCCGATTGCCGCAGGAGCCCCCGCGGCGCTGCCTGCTGGTCCTCCGAAGAACTGCGCTAACCTATGGGACCGTCATTCCGGGCGCAGGATTCAGCGACCCGGAATGACGAAGATCCTCTCACCGCTTCATGGCCGCCACATACGCCGCCAGCTTGTCCAGCGTCTGGTAGCCGTATTCGACGGCGCCGAAGCCGATCATGCCGTCGCGCTGCTCGGTGCTGGAAGCCAGCTGGCGCATCATCAGCACGGTCTTGCCGTTGCTCTGCTCAGCAAAGGTGACGGTAAAGCGGAACATGCCGGGATCGTCGTCCTGGTCGAGCCCGTGATCCATCTCCATCAACGACGGCCGCTCGATGCGGCGGAAGCGCATGCGGTTGGGATAGACCGTGCCGTCGGGGCCGATCATGTTGAAGCGCCAGACGCCGCCGACCCGCACGTCGATCTCGAAGGTCTCGACCTTGAAGCCCTTCGGCCCGAACCATTGCGGCAGGTGCTTCGGGTCGGACCAGGCCTCGAACACCAGATCACGCGGCGCGTCGATCACGCGCGACATCACGATCTCGCGGTCGAGCGACCATTGCGACAGGGCTGGATTGGCGGAATTCGTCATCACTCGGAACCTTTCCGTTTGCTTGTACGGGACGGCCGCTTGGCAGCCGCCCTCTCCTTCTTGAGCTTCATCACATAGGCTTCGAACCGGTCGAGCCGCGCCTCCCAGATCGCGCGCTGCTGCTGGAACCAATCTTCCGCGCCGAGCAGCGCATTCGGGCTGAGGCGGCAGGTGCGCACACGGCCGGACTTCTCCGACAGCACGAGCCCGCTCGTCTCCAGCACATGGATGTGTTTCATGAAGCTCGGCAACGCCATGTCGAAGGGGTCAGCGAGCTCGCCGACCGATGCCTCGCCTGCGCAGAGCCGCATCACGATCGCCCGCCGGGTGGGATCGGCGAGCGCGGAGAAGACCTGGTCGAGCCGGGATGATTGGTTAGCCATGAAGCTAACTATAGACCCCCGGCCAACCGTTGTCAATAATCGTTAGCTACATGGCTAAGTTATTTCGCCGCAGGCCGTGCGGCGGTTTCCTGCAACGCAATCGTGAATTGGGACGCCCGGCGGTTCACGTTAAGAAGGGTCCCGGGGGCGCATCACATCTTGCGTCAGAGCCGTGCCGTGTCCTTTGTCACCTCATCGCATCTCACAAGGCGAGCGCTCGCCCGGGCCGCGCTCGTTCCACTCGCCCTTGCCTGGCCCCGCCGCAGCTTGGCGGATTCCGACATGATCGCGCAGATGCGCGACATCGTCGCGAACCATCTGGCGCCGACGGTGATGCCGGACCATGCAGGCGGCCTCGCCGCCGCGCTCTATGCCGGCAGCCATGTCGAATTCTTCACCTATGGTTTTGCCGATGATGCGGCCAAACGGAAGGTGACGCCGGACACGCTGTTCAATCTCGCCTCCTTGCGAAAGCCGTTCGAGGCCACGCTCGTGGCGCTCGGCACGCTGCGCGGCGAGCTGCGGCTCGACGATCGCCTGCCAAAATACCTGCCCGAGCTGAGCGGCGACTACATCCGCCAGGTGACCGTCGGCCAGTTGGCCACGCACACATCGGGCCTGTTGCTGCCGACAGATCATCCGCCCTGGCCGGACGAGCAGTTCACGCGCGACCAGTTCATCGCCATGCTGAACGCCTTTGCGCCCGGCTCCGGCGTCGCACCCGGCCGGCAGCGCATCTACACCCATGCCGGCTACGTGCTGCTTCAGCTCGTGCTGGAGCGCCGCTACGGCATGCCGATCGCGCCGCTGTTCGAGCAGCGCATCCTCAAGCCGCTGGGCATGAGCGCGACCTGCCTGCCCGCGCGCGGCGAAGACAACCGCGCCGTTATGGACGAAGCCTGGATGCGGCGCGCCGTCCAGGGCTATTCGGACCAGCGCATGGCGGTCGGCCCGATCGGCAACCAGCAGAGCTATTTCGATTTTCCCGGCACCGGCCAGATGTTTTCCTCGGCGCGCGACCTTGCGACCTTCGTCGCAGCCGCCATCGACGGCCGCGCGATCGACCCGCATCTGCGCGAGGCGCTGCGGATGACGCAGCGCGAGGCCTTCCATGTCGACGAGAAATTCGGACAGGGTATGGCCTGGGAAAGCGTGCACCTTCCCGGCGTCACCGTCGTCGACAAGCCCGGCGGCCTCAACAACGCCTCCGGTTATATCGGGCTCGTACCGGCGCGGCGGCTCGGCCTCGTCCTGCTCGCCAATCGCGGCGAATATCCGCACGAGATCGCGCGCTACAGGATCCTGCCGGAACTGGCCCGGCTCGTCGCTTCACATTGAGGCGGCGCCGCGCTCAAACCGAGCGCGTCAGCCCGCCATCGACGCGGATGTTCTGGCCGGTGATGTAGGCCGCGCCGTCGGAAGCCAGGAACGAGACCGTCGCGGCAATCTCTTCGACCTTGCCGTAGCGCTGCATCGGCACGCTGTCGCGGCGCGCATCGGTCTGCGGCAGGCTGTCGATCCAGCCCGGCAGCACGTTGTTCATGCGGACGTTGTCGGCCGCATGGGTGTCGGTGAAGATCTTCGTGAAGGCGGCAAGGCCGGCCCTGAACACCGCGGAGGTCGGGAACATCGCGCTCGGCTCGAACGCCCAGGCGGTCGAGATGTTGATGATGGCCCCGCTCTTCTGCGCCTGCATCACCGGCGTCACCAGCCGGGTCGGACGGATCACGTTGAGTAGATAAGTGTCGAGGCCGGCATGCCATTGCTCGTCGGTGATCTCGGTGATCGGCGCGCGCGGGCCGTGGCCGGCGCTGTTGACGAGCACGTCGATGCGTCCCCATTTGGCCAGCGCGCCGTCGACGAAGCGCTTCAGATCGTCGTTGGACTTGTTCGAGCCGGTGGCGCCGAAGCCGCCGAGCTCGGCCGCCAGCGCCTCGCCCTTGCCGGAGGAGGACAGGATCGCGACGCGAAATCCGTCCGCTGCGAGCCGCCGCGCGGCCCCTGCCCCCATGCCGCTGCCGCCCGCGGTGACGAGTGCAACCTTCTCCGCCATAATCGATCATCCTTTGATATCGTCGAACCGAACCACGAGGCCCGCCCCGTCATGAGGCCTTCTACCGCCGGACCTGCCGTCAGGTCCACCGCCGAGAGCATCCGTCATGAGCGATTTGCAGATTCGCAATTTACGTCCCGAAGAAATCGCCCTCGCCATCGACTGGGCCGCGGCGGAAGGTTGGAATCCGGGCCTTGCCGACGCGGCGTGCTTTGCGATCCCCGATCCGCACGGCTTCTTCGTCGGCGAGATCGACGGCGAGCCGGTCGCAACCGTCTCCTGCGTCAACTACGACGACCGCTTTGCTTTCCTCGGCTTCTACATCGTACGCGATAGTTTTCGCAGCAAGGGCCACGGCCTGCGCATCTGGAAGGCGGCGATCGCGCATGCAGGCGGTCGCGTGATCGGGCTTGACGGCGTGGTCGCCCAGCAGGACAATTACAGGAAATCCGGATTCCAGCTTGCCTATGCCAATATCCGCTATGGCGCCGTCGTGGCCGCGCCAGCGAAATCGCTGGCCGACATCGTCGCCCTCGGCGAGATCCCATTCGCGATCATCGAAGCCGATGATGCCACCGTGTTTCCCGCCGCACGCAGCACTTTCCTGCGCGCGTGGATCGACACACCAGGACATATTGGTCGGGCACTGCTGCGCGACGGCAGGCTGGCCGCTTGGGGCGTGATCCGGCCGTGCCGGACCGGCCACAAGATCGGCCCGCTCGTTGCCGACGACCGCGCAGCGGCGGACGCGGTCGTGCAAGCGTTGCTCGGAAGCGCACAAGGTGGCGAGATCTTCCTCGATGTCCCCGCCGTCAACCGCGAGGCGATTGCGCTCGCAGAGTCACTCGGGCTCGAGCCGGTATTCGAGACGGCGCGGATGTACACCGGCCCCGTCCCGCCGCTGCGCGTCGACCGCGTCTTCGGCGTGACTAGCTTCGAACTGGGCTAATTCAGTAACAGCGCGTGATGTTGACGGTGTGTTCAGTGCCGCCGCGGCCGGGCACCGTCACCTGCTCCGTCGGACAGCTCGGCACATAGGGCCGGTCGGACGGCACGACGTTCGGCGGGAAGCGATGCGTCCAATCCCATGGAATGTCGTACGAATAGGTGTAGCGCACGTCGCCCGAGAACGAATGAGTTGTATCGCCGTTAGGCTGGCCGTAGCTCGCACCGTCATTGAAGAACCCGCCGCCGCCGGGCCAATAGACCCAGGGATTGCTGCGACGGTGAAACCGGGCACCCGGCCCGATCGGCGCGCGCGCCATCGCACCTCCAGGGCCCGCGGCTGCGCCGTGCGGCGCGGCGCCGGCAGGCCTGGCAGAACTATCAGTGGGAGTAAGGAGCAGCGCGGCGGCGCTGAGCGAGGCGAACAGCGCCCCATATGATCTGGACATCATGATACGCACCAACTCGTTTTGGCTTCGAATAGCGGCTCCCCACTGCACGCTAGGCCGGGCTGTCGCCCGCCCGCAAACGTATAATTAATTATTGGTTAAGGCACGCGATTAACGGGGAACCCGGTGCGGCAGAAGGCCCGTTTCCCGTCTGATTCAAGCCCCTTCGTTCCGTGGCGTGCGCTTCATAACCAGTTGATCGGAGTTGATCACGCCTGCCGAATACGACCGGAACGCTCCCGCAGCGCAACCGTTGGCTCCCGACACAAGCAAGGAGCATCTCCAATGCAGAACAAGTCAAAACTCCTGTGCCTGATCACGGCATCACTCATCGCGGGTACCGCAGCCGCTTCGGCCCAGGGCTACGACTGGAACGGCCCGCGCGTGGGTTGGGACAGCAGCGCGCCCGCCTATGAGCCGGTTCAGC
The DNA here is from genome assembly GCF_021044685.1 of Bradyrhizobium daqingense. Lineage (NCBI taxonomy): Bacteria > Pseudomonadati > Pseudomonadota > Alphaproteobacteria > Hyphomicrobiales > Nitrobacteraceae > Bradyrhizobium > Bradyrhizobium daqingense. The sequence goes on from NZ_CP088014.1 coordinate 5,918,390, forward strand.
CGCGCGCATATTATCCGGATGTCGCGGGACCCTATGGCGCGTACAACGGCACCAACCATCCGACCCCGAGCTCGACACAGGGCGATGTCGGCCCTGGCGGCAACAACAACGGCACGCTGACCGGCCGTTATCGCTGGTAAAGCCGCGCAACGTGAGGCCCGCCGTCCCACACGGGACGGTGGGCCTTCGCGCGTCAGCGGCTCGCTTGCTTGCGCAGCCCATCGAGCCTGTCACGGCGTCCCGCCCACAAGCCCTTGCGTTGGGACGGGCGACACACCCAAACCCGGGGTCAACCGCGCACCGGGGAAATATTTCTCTTTATTCGAATTCGGATTTTTGTTAGATTTTGCGCACTCCGGCCCAACGAAGAGGGGCGTATCGCGATCGTCACGAACGCGGGCCGGGCGGCGGTGGACGTGGACCACACCGGCGCGAAGAGCTTCGCAGGGCGGGCAACCGTGAGCGAAAGCGTCGCGCCAACGACGGGTGCGGTTCGCGTACGGCAAAATCGTGTCGTCCTGGCGTCCGGGGTCTGTACGCCAAGTCTTGCGGTGACGTGCGGCCTAACCGGGCACGCGCATCAGTCATCTACAAGGCGACGGGGGCAATAGTGCATCGCTCCCCGGGGAGAGCACGACATAAGCCGTAAAACCACTGCGCAGGGAAGGCCGGTTGCTTGGCTTCACCTGTATGCCGCTGTGCAATCCTTGTAAGCACACGCTTTCGCACAGTGGACCGTGGGTGCCCGGCCGGCACCCGGTCTTCCCTGCGCCCTTTTCAATTGAGGGTGAGGCACCGACGCAAAGCTCGGGCGAGATCAGCCGCGAGGCTGCGAAGGCGTGCCTGCAATGAAGATGCAAATCGATGCAGCGACGCTGTTGTCCCACACTCCGTCATTGCGAGGAGCCCTTGCGACGAAGCAATCCAGACTGCCACAGTGGAGAGATCCTGGATTGCTTCCGCCTTCGCCAAAGCTTCGCCGGACAAGTCCGCTCCGCTCGCAATGACGGTGTGAAACAGCGTGCGCCAAACTCCACTCTCGTGCCCCGGACGCAGCGCAGCGTCTCTTCGACGGTGCGCTGCAGAGCCGGGGCCCATGTATCAGCGAGTGCCGTGGCCTTCTGGGTCCCGGCTCTGCGCAGCAACGCCAAGAGCGTTGCAGCGCGTCCGGGACACGAGACATGAGTTACACCGGCCTGCCCGCATACGGCAGCGGCGCGATGTGGGCACCAGCCGTTCGCAAAGACGTTCGGTGGCAATGGGTCCTGGCCTTGTCCAAGACGACACAGAAGGTGTTGCCGCGTTCCCCTCCTCTGCCTGGCTTGCATGGCTCGGCGCTCTTGTAACAAGACCGTCACGCAGCGAAACTAAACGAAGCTGGAAGCCGTGATCGCGGCCATTTGCCTCACTGCAGGAGAGATTCGATGCGCCGCTCACTGGTGTTGCTATCCGCCGGACTGACGGTCCTGTCCACCGGACTTGCCTCGGCGGAGAACAACACGCCCCGCAATTTGATCCTGTTCATTCCGGACGGTCTTCGCGCGCTGAAGGTCACGCCGGAGACGGCGCCGGCGATGGCCGAAATCCGCGACAAGGGCGTCAACTTCAAGAACCCGCATTCGCTCTTCCCGACCTTCACCATGGCCAACGGCTCGGCGATGTCGACCGGCCATTATCTCGGCGATACCGGCGTGTTCTCAAACACGATCTGGACCAACTATACCTCGGCGCCCGCCGGCGATACCGTGGTCCCCTTCATCGAGAACGACGCCGTGCTCGGCGACATCGACGAGCATTTCAAGGGCAACTATCTCAACGAAGACACCATCCTGAAGATGGCGCGCGACAAGGGGCTGAGCACCGCGGCGATCGGCAAGGTCGGCCCGACCTACCAGTTCGACCATACCGACAAGCCCGAAAAGCCCGGCCTGCACTCGGTCGTGTTCGACGATTCCACCGGCGGCAAGAACGGCGTCGCGCTCTCGGACGAGGTGAAGGACGCGCTGACCAATGCCGGCCTGCCAACCGCTACGCCGCCGCGCGGCGACAATTCCAAGGCGGGCGATGCCAAGACGCCCGGCACTACGTCTGCCAATGTCGCCCAGCAGGCCTATTTCGCCGACGTCGCCACCAAGGTGGTGCTGCCGATGTTCAAGGCCCGCAACAAGCCGTTCGTGCTGGTGTTCTGGTCGCGCGATCCCGACGGCAGCCAGCACAACACCGGCGACAGCCTCAACCAGATCATGCCGGGCATCAACGGCCCGACCTCGATGGCCGGCATCAAGAACGCCGACACCAACCTTGCCCAGCTCCGCAAGGCGCTCGACGAGCTCGGGCTCGCCGCCTCGACCAACATCATCGTCTCCGCGGACCATGGCTTCTCGACCATCTCCAAGGAGAGCAAGACCAGCCCTTCGGCCAAGGTCAGCTATGACGACACGCCGAAAGACTTCCTGCCGATGGGATTTTTGGCGCTCGATCTCGCCAAGGCGCTCGAGCTGCCCTTGTTCGACCCCAACGACAAGAACGCGAAGGTCGAAGGCAACAGGCATCCCAGGTTCGGCAACGGCGTGCTCGGCAAGGATCCGGAGAAGCCCGACCTCGTCGTCGCCACCAATGGCGGCTCGGACCTGATCTATCTGCCGACCAAGGACAAGAAGCTGGCGGCGAAAACCATCAAGGCGCTGCTCGAGCAGGACTACGTCTCCGGCCTGTTCGTCGAGGATTCGCTCGGCCGCTTCCCCGGCACGCTGCCGCTGTCGAGCATCAATCTGCGCGGCAAGTCGGCGACGCCGACGCCCTCGATCGTCGTCAACTTCCGCTCCTATGCCAGCGATTGCGGCGAGGCGCCGACCAACTGCTCGGTGCAGGTCGCCGACACCGTGCTGCGCCAGGGCCAGGGCATGCATGGCAGCTTCAGCCGCGGCGACACCATGAACTTCATGGCCGCGATCGGCCCGGACTTCAAAGCCGGCTATGTCGACGAGCTGCCGGTCAGCAATGCCGACGTCGGCATGACGGCGGCCCAGCTCATGGGCCTGCGCGCTTCGCAGAAGGGCGAGCTGGTCGGCCGCGTGATGTCAGAGGCCATGCCGAACGGCACCGCGCCGAAGGCCCATGTCGGCACGCTCAAGTCCAAGCCCGCCGAAGGCGGCCTGATGACCGTGCTGAACTTCCAGCGCGTCGGCAGTCAGCGCTATTTCGATGCCGCCGGATTTCCGGGCCGCACGCTCGGGCTCGAGCCTGATGCCGGCAAACAAAAAACGGCGGGGAAATGACCCCGCCGTTCCCTCGCGTCCTCGATTGAGGCGCGCAAATTCACATGGCCGGGCTATTACATCCCGATGTCGAACACGTTCGGCAATTGGCCCGCCAAAGGCAGCGCGGTGGCGCCGAGGAAGGTTGCCACCATCGCCATCAGGCGACGGTTGTTCTGGCGCTTGCCGCGCATCTGGCCGGCGATCCACTCCAGCATCTCGCTGTTGACCTTGGAGGCATAGGACGGCGCCCAGCTCTCGATCTCAGTGTCGGCCGCCAGCGCAACGCTGCGCGGCGGCACCTTCAGACCCGAGGCGCTCGCGGCATAATGGGCGACCGCCTTGGCCAGGAGGTCGTCGAACCGGCCATTGTCGGTGCGCTCGGTGGCGGCCTCGTTGATCTCGAACAGCACTTCGGCTTCGGCGCGGCTGACCGGCTGGTCGTTGACGGCCGTGGCGGTGAGGATGCGCGAGCACCAGGCGGTGTCATCGGCATCGAGCGAACGGGAGAAATGCACCCTTCCCTTGGTGGTCGGGCCTTCGCCCGTGATCACGCCGTCGCGCACGATGCTCAGGGCATGAGCCGCGGTATCGCGGCAGGACGGTTCGAGGGACGGCGACTCGGTAGGCTTAGGCGCAGCGGCAGACATAGTTCACTTCCAGATTTCTTCTGATCGGCCAGCATTTCCATGCCGGCGTAAAGGGGTGGTTAATGATTCGGTACGGCGATCGCGACTTTTCGAGATGGTTGCCAATTGGTCGCTGTCAGAACCAGTTTGGTTCTGGACGCGCCGGGCGAGCGTGATGGAAGTCATAAAAGGCATTATCGGGGCGAGCGAGACCGTGTGACCCCGGGTGGAGATGTTTCGCCGCAGGTGCCGCTGTAACAAAAAGTTGCTAGGAAATCGGCCCTTCAAGGAAGGAATTCACATTTTACTTCAGCCGGTTCAGTTGCCGTTCACTTGGCCTCGCCAAGTGCCTATACTGAAGGCGACGGCCAGAGATTAATTCCCCAGTAAATTCAATGCGATGAGGTAGAACCATGACACTTCCGATCGGCGCCACCGCACCCGACTTCGAAGCCGAGACCACCGAAGGGAAGATCAAGTTCCACGATTGGATCGGCAATAGCTGGGCGCTTCTGTTCTCGCACCCCAAGGACTTCACGCCGGTTTGCACCACCGAACTCGGCGCTCTCGCCAAGTTGAAACCGGAATTCGACAAGCGCGGCGTCAAGCTGATGGGCCTCTCGGTCGATCCGGTCGACCGCCATTCGAAATGGTCGGAGGACATCAAGGAGACGCAAGGCACGGCGCCGAACTATCCGATGATCGGTGACACCGATTTCAACGTCTCGAAACTCTACGAGATGCTGCCGGCTTCGACCTCGGGCGATCCCCTCACCCGCACGCCGGCCGACAACCAGACCGTCCGCAATGTCTTCATCATCGGGCCGGACAAGAAGATCAAGCTGGTGCTGGTCTATCCGATGACGACGGGGCGGAACTTCCAGGAGATCCTGCGCGTCATCGACTCGCTCCAGCTCACCGCCAAGCATCGCGTCGCCACCCCGGCGGACTGGTCGCAAGGCGAGGACGTCATCATCGCGGGCTCGGTCTCCAACGACGAGGCCAAGACGATCTACCCGCAGGGCTGGAAAGAGCCGAAGCCCTACATCCGCATCGTGCCGCAGCCGAAATGACTTTGGGCGGCCGCGCCTAGCGGCGGCCAAAAGTCATCCCGGGGCGCGCGAAGCGCGAACCCGGGATCTCGAGATTCTCCGGTGCGCGATTGCGCACCGGAGTTCGGTCCTTCGGACCGCCCCGGAATGACCCTAGTGATCAAGCCGCGTGCACGCGGTCGAGGAAGCCGTCGACCTCGGCCTTGAGATGTAGGCTCTCGCCCGAGAGCGCCTGGGCGGAAGCGAACATCCGGCTCGAGGTCTCGCCGGTCTCGCTGGCCCCCTTGGCGGCGTGGCGAACATTGACGGCGACGTCGGCCGTGCCCGACACAGCCGCACGAACGCTGGCCACGATGTTGTGGGTCGCGCTCTTCTGCTGCTCGACCGCGGCCGAGATCGAGCCCGCGATGCCGCTGATGCGCTCGATGGTCTGGCCGATCGCCTTGATGGCGGCGACCGATTCCTCGGTCGCGAGCTGCATGCTCTCGATCTGGTTCGAGATCTCGTCGGTCGCCTTCGCAGTCTGGCCAGCGAGCGTCTTGACCTCCTGGGCGACCACCGCGAAGCCGCGGCCGGCATCGCCCGCACGCGCGGCCTCGATGGTGGCGTTGAGCGCCAGCAGGTTGGTCTGCTCCGCGATCGAGGTGATCAGCTTGACGACGTCGCCGATACGCGCGCCGGCTTCCGAGAGCTGCGCGATGCGCTGATCGGTGGCCTCGGCCTGCCGCACCGCTTCGGCGGAGATCTCGTTCGATTCCTGCACCCGGCGGGTGATCTCGGCGATCGACTGGGACAGCTCGTCGGAAGCCGATGCTGCCGATCGCACGTGCTCGGAGGCGCTTTCGGAAGCTCCGGCCGACTGCGCCGACAGATCGGCCGTGGAGCGCGCGGTGTCGGTGAGTTGCCGCGCGGTGCGCTCGAACTCGCTTGACGATGCGAGGACCTTGTCGAGAATGCCGCCGACACTGCCGCGGAACTCGTCAACGAAGCTGCGCAGCTCCGCCTTGCGCTGCTCGGCCGCGGCACTCGTTGCCGCCGCCTGTTCGCTGCGCAGGCGCGCCCGCTCCTGCGAATTGCTCCGGAACACCGCGACGGTGCGGGCGATCTCGCCGATCTCGTCGGCGCGGTCCTCGCACTCGATCTCGACGTCGCTCTGGCCGTTGGCAAGCGCCGTCAGCGAGCGCGTGACCGAGGTGAGCGGCCGGGTGACGCGACGGACGACCAAGAGCGTCAGCACCAGAACCAGAAGCCCGGCCAGTCCCGCCGCAATCGCCATGCTCTCGATGGCGTGGGCCAGCATGCTCTCGAACTGGGCCATGGGGATGCCGACATAGAGGATGCCGGTGACCTTGCCGGCCGCGTCCACGATCGGGAAATAGGCGGTCATGAACGTCTTGCCGAACAGCGTGGCCGGGCCCTTATAGGCCTCGCCGCGCCGCAGCGGCGCCTGTCCCGGGTGATCGGCGGCCAGTTGGGTGCCGACGGCGCGATCGCCATTTTCCTTTTTCACGTTGGTCGAGCGGCGCACGAACTGCCCGCTCGCCTCGTCGAACACGAACAGGGTGGCGTTGCCGCCGACATAGGACACCGCCCGATCAACGATGGCGTGATCCTTGAGATCGGGCATCTTGGGAATTTCGGCGCGCTGGACCGCGCCATCCTTCATCGTGACCTTGACGTCCGGAACGGTCTCGGCGAACGCCAGCGCCAATGTGCGCAGGTTGACCTCGATGTCGCGGAGCGCGCGATCATTGAAGGCTGATGTCAGCGACCAATAGCCGACGCCGACCACGAGCGCCGTATTCACGGCGATCAGCAGCACGGCACATAGGACCGCCTTGGTGCCGAGCTTGAACTGCGGCAGGAACTTCCCGGTGAGAAGCTTTGACATGAATGGAATGACCCCCGTAATTCCTGCATAATCGTGCAATCCGCTTACGGTCGCATTAACGACGGTTCGCATCGCCGGACGCGACATGGTTTCCAATTGGTAAACGAGGGCCTGACTACGCCGAGCGCGCCGCCCATCATCGTCTGGTTCCGCGATGATCTCCGCCTGTCCGACCATCCCGCCCTCCATGCCGCCGCCAGGTCCGGATCGCCGGTGCTTTGCCTCTATGTGCTGGACGAGACGACAGGGCGAGCGCCGGGTGGGGCGGCGCGCTGGTGGCTGGCGCAGTCCCTGCGGGCGCTCGGGGCCGAGATCGCCGCGCGCGGCGGTTCGCTAATCCTGCGCAGGGGATCGGCAGCCAGGGTGATTCCCGAAGTCGTGCGAGAGTGTGGCGCCCGCGCCGTCCACTGGAACGCGATTGCGCAGGCGCCGCATCAAGCGGTTGAACGACAGCTCGAAGCGGCGCTGGCAAAGCTTGGAACGGACTCGCAAAGTTTTCCCGGCGATCTGCTCGTCCCGCCCCTGGCGATCCGCAACAAGGAAGGCCGGGGCCTGCGCGTGTTCACACCGTTCTGGCGGCGTGTGCTGGCGCTGGGTGATCCGCCAAAGCCCCTGCCCGTACCGAAGGAGCTGCGCCCGCCAGCAAAGATCGCCAGCGATCGACTGGAGAGCTGGAAGCTCGAGCCGCTCAAGCCGGATTGGGCGGGCGGCCTACGGGAGAACTGGACGCCCGGCGAAGCCGCCGCCCGCGCGCGCCTGCGCGACTTCCTCGAGCGCACCGCGCGCCTCTATGTCGGCGACCGCGATCGCCCGGACCGGGACGGCACCTCACGGCTATCGCCGCATCTGCGCTTCGGCGAGCTCAGCCCGCGCCAGGTCTGGCACGCCGCGCGCTTCGCCGCGGCGGAAGATCCGGCACTCGGCCATGGGGTCGAGAAATTCCTGACCGAGCTCGGCTGGCGCGAATTCTGCCGCCACCTCCTCTACGACCACCCCGACCTCGCCACCCAGAATCTGCAACGGAACTTCGATGGCTTCCCCTGGAAGCCCGACAAGAAGGCGCTCGCTGCCTGGCGGCGCGGCCGCACCGGCTATCCCATCGTCGATGCCGGCCTGCGCGAGCTCTGGCACACCGGTGTGATGCACAACCGGGTGCGGATGGTGGTGGCCTCGTTCCTCGTCAAGCAGCTCCTGATCGACTGGCGCGAGGGCGAAGCCTGGTTCTGGGACACGCTGGTCGATGCGGACGCCGGCAGCAATCCCGTCAATTGGCAATGGGTCGCCGGCTGCGGCGCCGACGCCGCCCCCTATTTCCGCGTGTTCAATCCGCAGCTCCAGGGCGAGAAGTTCGATCCGGATGGAACCTACGTCCGGCGCTGGGTGCCGGAGCTGAAGGACCTTCCGGCGAAGCTGATCCACCAGCCGTGGCGGGCGACGCCGATCGAGCTTGCGGGTGCAGGCCTCACGCTTGGCAAGACTTATCCGCAGCCCATTGTCGATCATGCCAGGGGACGCGAGCGCGCGCTCGCCGCCTACGCGAATATCCGCAAAGGTTGAGCGTCGCTTTGACACAATTTCGAAACCGGCTATCGTCGTCACTCCGTTCAAACAATGGGGGACGACATGGACGACGAGAAGCCGATCACCGAGCAGGCGATGGACACGATCACCAACGCCGTGGAAGCGACCAAGGACGCCGCAGTCACCGCCGTCAAGCAGGTGAAGAAGGCAGCCAAGAAGGTCGCCAAGAAAGTAGCGCCGAAGAAGGCGGCCAAGAAGAAAGCCAAGAAGGCAGCCAAGAAGACGACGAAGAAGGCCGCAAAGAAGTCGCCAAAGAAAGCCGCGAAAAAGACTGCGAAGAAGGCCGCCAGGAAAGCCACCAAGTCGAAGAAGGCCAAGAAGGCCAAGCGCTGAACGTAACGCTTACGGCCGTCTCCGCGCGCGGACGCGCCCGGAGACGGCGCCCTATCTCACCGTTTGGCGGCGCGCCGGCCCGGATGATGCTGGCCCTTGGGATCGCGGAATTCGCTGCGATGGCCGCGCCGGTCCTCTGCGTGGAATCGCTTCCGCTTTTCCGCTGAGCCGAACTGCTTGATCACCCGCCTGCCGTTGACCTTCTTGATCACATAGCCGCCCTCGGTCATCGTGAACGGCGCCGTCAGCGACCCCATGTGATCGAACTTGGTGCCTTCGGGATGTTCGAACGGCTCGAACCAGGACGGGTAGACGAAGTTCGACATCGGAAGCCGTCGACGATGAACGCCTCCTCTTCGAGATCGGCTGTCCCCGATGCGTCAGCTCGTGCCGTCCGAGGAAATTCTCGTGCGTGGCGTCGTCGAAATAGACCAGGTGCCAATCGGTGGGCTTCGGCTTGCGGATGACGTCGAGATCGACGGGATAGCCCCAGACCGGGAGGAAGTGCTTGTCGTAGCATTTCTGCAGCGCTGCGGTGAGCCTTCCCATCATCCGCTCGCTCATCATCTCCTCTGCATAATTGATGCAGGCAATCCGGACGGGCTTCATCGACCGGTGGAGCAATGCACGTCTCGCCGATTTCATGGACATCCCGCGCTGAAAAGAAATGGGCTCGAATGCTCCACCCTAGCACGGAACGGTGAACACACGTCAGGGCTGTGCGCGCTGTTAAGAGCGCCGATTGACCACGAAGACCGCCGCTGCACACAGCGCCATGCCGGCAATGGCAACTGCGTCCAGCTTTTCGCCGAACAGGAGATACGCCATCAGGGCCGTCACGGCCGGCACCAGGTAGAACAGGCTCGCGACCGAAGTTGCCGCGGCGTGGCGGATCAGCCAGTACAATAGCCCGATCGATCCGATCGAAAGCGCCACGGCGAGCCAGGCGAGCGCGAGCACGAATTCCCGCGTCCAGTGCACCACGCGGTCTTCGAACAGGAAGGCTCCGATCGTGAAGAAGATGGTGACAGCGACATATTGCACGAGATTGCCGGCGCGCCAGTCGATCTGGTTGCAGTAGCGGCGCTGGTAGAGCGTGCCGAGCGTGATGCTGATCAGCGAGACCACCGAGGCCAGCCAGCCGAGCCCGGCCTCGCCCGTCATCGGACGGTTGTGCAGGATCAGCACGACGCCGCCGAGCCCGAGCACGAGGCCGGCCCATTGCAGCGGCGTCACCCTCTCGCCGAGCCAACGATTCGCAATGGTCGAGGTCAGGATCGGTTGCAGGCCCGGAATCAGCGCGGAAAGGCCCGCGGGAATCGAATGCGCGATCGCGATCGCGGTGCCGCCGAGATAGAAGCCGTGGACCAGGATGCCTGCGGCCGCGCTGTGCGCAATGCCGATGCCGTCAGGCCATTTCGGCCGCGCAATGCCAGCGATGATCGCCATCAGGCCGACCACGATCGCCATGCGGATGGCGAGATAGGTCAAAGGATCGGCATTGTCGACGACGTATTTGGTGCCGATGAATCCGGTGCTCCAAAGCAGGACGAACAGGATCGGCGCGAGGCGAGCGGTCAGGGCTTCTTGATTATGGTTCATTGCCGCCCTCCTTGCCCGACGGGCACGGTTGCGGCAATGCGAATTTCGCCTGGGATAATGCTGCGCTGCGACGGCGGCTCAGCTCAGCCGCTCACCACTCTTCCGGGCAGGGATCGACGATCTTCCAGAGCTCGACCCCGTTCTTGATCTTTTTCATGTCGGTGGTGAGCCCGCCATTGCGGCGGATCCAATCCTTCACCTTGTCAGGATAATAGGACATGAGGTCGGAGGTGCCCTCGGCGCTGGTGACCTTGATGCCGAAGGTGAAGGCCTTGTCGTAATAGGCCTGGTGGAAGCCGAGGCTGGCCCGCGGCGTCACGCAGATCTTGTTCATCGGCACGATGCCGAGCACGAGGGTGCAGGCCGAATTGCAGATGCCGTCGATGATGACGCGCTCGCCCTTCTCGCGGACGCGCTTGTATTTGGCCTTGTACTCCTCGACATAACCGCCGTGGTCGCGGGTGATGTGCAGCTCGGCACGCGCTGGCGTGGCGGCGGCTAAGCAGAGCAACAGCAGGCTCAGAAGCGTGATGCGCATGGCGACGTGGCGGCGAAAGCCTTTAGGAATGGACCGACCTCGAGGACCCGAAAACGGTCCCTTGGAGCCGGGGGGAAGATTCTTAAGCGAATACTGTTTGGTCATACTTGTGTGGGGAATTCGTTAAGCATCCGGAAAAGGCCAAAAATGGGCAGGTTTCAACCGTACGCCCGGCAATTCTGTCACACCCACCCGGAAATCTGCGGGATCGGCCCTGATTTCGGGCCTTGTGACCGATGCCCGGCCGCCCGAAATTGCTATAATCGCTGACCTATTCGAGCGGGTTCCGGAGAATCGAGAATGAGCAAGTTGACGCTTGTAGCCGCCGCTGCGGCCCTGACGGTTGCAATCCTGGCCCCAGGCCTCGCAGAGGCGCGTCACCGGTACCACCGCTCCTACACCAACCCGCTGCCCTACCCGATCAGCTATCTGCACAATTACGGACCCGGCATCACCCCCGGCACTTTCGCCTATTACGACGGCCCGTCGACGAACCACTGTTACCGCAGTGCGGCCGCCTATATCGGCCAGGACCGCCGCCGGCACCCCTGCTACTGAGCGCTGCGCGTCCTTCCGCGGGCGTTGCTATTTCGCAGCGCTCGACAACAGCAATTGTTTCTCGATCTCGTAACCGGCAGCTTGACCAGGTCCTTGCCGACCTCGCCCTGCAGCGCCTTGCGCACGACATCGGAATAGTCGGCGCGGATCATGCCGAGCGCGCGCGGTGAGGCCACCATGGTCAGGGCCGAGGTCTCGCCGGCGCTGACGGCGGCATCGAGCCGGCCGGCCAAGCCCCGCAGGAAGGACCGCTCGGCTTCGTCATGCCAATCGGTCTGCTCGACCAAACTGCGCACCCCACCCGACGCCCCATGTAACCGGCCCGGCGCATCGCTGCCTTGCGCGCCGGTCGAGGGATTGGGCTGCTCGTGCACCTCCCCGATGTGCAGGTTTGGAAACATCTCGTCGCCGACGTTTTCTAGAATCAGCGCCTTGCGCCCGTCGCACACGACCAGCCAATCACCCTTTTCAATTCTCACCTTGTCCATTGCGCAGCTCCAAGCGTCCTGTAAGCCTGCCCTCCGCATTGCTCGACAGGCTGCGGCAAGAGTAGTGACTTGCCGACATCGACGAATTGCGCGGGATCAAGGATGCGGCGATGTCGTGCCGTCAGCAGCCGGCGCAAACGCGACATTGGTCGGACGCGCGTCGGATCTCGTTGGGATCACGCCTGCAGCCGGGCTCGCTGAAGATTCGTTCATCAGCATTACATTTGAGCTCCGCCACAATTTGATCAGAACAACTTCGATATTCTGTATCGCGTCAGCGGAGGAAGACATCATGAACCTTAGAATTGGCCTCGTCGCCGCATCCCTGTTCGGTGCCGTCGTGGCGTCGCCGGCCGCGTCCGCCATGCCCATCGCGCCAGCGCCTGCGACGCCGCAAGTCTCCGGCGTCGAGCAGGTCCGCATGGTCTGCAACGCCTGGGGACAGTGCTCGTGGCGCCCGAACTATTATGGGTACTACAGGCCGCGGCCATATTACGGTCCCCGGTATTATGGGCCGCCGCGCTATTACGGCCCGCGCTATTATGGCTATCACGGCTATCGCCGCTGGTGACGTCTGAAGGGGCCCTTGGGGCCCCTTCGCTTTTGCAAGATCATGGGCCGTGCGATTGCTGGCCAGGCCTCGAGCAATTCGAAAACTGATCTAGATCAAAGATGAAAGCCGCCACTCCCGCCATTGTACGGAGATGGCGGATTTCATCGTTTTTCCGATGCCCTCGGACGGGCATGAACGTGCAAACACATCTGGAGAAGGAGCGAACGCCTGAGGGCCGCAGCCTTGCGCCCTGTCCTGCATGCACGCGCCTGCATCGATCGATCTCGCCTCCCGCCAGCCGATGAGCCGAGAACGTTGACGGTGGCATTGATTTGCCGCGCCCATGGCATGATGTCCGCAATACTACGGCACGAATTCCGATTTACTGAAGCATGATGTTTCGCCATTGATGGCGATATACGAGTTCATTTGATTGTTGCACAGGCGGCCAGACGCAATGTTGTTCGACGCCCTCGCCCCGTCCTCCGCGCTTCAACTGATCGGCTTTGCCGACGTGGACGCATTTCGGCCGATCGAGACGATGGAAGATGCGAGAAGCATTCCGCTCGACGTTGCGAATTTCGCGGCTGTGCGCGCCGTCGTCTCCCTGCCTGCATGCCGCATCGTCGTGATGAGGTCGTTCGCGCGCATCCTCGACGCGGCCTATCGGATGCCGGGCGGAATGGTGATCCTGCCGATGGCCGACGACCTACGGGCCAATTTCAAGGGCGCGGATGTCGATGCCCGCTTCTTCGTTGCCCTCCGCGGCAACGACGAATGTCATTACGTCGAACCCCAGACCAATCATCACGCGATGATCATCCTCTCGCCCGCCCTGAGAGACCGGGGCTGGTTCGATCGCGGCGACGATTTGCGAGCCAGGGTCGCGAACCGGCCGGCCCTGCTTCACGCGCGTCAATTGCTGCTCGACATCCTGCGCACCGCATCGGCGCAGCCGCTCCTGTTCGAGACCACCGAGGTCGCCGCCCATCTCCAGGAAGGCCTGCTGCTCGCGCTCGATGATTTGTTTCGGATCGATCCCCAATCGGATCGGAGCACCTCCGTCCGCGGCGAGCGATCGATCAAACTCATTCAGCGGATCGACGATTACGTCGCAGCCCATCCGACCGCTCCTATCTATACGGCCGATCTCGCCAGCGAGTTTGGCGTCTCGATCCGCACGCTCGGCGGTGCCGTGAGCAAGGTGCGCGGCATGAGCCTGCACCAGTACATCCGCCTCAAGAGGCTGTGGGCGACCCGCGCCCGTCTGCTCAAGGGCGGCGGCGCCACCGTTGCCACATGCGCCCGCGCCCAGGGCTTCCATCATCTCGGCGAGTTCGCCGCCGCCTACCGCGCGACCTTCCAGGAGACTCCTTCGGAAACGCTGGCGCGGGGCCGACAGATCCGCCTGCCGACGAGCTGACCGCTCACGCCCCACGACGAGGACCGCATCGCGGCACGGAACAAATATCGAACATTCCCAACGCGTGGCGCGCTCGGAAGGATTCGAACCTCCGACCCTCGGAATCGAAATCCGATGCTCTATCCAGCTGAGCTACGAGCGCCCTGACCCCAGCATTGGGCCACAACCGAGACGCACCGGACGTTGCTGGCAAGCAGCACTCTGGGTGGCGTTCGGATGGGTTCGAATTAGCAGAGAGGCCGACCAATAAAAAGCCCTCCCCGCCTCGTTTCGAAGCTGGGCGTGGCCGATCTTACCAGGTGTTGCCGAAGAAGCCGAACTGCGGGCGCTGCGCCATCATCATCGGCCGGTCCTGCTGTTGCGGTACCGGATGTGCCCTGGCAACCCTGCGCTTCGGCGGCTGCGCCTGCGGCGCCGGAGCAGGCTGGGCCTGCGCTTGAACCTGCGGCTTGGTGGCGTCCGCCTTCTTCGTCGCAGCGGCATCGGCCTTCGGGGCCGGCGTGAACTGGGCGAACGTCTCGCGCACCCGCGCCTTTGCCGACACCTCGGCGAGAGCTGCCGAGGCGTCATCCGCCGCGGGCGGCTGGGGTGCCACAACAGAAGCAGTCTTCAGTGCGGGCGCGGCAATCGTCGGCTGGCTGGTATCGAGCACCACGCGCTCAGGCAAATGACGATCGGACCTGATCCGGATCAGCGGCTGGTCGTTGGCGGCGGTCGCAACGGCTTGCGCCACGGGTGCCGTGGGCAGCATGAAATCCGCCGCGAACAGCAGTGCGAGCAAAGCTCCACCGACGAAGATGAAATACCGAAAGATAGGCATTGGCCGCGCTCCGCCCCCCGCATCCCCGCGTGGGCCTTTCGCCTTAACAGGCGATACTCTAGTTGGTTCCTGCTCCAGCCATTCGGTTCAAATGGCAACGCCAAGTTTTTGGCCAAGACCTGTACATGGTAACTTTTCCGCTACCGGAGGATGCAGCGCTTCATGCGCGGCGTGCTGCAACCAGCGAACACTTGGCCTGGTCGGCATTCACGTTGACGAAACCGATGGGGACATGCGCATAGGTCTTGCGGCTCTTCATGCTGACGGAATCCGCCAGCACACGGCTTCGATCGGTGAGATGGCTGCCGTCGCGTCGCGTAAACGCGCAGACGATCTCGACATCCTTTACGGCATAGTCATTGTCGTTTCGCAGCGTGAACGTCACCAGCGCCTTCGAGCCGAGGCCGCCGCGGCGCCAGGTCTGCGATGAAATCCTGAGGCGGCCAAGTTCGGCCATTGCAGGCGTTTGAGCCTCGGACACTTGCGAGATCGCTGCTGCCGGATCGTCCGAGGGAGCCGTCTCGATGGCTGCCTGGTCCGACTTCCCCGGCTCGGC
This sequence comes from Bradyrhizobium daqingense, assembly GCF_021044685.1. NCBI lineage: Bacteria > Pseudomonadati > Pseudomonadota > Alphaproteobacteria > Hyphomicrobiales > Nitrobacteraceae > Bradyrhizobium > Bradyrhizobium daqingense. The sequence continues at coordinate 5,933,671 of NZ_CP088014.1, forward strand.
ACTATTGCCCTTGGAGAGCGGTAGCAGCAACCAGATGCCGCAACCGACAATGATCGCCGCCAGCAGCCAGAGCAGGCCCCGACCAAAGGACACGCTCGCAATCGTCACGGTCCGCGCCAGCCGCTCGCCGATCCCGGCGAAACGTCCCAACCCGATCCGGCCAAGCCTCGCGTTCATGGTTTCATCACCGACGGCGGCCGGAGCACGTCCGGACTCAGGCCACCGTTTACCTTAATCCCGATCTCGACCTAAGGTTCCCTTCAGTTGCGAATCGGCAAGGGCTGTGGCGATCACCGGCCGGGATCGTTAACATCCGCCGCAACATCGAAGATCGCGTTGGGAGAATGAAATGCCAATCGTCGTCACTTGGGATCACGTCCATCTGCGCAGCCCGGATCCGGAGGCGACGGCGGCCTGGCTGCGGGACATCCTCGGTGGCGAGATCGTGCATGCGCCGGGACGACTCGACGTGAACCTTGGCGGCGCGAAAATCTTCATCGCGCCGCTCGAGGGCGACAGCGCGGTTAGCCCGCCGCCTCCGCATCCGCATCAGGGCCTCGACCATTTCGGGCTGACGGTGAAGGACATCGACGCCGTCGCCGCCGAGATCAAGGCCAAGGGCGTCACCTTCACGCGCGAGCCGACCACGATCAGGCCGGGCGTGCGCATCTGCTTCATCCGCGGCCCCGAAGGTATCTCCATCGAGCTGCTCGAGCGCGACAAAAAATATACCTAAAGCGGCGCGAGCGGCACCAGGGATCGGCCCTTCGGCCGGAGTGCCATCCGGAGTGCCTTCGTCTTGGGCGAGATTCATGGCATCGGCCTCGCCTCGTAACGGCCGTCATGACCGCGTCACAGACAACCCGGGACGATCACGGTCGCAGGACTGCCGTCCCGCCAAACTCCCGCGTTGCGCCAGGGGACGTGCTTTGGCATAAAAGCAAGATCGGCTACGCCATTGGGCGATGGCGGCCGGCCTGTGGGACGTTATGAAAAACGGCCTCTATTCAATTCACGTGAGCCTGCTCGATGGGCGAGTCGGCAAGGGCAGCGGCGTGATCCTGTTCCGCGACGGCAAGATTCTTGGCGGCGATGCCTACCTCTATTACACCGGCAGCTACACGGTGAAGGACAGCAGCTTCAAGGGCGAAGTGCTGGTGCAGCGCCACACCTCGCCACGGGGCGACGACAATCCGCTGTTCGGTGGTCCCGCCCCGGTCGGCATTGGCGTCAGTGGAACCTTCACGGACACGCGCGGGGAGATGACCGGCACGGCGCTGGTCGGCAAGGCCAGCCAGATCTTCGGCGCGACGCTGCGCAAGATCGCTGAGGTAGATTGATTATTCCGCCGCCTGTTCGAGCGGCGCCACACGCGGCAGGATCATCTGGATGCGCGTGCCGCCGCCCGGCTCGGAATCGAGATCGAGCCGGCCGCCGAGCCGGTTGGTGACGATGCTGTAGACAATGTGCAGGCCAAGGCCAGTGCCGCCCTGGTCGCGCCGCGTCGTGAAAAACGGATCGAAGGCGCGGCGACGGACGTCGAGCGACATGCCGCAGCCGTTGTCGGAGAAGATGATCTCGACATTGTCCTTGCCGGACTCGCGGACGTGGATGTCGATGGTCCCCGGCCGTCCGTCCGGAAAGGCGTGGGCCACCGAATTGAGAAACAGGTTGGTCAGCACCTGACCGTACGGGCCGGGATAGCTGTTCATGGTCAGATCCGGCTGGCACTCGACGTTGAGCGTCAGATTGTGCTTGCGCAAGCCCGGCCGCAGACTCATCACCACCTGCTCGGTGAGGTCGCCGAGGTCGAAGCTGCGCTGGTCCGAATAGTTGCGGTCGGCCGCAACCTGCTTGAACGACTGAATCAGCTCGGCGGCGCGATTGAGATTGGAGACCAGCTGCGACGACGCATCGCGGCTGGTATTGAGGAAGTCGTTCAGGGTGGAGCGACGCAGCTCGCCGCGCTCGACCTCGGAAGTGAACATCGCGGTCTTGCGCTCCAGCGCGGAGGCGACCGTGAGGCTGATGCCAACGGGATTGTTGACCTCGTGCGCAACGCCGGCGACCAGGCGCCCGAGCGCAGCGAGCTTCTCCGCCTCGATCAGCGAGGCCTGGGTCTCGCGCAGATTGCGTAGCGCCGTCTCGGCGGATTCCTTGGCCTTGCGCATCTCCTGCTCGCCGCGCTTGCGCTCGCCGATGTCGAGCGCAACCGTGACGATCCGCTCGATCTCGCCTTCGGCGTCGAGCAGCGGCAGCTTGTTGACCAGCCATTGCCGCATGTTGCCGGCGGCGTCCTTGTACTCCTCCTCGTAGAAGCCGAGACCTTTTCGAAGCTTGAGCACCCGCTTGTCGCTCTCGTCGGACTTGGCTGCGCCGTAGCGCGACATCAGGTCGGCCGTGGTGCGGCCAAGCGCCTCGCCAGGTTCGATGCCGAAGATGCCGGCCATGTAGCGGTTCATCAGCACGTAGCGCAGATGACGGTCCTTGACGTTGATGACCGCGGGCACGGTGTCGATGACCTGCTGGAGCAGGCGCCGGCCTTCGGCGATGGCCTCTTCGGCCCGCTTCTGATCGGTGATGTCGCGCAGCGTGCCCTCGTAGCGGACGATGTTGCCCTGCTCGTCCCGCACGCCCGTGGCACTGTCGGAGAGCCACAGGATGTCGCCGCTGCGCTGGCGCACCTGATACTCGAACTCGCGCACCATGCCGTCGCGCGCCATCAGCCGCTGATATTCGGCGCGGGCCTCGGGATGGACGTAGATCGTGTGCGCGATGTCGTTGATGCTGTCGATGAGGTGCTGCGGGCTGTCATAACCCATCATCCGCGCCAGAGCCGGATTGGCGTTGAGGAGGTCGCCGGCCGGCGTCGTCACGTAGATGCCGTCGACCGATCCTTCGAACAGTTTCCGGTAGCTCTCTTCGGCCAGGCGCTGCTCGGTGAGCGCCCGCACCGCCGCCTCGCGCGCCGTGTCGGCCTCCTCGAGCGCGCGGCGGAACACTTCGGCCGCCCGCGCGATGTCGCCGATCTCGTTGCCGAGGTCGGCGGACGGGATCGAGGCGTCCTTCTGACCCGCGGCCAGCGCGCGAATGGAGCGCGCGATCTGGGCGAGCGGACGGACCGTCCTGCGCACCACGAACAGGGCCGCGCCGATGCCGATCAGCACGCCGACCGTGCCGAGCACGATGCTCTGCCACCGTGCCTCGGTCAGTGTGCGGGCGAAATCGCGCGACAGCACGTGGCCGCGGCGCGAACTGACCTCGCGCAGCAATTCGGTGACACGGCCGATCAGCCGGCCCTCGGTGCCCAGCACCTCGCGGTCGATGTCGGCGATCTGCCGCTCGCGAACGGCGACCGCCATGATGGCCTCGGCGTAATCGTTGACGTCCGCCCTCAGCTTGGCATCGGCGATGTCCATCGCACGCAATCCCTCCGCCGCCTGTTCGGCCGCGGACGGGTTGCGCGCAAGCAGGCCGAGCGCGATTCGGCTCTGCGCCTCGGACAGGCGGGAAGCCAGCTCGCGGTCCGCCGTGCCGGCGACAGCCGCGTCGAACCGCTCCCGCAGCGGCGGCAGGCCGGCGAGCAGCTGGGCGCGGCGATCGATCAGGGTCGATATCCGCTCCAGGCCGGTGCGGTAGGTCGAAAGCCGCTCGGTGACCCCGTCGAGCATGTCCTGCTGCTCGGGCGCGAGTTCGATGCGGGTCTTCTTGAGGATGTCGCTCAGCGTCGAGGCCGCCTCCCCGACCTGCTGGAACTGGATGCCGGCACCGGGATCGGTGACGAAGTCGCGCGCGGCAAGGCGCAGCTCGTTCATGCGGCGGTCGATGTCTTCGGCGAGGTCACCGACGCTCTGCAACCGCTGCAGCTCGGCGAAGGTCGTGTCGATATGGCGGATCGCGATCACGCTCGCGGTCGAGGTGACGATGATCACCGCCAGCACGAGCAGGAAGCTGCCGAAGGTGAGCTGGCCGATGGAGAGCGAGAATGTTCGCTTTTTCTCAGGGGTCGGCGTCGATTCGGCGGACATTGGTGTTTTGGGGGACCGGGCTACGGGAGGCCCAATATACGACGTATTGCACCCCCGGGGGAACATGCCTCGAACCGCCCGACATCGTTAATTGTCGGTGGCCTGCCGCCATCCGGTTGTCTACCCCATGCATCCGCCCATTCGATGGACGGAAACCAGCGCGTCCGCGGCCGCCATACTTCGTCAAATATCGAAGTATCCTAGCCGAGCGCCCCGACCTCGAACACTTCGCCGTCATAGCCGGCCTCGCGGGGAATGCGGAGCTGGCGGCCGGTTTCGGTCTTGGTCATCACCGGCATTACCGTGACGATGGAAAGGCTGCGGGCATGCTCCAGCGCCGCGTTCAGGCTGTTCTGCTTGGCGAGCCGGATTAGATTGCGCGTAGTCGGGAACGGCAGCTTGAAGCGGCCACTCTCGCCGCCCTCCACCGCCTCGCGCGGCGAGATCCAGATCGAATCGGTGGACTCGCGGCCATCATGCGCGCCGAGCTGATCGGGTGGCGCGGCGGCGAGGAAGAACCAGGTGTCGAAGCGCTTCGGCATGCCCTCCGGCGTGATCCAGTGCGCGTAAGGGAGCAGCGTGTCGAGCGCGAGCTGGAGGCCGTTGTCATCGAGAATTTTCAGGAAACTGATCTTGTGCTCGTTGAGGGCGACGCGATGCCGGTCCGCGATCTCGCCGGCACGGTTGGCGTCGACCGGCAGGCCGGTCTCCTTCGACCGCGCCAGCAGGATGCCGCTCTCCTCGAAAGTCTCGCGGATCGCGGCGATCCGAAAGCCGCGATCCAATTCGCTCAAGGCCTCGCCGCCCGAATAGAGGTCGGTGCGGGCGACGAGCTCCTTGTCGCCGGCATCGACACTGCCGCCGGGAAACACCAGCGCGCCCGAGTTGAACTCGATCTGATGATGGCGGACCATCATGAAGACTTCCATTTCCTGTGCACCGTCGCGGAGCAGGAGGATGGTCGAGGCCGGGCGTGATGCTGATGTCTCGGCCATTCAACTAACCTGCGGCGCTGGATTGCGGGCCGAGATTGGCGCGCTTATCGAAACGGGCGACGCGCGACAAGAGATAGTCGACCTCGGCTCTCGCCGCCGCGGTCATCGTCGCGCCGGGCTTGCGCTGCGCGCTGGAGGCGATGATGCCGCGTTTCTGCAGCACGTATTTGCGCACGGTCAGGCCGACGCCGGGCTGCTGCTCGTAGCGGATCAGCGGCAAATGCGCGTCGAAGATGTCATGCGCAGCGTCGCGCTTGCCGGCCTTGGAGAGGTTCACGACGTCGATCAGAAGCTCCGGGAAGGCATAGCCGGTCATGGCGCCGTCGGCACCACGCTCCATCTCGAAGTCCAGGAACGTGCCGCCATTGCCGCACAGGATCGAGAGCGGACGGAGCGAGCCGTCCTTCTGGAAGCCGCGCAGCGTCGAGATCTTTTCCAGGCCCGGCCAATCCTCGTGCTTGAGCATCACGCAGTTCGGATTGTCCATGACGATCTTGCGGATCACGGCGGGCGTGAAGATCACCGAGAGCGTCAGCGGATAGTCCTGCAGCACCCAGGGAATGTCGGGCCCGATGGCCTCGGCCGCCTGCTTGAAATAACCAATGATCTGGTCGTCGGTGCGAAGCGAGGGCGGCGGCGCGATCATGACGCCGGCGGCGCCTGCGTCCATCGAGGCCTTGGCCAGCGAGCGCATGGTGGCGAAGCCCGGTGCGGAGACGCCGACGATCACCTGCATCTTCTTGGCGCGCTTGACGTAGCGCACCGCGACCTGCTCGGCTTCGGTGGCATCGAGCTTCGGCGCCTCGCCGAGGATGCCCAGCACCGTGACGCCGTCGCAGCCGACCTCCTCATAAAAATCGGTCAGGCGGTCGATCGAGCGCTCGTCGATCCGGCCGTCGTCGTGGAACGGCGTCGGCGCGATTGCGAAGGTGCCCTTGGCGTCGGCGGTGAGTTTCATAAGTGCAACATCCCTTGTTCGTCATTCCGGGGCGATGCGCAGCATCGAACCCGGAATCTCTAGGTTCCGGGTTCACGCTTCGCGTGCCCCGGAACGACAAATCGAGCTAAAACCGCCGCGCCCTCATCTTGATCTGCTCCTCGGAGAAGAAGATCTCCTTGGCGTGATCGACAATGTCCTGGGCCGTCCAGCCCGAATGCGGCGGTTTCCAGCCTTCCATCTCCATCATCCGCATCTCGCGCACACCGCGGGGCCCGGACACGCCCAGCACCTTGCCGGTCTGGTCGCCCGACAAATCGCTGACCATGTATAGCACGGCCGGCGCGATGCCGTCCGGCCCGAGCGCCGCACCGGGGTTCTCCTTATAGCGCGGCAGGTCTGCGGTCATGCGGGTCAGGGCGCCCGGCGCCAGGGTCCAGATCCGGATGTTGTACTTGCGGCCCTCGATCGCCAGCACGTTGGACAGGCCCCAGATGCCCCCCTTGGCAGCTCCATAGTTGGTCTGGCCGAAATTGCCGATCAGGCCTGATGTCGAGGAGGTGTTGACGATGACGCCGCCGCCATTTTCCCGCATCCAGCGAAACACCGGCAGGGTGCAACAAAAGGTGCCTTTCAGATGCACCTTGATCACCTTGTCCCAGTCGGCCTCGGAGGCTTTGGCGAAGGTCTGGTCGCGGAGGATGCCGGCATTGTTGACGAGGATGTCGGCGCGGCCGAAATGCTTGATGGCGTCGTCGAACACCGACTGGCCGCCTTCCATGGTGGAGATGTCGGCGCCATTGGCGACCGCCTTGCCCCCCTCCGCCGTGATCGCGTCCACCACCTGCTGCGCCATGGACTTGTCGGCGCCGGAGCCGTCACGGGGCCCGCCGAGGTCGTTGACGACGACGGAGGCCCCTTCCCGCGCGAACAGCTTTGCGTAGGCCTCACCGAGCCCCCCGCCCGCACCGGTGATCAGCGCAACCTTGCCGTCGAGTAGTCCCATGGTGGCGTCTCCCTGTTTTTGCTTTCGTGTCCCGGACGCGATGCAGCGTGAAACGCTGCCTCGCAGAGCCGGGACCCAGCTCTGGTCGGGCACTCTGGGCCCCGGCTCTGCAGCGCATCGCTGAAGGAGCGCTGCGCTGCGTCCGGGGCACGAGAGGGTGCTAACCCAACACCGTCTTGCCGTTCTTGATCACGGTGACGCCGCGCGATTTCACCTTGGCCTCGAACGAGATCACGTTGCCGTCCTTCCACAGGTCCATGGTCACGGTCTCGCCGGGATAGACCGGTGACGAGAACCTTGCGACGTGCTGGCGGAAGGCGGAGGCATCGTAGTCGGCATAGGTCTGGAGCACGCCGCGGCAGGTGATGCCGTAGGTGCACATGCCGTGCAGGATCGGCCTCGGGAAGCCGGCCTTCTTCGCAAACTCCGGATCGGAATGCAGCGGGTTGCGGTCGCCGCAGAGGCGATAGACCAGCGCCTGGTCGGGGCGCGTCGTGATGTCGATGGTCTTATCGGGCGCGCGCGCGGGGATCTTGTGCGCGTCGGGCTGGGTCAGGCTCGGTCCGCCGAAGCCGCCGTCGCCGCGCGCGAAGCGCGAGGCGACCAGCGTTGCCAGCTTCTCGCCCTTCTCGTTCTTCAGCACGGTCTGATGAACGATGACGGCGCCCTTGTCCTTGCCCTTGTCGTAGACCTCGAGCACGGAGGAATCGGCCGTGATGTGCGCGGCCACCGGCAGCGGCTGGTGAAAGGTGATGTCGCGCTCGCCATCGACCACCATGACGCGGTTGAGGTTCATCTCGCCCGGTCCCGAGCCCCAGGCGGCGACGGAGGCGAAGGTCGGCACCACCTTCAGCGGCCGCGGCGTGAACGTGCCCTCGTTGACGAAGGCGAGCTCCTTCTCGTCCATGGGATCGGCGCCGAGGCCGATGCCGTAGGCGTAGAGCATGACCTCGCGATCGGTGTAGGCATATTTCTGGCCGATGTTCTTCAGGCCTTTGAGCTCTTCGTATCTGGCGGACATTTTTGTTTGTTTCCTCTGGTTCTCATCCTCATGGTGAGGAGGCGCTTTTGCGCCGTCTCGAACCATGAGGATGCCCGAAACGTTTCTTTGTCGTGGCCATCCTTCGAGACGCTTGCTTCGCAAGCTCCTCAGGATGAGGACCTTGCCTAGGCCGGCGTGAAGAACGGCAGCGGGGCGCCGTCGGTCGGCTTGAACACCACCTTCACCTTCTGGCCGATCTTCAGTTTCTCCAGATCGCAGTCGACGAAATTGGTCTGCACCGACGGCCCTTCCTTCAGCGTGACGTAGCCGATGGCGTAGGGGCCGGTCGGCGACTTCCGCATCAGGCTGTACGTGTAGATCGTTCCCTCGCCCGAGGCCTCCTCCCAGACCGTCTTGTCGGAGTAGCAGAACGGACAGATCGAGCGCGGGAAGTAATGCGCTTCGCCGCAGGCCGTGCAGCGCTTGATCATGAACTTGCCCTCTTTCGCCGCATCCCAGAACGCGGCGGTCTCGGGGTTCGTGACCGGTGCCGGATATTTCTTTGCTTCGCTCATCACACGCGCTCCAGAATGGCCGTCGAGGCAGCGTGGCGGACGCCAAGGAGGCCGCCGGTGCCGTGGGCGATGGCGAGATCGCAATTCTTGACCTGCACCTTCGGATGCGCCTCGCCGCGCAATTGCCTGACCGCCTCGATGATCTTGGTCATGCCGCCGCGGTTGACGGGATGGTTGCTGCAGAGGCCGCCGCCATCGGTGTTGAACGGCAGCTTGCCGACGCCCGAGATCAGATTGCCGTCGGCAACGAACTTGCCGCCCTCACCCTTCTTGCAGAAGCCGAGGTCTTCCAGCTGCATCAACACGGTGATGGTGAAGCTGTCATAGATCGAGGCGTATTTGATGTCCTTCGGCGTGATGCCGGCTTCCTCGAACGCACGCGGGCCGGACCAGATTCCGGCGGAGTAAGTGAGATCGAGATCCTTGCCACCGCGCGGGCCCTTCATCGCCTCGCCATGGCCGATCAGGCGCACAAGCGGCTTCTTCAGGTTCTTGGCGATCTCCGGCGTCGTCACGATCAGCGCGCCGCCGCCGTCGGAGACGACGCAGCAATCCATGCGATGCAGGGGATCGGAGATCATCGGCGAATTCAGCACGTCCTCGACGGTGACGACGTCCTTGAGCATCGCATGCGGATTGTACTGCGCGTGATGCGACGCTGCGACCTTGATCCAGGCGAGTTGCTCGGAGGTGGTGCCGTAGTCGTGCATATGGCGCATGGCACACATGCCATAGGCATTGTGCGTGGTCGCCCCGTAGGCGGATTCGAAATCCGCCTCGGCACCGGCCGCGCGCGGCGGCATCACGCCGGTGCGCGGCTTGCCCGCGAGCGTAATCAGGGCGATCGAGCACTTGCCCGCGGCGATCGCTTCAGCGGCGTGGCCGAGATGGATGATGTAGGAACAGCCGCCGGTCTCGGTGGAATCGACGTGGCGGAGCTTCTTGGTGTTCAGTCCGAGATAATCGACCATCGGCCAGGCACCGCCGGGCGCATCGCCCGCGCAGAAATAGCCGTCGACATCGTCCTTGCTGATCCCGGCGTCCTCGATCGCACCCTTGGCGACCTCGGCGTGGAGCTGGGCGGTGGATTTGTCCGGCGCATGCCGGGTCGGGTGTTCGTAGATCCCGGCAATGTAGGCCTTGCCCTTGATGGTCAAAACAGAGGTCTCCGCTCGCGTTTCTTATGGCTCCGTTTTTCTGAACCGCGAGGGCCTGATTGGCAAGCGCGGAAATATTCCGCCGCGCGAGAGGGCAGCGGATTGGCGCAAGTGGGGATGCTCTCGTAGGATGGGTAGAGCGAAGTGAAACCCATCAACTCGCGTTCGCATGCTGAAATGTGATGGGTTTCGCAAGTGCTCTACCCATCCTACGGCCTCCAACGCGCAGACACAGCTTCGCATCCTCGCGGCAATTCCTGCCCGAGCTTTGCGTCCGTCTTGCCTCCCTCAGGAACAGGGGGCGCAGGGAAGACCGGGTGCCGGCTGGGCACCCACGGTCCGCTGTGCGCGAATTGCGCGAAGAACAGTTGCACAGCGGCATACAGGTGCGGCCAAACATCCGGCCTTCCCTGCGCAGTGGCTTTACGGCTTATGCCGCGCTCTCCTCGGGGAGCGATGCACTATTGCCCCCGTCGCCTTGCGATAAATCGCAAGACTTGACGCACAGACCCCGGGCGTCAGGACCACACGATTTTGCCGTACGCGAGACCGCGCCCGTCGTGCACGAGACAATCGCCCGCGCGACGCAGCCCGCGTCCACCGCCGCTCACCCCGCGTTCCGTGACGATCGCGATACGCCCCTCTGAGTGGGATGAGGTGGCGGAGGGATGCGACAATTCCGAATTTCGGTAAAGTGGAATATTTTTGCGCGCGCGGATTGACCCACCACGTCGGTGTTTTGCCCGACGGATAACACAAGGGGTGGTGCGCAGGGTTGATGTCGTAGGGTGGGCAAAGCGGAAGCGTGCCCACGTCTTCTGGTGCCATCCTGGTGAGATGGTGGGCACGGCGCTTTGCGCCTTTGCCCGCCCTACGGGACCGCCTACTCCGCGGCGATCTGCCGTGGCGCGGGCGGCGGGTTCGCGAGGTCCGCGGCGAGCTGGGCGTAGCGGGCCTTGGCGTCGTACACCGCCTTCTCCTTCACCGGGCCGTAGCCGCGGATGCGGTCAGGGAGCGACAGCAATTCCACCGCGGTGTCGATCGTCACCGGCGACAAGAGGCTGAGCACGGTCGCGACGTCCTTCTCGTAGCCGGCGATCAGGTCGCGCTCGAGCTTGCGGTCGGCGCTGCGGCCGAAGATGTCGAGCGGGGTACCGCGCAGGAATTTGAACTTGGCCAGCACGCGGAAGACGTTCAGCATCCATGGGCCGAAGGCGCGCTTCTTCGGCCGGCCCAGCGCATCAACGCCTCGGCTGAGGATCGGCGGTGCCAGGTTGAAGTTGAACTTGAAGTCGCCCTCGAACTGATCGCGGAGCTGCTGCTCGAAGGCGCCGTCGGTATAGAGGCGCGCGACTTCGTACTCGTCCTTGTAAGCAAGCAGCTTGGCATAGTTCACGGCGACCGCGCGCGGCAGCGCCTCGCCATAGCCGCCCTTCACCGCGGCGTCACGAACTTGGTCGACCAGCTTGCGATAACGCTTGGCGAGGCGGTTGTTCTGGTAGAGGGTCAAATGCTTGGCGCGATGCTCGATGACCTCATCCAGCGTCATGGCATCCAGCGCCTTCGGCGCGACCACCTCATCCGTCCCCTTCAGCATGTCGGCGAGACGCTTGGGATCGGCGACGGCAAGGCGGCCGAGGCGGAAGGCTTCCTTGTTCATCTTGATCGAGACGCCGTTGACCTCGATCGCCTGCTCGATTGCTTCCGCCGACAGCGGGAACAAGCCCTTCTGATAGGCATAGCCCATCATCATCATGTTGGTGGCGATGCTGTCGCCCAGCAGTTGCTCGGCCGGCTTGGTGAAGTCGAAGAACACGGAGTCCTTGTGCAGCGCCGTCTCCAGGAGCCCGTTCAGCTTGCGGGTCTGGAAGTTGAAGTCCCGGTTGAGCACGAAGTCGGCGGTCGGAATGACGTGGCTGTTGATGATGCCGCGGGTGCGGCTGCTATCGCAAAGCGTGATCGTATCCTTGGCGACTGCGACGACCTCATCGGCGGCGAGCACGAGATCGGCCGTGCCGGTGACGATGCGCGAGCAGGTCACTTCCGCCGGATGATCGGACAGGCGGACATGGCTGAGCACCGCTCCCCCCTTTTGCGCCAGGCCCGACATGTCGAGGATCATCGAGGCCTTGCCCTCGATGTGTGCGGCCATGCCGAGCAGCGCGCCGATGGTGAGAACGCCAGTACCGCCGACGCCGCCGACGGCGATGTTATAGGGCTTGTCGAGGGTCGGGCGCGACGCAGGCTCCGGCAGCTCGCCGATGTCGGAGAGATTGGCCGGCGCACGGTGGCGCGGCTTGCCGCCGTCCACGGTGACGAAGGATGGGCAGAAGCCCTTCAGGCAGGAATAATCCTTGTTGCAGGACGACTGGTTGATGGCGCGCTTGCGGCCGAACTCGGTCTCCAGCGGCTCGACCGAGATGCAGTTCGACTGCACCGAGCAGTCGCCGCAGCCTTCGCAGACCGCCGGGTTGATCATGACGCGGCGCGCCGGATCCTCCATCAGGCCGCGCTTGCGGCGGCGGCGCTTCTCGGCGGCGCAGGTCTGCACGAACACGATCGCCGAGGTGCCCTTGAACTCGCGGCACATCTTCATGACGTTCTGCAGTTCGTCGCGGTGATAGAGCTTCACGCCGGGCGCGATGGTCTCGGCCGGATAGGCGTCGGGCGCTTCGGAGACCAGATAGATCTCGCGGATGCCTTCGGCGTGGAGCTGATGGGTGATCTGCTGCGGCGAGAGATCGCCGTCATGACGCTGGCCGCCGGTCATGGCAACGGCGTCGTTGTAGAGGATCTTGTAGGTGATGTTGGCCTTGGACGCCACCGCCTGGCGGATGGCGAGAATGCCGGAATGGAAATAGGTGCCGTCGCCGAGATTGGCGAAGATATGGTTCTCGTTGGTGAAGGGCGCGATGCCGACCCAGGGCACGCCCTCGCCGCCCATATGCGTGAACGTCTCGGTCGAGCGATCCATCCACAGCGCCATGAAATGGCAGCCGATGCCGGCGAGCGCGCGGCTGCCCTCGGGGACCTTCGTGGAGGTGTTGTGGGGACAGCCGGAGCAGAAATAAGGGGTGCGGGAGACAGGTGCGACCGCCTGCATCTGGGTCGCCTGGCGGCCGTTGAACCAGTCGGCCTTGACGCGGAGCATCTCCGCGATCTCGGGGTTGAGATTGAGTCGAAGCAGCCGTTCGGTGAGTGAGGTCGCGAGCGAGGCGACGCTGAGCTCGGCGGCGAAGGTCAGGAAGCGCTTGTCGTGCTCGTCCATCTTGCCGACGATGCGCGGGCGGACGTCGTCGCGCCAGTTGAACAGCACCTGCTTGACCTGGTTCTCGACGATCTCGCGGCGCTCCTCGACGATGAAGATCTCCTCCAGGCCGACGGCGAATTCATGCACGCCTTCCGGCTCCAGCGGCCAGGGCATGCCGATCTTGTAGAGGCGAAGGCCGATCTTGGCGGCGACCTCCTCGGTGATGCCGAGTTCGCGCAGTGCTTGCCGCACGTCCTCATAGCTCTTGCCGGACGCCATGATGCCGAAGCGGGCGTTCGGCGAATCCATGGTGACGCGATTGACCTTGTTGGCGCGCGCAAAGGCAATGGCGGCAAAGCCCTTGTAGTCCTGCAGGCGACGATCCTGCTCGAAGCGGTCGTCGGGCCAGCGCAAATTGAGGCCGCCGGGCGGCAGCTCGAAATCGGCGGGAATGATGAAGGGCTTCATCTCGTCGGTGAGATCGATCTCGGCGGTGGTCTCCACCGTCTCCGTGATCACCTTCATGCCGACCCAGCAGCCGGAATAGCGCGACATCGCGATGCCGAGCAGGCCCATCTCGATCATCTCGTGGATGCTGGATGGATAGAGATAAGGCATCAGCGCCGACATGAAGGCGTGGTCGGACTGATGCGGAACGGTGGAGGATTTCGCGCCGTGGTCGTCGCCGGCAAGGCAGAGCACGCCGCCGTTCTTGGCCGAGCCCGCGGCATTGCCGTGACGGAACACGTCGCCGCAGCGGTCGACGCCGGGGCCCTTGCCGTACCAGATGCCGACGACGCCATCATATTTGGCACCGGGCGAGAGGTTGAGCTGCTGCGAGCCCCAGACCGCGGTCGCGGCCAGATCCTCGTTCACGCCGGGCTGGAACTTGATGTTGTACTGCTCGAGGTGCTTACGGGCGGCGAAGAGCTGCTGGTCGTAGCCGCCGAGCGGCGAACCGCGATAGCCGGAGATGAAGCCCGCGGTGTTGAGGCCGTTGGCGCGGTCACGCCGGATCTGGGCCATGGGTAGACGGACCAGAGCCTGGATGCCCGTGGTGAAGACGTGTCCGGTTTCCTGGGTGTATTTCTGATCGAGACTGATCGGACCCTGGTTGATGCCCATGCTGTCCTCTTTCCAACGCCCTGTTCAGGTCTTGCCTTAAGCCGTTGCCTGCCCGTTGTTTTTAGCTAGGGCGCGCCGACCACCTGCGCCACTCTATGTCGGATATTTAACGCTCCGCATCACAATTCTGGACCAAAGGGAGCGCCGGGTAAAAATCGCAATTTCGTGGCCAGAAACAGCCTACGCATTTTCAATTTGTGTCACGATACCCCGGCCGTCGCGAAATGAATCGACGCTCCGATCACGCGGGTCAGGTCGATTGGTCGCAGGAGAGGCTTTCGATGCGGACGATTCTGGCTGGGCTGGCTCTCGTGAGTTTGGCGTTGTGCAGTGCGGTCGGAAGCGCGGCCGGCGCCGGCGCGCCATCGCCGGAGCTGATCGCCTATGGCAAGGCGCTGGTCGAAGCGGGCGACTGCGCGGGCTGCCACACCGCCGATCCGGCAAAGCCGTTCGCGGGCGGCAAGCGCATCGATACGCCGTTCGGCGCGATCTATGCGCCGAACCTGACACCGGACCGCGACACCGGGATCGGCGCCTGGATGGATGCCGATTTCACGCGCGCCTTGCGCTATGGCCTCGCGCCCGACGGCTCGAACTACTACCCGGCATTTCCCTATCCCTATTTCACGCGGATGACGAAGGACGACACGCTGGCGATCCGGGCCTATCTGGCGACGCTGGCGCCTGTCACCAGCCGCAACAAGCCGCCGGAGCTGCGTTGGCCGTTCGGCTATCGCGGCCTGATGCGGGTCTGGAACTATCTGTATTTCAAGCCCGGCCTGTTCGAGCCGGACCAGAGCCAGAGCGCCGCGTGGAACAGAGGCGGCTATCTCGTGACCGGGCTCGGTCATTGCGGCGCCTGCCATACGCCGAAGAACTACTTTGGCGCGGACAAGCTGGCGCAGGCGCTGTCGGGCAACGAGGTCGCAGGCTGGTACGCACCAAGGCTCGATGGTGCCGCCCGCACCGGGCTGAAATCGTGGAGCCCTGCAGACATCGTCGAATATCTGCAAAGCGGGCGCAACGCCAGGAGCCACGCCGGCGGGCCGATGGCGGAGGTGGTCGTCAACTCGACCTCGAAAATGAGCGATGCGGATGTGCGCGCGATCGCGGTCTACCTGAAGAGCCTGCCGCCGGCGCGGCGCGAGACGATCGTAACTCCCCCCGATGATGCCGAGATGAAGGCGGGCCAGGCGGTCTACGCCAAGCTCTGCATCGCCTGCCATGAAGCCGACGGCACGGGCGCACCCCGGATCTATCCGCCGCTGCCCGGCAACGCGCTGCTGCAATCGATCAATCCGTCCTCCACCCTGCGCATCATCCTCGACGGCGCCCACACCGTGACGACACCGCGCGCGCCCAACACCGGCGAGATGCCGGCCTATGCCAAGCAATTGTCCGACGACGAGATCGCGGCGGTGACGAACTACATCCGTAATTCCTGGGGCAATGCGGCCCCGCTGGTGACGCCGGCGCAGGTGGCGAGGGCGAGGAAGTGAGGGGCGAATGGGGAATGGCGAGTAGCGAGTGGCACATCCATTCGCCAATCGCTACTCGCCATTCGCGCGATACCGCCTACCTCTCGTCCCCCACGAAGACGAATTTGGGCATCTCCCATTTGTAGCGCACCGCGAGCAGGCGGAAGCTGAGGCCGAGCACGAAGGTCAGGGCCGTCCAGAGCTCGGCGTTGAGATTGAGGCCGAAGGCGGTCGCGTAGAACAGGCCCGTCACCACGGAGACGCTGGCATAGAGTTCGGAGCGAAACAGCAGCGGCACGTCGTTGCAGAGCACGTCGCGCAACACGCCACCGGCGCAGCCTGTCACCATGCCGGAGACGATCACGATCGGCAGCGTCGCGTCCATCTGCCAGGCAACGTCACAGCCGATCATGGTGAAGACGACGAGGCCGATGGCATCAAGCACGATGAAGGCGAGGTGCAGCCGATGCACCAGCCGCGCGATCAGGATCGTCAGCAGCGCCGCCCCGCCCGGCAGCGCGAGATAGATCGGATTGGCGACCCACACCAGCGGATAATGACCGAGAAACAGGTCGCGCAGCGTGCCGCCGCCAAGCGACGTCACGCAGGCGAGCAGGCAGACGCCGACATAGTCCATGCTGCGCCGGCCGGCGGCCAGCGCCGCGGTCATGCCTTCCGCTGTGATGGCGACGAACCCGAGAAGATGCAGCACGCTATCCGTCGGCGGCAGGCTCCACATCGCTTGTTCCCTTCGTCGCTGCCATTGGAACTCGCATTCAGTTCCCTTTTCAGACAGGTTCCCGATTCCCGCCGCGAGGGCAACATGAGACGAAAGCATAGGGGAGCCCGGAACAGAATCTCGCATCCACGGGTTGTCCCGCCGTCATAACCCGAGGAGACCAATCGATGGCCGACGACCGTTTTCCCAACGATCCGTACCGCCCGAACCTCGCCGACGATGAGTATCTTCGCACGGCGCGCCGGGATGATGCCAACCTTCAGGCTGATCCCGAGCTCGGCGAAGGCCCCGCCTCGAGCGGCAGAGTTGCGCTATTCGCCGTTGCGATCGCGCTGGTGCTGGGTGCCGTGTTCTACGGCTTGAACAACACCAGCACGACCAACCAGGCCAGCAACACGCCGGCCTCGCAGACCGCACAGACGACCAATCCGGCGGCCCCTTCCGGCATGCGTGACGTGACGCCGCGCAGCAATACCGAGCCGGGCGTGACCACGGGTGCTGCGCCGAGCAGGCCGGCTGCGCCGGCTCCGGATACGCCTGCTGCAAAGCCGGCGCCGGATACGCCGACGCCGTCTGAGGGCGCGAAGTAATACAGTACGGAAAAGCGAGAGAGTGGCGGGATGCAGATCCCGCCGCTTTTCGTTGGCTGGAGCAGTACGGTTCTGATTGAATCAGAACCGAAGCTCTAGATTCTCGTTTGACGCGTTTTCTTCACGCGAACCGGTATCCACTTCGCTCGAAAACGCTCTAGCTGAACATCTTGTTGAGCTCGCCGCCGGAATAGCCGTTGCCGAGTTCGGTGAAGGTCCCCTGCTCCGCCATCTCCTTTGCCGCGCGCATGAAGCCGCCCCAGGCGGCGCGGGCGAGCGAGCCGCCGACGCTGATCCGGCGCACGCCGAGATCTTCGGCTTCCTGCAGCGACAGGCCGGAGCCGCCGATCAGGAGATTGAACGGCTTTGGGTGCACCGCCTTCACCACGGCCGTGATGTCCTCGCGGGTCTTCAGGCCCGGCGCGTAGAGACAGTCGGCGCCGGCGTCCGCGTAGGCGGTGAGCCGGTCGATGACGAGCTTGAGATCGGTGACGCCCCACAGATAAGCCTCGCAGCGCCCGACCAGCAGCGTGCCGCTGTCGCCGATCGCCTTGCGCGAAGCCTTGATCCGCTCGACCGCGAGCGCGTGATCGTAGAGCGGATTGGCCTTGTCGCCGGCGGAGTCCTCGATCGACAGGCCGGCAACACCGGTACGCACGCAGCGCTCGACATTGTCGGCGACCTTGTCCGGCTCGACCGCAAAGCCGCCCTCGAAATCCGCGTTCACGGGGATGTCGACCGCCGAGCTCAATGCTGCCAGATGCTGACAGACCTCCTCGACCGCGACGCGGTTGTCGGCCTTGCCGATGGTCCAGGCAAAGCCCGCGCTCGATGACGCAATGGCCTTGAAGCCGAGATGCTGCAACGCCTTCGCGCTGCCGACATCGACAGGATTGGGCAGGATGAAGCAGCCGCTCTCGTGCAGCTTCCTGAATGTCGCGCGCTTGTCCGCGGTCGTGACGTGCATGTTTCTCTCCCTTGTGAGCCGCGAAGACATAGGCGCGCATTCAGGTCTGCGCTAGTGCCCGGCAGGTTTAGTGCGCGTCGTGCACCGCTCGGCTGTCCCTCGGCGCCTGCTCCCGATCGGTCATACCATAGTCCCGGATGACGCTGGCGATGCGCAGATGATAGTCGGCGAAGATCTTCGCCCTGCCCTTGGCCTGGGTGCGCCGATGCTCCATCGTGTTGCGCCAGGCCTGGACCGCCGCCTCGTCCCGCCAGAACGACACCGACAGGATCTTGCCCTTCTCGGTCAGGCTTTCGAAGCGCTCGACCGAGATGAAGCCGTCGATGGTCTGCAGCAGCGGTTTCAGGTCGGCCGCGAGGTCGAAATAGTCCTGGCGGTGTTCCGGCTTCGGCCAGACTTCGAAGATCACGGCGATCATTGACGTCTCCTGCTAACGATATCGCGGCCTATACTACCACCTTGCGCAGGAAGGTGCGCTCTTCCGTGAGGATGAATTTCTCGGCCTCCGCGAAGTTGAAGTTCGCGGTGCCGTCGAGATCGGCGCGCAGGCGTTTGCGATAGGACTCGTACGCCGCCAGGCTCTCGAACGAAATCAAGCCGAACGCGATGTTGTTGGTGCCCTCATGCGGCATGAAATAGCCGATCAACTCGCCGCCACATCTCGGAATGATGGTGAGCCAGCGCTTCGAATATTCCTCGAACTGCGCGCGCTTGAACGGATCGAGCTGGTAGCGGATGAATACAGTGACGGACATGATGGACTCCTGATTGGCCGTTGCAGCGAGCAAAGCGACGCCGTCGCCGCGGAAGCACCGGATTGCTTCGCTGCGCTCGCAATGACGTGTTTGCAGAAACAAGCTACGCGCTTGCACCACTACAATGCTTCGGCTACCATCGAAGCATGAAATCAGGCCCTGACATCGCCATGGTCGCCTCGCTGGTCGGCGATCCCGCCCGCGCCAACATGCTCACCGCGCTGATGAACGGCCGCGCGCTGACTGCGAGCGAGCTGGCGCAGGAGGCCGGCATCACGCCGCAGACCGCGAGCTCGCATCTGTCAAAGCTCGAAGCCGGCGGCCTCGTCGAGCCGGAGAAGCAAGGCCGCCATCGCTATTACCGCCTCACCGACGACGACGTCGCCGGCGTGCTCGAGGGCCTGGCCGGACTTGCCGCGCGCACCGGGCACATGCGCGTGCGCACCGGGCCGAAGGATCCGGCGCTGCGGCGCGCGTGGATCTGCTACGACCATCTCGCCGGCGATCTCGGCGTGCAGATGCTCGACACCATGCGCGCACGGCAACTGATCAGGCAGAAGAAGCAGGAGATCGAGCTCACGGCCGAGGGCGAACGCTTCCTCGCCAAGCACCTGCAGATCTCGCCCGACATGCTCACCCATCCGCGCCGGCCGGTGTGCAAGGCCTGTCTCGACTGGAGCGAGCGGCGGCATCATCTCGCCGGCACGCTGGGCGCTGCCATGATGCAGCGCTTCGCCGAGCTCAAATGGGCCGCGCGCGATGCCACGCCCGGCAGCCGCGTGGTGAATTTCACCCGCACCGGCGAGAAGCAGTTCGCCGCGCTGTTTGGTGAAGGCAAGGATTGATCACGCAAGCTGCGTGAGATCGCACGTTTGCGTGTGATCGGATGATCTCGTCATGGCCGGGCTTGACCCGGCCATCCACGTCTCTATTGCGGTTGGCACGTGGATGCCCGGGACAAGCCCGGGCATGACGGAGACCTCCATGACCCGCATCCTCTCGGCCGCGCTCGCTGCCATCCTCCTCATGACATCGTTCGCATCTCACGCCGCCGACACCGCGCCGCGCGAACCCTATGGCATCGCGCTTGAAGGTTTTGCCTATCCCTATCCCGTGCACCTGCTGCCGCTCGTCAACGACGGCGAGCAGCTCAGCATGGCCTATATGGACGTGGCGCCCGCGCAGCCGAACGGCCGCACCGTTGTGCTGCTGCACGGGCGCAATTTTCCGTCGAGCTATTGGGCACCCGTGATCAGGATGCTGAGCGATGCGGGTTATCGCGTCGTGGTGCCGGACCAGGTCGGCTTCGGCAAATCGTCCAAGCCGACCGGCGAGCTGCATTTCGACAATCTGGCGCGCAACACCATGGCGCTGCTCGATCACCTCAAGATCGAGAAGACCGAGATCGTCGCCCATTCGCTCGGCGGCATGCTCGGCGTGCGCATCGCCCGCGCCTATCCCGACCGCGTCGCCCATCTGGTGCTGACCGCCCCGATCGGACTGGAGGACTACCGTCTCTACGTGCCGCCGACGCCGACGGACAAGATGATCGAGACCGAGGACAGGCTCACGGCCGAGGGCTATCGCAAGCAGCTCCAGACCAATTATGCGATCAAGCTGTCGCCGGATCAGATCACGCCGTTCATCGATGCCCGCTTCAACATCAAGGGCAGTCCCGACTATCCGCGTTGGCTGCGCGCCTTCGTCAGCTCTGGTCAGATGATCTATCGCGAGCCGGTGGCGCACGAAATCCCGCTCATCACAGTCCCCACCCTGTTCGTGATGGGCGCCGACGATCACAACGCGCCGGGCCGGCCCCTCGCGCCGGAGGCGCTGCGCGCCAAAATGGGGCAGAACGCCGAACTCGCGAAGTCGCTCGCCGCGAAGATGCCCAATGCGAAGGCCGAGGTGATTCCGGACACTGGGCACCTCGTCTTCCTCGAGGCGCCCGCGAAGTACAGGGAGCTGGTGCTGAACTTTCTCGGCCGCTAGAGACACTTGCGTGTCGTCGGAGGCAGGATCCGGGGACCATTCATGCCGCATTCAGGTCATGATTGGCAGGTTTGGATCGCGACGTGTCGGCGCGTTTCTCCAATTTTAACGTGTCGAATCGTATGCCTTGATTCATTGTGCGCCACAAGCGCCATCCCCTAAGCCTGCCCCCAGGGACGAGAAGGAAGATCAAATGAAATATCTGTTCGCAGCCGTCGTGCTCGCCAGCACGGTCGTCGGGTTCAGCGAGATGGCCAGCGCCGCCGGCGGCTGCGGCCCCGGCTGGTATCGCGGCGCCTATGGCGGCTGCCGTCCGATGCGCGGCGCGGTCGTCGTGCGCCCCGCCCCCATCGTGGTCGCCCCGCCGGTCGTCGTGGCGCCCCGCGCGCGCGTGTGCCCCTACGGTTTCCGCTGGTACGCTGGCCGCTGCCGTCCGTACTGATCTTTATCGCATTGCAAATGGCCGCGCAGGATTACCCTGCGCGGCCATTTCCTTTGGGACTTAAGCCTTCGAAAAACAACGGGGACCGCCAGCGGCGATCCCCATCCAATCCGCGGACTTCGCAAGCTTACCAGTGATGGCGGCGGTGCCAACGCCGGCGGTGCCGGCGCCAATGGCGACGGTGCCAGCCCCAGTGACGGTGACGGTGATGGCCATGCCAGTGAACCTGCTCGGGCGACAGCCTCGCGGCTTCCTCGCTGGTGCTGACTGCGGGCTGAGCGTCGGCATTGCCTTGCGGCATGCGAGTGGGATCACCGACCGGCTGCGGGGACAGCGGCGCCGCCTGCGCAGTCGCGGCAAAGGCAGCGGCTCCCGCCGTGATGCCCAATGCAAGTTTCAAAAAGTTCCGGCGCTCCATGATTTTCTTCCTTCTTGGATCATCGTGCCTGTGATGCAGAGCAAGTGTCGCGGTCACGACATGAACCGAAGCTGAATCGTGCGTTCAGCTTCGCTGCGGCCAGATGAAGAATTCGGAGCCCGGGTCTTGTTACGTCGCGAACGCCTGCGCCAGCACCAGCGTTTCGCGCGTGCGCGTCACATCGGGCCAGTCGCGATTGAAATCGGCGACGAGTTGCTTGAGCGCATCGCCCTTCAGCATCGCCGCAAGCTTCGCCTCGTCATCGAACTGATACATGGCTTGGTGCAGCGAGGGATCGTCCAGGCTCCAGAACCGCAGGGCCTTGCTGACGCCAAACGCCTTCACCGCGTCGGGCAGATGTTCCCTCTCGTACCATCGGTCGAAAGCGGCGCGCTTGCCGGGATCGGTGACGATGGCGCGAACGACGAAGAAGGCAGCGGGCATCGGATTTCCTCCTGTTGTTTGAGCCGAGACTACCCGCTTCGGCCGCCGGCTACAAAAAAGTTCGGTGCCGGTGTCGGAACGTGCGCGCTTGGATCGTCCTTTGCTCGAACCGGGACACGGAGACATCACATGGCCGACCTTACGCTCACCACCTTCGACTGGGTTCCCGAGGCGCCCAGGGGCTTCGTGCGCGACTTTCGCGTCCGCTGGGCGCTCGAAGAGGCCGCCCTGCCCTATCGCGTGGCGAGCGTGCCGTTCGAGGACCGGGGGCCCACGCATTTTGCGCACCAGCCGTTCGGCCAGGTGCCGTGGCTGACCGATGGCGACCTCTCGATCTTCGAGACGGGTGCGATCCTGCTGCATCTCGGCGGACGCAGCGACAAGCTGTTGCCAGCCGATGTGCGCGGCCGCAGCGAAGCGACCGAATGGGTGTTTGCCGCGCTCAATTCGGTGGAGGTGGCCAGCCTACCCTGGGGAATGTCGAAGTTCATGGGACATCCGACCGATACGCCGGCCTGGAAATTCGTGGACGGCTTCCTGAAGCTTCGGCTCAAGCATCTCGACGCCGTGCTCGCGGCGCGCCAATGGCTGGCCGGTTCCTTCTCCGTCGCCGACATCCTGATGGCGGACGTGCTGCGTGTTGTCGATGGCTTCGATGGTCTCGCGGACAGTCCGGCCTGCCGCGCTTACGTCATGCGCGCCACCGCCCGCCCAGCGTTTGCGAAGGCCCACGCCGACCAGATGGCGCATTTCGCCGCGGCGGATAAGAAGCGTGGGGTGTGATGTAACTCACGCAATCGGTCCAGCCTTCGGCGTAAGAGTCTTCACCACCGGAATGAAGCAATTCGCCGGGGTTTATTTCCGCCAGAGATGACACATGTCCCGCATCGCATATCTCAAGGAGCAGGTCGCCCGCGCCGAGCGGCTGGCGAAGGCGATCCTCGACCAGCAGACAGCCGAGCGCCTTCAAGCCTTCGCCGCCGAATGCCGCACGGAGTTACAGGGGCTGACGCGCAAAGCTGCGTAAGACGCCACGTCACACCAATTTCAGCGGCGCGTCGGCGACGACGCGAAGGTCGATGCTCCCGATCAATGCCGAGCGCCGCGCCTCCGCGGCACCGATGGCGTCCTCCGTCTGCTGCAACGTGCTGATGTTCGAGCCGAGCGAGACGATCCCGCCAAGCACCAGGGCGATCGATCCGAGCGCGGCGGTCTGGCCGAAGCCAAACAGGCCAAGGATTGTGATCAACAGCAGCGCAGCCCCGCCACCGATCGCAATCTTGGACGCGAGGATGTACTTGCGGCAGCGCTCTGCGATCTCGGCGAGCGCTTCGATCCGATCCTCGATGTCGGAGATTTCGTCGGTCGGATCGGATTCGGTCATCGTGTCTCACGGGGACGCTAGCGACGATAAGGCAAAGGCTTCGCCGTGCCAGCGTCGACCAACTGCAAATACTCTCGCTGCAGAATCGTCCCCAGCAACTCCCATGCCCACTGAGCGTTTTGCAAGTTTAGGTGCTCGAGGAAGGAAACGCCGATGGCATTCTGCAGATGATCATTTCCATCCCTGAAGTACTTCTCGGCAAGCTTGAAGCACGAGGCGACCTCCTCTGCATTTCTCGCGACGATACCTCGTTGCACGAAGTCGGTAAACACGTGCACCTCTAGATGCAACAGGCCGTGCTGCCCGTTAATTTCGGATCTCAAGTCCGGAAAGGAGTCCTTTAGCTCCTTCAGAAAGACACTTCGATGAAGGTCGCCCACTATTTCCTCAGCGAGTAGCCCACATGAGCGACATGTGGAACGTAGCAAAACTCGGATGTCGCTTCGCTCATACGGGCTACTCCGTGTCACAATGGCAAATTGTCGTGTTTCTTCGCCGGCATTTCCGTCTTCTTGTCCTTCAACATCGCCAGCGCCCGCGCGATGCGCTTCCGCGTCGAGTGCGGCATGATGACGTCGTCGATATAGCCGCGCTCGGCCGCGATGAACGGTGACAGGAAGCGGTCCTCGTACTCCTTGGTTCGCGCGGCGATCTTGTCGGGGTCGCCGATGTCGGAGCGGAAGATGATCTCGACCGCGCCCTTGGCGCCCATCACCGCGATCTGGGCGGTCGGCCAGGCGTAGTTCATGTCGGCGCCGATTTCCTTCGAGGCCATGACGTCGAAGGCGCCGCCATAGGCCTTGCGGGTGATGATGGTAACCAGCGGCACGGTGCACTGCGAATAGGCGAACAGGAGCTTGGCGCCGTGCTTGATTAGGCCGCCATATTCCTGCGCGGTGCCCGGCAGGAAGCCCGGCACGTCGACGAAGGTGACGATCGGGACGTTGAAGGCGTCGCAGAAGCGGACGAAGCGCGCCGCCTTCCGAGACGCGTCGCTGTCGAGCACGCCGGCCAGCACCATGGGCTGGTTGGCGACGAAGCCGACAGTGCGGCCGGCGATGCGGCCAAAGCCGGTGACGATGTTCTTGGCAAAACTCTCCGCGATCTCGAAGAAATCGCCCTCGTCCACGACCTTCAGGATCAGCTCCTTCATGTCGTAGGGCTTGTTCGGATTGTCGGGGATCAGCGTGTCCAGCGACATGTCGACCCGGCCGATGTCGTCGAAGCTCGGCCATTCCGGCACGCCATCGGTGTTGTTGGACGGCAGGAAGTCGATCAGGCGCCGCATCTGCAAGAGCGTCTCGACGTCGTTCTCGAAGGCGCCGTCCGCGATCGAGGAGCGCGTCGCGTGCACCGAGGCGCCGCCGAGCTCCTCGGCGGTGACGACCTCGTTGGTGACGGTCTTCACCACGTCGGGGCCGGTGACGAACATGTAGCTGGTGTTCTTCACCATGAAGATGAAGTCGGTCATCGCGGGCGAATAGACGTCGCCGCCGGCGCAGGGGCCCATGATGACGGAGATCTGCGGAATCACGCCGGAGGCGAGCACGTTGCGGCGGAACACGTAGGAATAGCCGGCGAGCGCGGCGACGCCTTCCTGGATGCGGGCGCCGCCGGCATCATAGAGGCCGATGATGGGCGCCCGCGCCTTCATCGCCATGTCCTGCAGCTTGGTGATCTTCAGCGCGTGCGTCTCGGAGAGCGAGCCGCCGAACACCGTAAAGTCCTTGGCGAAGACGAAGGTCTTGCGGCCGTTGACGGTGCCCCACCCCGTGACGACGCCGTCGCCGGGGATCTTGTTCTTCTCCATGCCGAACTCGGTGGAACGGTGCTCGACGAACATGTCGAACTCCTCGAACGATCCCTTGTCGAGCAAGAGCTCGATGCGCTCGCGCGCGGTCAGCTTGCCGCGGGCGTGCTGCGCCTCGATGCGCTTCTCCCCGCCGCCGAGCTTTGCGCCGGCACGACGATCTTCAAGGGCGTCCAGGATGTGTTTCATTTGCTCCCGCCAGTTCTTAACTAAGCCACGCTTGGCGGGGGTTCTAACACGGCATTTTGCGGCCCGGGAAGCGGCTTTCCGGACCGCAGGGCTGCCCTGCCGCAGCGTGAAAGCGCAAGGAATTACAAAGTTTTGCCTGGGAGACGAAGATGGACGACCGAGTGACCGAAACAGGAGCTGCGACAGGCGGCGTCAATATCCTGCTTCGGCTGGAAGGCCTGACCCTGTTCGCCGGCATGGTGATGCTCTACGCGGCATGGGATGGCTCCTGGCTGGTGTTCGCCCTGCTCTTCTTCGTCCCGGATTTGAGCTTCCTGGCATACCTGTCCGACGCCCGCTTCGGCGCGATGGTCTACAACGCCGCCCACAGCTACATGGCGCCGGTGACGCTGCTGACACTGGGCTTCGGCCTCGCCTCACCGCTGACCCTGTCCATCGCCTTGATCTGGCTCGCCCATATCGGCATCGACCGGGCGCTGGGCTATGGGCTGAAATATTCGGCCGGGTTCGGCTTCACCCATTTAGGGCGGATCGGCCGGAAGGAGGTCTGACCTCGGATTTAACGGCGTGGCCGGTTGACCGGATCAGCCGATTCAGGCTTGCTTCGAGGCTCGCGATCAGGCGCCGAATGTTGCGTGAGCCAAGTCGGTACGGCGGCGGTCCATCACGTCTGGCTGCAAGCATCCTCATGTCCGCGACGATCGTTCCCCTGCCGCCGAACTCATCGTCCGAGACCGTCGACTTCCTGCGGCGCATGGCCAGCATGGTGTCGGAGCGGAACGGCGAGATGCTGCTGCGCGCGGCGAGCCTGATCGAGTCCCTGGCGCAGCGAGCGATGTCGGCCGAGCGGCTCTATCACGAGCAGCAGATCGAGAGCACGCGTAACACCGAGCTGCGCGAGGCCGCGGAGCTCGCCTTCGACGCCGAGCGCGGCAAGCTGCTCGGCCTGATGCAGCATGCGGAGAGCCATATCGGCAAGCTCACGAGCGAGCTCGACGGCTTGCGCGCCTCCGTCGACCGCTTCAACGAGACATCGGTCGCTGTGCCGATCGAGGTGCTGCGGCTGGCGCGAACGCAGTTCGATTATCTGTCCAGTGGCTTTGCCCGGAAAGGCGACGTGATCTCGCAGGCGATGAGCGAGATCGGCGCCTTTGCGATCGACCAGGCATTGACGGCGAAGAAGACTGATAGCGCGTAAGGCTGGCCCGCTCCGTCATTGCGAGCGCAGCGACTTGTCCGCCGAAGCCTTAGCGAAGGCGGAAGCAATCCAGGCTGGCTCTCGGGAAAGACTCTGGATTGCTTCATCGCAAGAGCTCCTCGCAATAACGTTGGTGAGAGAGTCGCGGCAGCGCACCAACGCTAGATCGCGCCGATCTCGGTCAGGCAAGCTTGCGTCAGCGGCATGCGCTCACCGATGAGGCGCGGCTCCTTGCAATCCATGTTGAGCGCGAACACGGTGTGCGCCTCGCCCTTCTCGGCCCAGCCGACCATCCAGCCGAGCGACGGCTCACCGCGCTCGGCGCCCAGCAGGCCGGACTTGGCGCGGATGATGCTGTCGCCGACCTTGGTCACCGGCAGGATGTCGCAGACGAGGTCCTGGCTGCGCTTGCCGATCGGCAGCGCGCGACGGCGCAGCCGGTCGACGAAGTCGATCTGTTCGACCGGATCGATGCGCAAATTTCCGGTGAGCCAGAACTGGTCGATGCCGCCGCCGATGTCGCGATTGCCGTAGTCGAACTCCTCGACGTATTTTTGCATGCGCTCCTGGCCGATGCGGCGCGCGATCTCCTGATAGACGGGCACCGCGCTGACCGCGATCGCGCTGCGCAGCGTGTGATCCTTGTTCCAGGCTTCGATCGGGCGCTTCACCCCGTCCCAGGCAAACACGTCCTTGTCGGGATCGGTGACAACGCCGGTCTCCAGCGCGATCAACGAGTTCGGAATTTTGAAGGTCGAGGCCGGCAGCTTGCCTTCACCCGAGCGATCCTTGTCAGAGGCGACGATCAGATAATCCTCGACCTTGTAGCCGACGAAGGTGCCCGACGTGCCGAGATCGGTGAAGCGCTTGGCGAGGCTGTCGCGGATCTCGTTGCGCGGCGGCGCAACGTGGGCGAACGCACGTGACGGCAGGATGGTGGCTGCGGCGAGCAGGCCGAGAGTGGAACGACGGGTGAGCAAGCGCGATGTCCGTTGAGCAGTGAAAGCGCCGCGAACCATGCAGCCGCTACGTGGTGAAACGATGACGGGTCGTGTTTTACCTTCCCCGCCCCGACAGCCGCAGCACGAACACCAGCACTTCGGCGACGGCCTTGTAGAGGTCGGGCGGGATCTCGTCGCCGAGCTCCACCTTGGAGAGCGCGCCGGCCAGGATCTCGTTCTCCTCGATCGGGATGTCGTTCGCCTTGGCGATCTCCACGATCTTTTCGCCGATCGTGCCCTTGCCCTTGGCGACGACGACGGGCGCGCCAGAGCCCTTTTCGTAATGCAGCGCGATCGCGAGCTTGGAGGGGTCGCTCATGTGGCGCGGTCCAGGAAATGGCCGGCGCGGGCCGGTGCCGGCTGCGGCGGCGTGCCGTCGCGCACGATGATGTCGCCCGGCTTGAGCTCGGCGCGCGTCAGGGCCTGATTGAGCTCGCCGATACCGGCGCGGAGCTGCTGCGCAGTCGCCGGCCGCTCGGCCCACATCCGCACGAAGGTCTTGTCGCCGTTCAGCGTGATCAAGGCGTGAACGGGGCCGGCCGGCTCGACATTGAGCGAGAAGCGCGCGCGCCAGGCACGCGTGGCGGCATCGGCGGATTCGTTGCCGCCGTCGCGCGAAATCTCGAACTGCGCCATCGCGGTGCCCTGCGAGGTCGCGAAGGGAATCTCGAAATTCCATTGCGGTACGGCCGGATCGATGCGGTGGCCGCTCGCGTCCGTGCGATCGGGGAGCGAGGCGACCTGGAGCAAGGTCTGCCGCGCGATTGCGGCATCGGTGTCGTCGAGCAGGCGCTGCACGGTCGCGGCCAGCGGCGTATCGGGCGCGAGCGATGGCGAGGCGACCGCCTGCGAGGCCGGCAGTGCCCCCCGAAACGGCGGTGGCGTGGTCGCGTGCGCCTCCGCCTCGAAGACGTGGCCATCAGGCACGGCCTTGTTGGAGCCGGGCACGTTGCCGAGCATGCGCGGCAGGTTTTGCGTCATCTCCTGCAAGAGGCTGGCAGCAAGGTCTGCCGACATGGTCCTGGGCATCGCGGCCTGCGCAACGCCCGCGACAGTATCGGCCAGCACGGCGGCTGTGGGCGTGGCGCTGCGCGGTATTTGCGGCGGTTGGTTGATCTCGGCCTCGGCTAACGGACCAGCGGCCGGCACGGCGGCGCCTGTTGGCTGAGCCGGTGCGGCTGTCGCCGTGGCACTGCTCGGAAGCGCGGCGCCTTGCGGCTGGGGCGCGGCGGTCTGAAGCGTGGCCAGGGTCTGGCGCAGCACCAGCAGCGCCGCTTTCAAATCGGCCGGCGCGCCGGCCGACGGCGTCGCAGCCGCGGCCAGCGAAGCCTCGAGGAACAGGCCGGATTTCTGGAAGGCCGTCTCGATGTCGCCGCCATCGAGAGCGGTGTTGAGCGGTGTCTGCTGCGCCAGCACGTCCAGCACCGCCTGCTTCAGCCCCGCCGGCAGGTTGCTGCCGGTGACGACCGCGGCCAAATTGGCGTACAGCGGTGCCTGGCTGCCCTGCCTGGTCACGGCGTCGGCGGAGGCTGCGCTGACAGCGACGTGTTCTGCCGGTGTCAGTGTGTTGCGTGTCGGGCTTGCCGATGGCGCCAGCGGCGGGCTCTCCACCAGCGAGGCCGCGCGGGCGGTCAACGTAACCTGATCGGGAGTTGCCTCGCCCGCCCCGCCCATGACCGCGAGGCGGATGGTGCCGTCGTTCTTCGACACCGCGAGCTGGAGATTTTGCCCCGGCGTGAGCGCTACTTCCGACATCACATCCATTGCGAGGTTGGCGATCGCGATCCGCACCAGATTGTCGGCGAGCACGCTGACGACTTTGGCATTCACGACGCTGCCAGCCTGCAACGCAAGATCGGGCGTCGTCGCATCAGCCGCGGCGCTGGCGGCATTGACCGGAAGGATCGAATTGATCGGCGTCGGCATCTTGGAGGGGCCCAGGGAATGCTGCCCCACCCTAAGGGCACCGTCGTAAACCTCTCGTTAAGTCTACGGCATTGGAATCGTTGGAGGCGATGCGCCCAAGGCGAGGCAGGCGGCTCGTTGTTCCGCCTTTGGACCGTCGCGCAATCTTAGAGCGATTTCTAGGTTGTGCGGTTGTGTCGAGTTTTCTCTCTGCGTTCCCCTGTCATAACGGCGGCATATGCTTTTCAGCGTGCCTTGAGCGGCACATCCAGGCTGTCCACCGGGGGTATCGGCGCACGAAGCACGTTGACGCACAGCCCGCGAGATCGCAGCGGCGCCACGTTGATTAAGGTCATGCAGGAGCGCGCCGCTCCAGATCCGCAAAAGTAGCCTGACTGGGCGACATTCCGTGCCTGTATCGCTTCAGCGGATGCTCTACTGCGAGCGTCGCGACGAGCGCCACAGCTAGCATCGCGCCAGCGGTTACAACCTCTCTGTGGTCCGCTGACGCACATGCCTGGAATACCAAAAAATGGGTGATGTAGAGCGGGTATGACATGTCGCCGAGAAAAGTATCGATCCGAAATCTGACCATTGCGGCGAACGGAATGCTGAGGATCAGCAACGCCACGAGAGCTTTTCCATCCGGGGTAATTCCGATCGTCATTGCTAAGCTGAGCGCCGCCGCGGACAAGATCAATATCCTCGGTGGCGCCTTCATATGTGCCAGAAGAACGCCGGTCAAAAACGCTGGCGCATAGTGGATGTACATCACGTCGCCATTGGTGACGCGGGCTGCTGCGCAGAGCAGTAAGACACCAATCACGCGTTCGGCCTGTCGCACGAAAAATGGCGCAGCCAAATAGAACAAGATTTCGGGCCCCAAGCTCCACGCCTGCCCGATGATATTGAACGAGAGTCCTTGAATGGGATCTGCAGGGTAAGGCGGATAAAAGTCGAAATCTCCCATTGAAGGGATGTATACGATCCGACGAAGAACGTCCTGAAGCACGGTTGTCAGGTTTGCAAAGACGATGATCGATCGCGCCACCAGCCCCGAACCGTCCCAGTATTCTAGAATGTTGCCGAATGGGTCAACCGGCCCGAAACTGGTGTTCACGATCGCTGTGGTCCCGAACACGATCGTGACGAGCAGCGTAATCCAATAGAGCGGAAATATCCTCAGCGCCCGGGAGAGATAGAAGCTTGAAATCCAGCGCTCGGATTGAGGTCGGGTGAGGACCGTCGTCATCAAAAACCCGGAAATGGCGAAGAAGACGATAACTGCCGCGGCTGGATTAGGCATAGTTTGGCCGATCGAGAAGAGCGCGGCGTGACCACCAGCGACCCAAGCAGCCAAAAAAAACCGCAAAATTCCCATTCCAGTCCCCACCCCTAGGGTTAGAACGCTACCCCACAACCCTAGGCCGAGCAATCGATCTTGCCGCACGCGCGGACAAGCAAACGTCCCGGATTTCCCGCAAATCCAGTATGGGGCAGATCTGGCATGTGGACTCGGGCCAAGGCTACGAATCTGAGGTTGTCTGCGTTCACCCATCCACCGGGGCGAATCCGCCCTGAACGACTCGAATGCCTCCTGTTCGTTGCGTGGCGCGCAGCGGCGCATTGCGGCCGCTCGCAGCGGCATTCGCGATACGGACTAAGCAGCGACGCATCGCCGGCGCATCCATTGCGACGATATCAGCTGTTTAGGACGTGACGTCCGAACCCTTTCGTTAAGGACCTTTGGCTGCGGGCGGCCTTACTGCCGCCAAAACCGTCACGGCGGCCTGGAAATCTCGCGCCCGGGTGGCCCGACGCTGAGCTGCCTCCTCGTCCACGCCCCATTGGGCGATGTTCCAGTCCTCGTCGACATGGGCCGCGGCCCAGACCTGGTCGGCGTCGCGCGCGCCATGGGCCAGCGCCAGCGCCAGCAGCGCCGAGCCGGTCAGGGTGGTGACCATATGGAGCGCCGCAATGGACCAGGCATCCCCGGGCAGCGCGGCGCGCGCCGCCCTCACCGCGTCGTCCGGCTGCTTCACGTGCATGACGCCCTCGGACAGGATGAAATGCGCCCCCAACGTCTGCGCCGCCCAGAACAGCACGGGATCCCAGTGTGCGGCCTCGCGGGCGACCAGCCCTTCCGGGTGGCCAGCGCGGTAGAACAGGAGGTCCGTCTCGAAATATTTTGCGAGGTCGTCGCTGACGAGTTCGACACGGTCGACCACACCCTCGATCACGCTGTTGGCGATCCGCGTCAGCGGCATGGTCACGGGATCGATCGTCTCGCCTTGCGCTCCCCATTCGGATGCCACCGCATCGGCAAGTTCGCGCGAGGGGATCACCACCTGACGGCCGGACGGCGTGCGGATCGGCTTGCCGTCGAGGGTGATGGCGAAGCCGCCCTCGGCATCGGCGACGCTAGCCTGCTTGTAGAAGCGCTTGCGCAGCGGCGTGCGCGCGGAGGCGCGCGCCGATTGCCGGGGATCCGGCGGGGGCTGCCCCGCAGCTTCTTCGAACAATTCGCGCATGTCGGTTCTTCGATCCCTGTCGTCAGTCAAAATTACCTGCGTCGTCCTGGCCGCTAGTTCGCGCAGCTGCGCGCATAGGTGCCGCGATCGGCCGGGCCCAGTCCTGCGGCGGCAGCGTCGTCGAGGCACTTCGTGACGCGATCGCTGAAGGAATTGCGCGGAAGCGGCTGGTAATTGTAGCGCGGCGGCGCGTCGAATTGCGGAATCTGGGGCACCTCGATCCTCGGCGGCGCTGGCGGCGCAGGCAGCGGTGGAGCGAGCCGCGATGCGCCCGGCGACACATACTGCGCATGGGCGGCTTGCCCTGCGAACAGAGTGACCAATAGCGCAAAGCAGATCGACAATCGTCTCATGGGGGACATGTCGTGCGCCTGCCGCCCCTATTCAACCTCGCTATTCTTCCGGCGCGTTCTCGATCGGATCAAACCTTGCCGCATCGAGACCGAGCAGGTTCCACGATTGCTGCATGTGCGGCGGCAGCGGCGCGGTGGCGTCGATCACACCGCCACGCGGATGCGGAATGACGATCCGGCGCGCGAGCAGGTGCAGCCGGTTCTGCAGGCCGCCCGGCAGCTGCCAGTTCTCGATGTTGAAATATTTGGGATCGCCGACGATGGGATGGCCGATATGCTCCATGTGGGCGCGAAGCTGGTGGGTGCGGCCCGTCACCGGCTTCAGCGACACCCAGGTCAGCTTGTTGCCGGCGGTCTCAACCACCGCGTAGTACGTCACCGCGTGGCTGGCACCCTCGTCGCCATGCTGGGCGATGCGCATGATGGTGTCGTCCTCGCTCTCCTCCTTCGCAAGGAAGGTCGAGATGCGACCCTGCTTCGGCTTCGGCAGGCCCGGCACCAACGCCCAATAGACCTTGCGTGCCGACCGCGAGCGGAACGCGCCGGTCAGATGCGAGGCGGCAAAGCGCGTCTTGGCGATCAGGAGGCAACCCGAGGTCTCGCGATCGATGCGGTGCACGAGGCGCGGCTTCTGGCCCTTGGCATCGCGCATCACCTCCAGCATCTGGTCGATGTGCCGCGTCATGCCCGAGCCGCCCTGCACCGCAAGGCCGGCCGGCTTGTTCAGGACGAGGACATCGTCGTCCTCCCAGATCGTCATCTCCTTCAGCGCCTTGAGCGTCTTCTGTGCGGCCTCCGAGAGCTCGCCGACAACCTTCGGTGCGTCGAGCTTGAGCGGCGGAATGCGGACGCTCTGCCCCTCCTCCAGCCGGTCCTTGCTGTCGACGCGCTTGCCGTCGACGCGCAGCTCGCCTTTGCGCACGACGCGCTGGATGTGAGAGAACGACAGGCCGGGAAAGCGCGCTTCGAGGAAGCGATCGACACGCATGTTGTTCTCGTCGGCCGCCACGATGACGGTCTGCACCTTGGTCGGCAGCAGTGCTTCGACGGGCTTTTCGGGTGCGGCCCTTTCCGGCTCAGCCTTGGGCGCGCGACGCTCGGCGCGCTCGCCCGCAAAGCGCGGCGGCTTGGCACCGGGCTTTCCACCCGTCCGCGGTCCGGATTTCTTGGCGCTATGGGCCTTGAACGGGCGCGCCTCCTTGCGATCGTCGTGATCGCGAGGTTTTGGATTCATTCTCTTGATGCGACGGCTCATGCGGTTTTTCCAAGCTTTCGTGTCGACTGCGTATTGGCGCGGCGGGGCAGCGACGCAACCTGCGCGCCAATCTCCTTCTCCGCCAACCGCAGCTCATATTGCTGTTGCAGGTTCATCCAGAATTGCGGGCTGGTACCGAACCAATGACCTAGACGCAGCGCCGTGTCAGCGGTGATGCCGCGCTGCCCGTTGATGATGCCGGTGACGCGATTGACCGGCACATCGATCTGGCGCGCCAGTTCCGCGGCCGTGATGCCGAGCTCGCGCAGTTCTTCGGCAAGCTGTTCGCCGGGGTGAATTGGTGTGCGGGGCATAGCTTCCTTCAGTGATAGTCGACGATCTCTACGTCAGTTGGTCCAAGAGATCCCTCTGGCCAACTGAAGCAAATCCGCCATTGATCGTTGATCCGGATCGAGAATTGTCCTGCGCGATCGCCCTTCAAGGCTTCCAGCCGGTTGCCGGGCAATGCCGCCAAGTCGGCTAAGCTCGTTGCCGCGTCCAATCGATCAAGGCGCGTCTCTGCCTGGCGGGCAAATCCCGAGAATTCCTTGACGTGCTGACCAGCGGCAAATCGCTCGGTGCGCTTGTCGCGGTAGCCGAGAATCATGCCTAAGCACTATCAATATTTACGAGTTACGTAAATAGTAAATCCGCTGTGAGGGCCTAATTCCCACCCCGCTCCTTGCGCAGCTTGGCCCAGTATTCCAGCCGCTTGCGAATCTCGCGCTCGAAGCCACGCTCGGGCGGATCGTAGAAGGTCTGGCGGCCCAGGGCGTCCGGGAAGTAGTCCTGGCCGGAGAAGGCGTCCGGCGCATCGTGGTCGTATGCGTAGCCGGAGCCGTAGCCTTCCGACTTCATTAGCTTGGTCGGCGAATTGAGGATGTGCTTTGGCGGCAGCAGGGAGCCGGCCTGTTTTGCCACCTGCATCGCGCTGCCGAAGGCGGTGTAGACCGCGTTCGATTTCGGGGCGGTGGCGAGATAGACCACCGCCTGCGCGATGGCGAGCTCGCCTTCGGGATGGCCGAGGAAATCGAAGGCGTCCTTGGCGGCGTTGGCGATGACGAGCGCCTGCGGATCGGCAAGGCCGATGTCCTCCACCGCCATGCGCACCACGCGGCGGGCCAGGAACAGCGGATCCTCGCCGGCATCTAACATGCGCGCGAGATAATACAGCGCGGCATCCGGATCGGAGCCGCGCACCGACTTATGCAGGGCGGAGATCAGATTGTAATGGCCGTCGGCCGATTTGTCGTAGATCGGCGCGCGGCGCTGCAGGATCTCCTGCAACTGCACGGCATTGAAAATCTCGTCCGCCCGCGCCGAACGCCAGACTTCTTCGGCGAGCGTCAGCGAGGCGCGGCCGTCGCCGTCGGCCATGCGCACCAGCACCGCGCGGGCCTCGGCGTCGAGCGGCAGCTTCTTGCCTTCGACCGCCTCGGCGTGCGCGAACAGCTTTTCGATCGCGGCGGCATCGAGCGAGCGAAACACCAGCACGCGCGCGCGCGAGAGCAACGCCGCGTTGAGCTCGAAGGACGGGTTCTCGGTGGTGGCGCCGACCATGACCACCGTGCCGTCTTCCATCACTGGCAGAAACGAATCCTGCTGGGCGCGGTTGAAACGATGCACCTCGTCGACGAACAAGAGCGTGCCCTTGCCCATCTCGCGGCGGGCGCGCGCGGCATCGAAGGCCTTCTTCAGGTCGGCGACGCCGGAGAACACCGCGGAGATCTGCTCGAAATGCAGATCGGTCGCATCCGCCAGCAGCCGCGCGACCGTGGTCTTGCCCGTGCCGGGCGGTCCCCAAAACACCAGCGAACCGAGCGTACGCGTTTCCAGCATGCGCGTCAGCGCGCCGTCCGGGCCGAGGATGTGATCCTGCCCGACGACCTCCGACAGCGCGCGCGGACGCAGCCGGTCCGGCAGCGGATGCGGAGCATCGTGGTCGAGCCCCGCCGCGGCGAAGAGCGTTGGCGTCTCCTGTGGTCGCTTCGGACTCATCCGCCCAGCGTGACGTTGATCTGCTGGCCGCCGCGCACCAGCGTGATGCGCCAGATCCGTGCCCGTTCCCCTGCGGCCTTCTCGAGGTCGCCGGTCTTGCTGATCTTCTGGTTGTTGACGGCCAGGATGATGTCGCCCTTCTGGAAGCCGACACTCGCGGCCGCGGTATCGCCGCCGATGTCGGTGATCACGACGCCTTCGGTGTCGGCATCCAGACGCAGCTCATCGGCGACGGCCGGCGTGATGGTCGAGACCTTCGCACCCTGGAACGGCGAGCGCGCGGTGACGACGAGTTCGTTGCGCCCGGTGTCTGGCGCGGTCTCCAGCGCCACCGCCAGCTTGACCGGCTTGCCGCCGCGCTGCACGTCGATCTGCGCGGAGCCGCCGAGCGGGCGGGTCGCGAAGCGGTAGTCGAAGGCGTTGGGATCATCGACGGTCTGGCCGTCGATGCCGGTGATGAGATCGGAGGATTTCAGGCCGGCTTTCGCTGCCGGGCCGTTCGACACCACGCTCGCAACCAGCGCGCCGGTCGGCGAGCGCAGTCCGAGGCTCTCGGCGATCTCGGGCGTCACCGCCTGCAATTTGGCACCGAGCCACGGCCGCTTCACCGCCTTGCCGCCGCTCTTGGCGGAGGCGACGACGACGCGCACCATGTTGGCCGGGATCGCAAAGCCGATGCCTTGCGAGCCGCCAGAGCGCGAATAGATCGCGGTGTTGATGCCAGCGAGCCTGCCGGCCATGTCGACCAGCGCGCCGCCGGAATTGCCGGGGTTGATCGCCGCATCGGTCTGGATGAAGAACTGGTAGTCCGTGATACCGACCTGCGTGCGCGCGAGCGCCGAGATGATGCCGTGGGTCACGGTCTGGCCGACGCCGAAGGGATTGCCGATCGCGAGCACGACGTCGCCGACCAGGAGCTCGTCGGAATTGGTGAAGTCGAGAGTCGGGAATTTCTCCTTGGTGTCCTTCAGGCGGAGCACGGCGAGATCAGTGCGGGAGTCCTTCAGCAGGATCTCGGCTTCGAACTCGCGCTTGTCCGACAGCGACACCTTCACCTGGTCCGCACCCTCGATGACGTGCACGTTGGTGACGACGAGGCCGGACGCATCGACGATGACGCCGGAGCCGAGCGAGCGCTGCATCTGCTCGGGCTGCTGGCCCGGCACGCCGAAGAAGCGGCGGAAGATAGGGTCGTCGAGCAGCGGATTGCGGTTCTGCACGACCTTGGCGGCATAGACGTTGACGACCGCCGGCTGCACCCGCTGCACGATCGGCGCATAGGACAGCCGCAGCTCGGCCGGCGACGCCGGGACGCGGCGGTCCTGCGCGGCGGACGGGCTGAAGTGCCCTGAAGACACTATGCACAATGCCATGATGACGGCAGCACGGATCGATCGAAACATTCCTACCCTCTTGGAAAAGACGCCGGAATATAGGCGCGTTCGCCCGCCAATAGAAGGCCGCCAGGCGGCCTTATTCGGCCCCTTTCAGGTGTGTCCGGCCCGCAAGCCCAGCGTGCGAAATGGCAAATTGCCATGACGATCGATTGGCATGATGCGCGTCATCCAGCATTGTGGCTGAAGCGGATTCGGTTGCGGCGAATTGGCATCAGTGGGAACCGCGCAACCGGGCCGCAGCGTCGCGGAGCAGTCATCGATCGCACCTAGGCTCCGCCGGCGACTTGGGGAAGTTCGTCAAAGGATGGAGGCGTAACGTGAGCAGAACAAGACTTGCAGCCACGGCGATTGGTCTCGCCGGTGCGCTGGCGGCCTCGCAGGCCCAGGCCCAATCGGCAAGCAGCAGCGAGCAGGAAATCGCGCTGTTGAAGCAGCAGTTGAAGCTGCTGGAGCAGAAGCTCGACAAGCTCCAGAGCCAGACCGCGGCGAACACGGCGGCAACGGCGAAAGCCAGAGCCGAGGCAAAGGCTGAGGCCAAGGCCGAGGCGCGCTCGGAGGCAAAGGCCGCAGTCGCCAATGCCAACGCGGCGATTCCCGTCAAGGGGCCGGCGCCGGCCTCCGGCGTCGTCGTGACGATGCCGAACAACCGGCCGACCATCTGCACCGCAGACCAGGCCAACTGCGTCGCCATCACCAGCCGCCTGCATTGGGATGTCGGCGGATATGACTATCGTCCCAACACCGCGGCGACGGTGCCGCAGAAGCTCGACAGCGGCCAGAACGTCCGCCGCGCGCGCATTGGCGTCACCGGCAAGTTCTTCCACGACTGGAACTTCGCACTGGTCTACGATTTCGGCGGCTCGTCCGACGGATTTGGCGGCACCGCGCCGGGGTCGCTGCCGGGCGGCGGCGTCTCCGGCGTCGAGAACGCCTATATCAGCTATACCGGCCTGAAGCCGTTCGGCGGACGGATGGCGATCGAGGCCGGCATCATGGACCTGCCCTACACCCTGGATGAAGCCACGAGCTCGAACGACATCATGTTCATGGAGCGCGCCTCGCCCGGCGTGATCGCAACCAACATCGCCGCGGGCGACTTCCGTTCCGCGGCCGGCGCGCGCTGGTTCAACGACCAGCTCTGGATCGGCGGCTATGTCACGGGACCGTCGACCGGCGCGATCCATTCCGCCTCGAGCGCGGCGCCGCCCGGCACCAGCGAGCAATATGGCGCCGTGGCGCGCGTGGCCGGCAATCCGATCAGCACCAAGGACTACTCGGTGCATATCGGCGCCAATGCGCAATGGCTGATCCAGCCGCCGCGCAACCTGATCGCCAACACCCAGACGGTCACGCTCAGCGATCGTCCGGAATTGCGTCTCGACCCGACCACGCTGATCTCGACTGGCGCCATCGCCAATGCCTCGGGCGCACAGGTCTACAGCGTGGAGGCGGCGGCGACCTACGGCCCGTTCATCGTCCAGGGTGAGTACTTCTGGTACAATGTCGATCGCACCGCCAATACCGCCGTGCCGCTGGTCGGTGCACCCAGCCTGAAATTCCAGGGCGGCTACGCCCAGGCCGGCTACGTGCTGACGGGCGAAGGCCGATCGTATAACGCGGCGAACGCAGCCTATCACGGCGTCAAGCCGGCGCATCCGTTCTCGCTCGACGGCAGCGGCTGGGGCGCGTGGGAGATCGCGGGCCGCTTCTCGACCATCGATCTCAACGACCAGCTCGCAACTGCCAACGGCGTCACCGGCGGGCGGCAGACGGTCTATACGTTGGCGCTCAATTGGTACGTCAACGGCAATGTCCGCTTCATGCTCGACTATCTGCATGGAACGGTGTCGCGGCAGGCCTCGCCGGTCTCGACCGCCGACGTCGGCTCGAAGTTCGACGCCGTCGCGATGCGCACGCAGTTCGCGTTCTGACGCTGGTTCGTCGTCCCGGGGCACGCGACAGCGTGAACCCGGGACCCGTAGCCACAGGATTGCGTTTGGCGAAGACTCGAAGCTATCAGCTCGCGCCGCAACTGCTTTTTGGTTATGGTCCCGGCCTTCGCGCGCAATTGCGCACTAGGCCGGGGCGACACCGAGAACGCCGCAGCGCCTACGCCGCGCGCTTCTTCTTCACGACCACCGGCGCCGCACCGGACAGCCGCTGCTGATGGCTCTCGCCCCAGGCCTTCAGGATGTCGATGACGGGCTTGAGGCTCTCACCCAGCTCGGAGAGGCAGTATTCCACCCGCGGCGGCACTTCGGCATAGACCTTGCGGATGACGAGCTTGTCCTCCTCCAGCGCGCGCAGCTGCTTCGTCAGCATGCGCTGGGTGATGCCGGGCATCCGGCGGCGCAGTTCGCCGAAGCGCTGGGTGCCGCTCTGGAGGTGGTAGAGGATCACGCCCTTCCACTTGCCGTCGATCAGGTCCAGCGTCGCCTCGACCGAGCAGCCCGGGCGCCGGGTAAACTCTCGCCGTTTCATGCGTGTTTTCCCCAATAGTATCCAAACAGGGACTATATCCCCGAATTTACAGTACTTGCCAAATCGGGGCCAGAGCGACAGTTAGGACGGCGGGCGAACCAAGCCATCTGATGGAGACAAGCCATGAAGGCCGTCGGCTACAAGAAATCGCTTCCGATCGAGAACGCGGACTCACTGATCGATTTCGAGACCGCAAAACCAGAGCCGAAGGGACGCGACATCCGCGTCGCGGTGAAGGCGATCTCGGCCAATCCCGTCGATTACAA
Organism: Bradyrhizobium daqingense; assembly: GCF_021044685.1. Taxonomy (NCBI): domain Bacteria; kingdom Pseudomonadati; phylum Pseudomonadota; class Alphaproteobacteria; order Hyphomicrobiales; family Nitrobacteraceae; genus Bradyrhizobium; species Bradyrhizobium daqingense. The sequence continues at coordinate 5,973,319 of NZ_CP088014.1, forward strand.
GGTGCGCAAGCGCGCCGCCCCGCCCGAAGGCGAGACGAAGATCCTCGGCTATGACGCGGCGGGCGTGGTCGACACCGTCGGCCCCGACGTGACGCTGTTCAAACCGGGTGACGAGGTGTTCTACGCCGGCTCCATCCTGCGCCAGGGCACCAACTCGGAATACCATCTGGTCGACGAGCGCATCGTCGGCAACAAGCCGAAGAGCCTGTCCTTCGCGCAAGCCGCCGCGCTTCCCCTCACCTCGATCACCGCCTGGGAATTGCTGTTCGACCGTCTCGGCGCCGTCCCGGGCAAGAGCGCCGATCCCCGCACGCTGCTGATCACCGGCGGTGCCGGCGGCGTCGGCTCGATCCTGATCCAACTCGCGCGCCGTCTCACCGGGCTGACGGTGCTCGCCACGGCGACGCGGCCAGAATCGCAAAAATGGTGCCTCGATCTCGGTGCGCATGCGGTGATCGACCACGGCAAGCCCATGAAGGAGCAGATCGAGAAACTGAAGCTGCCGCCGGTCGCGCTGGTGGCAAGCCTCACATTCACCGACCAGCACTACAAGGCGATCGCGGAGTTCATGGCACCGCAGGGCAAGTTCGGTCTGATCGACGATCCCCCGGAGTTCACCATGAGCACGTTCAAAGGCAAGGCGATCTCGGTGCATTGGGAATCGATGTTCACGCGCTCCTCGTTCCAGACGCCCGACATGATCGCGCAGCACCATCTACTCAACGACGTCGCCGATCTCATCGACAAGGGCGCGCTGCGCACCACGCTCGACCAAACATTTGGCACGATCAACGCAACCAATCTCAAGCGTGCGCATGCGCTGCTGGAGAGCGGCAAGTCGCGCGGCAAAATCGTGCTGGAGGGGTGGTAGCGACCGCACACTCCGTCATGCCCGGGGTTGTCCCGCCTGCGCGGCCGAAGCCGCTTCGGCGAGGCGAAGGCCCGGGCATCGACGTTCTTTGTGCGACGTGCAAGGTCGTGGATGGCCGGGGACCAGCCCGGCCATGACGAACGCCGTTACGGTGCCACACCCTCGACGAACAGCAACCGCCGCTCCAGCGCCGTCCGCCGCAGCTTGAGCGCCTCGGCGTATTCCGGCGAGCCGTACCATTCCTTCAGCCGCGTCATCGACGGGAATTCGACGATGACGATGGCCTTCGCCGGCAAGTTGCCTTCGACAAGCTCGGCCTTGCCGCCGCGGACGAGATAACGCCCGCCATACTGCGCGATCGTCTTGGCGGCCAATGCGCGATAGGCTTGGAATCCATCGGGATCGCGCATCTCGATTTCGGAAATCACATAGGCTGTCATAGGCCGACCTCAAGCGATCGTATTGACGATGCCGCCTTCCGCGCGCAGCGCCGCGCCGTTGGTCGCGGACGCCTGTTTCGACGCGACATAGACCACCATGTTCGCGATCTCGTCGACGCTCGCAAAGCGCTGGAGCAGCGAGCTCGGGCGATGCTGCTTGACGAAATTGGCGGCGGCCTCGTCCACCGACTGGCCGTTCTGTTTGGCGAGATCCTTCACGAAGGTCTCGACGCCCTCGGACATGGTCGGGCCCGGCAGCACGGAATTGACGGTCACGCCGGTGCCGGTGGTGAGCTGCGCAAGGCCGCGCGCGACCGAGAGCTGGGCCGTCTTGGTCATGCCATAGTGAATCATCTCGACGGGAATGTTGAGCCCGGACTCCGATGAGATGAAGACGATGCGGCCCCAATTGCGCTTAAGCATGCCCTTCATATACGCACGCGACAGCCGGACGCCGCTCATCACGTTGACCTCGAAGAAGCGGCTCCAGTCCTGGTCGGGAATCTCGAAAAAGTCCTTGGGCTCGAAGATGCCGGCATTATTGATGATGATGTCGACGTCGGGAAGCGCCGCGACCAGCGCCTTGCAGCCTTCCGCCGTCGAGACGTCGGCGGCAATGCCGCGGACCTTGGCGCCCGTGCCTTCCAGCTTGCGCACGGCGGCATCGACCTTGTCCCGACTGCGGCCATTGATCACGACGCCGGCGCCGGAGCCAGCGAGGCCGTTGGCGATGGCGTAGCCGATGCCGGCAGTGGAACCGGTCACCAGGGCGGTTTTTCCGGAAAGGTCGATGTTCATGTACTGTCTCCATCAGATCGATGCTGGGCATATCGGACGCGGCAGATCGGGTCGCAATCGGAGCTCACCAATCAGTGACGCGGAGAAACTGCGTGGCCTTTCGCAGCCTCGTCTCGATCGCTGTTGGAACGATTATTGCTAAGTCAGGCCGAACCGCTCTTGCTCATGTGAACAGGAATATCCATGTGATGAAAACGACCGCCCTCACTGTTGCGCTCGGGTTGCTCGGTCTGATCAGCAGCCATTCGCTCGCGCAGGCGCAAGCAGCCTATCCCGAAAAACCGCTGCAGCTGATCGTCCCCTTCCCACCCGGCGGCGCCTCCGACGTGGTCGCACGCATCATCGGCGGCGAACTGGAGACACGGCTCGGCAAGCCCGTGATCATCATGAACCGTCCGGGGGGCGGCACCACGATCGCGGCAAAGGAGGTCGCACGCGCGGCACCCGACGGATACACCCTGTTCTTCAGCTCGAATTCGAGCTTCACGCTGCCGGCAGCCGTGAAGGAAAGCGTGCCCTACGATGCGGCCAAGGATTTCGAGCCGCTCGGCCAGGTCGGCAAGATCACGCTGGCGCTGGTCACCTACAAGGACAACCCGATCAAGGACGTGGCTGCGCTCGTCACTGAGGCGAAGGCCAATCCCGACAAGCTGTCGCTGGCGTCCTTCGGCGTTGCGACCGTCTCGCATTTTGCGGGCGAGCTGTTCAAATCGGGCGCCGGAATCAAGATGGTCCACCTGCCCTACAAGGGCAGCGCGCCGGCGATGAACGACCTCATCGGCAAGCACATCCAATATCACGTCGACACGGTCATTGCCGTCAAGCCGCAGATCGAGGCCGGCACCGTCAAGGTGCTCGCCGTGTTCTCGGCCAAACGCACGCCATTCCTGCCCGACGTGCCGACGCTCGCCGAGCTCGGCTACGGCAACATCGACTTCGCCTCATGGGGCGCTGTGGTCGCCCCCAAGGGCCTGCCGCCAGCCGTTCGTGACAAGCTGACGGCGGCCCTGGAGGAGACGATCAACAACCCGTCCGTGGCCGAACGCTTCGCCGCGGTTGGCTTCGAGCCCGGCTTCAAGCGATACAGCGACTGGCCGAGCGCGATCGGCAAGGAGACCGCCGAAATGAAGGAGATCGCGCAAAAGGCAGGGATCAAGGAGGAGTAGTCCTCCCGACACGCCCTGTTCCCGGAAACAAAAACGGCGCCCAAAGGGCGCCGTTTTCAATTCACACCTTGACGGGTGGCTTACGCCGCCTCGGCTTCCTTTTCCTGCACCGGGCCGGAGTCCTGGCCCTTGGCATCGACGTCGCGATCGACGAACTCGATCACGGCCATCGCGGCGTTGTCGCCGTAGCGGAATCCCGCCTTGATGATGCGGGTGTAGCCGCCCTGGCGGTCCTTGTAGCGGGTGGCCAGGACGTCAAACAGCTTCTTGACCTGATCCTTGTCGCGCATCTCGGAGATCGCCTGGCGGCGCATCGACAGGCCACCCTTCTTGCCGAGGGTGACGAGCTTCTCGACGATCGGGCGAAGCTCCTTGGCCTTGGGCAGCGTGGTGACGATCTGCTCGTGCTTGATCAGCGCGGCCGCCATGTTGGCGAACATCGCGCGGCGGTGCTCGGCCGTGCGGTTGAGCTTCCGATGAACCTTGCCGTGACGCATGTGTTTAGTCCTTACGTAAAAACTGCCGCGACGGTTCGTCGGACATGTTGCTCAGGTGGGCTGCCTGCGTTCGCCCTAGCAGCGGGTAGTGAATGGCGAGTAGCGAGTTGTATTCGCTATTCGCCACTCCCCATTCGCCAAACTCAGTAGTGATCCTCGAAGCGCTTGGCGAGCTCGTCGATGTTCTCCGGCGGCCAGCCCGGCACTTCCATGCCGAGATGCAGACCCATCTGGGCCAGCACTTCCTTGATCTCGTTCAGCGACTTGCGGCCGAAGTTCGGAGTGCGGAGCATTTCGGCTTCGCTCTTCTGCACGAGATCGCCGATATAGACGATGTTGTCGTTCTTCAGGCAGTTGGCCGAACGCACCGACAGTTCGAGCTCGTCCACCTTCTTGAGGAAGGCCGGGTTGAAGGCGAGGTCCGGGATGATCTCCTGGGCGACTTCCTTGCGCGGCTCTTCGAAGTTGACGAACACGTTGAGCTGATCCTGCAGGATGCGGGCGGCATAGGCCACCGAATCATCCGGCGAGATCGCGCCGTTGGTCTCGATCGTCATGGTCAGCTTGTCGTAGTCGAGGATCTGGCCCTCGCGGGTGTTCTCGACCTTGTAGGAGACCTTGCGGACCGGCGAGTACAGGCTGTCGACCGGGATCAGGCCGATCGGCGCGTCCTCGGGACGGTTACGCTCGGCGGGCACGTAACCCTTGCCGGTCGAGACCGTGAACTCCATGCGGATCTCGGCGCCCTCGTCGAGGGTGCAGATCTGCAGGTCCGGATTGAGCACGGTGACGTCGCCGACGGTCTGGATGTCGCCGGCGGTGACGACGCCCGGGCCCTGCTTCTTCACGACCATGCGCTTGGGGCCTTCGCCCTGCATCTTGATCGAGATGTCCTTGATGTTCAGCACGATGTCGGTGACGTCCTCACGGACGCCCGCGATCGAGGAGAACTCGTGCAGCACGCCGTCGATGTGCACCGACTGCACCGCCGCGCCCTGGAGCGAGGAGAGCAGGATGCGGCGCAGCGCGTTGCCGAGGGTCTGGCCGAAGCCGCGCTCGAGCGGCTCGGCGACGATGGTCGCGAAACGCGAGGGATCGCTGCCGGGGGTCACCTGGAGCTTGTTCGGCCGAATCAGTTCTTGCCAATTTTTCTGGATCGTCACTGTTTCACCCATACAGGCCAGTCAATTTGACAGTTCAAATACTGGCGTTGGAGAAAGGCCGCAGAGCATTCCCGCGGCTTCTTGCAAAAAGTCATCGCGGACGCCGATGCGCCCGCGATGTCGTATCAAACGCGCCGACGCTTGCGGGGACGGCAACCGTTGTGCGGGATCGTGGTCACGTCACGGATCGAGGTGACGGTGAAGCCCGCGGCCTGCAGTGCGCGGAGTGCGGACTCGCGGCCCGAACCGGGACCGGCGACTTCGACCTCCAGCGTGCGCATGCCGTGCTCCTGCGCCTTCTTCGAGACGTCTTCCGCGGCGACCTGCGCGGCATACGGGGTCGACTTGCGCGAGCCCTTGAAACCCATCGTGCCGGCGGAGGACCAGGCAATCGTGTTGCCCTGCGCGTCGGTGATGGTGATGGTGGTGTTGTTGAACGACGAGTTCACGTGCGCGACGCCGGAGGCGATGTTCTTGCGCTCACGACGACGAACGCGGGTGGCTTCCTTGCCCATAGAGTACCTTTCCTGAAGATCTCAAACGCCGCCGTAATGCCAGCGGCTACACCTGTGGATGGTGAATAGCGAGTAGCGAATGGCGAATAGGGAAATGCCCCTACCCGCCATTCGCCATTCCCGATTCGCCAGTTTACTTCTTCTTGCCGGCGATGGCCTTGGCCGGCCCCTTGCGCGTACGCGCATTGGTGTGGGTGCGCTGGCCGCGCACCGGCAGACCGCGACGATGACGCAGGCCGCGATAGCAGCCGAGGTCCATCAGACGCTTGATGTTGATGCCGACCTCGCGACGCAGGTCGCCCTCGACGAGATAGTCGCGGTCGATCACTTCGCGGATCTGGAGCACTTCGGCGTCGCTGAGCTGATTGACGCGACGATCCACGGGGATCTTCACCTTCTCCAAGATCTCACCGGCGATCTTCTGACCGATGCCATGGATGTACTGGAGCGCGATCAGCACGCGCTTGTTGGTGGGAATGTTCACGCCGGCAATACGGGCCACGGCCTTCTCTCCTGTCGCCGATCCTCGTCAGGACCGGGCTTTAAGTGCTTGTGTTCTCGGGCAGGTGTTCACAAACGCGAACACGACGCCCACCCCCGGTCTTCCTGGGGCCCGGCATCGTCTGAAACTATCCGACTTGGATGCGGGGCTTATTAGGGGATTCCGGGGGCTTTCGTCAACCGCTGCTAGCGTTTGGCTCGCTTTTTCGTGACCTTTTTTGCAGCCTTCCTGGCACCCTTCTTGACGGCCTTCCCAGCAGTCTTTCTGGCCGCTTTCTTGGCTGTCTTCTTGGACGCCTTCTTTGCACCCTTCACGGCCTTCTTGGCGGCCTTTTTCGCCGGTTTGGCGGCTTTCTTGGCCGTTTTCGCTGATTTTTTGGCCTTCTTGCCCGCCTTGCCCTTCTTGGCCGGCGCCGCCTTGGCCGCGCTGCGAGCATGCGTCTTGGGTTCCACCGCGCCCAGCGCCAGCAGCTGGCGGTGGATGGCGCGGGTGACCTCGTCGATGGCCATCATGCCGTCGATGGTGGAAAGCTTCCGCCGCTCGGAATAGTAGTGAATCAGCGGTTCCGTCTGGCTCCGGTAGCTGGCGAGACGCTTGGTCAGGACCTCCGGGGTGTCGTCGACCCGGACCTCCTCCCCGCGCTCGCGCATCTGGGCGACGCGGGTCTCGACGCGGTTCAGGAGCGCACTCTCGTTGACACGGAGCTCGATGACGGCGTCGAGCTTGAGGTGCTTGCGCTTCAGCAACTCATCCAGCGCCTCGGCCTGCGGCACGGTGCGCGGGAAACCGTCGAGGATGAAACCGTTCTTGGCGTCCGGCTGGTCGATGCGGTCGGAGATGATTCCGACCACGACGTCGTCCGGCACGAGGCCGCCGCTGGCCATGATCTCCTTGGCCTTCAGGCCGACCGGCGTTCCCGCCGCAACGGCCGCGCGCAGCATCTCGCCGGTCGAGAGCTGGAGGATGCCATAGCGCTGCACCAAGAGCTGCGCCTGGGTCCCCTTGCCCGACCCCGGCGGTCCCAGAAGTATAATTCTCATCGGTGTACGCCCCCCGGATTGGTGAGCGATACGTCGCGCACCTGCGTTTGAAGATCAAGAACAGTGCAAACCACAATCAGCGCCGCACCGCTACCCTATCATAGGGGAGCGAATGCGCGGACGCCAAGAAGGCCTTTGAAATCAGTGATTGCGTGGCCCCGGCGCAGCTCTGTCGGTGCGCCGAACGGCCGACTGGTCACATCTTCGAACGCCGCGGTTTGCTCGCGCGGCGAATCGGTGATGCAGCCGCGACGTCCCCTCGAGGACGCCGCGTTCAGCGGCGGCGGCCGCGCAGCTTCGACTTCCGGATCAGGCCTTCATACTGGTGGGCCAGCAGATAACCCTGCACCTGCGCCACCGTATCCATGGTGACGCTGACCACGATCAGCAGCGAGGTGCCGCCGAAGTAGAAAGGTACCGAGGCGTAGGAGATCAGGATTTCCGGAATCAAGCAGACGATCGCGAGATAGATGGCGCCGAGCACGGTGATGCGCGACAGCACGTAATCGATGTATTCGGCCGTGCGCTCGCCGGGGCGGATGCCCGGAATGAAGCCGCCGTGCTTCTTCAGATTGTCGGCGGTCTCGGTCGGGTTGAACACGATCGCGGTGTAGAAGAACGCGAAGAACACGATCAGCGCCAGATACATGATCAGGAACAGCGGACGACCGTGGCCGAGCTGGGTGTTGATCCACTGGAACCATTCCGGGCCGCTGCCCGAATTGAAGTTCGCAACCGTCGTCGGCAGCAGCAGCAGCGAGGACGCGAAAATCGGCGGGATCACGCCCGAGGTGTTGAGCTTGAGCGGCAGATGCGAGGACTGGCCCTCGAACATCTTGTTGCCGACCTGGCGCTTCGGATACTGGATCAGCAGGCGGCGCTGCGCGCGCTCCATGAACACGATGAAGGCGATCACGACGACGGCCATGATGATGACGATCAGGATCAGACCGGTCGACATCGCGCCCTGACGGCCGAGCTCGAGCATGTTGGCGAGCGCTGCGGGCAGTTCCGCGACGATGCCCGCGAGAATGATCAACGAGATGCCGTTGCCGATGCCGCGCGAGGTGATCTGCTCGCCCAGCCACATCAGGAACATGGTGCCGCCGGTCAGCGTGATCGCCGTCGACAGGCGGAAGAACATGCCGGGCTCGCTGACGACGTTGCCGGCGCCTTCGAGGCCCACCGCGATGCCGTAGGACTGGAACGCAGCCAGGATCACCGTGAGATAGCGGGTGTACTGGTTCAGCGTCTTGCGGCCGGCCTCGCCTTCCTTCTTCAGCGCCTCGAGCTGCGGCGAGACGGTGGTCAGGAGCTGGATGATGATCGAGGCCGAGATGTACGGCATGATGTTCAGCGCGAAGATCGCCATGCGGTGGATGCCGCCGCCGGCGAACATGTTGAACATGCCGAGGATGCCGCCCGCCTGGGAGCGGAACACCTGCTCCCAGATGTTGGGATCGATGCCGGGCAGCGGGATATAGGTCCCGAGCCGATAAACGAGCAGCGCACCCAGGGTGAACCAGATGCGCTTCTTCAGTTCGTCGGCCTTGGCAAACGCACCGAAATTGAGATTGGCTGCCAGTTGTTCCGCTGCAGAGACCATCTTGGACTTTCTCCCGCCGCCTGTTGCGCCGTCATGCCCGCGGCCGGGCTACTTTAGCGGACGCCGGACATTATCTGGGGCTCGGCTTCGATAAGTCCACGTCCCGCCTGCGTAAAGGCCCGCGAGGCGCGGGCCAATGACGCAGTTGTTACGCCGCCTCGCCTTCTTCCTTAGCAGGGGCGAGGATCTTGACCGAACCGCCGGCCTTCTCGACCGCCGCGATCGCGGTCTTGGAGGCGCCATGCACTTCGATGTTGAGCTTGGACTTGAGCTCGCCGCGGCCGAGCAGCCGCAGGCCGGCCTTGGCGCGGCGCAGCACGCCGCCCTTCACCAGGGCCTCGACGTTCACGACGCTGCCCGCGTCGATCTTCTTGGCATCGACCGCTTCCTGGAGCCGGTCGAGATTGATCTCGGCGAACTCGACGCGGAAGATGTTGTTGAAGCCGCGCTTGGGCAGACGGCGATGCATCGGCATCTGGCCGCCTTCGAAACCCTTGATGCGCACGCCCGAACGCGCGGTCTGGCCCTTGCCGCCGCGGCCGGACTGCTTGCCCTTGCCCGAACCGATGCCGCGGCCGACGCGCATGCGCTTCTTGCGCGAGCCGGCGTTGTCGGCGATATCGCTGAGCTTCATCGCCCTTCTCCTTGTGTCATGCGCACGATCGTCACCGGGAACCGGGATCGCGCGCCGTTTCTTACTTCTCGTCGACGATGCGGACGAGATGGTGAACCTTCTCGATCATGCCGCGAACGGCCGGGGTGTCCGGCAATTCGCTGGTGCGGCCGATCTTGTTGAGCTTGAGCCCGATCAGCGTCGAACGCTGCGAGTGATGGCGGCGGATCGCGCTGCCGGTCTGCTCGAGCTTGATCGTCTTTGCGGCCTTGGCCATGGGAGTCTACTCCGAAAAGCTTCCGTTAGTCGGCAGCCGCCTCGGCATCACCGCCGATACGGCGGGACTGGAGGGTGGACACCTTGATGTTGCGGCGGGCAGCGACCGAACGCGGCGAATCCTGATGCTTCAGCGCGTCGAAGGTCGCGCGAACCATGTTGTACGGGTTCGACGAACCGATCGACTTCGCCACCACGTCCTGGACGCCGAGCGTCTCGAACACGGCGCGCATCGGGCCGCCGGCGATGATGCCGGTACCGGCCGGGGCGGCACGCAGATAGACACGGCCCGCGCCATGACGGCCGGCGATGTCGTGATGGAGCGTGCGACCCTCGCGCAGCGACACGCGGGTCAGGTTGCGCTTGGCCGACTCCGTGGCCTTGCGGATCGCCTCAGGGACTTCGCGGGCCTTGCCGTGACCGAAGCCGGCGCGGCCCTTCTGATCGCCGATCACGACCAGCGCTGCGAAACCGAAGCGCTTGCCGCCCTTGACGACCTTGGCCACGCGGTTGATGTGAACGAGCTTGTCCACGAACTCGCTGTCGCGCTCCTCGCGCTCCCTGCGTTCGCGTCCGCCGCCGCGTTGATCGCGTCCACCACGTTGTTCGCGTTCTGCCATTTTTCTAATCCTTCAGAGGCTTGCGCCCCAATCCTCAAATTCTGTTAGAAGCTCAGCCCGCTCTCACGCGCCGCGTCGGCGAGAGCCTTGACGCGCCCGTGATAGAGGTAGCTGCCGCGATCGAACACGACTTCCTTGACGCCCTTCTCCGCCGCGCGCTCGGCCAGCAGCTTGCCGACCGCCTTCGCCGCATCAATGTCGGCGCCGGTCTTGCCGCCGTCGCGCATCGCCTTCTCCAGCGAGGAGGCAGAGGCGAGCGTCTCGCCCTTCAGGTCGTCGATGACCTGGGCGTAGATGTGCTTGGACGAGCGGAACACCGACAGACGCGGACGGCCACCACCGGAGCGGCGCAGCTTCAGCCGCACACTCCGCTTGCGCCGGGCATTCGTAACCTTGGCTTTGGACATGACCGGCTCCGTTACTTCTTCTTGCCTTCCTTGCGGAAGATGAATTCGCCAACATACTTCACGCCCTTGCCCTTGTAGGGCTCCGGCGGGCGATAGGCCCGGATCTCGGCCGCCACCTGGCCGACGCGCTGGACGTCGCTGCCGGTCACCGTGATCTCGGTCGGCTTCGGAACGGTGATCGTGATACCTTCCGGGATCGGGTAGATCACGTCGTGGCTGTAACCGAGCGCGAGCTGCAGGTTCTTGCCCTGCATCGCGGCGCGGTAACCGACGCCGGTGATCTCGAGCTTCTTCTCGAAGCCCTTGGTGACACCTTCGACCAGATTCGCGACCTGGGCGCGAGCGGTGCCGTACAGCGCCCGCGCGCGGTTGGTCTCGGCCCGCGGATTGACCTTGATCTGGCCGCTCTCGAGCTTCACCTCGACTTCGTCATGGACGACGAACTGAAGCTGGCCCTTCGGCCCCTTCATCTTGACGGTCTGCCCATCGACGGTCGCGGTCACACCCGACGGAACCGCCACAGGCCTTTTGCCAACACGTGACATGGATGAAAAATCCTTCTCAGAACACCGTGAAGAGGACTTCACCGCCCACATTCGCGTCGCGCGCGCTGTGGTCGGCCATGATCCCCTTCGGGGTCGACAACACCGAAATGCCGAGCCCGTTGTTGACCCGCGGCAGGTTCTTCACCGAGGCGTAGACACGGCGCCCGGGCTTGGAAACACGTTCGATCTCGCGGATGACGGGCTCGCCGTCGAAATATTTCAGCTCGATCTCGATCTCGCTGCGGCCCGAGGAGTGCTCGAGCGTGGCGTAACCGCGGATGTAGCCTTCGGACTTGAGGACCTCGAGCACGTTCTCGCGCATCTTGGAGCCAGGCGTGGACACCTTGGTCTTGGAGCGCATCTGCGCGTTGCGGATGCGGGTGATCAGATCGCTGATTGGATCGTGCGTAGACATCTAAACGACCCTCCTTACCAGCTCGACTTCACGAGGCCCGGGACCATGCCCTTGGAGCCAAGGTCGCGGAGCGCGATACGGGACAGCTTGTTCTTGCGGTAGTTCGAGCGCGGGCGGCCCGACAGCTCGCAGCGCAGGCGGATGCGGGTCGCCGACGAGTTGCGCGGCATTTCCGCCAGCTTCAACGTCGCAGCAAAACGCTCTTCCATCGGCAGCTTCTTGTCGGCGATGATCGCCTTCAACCGCTCGCGCTTGGCGGCGGCGTTCTTCACCATCCGCTTGCGCCGGTTGTTCTTCTCGACTGAACTCTTCTTTGCCATGCTTGGCTCCTGGGTATCCGCGTTTGAGAGGCTTTAGGTCAGCGTCTCACTGCCGGAACGGGAAATTGAAAGCGGTCAACAAGGCCCTCGCCTCTTCGTCGGTCTTGGCCGTGGTGCAGACGGTGATGTCCATGCCGCGGGCTTCCGTGACCTTGTCGAAGTCGATCTCGGGGAAAATGATGTGCTCCTTGATGCCGAGCGAGTAGTTGCCACGGCCGTCGAAGCTCTTCGGGTTCAGGCCGCGGAAGTCGCGGACGCGCGGCAGCGCGACCGTCACCAGGCGATCGATGAACTCGTACATGCGGGCCTTGCGCAGCGTGACCTTGCAGCCGATCGGCTGGTTCTCACGCAGCTTGAAGGTCGCGATCGCGATGCGCGAATAGGTCACGATCGCCTTCTGGCCGGCGATCTGGGTCAATTCGGCGGCGGCGGTCTCGGCCTTCTTGCGGTCGTTGACGGAATCGCCAACGCCCATGTTCAGCACGACCTTGTCCAGACGCGGAACCTGCATGACGTTCTCGTAACCGAACTTCTCGGTCAGCGCCGTGCGGATCTTCGCATCGTATTCCGCGCGCAGGCGCGGCGTGTAAGCGGCCTCAGCCATCGATCTCAGCTCCCGAGCTCTTGGCGATGCGGACCTTCTTGCCGTCCGCCAGAATCTTGAATCCGACGCGGGTCGGCTTTCCGTCCTTGCCGACATACGCGATGTTGGACAGTTGGATCGGCGCCTCTTTCGAGATGATGCCGCCTTCCTGGGCCTGCGTCTGCTTCTGGTGACGCTTGACCACGTTGATGCCGCGCACCAGCGCCGTGCCGGCGTCGGGGCGCACCTCGAACACTTCGCCGGTGCGACCCTTGTCGCGACCGGTCAGCACGACGACCTTGTCGCCCTTGCGGATCTTCGCAGCCATCACAGCACCTCCGGCGCGAGCGAGATGATCTTCATGTGGTTCTTGGCGCGCAGTTCGCGCGGCACGGGCCCGAAGATACGGGTACCGACCGGCTCGGCCTGATTGTTGATCAGGACGGCGGCGTTGCGGTCGAAGCGGATGACCGAACCGTCGGCGCGGCGGATGTCCTTGCGGACGCGCACCACGACGGCCTTCATCACGTCGCCCTTCTTCACCTTGCCACGCGGAATGGCTTCCTTGATCGAGACGACGATGATGTCGCCGATCGTGGCGTAGCGGCGCTTGGAGCCTCCGAGCACCTTGATACACATGACACGGCGTGCGCCAGAATTGTCGGCCACGTCGAGGTTGGTCTGCATCTGAATCATTGATGCACCTCGTCCTCTTTCTATTTGCGCCAGCCCAGCCGGCGCTCAACATTTCCCTGAAGTCAGTCGGCTAAGGCCAACAGATCAGGCGCTTTTCTTGTGCTCGCCCCGGATCACGACCCAGCGCTTCAACTTCGAAATCGGCTTCGATTCCTCGATCCACACCACGTCGCCCGGCTTGAACTGGTTGCTCTCGTCGTGTGCGTGATAGTTCTTCGAACGGCGGATCGTCTTCTTGTAGATCGGGTGCGTGAAGCGGCGATCGACGCGCACCACGATGGTCTTGGCTTGCTTGTCGCTGACGACCACGCCCTGCAAAGTACGTTTCGGCATCTTCGTAAGCCTCTTACTTCTTCTTCGCGCGCGTCTGCGCGGCGACGGTCTTGATCCGGGCGATGTCACGGCGGGCCTCGCGCAGGCGCGAGGTGTTCTCGAGCTGCCCGGTGGCGCGCTGGAAGCGCAGGTTGAAGCGCTCCTTCTTCAGGTTCAGGATGGCGTCATCCTGCTGGTCGGGGCTCATCGCGCGGATGTCTTCGATCTTCATCTGGGCCATGGCCATTACTCCGCAATGCGCTCGACGAAGCGCGTCTTGATCGGCAGCTTGGCCGCCGCCAGGGTCAGCGCCTCACGCGCGGTCTGGGTGTTGACGCCGTCGATCTCGAACAGCACCCGGCCCGGCTTGACGCGTGCGACCCACAGTTCCGGCGAACCCTTGCCGGAGCCCATGCGGACTTCGGCCGGCTTCTTCGACACCGGAAGGTCGGGAAACACGCGGATCCAGACGCGGCCGGCGCGCTTCATGTGGCGGGTCAGCGCGCGGCGGGCGGCTTCGATCTGGCGCGCGGTGACGCGCTCAGGCTCGGTCGCCTTCAGGCCGTACTGGCCGAACGCCAACGTCGCGCCCGAAGACGCAACGCCGTGGATGCGGCCCTTATGCGCCTTCCGGAACTTCGTTTTCTTAGGTTGCATCATGGCTTTAAGCCCTCAAATTCCTGTCTGGCTTTAGGCTGCGGCCGTCTCGCGGCGCTGACGGCCGCCACGATCGCTGCTGCCGCCGGTGTCGCCCTCGGCCATTCGCTTGTCCTGGGCCATCGGATCGTGCTCGAGGATCTCGCCCTTGAAGATCCAGACCTTGACGCCGCAGGTGCCGAAGGTCGTGAACGCGGTCGCAACGCCGTAGTCGATATCGGCGCGCAGCGTGTGCAGCGGCACGCGGCCTTCGCGATACCACTCCATGCGCGCGATTTCCGCACCGCCCAGACGCCCCGAGCAGTTGATGCGGATGCCTTCCGCACCGAGACGCATCGCCGACTGCACGGCGCGCTTCATGGCACGGCGGAACGCCACGCGGCGCTCCAGCTGCTGCGCGATCGATTCGGCCACCAGCGTCGCATCGAGCTCCGGCTTGCGGATCTCGACGATGTTGATGACGACGTCGGACGAGGTGATGTCCGCGACCTTCTTGCGCAGCTTGTCGATGTCGGCGCCCTTCTTGCCGATCACCACGCCCGGACGGGCCGAGTGGATGGTGACGCGGCACTTCTTGTGCGGACGCTCGATCACGATGCGGGCGACGGCCGCCTGCTTGAGTTCCTTGTGCAGGATCTCGCGGATCTTGACGTCCTCGTGCAACAGCTTGCCGTATTCCTGCTTGCCGGCGAACCAGCGGGAATCCCAGGTCCGGTTGATGCCGAGACGCAGACCGATCGGATTGATCTTTTGACCCATCGTGTTCTCCTGCGCCCTTAAGCCGCTGCTTCGGCTTCGACCTGACGAACGATGATCGTCAGCTGCGAAAATGGTTTGTAGACACGGCCCGAGCGGCCACGGCCGCGGGCGGCAAAGCGCTTCATCACGAGGCCGTTGCCGACGAACGCCTGCGCCACGACGAGATCATCGACGTCGAGGTCGTGGTTGTTCTCGGCATTGGCGATAGCCGATTCCAGGCACTTCTTCACGTCGACCGCGATCCGCTTGCGCGAAAACTGCAGGTCGGCGAGCGCAGCAGACGCCTTCCGGCCGCGAATGAGCTGGGCGACCAGGTTGAGCTTCTGCGGGCTCACCCGCAGCATCCGGGCGACCGCCTTGGCCTCGTTGTCGGCAAGGCTCCGTTCGCGCTTAGGTTTGCTCATCGTTTAATCCTCAAGCCTTCTTGGCTTTCTTGTCGCCGGAGTGGCCATGGAAGGTCCGGGTCGGCGAGAACTCGCCGAACTTGTGACCGACCATTTCCTCGTTGACGGCCACCGGCACGTGCTTCTGACCGTTGTAGACGCCGAAGGTCAGGCCGACGAACTGCGGCAGGATCGTCGAGCGACGGCTCCAGATCTTGATGACGTCGTGACGGCCGGACGAGCGGGCGGCATCTGCCTTCTTGAGCAGAGAACCCTCGACGAACGGGCCTTTCCAGACTGAACGAACCATGTCCGGCGTTCCTTACTTCTTCCGCTTATGGCGGCTTAGGAGAATGAATTTGTTGGTCGACTTGTTGGTGCGGGTCTTCTTGCCCTTGGTCGGCTTGCCCCACGGAGTGACCGGGTGGCGACCGCCCGAGGTACGACCTTCACCACCGCCGTGCGGATGGTCGATCGGGTTCATCGCGACACCGCGGTTGTGCGGGCGACGGCCCATCCAACGCTTGCGGCCGGCCTTGCCGATCGAGGTGTTCATGTGATCCGGGTTCGACACCGCGCCGATCGTGCCGCGGCAACGGCCGTGCACGAGGCGCTGCTCGCCCGAGTTCAGGCGGATGATCACGTAGTCCTGGTCGCGGCCGACGAGCTGGGCGTAGGTGCCCGCGGAACGGGCGAGCTGGCCGCCCTTCCCGATCTTGACCTCGATGTTGTGGATGATCGTTCCGACCGGCATGTTGCCGAGCGGCATGACGTTGCCCGGCTTCACGTCGACGTAGTTGCCGGCGATGATGGTGTCACCCACGGCCAGGCGCTGCGGCGCCAGGATGTAGGCCTGCTCGCCGTCCTGATACTTGATCAGGGCGATGAAGCCCGTGCGGTTCGGATCGTATTCGAGCCGCTCGACGGTTGCGGGGACGTCGACCTTCTCACGCTTGAAGTCGACGGTGCGCAGCGTCTGCTTGTGACCACCGCCGCGGAAGCGCACGGTGATGCGGCCGGTGTTGTTGCGGCCGCCCGAGGACTTCTTGCCCTCGGTGAGCGCCTTCAGCGGCTTGCCCTTGTAGAGGGCCGAACGATCGACCATGACCAGCTGGCGCTGGCCCGGCGTCGTAGGATTGAATGTCTTCAGTGCCATCGTCGTGCGACCTTACAGACCGGTGGTGACGTCGATCCGGTGGCCCTCTTCGAGGGTCACGATCGCGCGCTTGGTGTTCGACTGCGAACCGATGTTGCCGCGGAAGGCCTTGACCTTGCCCTTACGGACCAGCGTGTTGACGCTCTTGACCTTGACGTCAAACAGCTTCTCGATCGCTTCCTTGATCTGCGGCTTGGTCGCCTTCGCAGCCACCTTGAACAGCACCTTGTTGTGCTCCGAGGCGATCGTCGCCTTTTCGGTCACGACCGGCGACAGGATCACGTCGTAGTGGCGAGGCTCGATGTTCTTCGTCATTTGAAGCGCGCCTCCAGCGCATCGATGGCGGCCTTGGTCAGAACGAGCTTCTGACGGCGCAGGATGTCATAGACATTGATGCCCTGGATCGGCAGCACGTCCATGTTCGGAATGTTGCGGGCCGCAGCGGCAAAGCCGTTGTTGAGCTCGGCGCCGTCGATGATCAGCGCGTTGGTGAGCCCGAGGCCCGAGAAATGACCGAGCAGCGCCTTGGTCTTCGCGGCTTCCAGCGCAGCCTTCTCGATCACGACGAGATCGCCGTCCTTGGCCTTGGCCGACAGCGCATGCTTCAGCGCCAGCGCACGAACCTTCTTCGGCAGGTCGGTGGCGTGCGAACGCACCACCGGACCGAAGGCACGACCACCGCCACGGAACTGCGGCACGCGCGCCGAGCCGTGACGAGCACCGCCGGTGCCCTTCTGCTTGTACATCTTCTTGCCGGTACGCCAGATCTCGGCGCGGCCCTTGGCCTTGTGCGTGCCGGCCTGGCGCTTGTTGAGCTGCCACTGCACGCAGCGCGCGATGATGTCCTCGCGCGGCTCGAGACCGAAAATGGCGTCGGAGAGCTGGACGGAGCCGGCTTCCTTACCTTCGAGGGTGGTGACCTTCAGTTCCATCTCACGCCTCCTGCGCAGCGGGAGCTGCGTCCGCTTCGCCAGCAACCTTGAACTTGCCGGGCTTCGGAGCTTCCTTCGGCAGCGGCTTCTTGACGGCGTCGCGCACGCGGATCCAGCCGCCCTTGGAGCCGGGAACGGCGCCTTCGACGAGGATCAGGCCGCGCTCGACATCGAGCTGAACGACGCGGAGGTTGAGCGTGGTGATGCGGTCGACGCCCATGTGGCCAGGCATCTTCTTGTTCTTCCAGGTCTTGCCGGGGTCCTGACGGCCGCCGGTCGAACCGATCGAACGGTGCGAGATCGACACACCGTGCGTGGCGCGAAGGCCGCCGAAGTTCCAGCGCTTCATGCCGCCGGCGAAACCCTTACCGACCGAGGTGCCGGTGACGTCGACGAACTGGCCGACGACGAAGTGGTCGGCCTGGATCTCGGCGCCGACAGGGATCATGGCGTCCGCGGTGACCCGGAACTCCTCGACCCGGCGCTTGGGCTCGACCTTGGCGACGGCGAACTGACCGCGCTCGGCCTTGGGCATGTAAACGGTCTTGCGGCTGCCAGAACCGAGCTGGAGCGCGACGTAACCGTTCTTCTCTTCGGTGCGGTGGCCTACGACCTGGCAATTGCCGAGCTTCAGCACGGTCACGGGGATATGTTCGCCGGCCTCCGTGAAGACCCGCGTCATCCCGACCTTTTGTGCGATCACTCCGGAGCGCATCGGCTTGCTTCCTGTTCTTTCTGTCCTTGCGGACTAGCTAATCTTCGGTGCGGGCAAGACCCGGTCCGAGAACCGGTGCCCACTTCTCGGGGTCTTGCTCAGAGCTTGATCTCGACGTCGACACCGGCGGCCAGATCGAGCTTCATCAAAGCATCGACGGTCTGCGGGGTCGGATCGACGATGTCGAGCAGGCGCTTGTGCGTGCGCATCTCGAACTGTTCGCGGCTCTTCTTGTCGACGTGGGGCGAACGGTTGACGGTGAACTTCTCGATGCGGGTGGGCAGCGGAATGGGTCCGCGGACCTGCGCGCCGGTGCGCTTCGCCGTGTTCACGATCTCGCGGGTCGACGTATCGAGGATTCGATGGTCGAACGCCTTGAGACGGATACGAATGTTTTGGCCGTTCATTGCCGAATCTTTCTTAGTGAGTGGCGAGTAGCGAATAGCGAATAGAAACTATTCGCCACTCGCCATTCCCTATTCGCATTGTTACTCGATGATCGAGGCGACGACGCCGGCGCCGACGGTGCGGCCGCCTTCGCGGATCGCGAAGCGGAGCTTCTCTTCCATCGCGATCGGCACGATCAGGTGCACTTCCATCGCGATGTTATCGCCCGGCATCACCATCTCGGTGCCTTCCGGCAGGTGCACGACACCGGTCACGTCGGTGGTGCGGAAGTAGAACTGCGGACGGTAGTTGGTGAAGAACGGGGTGTGGCGACCGCCCTCTTCCTTGGTGAGGATGTAGGCCTCGGCCTTGAACTTGGTGTGCGGCTTGACCGAACCCGGCTTGGCCAGAACCTGGCCGCGCTCGACGTCCTCGCGCTTGGTGCCGCGGAGCAGAGCGCCGATGTTGTCGCCGGCCTGACCCTGATCGAGCAGCTTGCGGAACATCTCGACGCCGGTGACGGTGGTCTTCTGGGTGGCACGGAGACCGACGATCTCGATTTCCTCGCCGACCTTGACGACGCCGCGCTCGACACGGCCGGTCACCACGGTGCCGCGGCCCGAGATCGAGAACACGTCTTCAACCGGCATCAGGAACGGCTGGTCGATCGGACGCTCCGGCTGCGGGATGTACTCGTCGACGTTGCGCATCAGCTCGAGGATGGCGTCGTGGCCGAGCTTCTTGTCGGAGTCTTCGAGAGCGGCGAGCGCCGAACCCTTGATGATCGGGATCTTGTCGCCGGGGAATTCGTACTTCGAGAGCAGCTCGCGGACTTCGAGCTCGACGAGCTCGAGCAGTTCCGGATCGTCGACCATGTCGCACTTGTTGAGGAACACGACCAGCGCGGGCACGCCGACCTGGCGGGCGAGCAGGATGTGCTCGCGGGTCTGCGGCATCGGGCCGTCAGCGGCCGACACGACCAGGATCGCACCGTCCATCTGGGCGGCGCCGGTGATCATGTTCTTGACGTAGTCGGCGTGGCCGGGGCAGTCGACGTGGGCGTAGTGGCGGTTCTGCGTCTCGTACTCGACGTGCGCGGTCGAGATGGTGATGCCGCGGGCCTTCTCTTCCGGCGCCTTGTCGATCTGGTCGTACGCGGTGAACGTCGCGCCGCCGGTCTCGGCGAGGATCTTGGTGATCGCCGCGGTCAGCGACGTCTTGCCATGGTCGACGTGACCGATGGTGCCGATGTTGCAGTGCGGCTTGTTACGTTCAAACTTTGCTTTGGCCATTTGACTCTCCGTTCAATCGTCAGCTTGAGACCGACGACAATCAGGCAAACTTCTTCTGGACTTCTGCCGACACGTTGGCCGGCGCTTCTGCATAGTGGTCGAACTGCATGGTGAAGGTCGCGCGACCCTGGCTCATCGAGCGCAGATTGTTCACGTAACCGAACATGTTCATGAGCGGCACCATCGCGTTGATGACGTTGGCGTTGCCGCGCATGTCCTGACCCTGGATCTGACCGCGTCGGGAATTCAAGTCGCCGATGACCGAGCCGGTGTAGTCTTCCGGGGTCACCACTTCGACCTTCATGATCGGCTCGAGCAGGACGGACTTGCCCATCTGGAGCGCTTCGCGGAAGCAGGCGCGCGAGGCGATTTCGAAGGCGAGCGCCGACGAGTCGACGTCGTGATACTTGCCGTCGACGAGTTGCACCTTGACGTCGACCACGGGGAAGCCCGCGACCACGCCGGACGACAGCACGCTCTCCAGGCCCTTCTCGACGCCGGGGATGTATTCCTTCGGCACCGCGCCGCCGACGATCTTCGATTCGAACTCGTAGCCCTTGCCGGGCTCGTTCGGCTCGACGATGAACGACACGGCCGCGAACTGGCCGGTACCGCCGGTCTGCTTCTTGTGGGTGTAGCTGTGCTCCACCCGCTTGGTGACGCGCTCACGGAACGCCACCTGCGGCGCGCCGATGTTGGCGTCAACCTTGTAGGTGCGCTTGAGAATGTCGACCTTGATGTCGAGATGGAGTTCGCCCATGCCCTTGAGGATGGTCTGGCCGGACTCGTGGTCAGTCGACACGCGGAAGGACGGATCCTCCGCGGCGAGCTTGGCCAGCGCCACGCCCAACTTCTCCTGGTCGGCCTTGGACTTCGGCTCGATCGCGATCTCGATGACCGGCTCGGGGAATTCCATCTTCTCCAGGATCACCTGCTTGTCGGGATCGCACAGCGTGTCACCGGTGCGCGCTTCCTTCAGGCCGGCCAGCGCGACGATGTCGCCGGCATAGGCTTCCTTGATGTCCTCGCGGTTGTTCGCATGCATCAACAGCATGCGCCCGATCCGCTCCTTCTTCTCGCGGGTCGAGTTCACGACGCCGGTGCCGCTCTGCAGGATGCCGGAGTAGATGCGGCAGAAGGTGATGGTGCCGACGAACGGGTCGTCCATGATCTTGAACGCGAGCAGCGCCAGCGGCTCCTTGTCGTCCGCCTTGCGCACGACTTCGTTGCCCTTGTCGTCGGTGCCCTTGATCGCGGGCACGTCGAGCGGCGACGGCAGATAGTCGACGACGGCGTCGAGCAGCGGCTGCACGCCCTTGTTCTTGAAGGCCGAGCCGCACAGCACCGGATAGAACGCGCCGGTCAGAACCGCCTTGCGGATCAGGCGCTTCAGCGTCGCCTCGTCCGGCTCCTTGCCGTCGAGATAGGCGGCCATGGCATCGTCGTCGAGCTCGACGGCGGCTTCCACCATCTTCTCGCGGTATTCCTTGGCCTGGTCGACGAGATCTTCCGGAATGTCGACATAATCGAACTTCGCGCCGAGCGCTTCATCGTTCCAGACGACGCCCTTCATCTTCACGAGGTCGACGAGACCCTTGAAGTTGTTCTCGGCACCGATCGGCAGCTGGATCGCGACGGGCTTGGCGCCGAGGCGATCGACGATGTCGGACAGGCACTTGAAGAAGTCCGCACCGATCTTGTCCATCTTGTTGGCGAAGACGATGCGCGGAACCTTGTACTTGTCGCCCTGGCGCCAGACGGTCTCGGTCTGGGGCTCGACGCCCTGGTTGGAGTCGAGCACGCAGACGGCGCCGTCGAGCACGCGCAGCGAACGCTCGACCTCGATGGTGAAGTCCACGTGGCCGGGGGTGTCGATGATGTTCAGGCGCTTGCCGGCCCAGAAGGCGGTGGTCGCAGCCGAGGTGATCGTGATGCCACGCTCCTGCTCCTGCTCCATCCAGTCCATCGTCGCGGCACCTTCGTGCACTTCGCCGATCTTGTGGCTCTTGCCGGTGTAATAGAGGATGCGCTCGGTCGTCGTCGTCTTGCCGGCGTCGATATGCGCCATGATACCGAAGTTACGGTAGTCCTCGATGGCATGTTGGCGGGGCATAGGGTGTTCCTTGCGAGTCCGTTTGTTTCGCCGTTACCAGCGATAGTGCGAGAAGGCGCGGTTGGCTTCCGCCATGCGGTGCACGTCTTCGCGCTTCTTGACGGCGTTCCCACGATTGTTTGACGCATCCAGCAACTCGGCCGAAAGCCGCTCGGTCATGGTCTTCTCGTTGCGCTCGCGCGCGGCCGAGATCAGCCAGCGGATGCCAAGTGCTTGACGGCGGGTCGAACGAACTTCGACCGGAACCTGGTAGGTCGCGCCGCCGACGCGGCGGGAGCGAACCTCGATCGTCGGCATGACGTTCTCGAGCGCCTGCTCGAACACGCCGAGCGGGTTCTGCTTGGTCTTGGATTCGATGATCCCGAACGCACCGTAGACGATGCCTTCGGCAACCGACTTCTTGCCGGCGTACATCACCGAGTTCATGAACTTCGTGACGATGATGTTCCCGAACTTCGGATCCGGGAGAACTTCGCGCTTTTCCGCTGAATGGCGACGAGACATAGGCCTGGTTCCCGCTTACTTCGGACGCTTCGCGCCGTACTTCGAACGACGCTGCTTACGGTTCTTGACGCCCTGGGTATCCAGAACGCCGCGGAGGATGTGGTAGCGCACGCCGGGCAAGTCCTTGACGCGGCCGCCGCGGATCATGACCACCGAGTGCTCCTGGAGGTTATGGCCCTCGCCGGGGATGTAGCCGATCACCTCGAAGCCGTTGGTCAGGCGCACCTTGGCGACCTTACGAAGCGCCGAGTTCGGCTTCTTCGGGGTCGTGGTGTAGACGCGGGTGCAAACACCACGCTTCTGAGGCGACTGCTGCAGCGCCGGCACCTTCTTGCGCGACTTCTGCACTTCCCGCGGTTGAGCGATCAGCTGGTTGATCGTCGGCATCCTGGCCTTACCCTTTGTTCTGTCGCGACCCCTTCCGGGCCCGCTGTCTTGCCGCAGCCCGTTGCCGGGACCGCAAATTCTCTCGGGCCACCCGCCCGACGGGGCCGCCCTGCGCGGATCGATCCACACAAAGCGAAATTGCGCCAACCGCTCCATTGCTGAGCGGAAAGCGCTTCGACGCCACAGAGGACCGCAGTATTGAGGCCGATCAGCACAATGCCGCGGCCCGCGCACTGAGGTCATGCATCCGAGTTCGATCTCAAGAGAACGTGCTCAAGAGAACTAAAATCGCACTGGCATTGCCTAGCTATGATCGACAGCGTTTGAGCGGCATTCGTCGAGGTTGGTGCCCGTCTTTACGACCCCTGGTAGACGTAGTCCGTGGGGATCAGACGGGTGGCCCGTTCCGACGCTGGCGATGCTCACCGCCTGTCGTTAAGTGAGGCGCTTTCTATAAGTGAGAATCGGTCAAGTCAAGGTGAAACGACAGTCAGAAAACGCTTCTGGCGCCTGTCGAAATCGATGTTTGCCGCCCCCGCCACGCCTTCCCGATATGGGTGCGAAGCGGCAGTTCCGCCAGCTTCAAGCGCATTTTTACCCGGATTAAATATACTTTTATTTCGAGAATCGGGCCGTTGTCCCGCCGTTGCGCCAATCCGCTGCCGTTGTGGGCGCTTCCGGCTCGGCGATGCGCCGTCTCGCGGGCATCATCCCGGCAAGGCGGACGATCGACGAACGGCCGATCAGGTCTTTCCAAGGGCCGAAAAAATCCGCCGCCGTGCGGGCCGAGGGTCTCACACTTGGGAATCACCGAGTCGGTGTTGGGCGTCGAATCGGCCCGGCGCACGTCCCGCCGGCCCCGAACGTCCGCGATCATTCCTCCTCGCCGTCCTCGTCCTCATCGAGGTCGTCTTCATCCTCGTCGTCATCGTCACGCTCGTCGGCGTGAGCCATAGCGCCATGCGGCTGGTGGATCTGGTCGTTCCACAGCTTGCGATAGGTGCCGTTCTTCGCAAGCAGCTCGGCATGAGTGCCGCGCTCGATCGCCTTGCCTCCCGAGATCACGATGATCTCGTCCATCTCCACCACCGAGGTCAGGCGGTGGGTCGACCAGATCATGGTGCGGCCCTTGGCGACCTTCAGCAGCGTGCGGTTGATCGCCGCTTCCGTGGTCTGGTCGAGTGCCGAGGTGGCTTCGTCCAGCAGCAGCACGGACGGATTGCGGATGATCGCGCGCGCGATCGCGATGCGCTGCCGCTGGCCGCCCGAGAGCGTATCGCCGCGCTCGCCGACCGGGGTATCGTATCGCTGCGGCAGGCTCATGATGTAGCGGTGGATCTCGGCCTTCTTGGCCGCCTCCTCCACCTCTTGGTCGGTCGCGCCCTCCTTGCCGAGCCGGATGTTCTCGCGGATCGACATGTTGAACAGCATGTTCTCCTGGAACACCACGGCCATGCTCCGTCGCAGCGAATCCAGCGTCACCTTGCGCACGTCGACACCATCGATGGTGACGCGGCCTTCGTCGGGCACGTAGAGCCGCAGGATCAGATTGAGCAGCGTGCTCTTGCCCGAGCCCGAGGGCCCGACGATGGCGATGCGCTTGCCGGCGTTGAGCTTGAGGCTGAGATTGTCCAGCACCGGCGTCTGGCTGCCTTCGTACTGGAACGTCACGTGGTCGAAGGTGATGTCGTTGGTGATGCGCGGCAGGTCGGGCGCGCCGGGGCGGTCGGCAGCGCGCGTCGGCTCGTCGAGCAGCTCCTGGATGTGCCGGATCGCGGCGGCCGAGGAGATCGACACCGGAATGAAATGCATCACATGGGCGATGTTGTAGGAGACCTCCCAGAACGCGCTCTCGAAGGTGACGAAGGTACCGATGGTGATCCGGCCCGTTGTGGCCAGATAGGCGCCGATCGCGAGCACCACGAGATGCAGGAGAAGGACCGATATGGTGACCGTTCGCTCCACCATGGTCGACAGGAAGGTCGCTGAGGCGATCCTGTTGCGGGTCTCGTCGTTGCGGAAGCGGAAGAAGCCGAACATCTTGCGCTGCAGGCTGAACGCCTTGATCACGGCCTGCGCCGCCACGTTCTCCTGCACCATGCCAAGCAGTGCGCTCTCGTTCTGCTTCTGCTCGTAATTGGCCTGCACGGCCTTTGGCGTCAGGATGCGCGGCCCGATCAGCGTGATCGGGAACACCAGCAGCGCGACCACGGCGAGCTGCCAGTTCAGGAACAGCATCAGGATGATGCCGGCGATCAGTTCCATGAACGGCAGCGCGGCACTGTTGGCAAATGTCTTCACCGAGCCTTCGACGGCCGAGAGGTCGACCGAGAAGCGCGACAGGATCTCGCCGCGCCTGGTGCGGCCGAAATAGGCCGCCGGCAGATCCTGGACGTGCTCGAACAGGCGCGTGCGGATGTCCGAGATGACGCAGGCGGCCAGCCGCGCATCCCAGCGCTCGTACCAGACCGCGACGATCGAGGTGAAGATGCCGGTGACCGCGAGCACGCCGAGGATCTTGTAGAGCGCCTGGAAGTCCTCCTCGCCAAGCGCGTCGTCGATCAGGTATTTCAGGCTGAGCGGCATGATGACGTTGAACAGCGTCTCGACGAAGACGCCGAACGCCACGTAGGACAGCATCCGCTTGTAATTGGTCAGATAGGGCCTGACGAAGCCGACGATGGTGGCGAGCGCGCCGGCGGCCTCGCGCGCGGTGAAGACGACGAGGTCCTCGTCCTCATCGTCGTCATCGAGCTCCAGCTCGTCCTCCCCCTCCTCTTCGTCCTCGTCGTCTTCGAGGTCCGGCTTGGCGCCGGCGGCGAGCTTGTCGTCGAGCTCGGCCGCTTCTTCCGCGGCGAGCTTCTGTTTGTCGGGCGGGAGGGGCTTGGACGCCATGAAACCAACCGATGCTGACGGCCGGCATGACCGCAGAGAATGCAGGAATAGCGGCAACCGCTATTGCAGCGATTCTATGCGATCAAGATGAATTCGGCAAAACAATTGGCAAATTCGGCAGGCACCGCAGCCAGCTAGTCGTCGTCCTCGTCCTCGACCTTGTCGAAGAAGGAGTAGCGCAAGCTGTCGGCGTCGGCGTACCACTGACCCGGGCCCTTGTTGGCGGCGAGCGTCGCCTCCCAGAGCGCATCGGTGCATTCCTTGCGGTGCATCGACAGGTCGAAACCGTTACCGAAGAACAGTTCGGACCATTCCCACCAGGTGCCGAGCTTCTTGACGCCACGAAGCAGGTCGTATCGGTCGATCAGTGCCGGCGCCATGTCCGAGGTGATCGAGCCGAACACGAGACCGGTCTTGACCACGCGGTTCAGCTCGCGGATCGCGCGGACCACCTGCTTCGGGGACACGTGACAGAGGCTGGTCTCGAACACGAAGTCGAACGCACCGTCCTTGAACGGCATGTCGGTGACCGAGCCGAGCTTGTTGTACTTCTTCAGCGCCTTCGGCGTCCTGGCGTGGATGGCGCGGTTGTTCTCGATTCCCCAGGCGTCAATGCCGCGATCGCGCAGCGCACCGACCAGCTCGCCGCTGGCGGAGCCCGCGACCAGCAGCTTGGCGCCCTTCGCGCTGCCCCAGACAATGCCGATCAGTTTGGTCAGATAATCGGGATCGGTGAAATTGCGCCACGCCTCGTGATAGGGGCCGAGGCCACGATAGTTCTCGAAATAGCGGCGATCGATCTTGTCAGAGAGCGGCTTGTCGTCCTGTGCACGCTCGCGGCGCAGGCGCATCATCTCGGTCAGGATGATGTCGGTCGCCGCATCCGACGAATCGAGCAGTCCGTTCAGCGTCGAGTCGAACAGATAGTCGCCGACCACAACGATGCCGGGATGCTCCTTCGGCTCGGGCCGGTGATTGGTCATCACGTCGCGCACAGGTAGACCGCCGGGAATCGCGTTCACCGACGACAGCCAGCGGTGAATCTTGCCTTCCATGAAATGCGAGCGCGCATCGCCGAGCGAAGCCGGCAGCGACTTCAGCGCCGCATCGATCAGGTCCTGGTCCGACAGATTGGCGAACGCCAGCGCGTCGAGCCGGGAATGAGCCAGTTCAGGACGCCATGCTTGCCGACGTCGTGGCGCGCGCCCTCATTGTAGACGCAGCAGCCGCCGAAGGCCTCCGACATGAACCAGGCGCCGGCAATCTTCTCGCCCCAGAACGGGCTGTCGAACAGGATGGACACACGCAAATAGTGCGCCGGACGGTCGAAATAGGAGACGTGCTTGACCATCGACTTGCGCAGCTGCTCGCCTTCCCAGCCCACGGTGGCGAGCCAGGAATGCGGCAGGCAGACCAGCACGAGATCGAAATCGCGCGTCTCCGGCCCCTTGCCGTTCATCATCTTGAGCTGGTAGCGGCCGGTCGGCGCCTTGCCGACGGTGAGCACGCGATGATTGAGCTGGATGTCGGCATTGACCTCCGACTGCAGGCACTCGATCAGCTGCTCGTTGCCGTTCTGGATGGAATAGAGGCCGATATAGCCGTCGACATCCATCAGATAGTTCTTGAGCGCGTTGAGGCCGTTGGTGTTGTGGCTCTCCGTCGCGATGTCCGAGCGCGCCATCACCTTGAAGAAGCGCTTGGCCGTCTCGTCCTCGACCTCCTCGTCGAGCACCTGCTCGGCGGTCTTGTAAGCCCAGGGGTTCTCGTTGTCGTGCGCGCCGACGCCCTCGTAATACTCGATCGGCGACATCATTTCGGCACAGCGCTTGCGGAATGCCTCGATCGCGGCTGCGGTCTTGGCGCCGTATCTGCGGCGCATGCCGGCGACGTCGTTGAGAAACTCGCCACCGAACTGCACCTGCTCGGCGTCCATCGGAATGGTCTGGAGCCCGAAATGCTGGATCAGCTCGCGCAGCGGATCGGGGCCGGTCATCGAGTAATCGTAGATCTCGGCAACGCCGGCTTCATACATGGCAGGCGCCGAATCGAATTTGCGGGTGACGATCTTGCCGCCGAGCCGATCGGACGCCTCGAAGATGGTGACGCGGCAGAGCTCGCCGAGCTTGCGCTTCAGATACCAAGCGCTCATCAGCCCGCCGGGGCCGCCGCCTACGATTGCGAGATCAAGCATGTGAGTTCCGTGGTCTTTTCGGCGCTGCCCCCGTCACGGGACCACCGGTCTAAGCTCTCCTAGCAGAAGCGCTTTTGCGACTGAAGGAAAGATGAATAAAGGCTGATCCTGCATCGCAGCAAGCAAAGAAAGCAGCAAAAAGGCCGGCAAAAGCCGGCCTTTTCATTGTCCTCGGTAGTCCTACGGATGAACCATCATTCCGCGGGCGGCAACGCAGGAAGCTCTGCTTCCGGCGCGGGCGACACGACGGCCGCCTGCTTCTCGCGCTCGTCCAGGATCAGCTTGTCGCGCTTCATGGCGACTTCGCGGATCTTGGCCATGGAGGCACCGGTGCCCGCCGGGATCAGCCGGCCGACGATGACGTTCTCCTTGAGGCCTTCGAGCGGATCGACCTTGCCGTTGACCGCCGCTTCCGTGAGGACGCGGGTGGTCTCCTGGAACGAGGCCGCCGAGAAGAACGAGCGGGTCTGGAGGCTCGCCTTGGTGATGCCGAGCAGAACCGGCGTTCCCGTGGCGGGCTTCTTGCCCTCTTCCTTGGCCTTCTCGTTCAGCGCGTCGAACTCGATCTTGTCGACCTGCTCGCCGGAGATCATGTCCGTGTCGCCCTGGTCGGTGACTTCCACCTTCTGGAGCATCTGACGGACGATCACCTCGATGTGCTTGTCGTTGATGAGCACGCCCTGGAGCCGGTAGACCTCCTGAATCTCGTTGACCAGATAGGCCGCGAGCTCCTCGATGCCCTTGACCGCAAGGATGTCGTGCGGCGCCGGGTTGCCTTCGACGATAAAGTCGCCCTTTTCGACGACGTCGCCGTCCTGAAGGTGGATGTGCTTGCCCTTCGGGATCAGGTACTCGCGCGCCTCCTCGGTCTTGTCCATCGGCTCGATCGAGATGCGACGCTTGTTCTTGTAGTCGCGCCCGAACCGGATGGTGCCCGCGATTTCGGCGATGATCGCCGCATCCTTCGGACGCCGGGCCTCGAACAGCTCCGCCACCCGCGGCAGACCGCCGGTGATGTCGCGCGTCTTGGCGCTTTCGGTCGAGACACGGGCGAGGATGTCACCCGGGTTGACCTTGGCTCCGACGTCGACCGAGAGAATGGCGTCGACCGACAGCATGTAGCGGGCATCGCCGCCACGGGGCAACTTGAGCACCTTGCCGTCCTTGCCCTTGACCACGATGGCCGGACGCAGGTCCGAGCCGCCGCGGGTCGAGCGCCAGTCGATGACCACGCGCTTGGCGATACCGGTGGCCTCGTCGAGCGTTTCCGAGATCGACTGCCCCTCGACCAGATCCTCGAAGCCGATGGTACCTTCGACTTCGGTGAGGAGCGGACGGGTGTAGGGATCCCACTCGACGATGCGCTGGCCGCGCTTGACCATGTCGCCTTCGTCGACGTGCAGGCGCGAGCCGTACTGGACGCGGTGCGTCGCACGCTCGGTGCCGTCGGCATCGACGATCGCCACCACCATGTTGCGCACCATCGCGATCAGGTGACCTTCGCTGTTGCGGGCGATGGCCTTGTTCCGGATCACGATCTTGCCGTCGAAATTGGCTTCGACGAAGGACTGCTCGTTGAGCTGCGCTGCACCGCCGATGTGGAAGGTGCGCATGGTGAGCTGGGTACCCGGCTCGCCGATCGACTGCGCCGCGATGACGCCGACCGCTTCGCCGTGGTTGACCGGCGTGCCGCGGGCGAGGTCGCGGCCGTAGCACTTGCCGCAAATGCCGTTGACGAGTTCGCAGGTCAGCGCCGAGCGGATCTTCACCTCCTGCACGCCACCCTGCTGGATGGCGTCCAGATGGCTCTCTTCCATCAGCGTGTCGCGCTTGATGATCACCTTGCCCGAGCTGTCACGGATGTCTTCGCAGGCCGTGCGTCCGAGGATGCGCGAGCCGAGCGAAGCGACCACGGTGCCGGCATCGACGATGGCGCGCATCTTGATGCCGAGCTTGGTGCCGCAATCGCTCTGCGTGATGATGCAGTCCTGCGCGACGTCGACCAGACGGCGGGTCAGGTAGCCGGAGTTCGCGGTCTTCAACGCGGTATCCGCGAGGCCCTTGCGGGCGCCGTGGGTCGAGTTGAAGTACTCGAGCACTGAGAGGCCTTCCTTGAAGTTCGAGATGATCGGCGTCTCGATGATCTCGCCCGAAGGCTTGGCCATCAGGCCGCGCATGCCGGCGAGCTGGCGCATCTGGGCCGGCGAACCGCGGGCACCGGAGTGAGCCATCATGTAAATCGAGTTGATGTCGGCATCGGCTCCGCTCGCCGTCTTCTTGGTGGCGGAGATCTCCTTCATCATCGCCTTGGCGATTTCTTCCGTGGCCTTCGACCAGGCGTCGACCACCTTGTTGTACTTCTCGCCATGGGTGATCAGGCCGTCATTGTACTGCTGCTCGAAGTCCTTCGCCAGCGTACGGGTGGTGTCGACGATCTTCCACTTGCCGTGCGGCACGACCATGTCGTCCTTGCCGAACGAGATGCCGGCCTTGAACGCGTTGTAGAAGCCGAGCGCCATGATGCGATCGCAGAAGATCACCGTCTCCTTCTGGCCGCAGTGGCGGTAGACCTGGTCGATCACGCCCGAGATTTCGCGCTTGGTCATCAGCTTGTTGATGATCTCGTACGAAATCCGCGGATTCTTCGGCAGCAGATTGCCGAGCATGACGCGGCCGGCGGTGGTCTCGATCCAGCGCGTCGAGACCTTGCCGGTCTCGTCCATGCCCTGCCACCGGTACTTGATCTTGGTGTGGAGGTGGATGACCTTCGCGTGCAGGGCGTGCTCGAGCTCGGCCATGTCGCCGAAGATCTTGCCCTCACCGGGCAGGCCTTCGCGCATGATCGAGACGTAGTACAGGCCCAGCACGATGTCCTGCGACGGCACGATGATCGGCTGACCGTTGGCCGGATGCAGGATGTTGTTGGTCGACATCATCAGGACGCGCGCTTCCAGCTGCGCTTCGAGCGACAGCGGAACGTGCACGGCCATCTGGTCGCCGTCGAAGTCGGCGTTGAACGCGGAGCAGACCAGCGGGTGCAGCTGGATCGCCTTGCCCTCGATCAGCACGGGCTCGAACGCCTGGATGCCGAGACGGTGCAGCGTCGGCGCGCGGTTGAGCAGCACCGGATGCTCGCGGATCACCTCGTCCAGGATGTCCCAGACCTCGGGCCGCTCCTTCTCGACCAGCTTCTTGGCCTGCTTCACCGTGGTGGACAGACCCTTGGCGTCGAGCCGCGAGTAGATGAAGGGCTTGAACAGCTCGAGCGCCATCTTCTTCGGCAGGCCGCACTGATGCAGGCGCAGCTCGGGACCGACCACGATCACCGATCGGCCGGAATAGTCCACGCGCTTGCCGAGCAGGTTCTGACGGAAGCGGCCCTGCTTGCCCTTGAGCATGTCGGCGAGCGACTTCAGCGGGCGCTTGTTGGCGCCGGTGATGACGCGGCCGCGGCGACCGTTGTCGAACAGCGCATCGACCGCTTCCTGAAGCATGCGCTTCTCGTTGCGGATGATGATGTCCGGCGCGCGCAGCTCCATCAGCCGCTTCAAGCGGTTGTTGCGGTTGATGACGCGGCGATAGAGGTCGTTGAGGTCGGAGGTCGCGAAGCGGCCGCCGTCCAGCGGCACCAGCGGACGCAGGTCCGGCGGAATCACCGGGACGACCGTCATGATCATCCATTCCGGCTTGTTGCCGGAGTGGCGGAACGCTTCCACGATCTTCAGGCGCTTGGCGAGCTTCTTGTGCTTGATGTCGGAGTCGGTCTCCTGCATCTCCGCACGCAGCGACAGCTCGAGCTTCTCGAGGTCCATGCCCTTGAGCAGCTCGCGGATCGCTTCGGCGCCGATCATGGCGGTGAAGCTATCCTGGCCGTACTCGTCCTGCGCCTTCAGATACTCGTCTTCCGACAGCAGCTGACGGTCCTTCAGCGCGGTGAGGCCCGGCTCCAGCACGACGTAATATTCGAAATAGAGGATCCGCTCGAGATCCTTCAGCGTCATGTCCAGCAGAAGGCCGATGCGCGAGGGCAGCGACTTCAGGAACCAGATATGGGCGACGGGGGCTGCGAGCTCGATGTGGCCCATGCGCTCGCGCCGGACGCGCGACAGCGTGACCTCGACCGAGCACTTCTCGCAGATGATGCCCTTGTACTTCATGCGCTTGTACTTGCCGCACAAGCACTCGTAGTCCTTGATCGGCCCGAAGATGCGGGCGCAGAACAGGCCGTCGCGCTCGGGCTTGAAAGTACGGTAATTGATGGTCTCCGGCTTCTTGATCTCGCCGTAGGACCAGGACAGAATCTTTTCCGGAGACGCGATCGAGATCCGGATCTGGTCGAAGACCTGAGCCGGCGTCGTCGGATTGAAGAGATTCATAATTTCTTGGTTCATCGTCTTCTCCTCGCGTGCCGGTCGCCTCCGGCCGCAAATTCGAAAATCACTTAGCGGGGCGCCCTGCCCTCAAGGCCTCGGGAGGGGCGCCAATGCCCGGCCGCGACGGCCGGGCATGACAGGTCGAATTACTCGGCCGCTTCCGA
The DNA here is from genome assembly GCF_021044685.1 of Bradyrhizobium daqingense. Taxonomy (NCBI): domain Bacteria; kingdom Pseudomonadati; phylum Pseudomonadota; class Alphaproteobacteria; order Hyphomicrobiales; family Nitrobacteraceae; genus Bradyrhizobium; species Bradyrhizobium daqingense. Next base: position 6,005,615 of record NZ_CP088014.1, read on the forward strand.
CGTCGGCGCCGGTCCCATCTTGGAATTGTGCAGGTCGACGTTGAGGCCGAGCGAGCGCATTTCCTTGACCAGCACGTTGAACGATTCCGGAATACCGGCCTCGAACGTGTCGTCGCCGCGCACGATCGCCTCGTACACCTTGGTGCGGCCGGCGACGTCGTCCGACTTCACCGTCAGCATCTCCTGGAGCGTGTACGCCGCGCCGTAAGCCTCGAGCGCCCACACCTCCATTTCGCCGAAGCGCTGGCCGCCGAACTGCGCCTTGCCGCCCAGCGGCTGCTGGGTGACGAGCGAGTACGGACCGATCGAACGCGCATGGATCTTGTCGTCGACGAGATGGTGCAGCTTGAGCATGTAGATGTAGCCCACCGTCACCTTGCGATCGAACGGATCGCCGGTGCGGCCGTCATAGACGGTCGACTGACCCGAAGCGTCCAGACCGGCGAGCTTCAGCATCTCCTCGATGTCGGCTTCCTTGGCGCCGTCGAACACCGGGGTTGCGATCGGCACGCCGCGGCTGAGGTTATGGCCGAGCTCGATCAGTTCGTTGTCGTTGAGCGACTTGATCGTCTCGTCCTCGCCGTAGACCTTCTTCAAGGTTTCCTTCAGCGGCTTGATGTCCTGCTTCGACAGGTAAGCATCGACCGTCTGGCCGATACGCTTGCCGAGGCCGGCGCAGGCCCAGCCGAGATGGGTCTCGAGGATCTGTCCGACGTTCATGCGCGAGGGCACGCCCAGCGGATTGAGCACGATGTCGGCATGCGTGCCGTCTTCGAGGAACGGCATGTCCTCGATCGGCACGATCTTCGACACCACGCCCTTGTTGCCGTGACGGCCGGCCATCTTGTCGCCGGGCTGGATCTTGCGCTTCACCGCGACGAAGACCTTGACCATCTTCATCACGCCGGGCGGCAATTCGTCACCGCGCTGGAGCTTCTCGACCTTGTCGAGGAAGCGCTGTTCCAGCCCCTTCTTCGACTCGTCGTACTGCTTCCGCATGGCCTCGATCTCGGCCATCAGCTTGTCATTCGGCGAAGCGAACAGCCACCACTGCGACTTCGGGTACTCCTCGAGCACCGCACGGGTGATCTTGGTGTCCTTCTTGAAGCCCTTGGGACCTGCGATGCCCTGCCGCCCTTCGAGCAGCTCGGCAAGACGGTTGTAGACGTTGCGGTCCAGGATCGCCTGCTCGTCGTCGCGGTCCTTGGCCAGACGCTCGATCTCTTCCCGCTCGATCGCCAGCGCACGCTCGTCCTTGTCGACGCCGTGACGGTTGAACACGCGCACTTCCACGATCGTGCCCTGCACGCCCGGAGGAACGCGCAGCGAGGTGTCGCGGACGTCGGAAGCCTTCTCGCCGAAGATGGCGCGCAGCAGCTTTTCTTCCGGCGTCATCGGGCTTTCGCCCTTCGGCGTGATCTTGCCGACCAGGATGTCGCCGGCGCGCACTTCCGCGCCGATGTAGACGATACCGGCTTCGTCGAGGTTCTTCAGCGCTTCTTCCGAGACGTTCGGAATGTCGCGGGTGATTTCCTCAGGTCCGAGCTTGGTGTCGCGGGCCATCACCTCGAATTCTTCGATATGAATTGAGGTAAACACGTCTTCCTTCACGATCCGCTCGGAGAGCAGGATCGAATCTTCGAAGTTGTAGCCGTTCCACGGCATGAACGCGACCAGCACGTTGCGGCCCAGAGCGAGCTCGCCGAGATCGGTCGAGGGACCGTCGGCGATGATGTCGCCCTTCTTGACGACGTCGCCGACCTTCACCAGCGGACGCTGGTTGATGCAGGTCGACTGGTTGGAGCGCTGGTACTTCATCAGGCGGTAGATATCGACGCCCGACTTGGTCGGATCGAGATCTTCCGTGGCGCGGATGACGACGCGGGTCGCGTCGATCTGGTCGATCACGCCCGAACGGCGCGCCGCGATCGCGGCACCCGAGTCGCGCGCAACCACGCCTTCCATGCCGGTGCCGACGAACGGCGCCTCGGCGCGCACCAGCGGCACCGCCTGGCGCTGCATGTTCGAGCCCATCAGCGCGCGGTTGGCGTCGTCGTTTTCGAGGAACGGGATCAGCGCCGCGGCCACCGAAACGAGCTGCTTCGGCGACACGTCCATGTAGTCGACCTTGTCGGGCGTCACCGGCAAGACTTCGCCGGCGTGACGGCAGACCACGAGATCTTCGGTGAAGCGCCCCTTCGGATCGAGCGGCACGTTGGCCTGCGCGACCGTGTAACGGCCCTCCTCCATCGCCGAGAGGTACACGACCTCGTCGGTGACGCGGCCGTCCTTGACCTTGCGGTACGGCGTCTCGACGAAGCCGTATTTGTTCACGCGCGCGAAGGTCGCGAGCGAGTTGATCAGGCCGATGTTCGGACCTTCCGGCGTCTCGATCGGGCAGATGCGGCCGTAATGCGTCGGATGCACGTCGCGCACTTCGAAGCCGGCGCGCTCGCGGGTCAGACCGCCCGGTCCAAGCGCCGACAGGCGGCGCTTGTGGGTGATCTCGCTGAGCGGGTTGGTCTGGTCCATGAACTGCGAGAGCTGCGAGGAGCCGAAGAACTCGCGCACGGCGGCGGCCGCCGGCTTGGCGTTGATCAGGTCCTGCGGCATGACCGTATCGATGTCGACCGAGGACATGCGCTCCTTGATCGCGCGCTCCATGCGCAGGAGGCCGATGCGATACTGGTTCTCCATGAGCTCGCCGACCGAGCGCACACGGCGGTTGCCGAGATGGTCGATGTCGTCGATCTCGCCCTTGCCGTCGCGCAGGTCCACCAGCGTCTTGATGACGGAGAGGATGTCTTCCTTGCGCAGCGTGCGCTGGGTGTCGGGCGCATCGAGGTCGAGGCGCATGTTCATCTTGACGCGGCCGACCGCGGAGAGGTCGTAGCGCTCGGCGTCGAAGAACAGCGACTGGAACATGGCCTGCGCCGATTCCAGCGTCGGCGGCTCGCCCGGACGCATCACGCGGTAGATGTCGAACAGCGCGTCCTCACGCGTCATGTTCTTGTCGGCCGAGAGCGTGTTGCGGATATAGGGGCCGACATTGACGTGGTCGATGTCGAGCAGCGGCAACTCCTTGTAGCCCTGCTCGTTGAGCGCCTTCATCAGCTTGTCGGTGATCTCCTCACCGGCCTCGGCGTGGATCTCGCCGGTCTTCGGGTTGACGAGGTCCTCGGCGACGTAATTGCCGACCAGCTCCTCGTCCGCCATGCGCAGCGCCTTCAGCCCCTTCTCCTGGAGCTGGCGGGCGGCACGGACGGTGAGCTTCTTGCCGGCCTCGAGCACGACCTTGCCGGTGTCGGCGTCGATCAGATCGTTGACGGTCGAATAGCCGCGGAACAGGTTGGCGTCGAACGGAACGCGCCAGCCTTCCTTGGTCCGCTTGTAGAGGATCTTCTTGTAGAACGTGGACAGAATCGCCTCGCCGTCGAGGCCGAGGGCGAACATCAGCGACGTCACCGGAATCTTGCGGCGACGGTCGATACGCGCATAGACGATGTCCTTGGCGTCGAACTCGATGTCGAGCCAGGAGCCGCGATACGGGATCACGCGGGCGGCGAACAGCAGCTTGCCCGACGAATGGGTCTTGCCCTTGTCGTGGTCGAAGAACACGCCCGGCGAACGGTGCATCTGCGAGACGATGACGCGCTCGGTACCGTTGACGATGAAGGTGCCGTTCATCGTCATGAGCGGGATGTCGCCCATGTAGACGTCCTGCTCCTTGATGTCCTTCACCGACTTGGCACCGGTTTCCTCGTCGATATCGAACACGATGAGGCGCAGCGTCACCTTGAGGGGCGCAGCGAAGGTCATGCCGCGCTGGCGGCACTCGTCGACGTCGTATTTGGGCTGCTCGAACTCGTAGCGGACGAATTCCAGCATCGAGGTGCCCGAGAAGTCGGAGATCGGAAACACCGAGCGGAACACCGCCTGCAGACCCTCGTCGAGCCGGCCGCCCTGGGGTTCGTCGACCATCAGGAACTGGTCATAGGACGCCTTCTGAACCTCGATGAGGTTCGGCATCTCGGCGACTTCCTTGATGTGTCCGAAGAACTTGCGAACGCGTTTGCGACCGGTGAATGTCTGCTGCGCCATCGTGGCCTCTCATTTCGTCGCCCGCTCTGGGCGAACCGTCCGGAACGCGGCTGCCACCGCTCCCCGGGTTGAATTTTTCGAACCCGTCTTGGGGGCCGGAAGCTCAGTTTCAGGGCGGGAATGTCCTGAATCTGTTCTTCAGACCTTCAAAACGCAAAACGACGCGCGGGGCGCAGAAGCGCGCCCGCCCGTCACAACGATCGTCTTCACGGACTGCAAAAGCCCGAAATAGCCTGCTCTCCCAACGGCTTACAGGGAAATCCGGCATCCCTGCCCACCGCGCTTTCGTGCTGCCGACCCGATATGGGGCGACAATAATGGAGATTCGAGGGGTAAACCCTCAAATCCCCACACTTTTTCGTGTTCGACCTGCGTCGGGACGTTCCGTCGCACGCCTTTTGCATCTGACCCTCGAGCCTTCCGATCGTCATGGCCGGGCTTGACCCGGCCATCCACGATCTTGGGACGAGATCCCGGGTCTCGCTCCGCGAGCCCGGGATTTCGCTGAGTAACTTGCGTTACTTGAGCTCGACCTTGGCGCCAGCCTTCTCGATCTGGGCCTTGATCTTCTCGGCTTCTTCCTTGTTCACGCCTTCCTTCAGCGGCTTCGGAGCACCCTCGACGAGGTCCTTTGCTTCCTTCAGGCCGAGACCGGTGATGGCGCGGACTTCCTTGATGACCTCGATCTTCTTGTCGCCGGCAGCGGCGAGAACGACCGTGAACTCGGTCTTCTCTTCGGCCGGAGCGGCGGCAGCGCCACCACCGGCCGGGCCGGCCACGGCGACGGCCGCGGCAGCCGAAACGCCCCACTTCTCTTCGAGGAGCTTCGCGAGTTCAGCGGCTTCGAGCACGGTGAGGCTCGAGAGGTCGTCAACGATCTTCTGCAAGTCAGCCATTGTTCAGTTCCTTAGATTTAAGTCTGGTTCGGGTTTGAGTTTTGCGAAGGGCGTCAGGCCGCTTCGCCCTTTGAGGCATGAGCCTGGATGACGCGCGCGAGCTTGCCCGCGGGCGCATTGGCGAGCTGGGCCAGCTTGGTCGCCGGGGCCACGATGAGGCCGACGATCTTGCCGCGCAGTTCGTCAAGCGACGGCAGTGAGGCAAGCGCCTTCACGCTATCGACATTCAGGACGGTCTTTCCCATCGAGCCGCCGATGATGACGAACTTTTCGTTCGCCTTGGCGAATTCGACGGCGACCTTTGGCGCCGCTACCGGATCGTTGGAAGTCGCGATCACGGTCGGTCCCTTCAGCATGGGGCCGATGGCAACGACGTCAGTGCCTTCAAGAGCAATTTTGGCGAGACGGTTCTTCGAGACCTTCACCGAGGCGCCAGCCTGCTTCATCTGCGTACGCAGCTTCTGCATCTGGGCAACGGTCAGGCCGGAATATTGAGCAACGATCGCGACGCCCGTGGTCTTGAAGACCTCATTGAGCTGTTCGACCGCCTCTTTTTTTGCCGCTCGTTCCACAGCAAGCTCTCTCCGGTTGGCGGTCATCGCGAAAAGCGGGACCGCCGGGTTGCACCCATCGCCCCGCCAAACCTGAACCTCCGGGCCAAACACCCATCGGACACGCCGGGCAAGGACGACAATTCAAGCCTGCCCTCCGGGAGCCCATGAAGGCCCACGGCGTGTCGAGGTCCGAACCAGACCCATTCCGCGAAGCCAGCCATTGCAGCTGGGTGCGAAGTGAAATCCGGTCTTCACCCGTCTATGCAGGCCATGCGATTAAGCCGTTGAGAAATCGAAATTTCCTGCGGGCGCCTGCAGTCTTGGACAGGACAAGGTCAGCCGGCGAACCGTCCGACCTCTGCCCGCACTCCACCAACTGATGGGTTTTCCTTCCTTTTCCGGGCAAATCCTTGCGGACGTCCTGAAAAGGAATGATCTCCTGTCGTCGGGTTTTCGGAATGCGTGCACGAACGCGCCAGCCGAGGCCGGCACGTCCGGAAGCGGTTCTTTAACCGCTCTCTGCCTGCTTGCCAAGAGCAAAATTCACACCAGTTCCAATCCGTTGCCGGTGAGGGTTGACCCGGACCGATAAGGACAGATTCAGGCCTTCTTGACCTCAAATGGCAGCGGCTTGCCCTCGAAGAACGCGGTCAGGTTCGCCAGCACGCAATTCTGCATGGCGACGTGCGATTCGAGGGTGTGGCCACCGATATGCGGGGCGAACACCACGTTCGGGAGCGCGGTCAGTGCATCCGGCGCGTGCGGTTCCCTCTCGAACACGTCGAGGCCGGCCCCCGCAATGGTCTTATCGGTGAGCGCCGCGACCAGGGCCTTCTCGTCGATGACCGAGCCGCGGGAAATGTTGACGACATAGCCGTCCGCGCCGAGGCGCCTCAGGATGTCGGCGTTGACGACATGCTGGGTGTCGGCTCCTGCCCGGACCGCGATCATCAGCACGCTGCACCACTCGGCCAACGCCTCCAGCGACGGGAAATATTGATAGGGCAAATCGTATCTGGTGCGGCTGAAATAGCCGACCTCACTCTCGAATGCGGCGCAGCGCGCCGCGATCTTGCGGCCGATCTCGCCCATGCCATAGACGCCGATGCGGCGGCCGGGCATGCCCGCTTGCGGGCGCATCATCGGCGACTGCTTTGACGCCGCCCAATCGCCGCTGCGGACATATTGGTCGGCGACCAGGATCCGCCGCGTCGTCGCCAGCATCAAGGTCATCGCGATATCGGCGACCGAAGCCGCATTGGCACCCGGACTGTGGCCGACTGCGATGTTGCGGCTGGCTGCCGCCTTCAGGTCGACGCCGTCATAGCCGGTGCCGTAGCAGACGATGGCGCCGAGCTTGGGAAACAGGTCCATCGCCTCCCCCTCAAGCGGCGTGCCGCCCGCCGTCAGCACCGCGCGGATGCCGCCGAGGTCGTCGGCCGAAAACACCTCGCGCGCGGGCTTACCGCCGGTGTCGAGCAGTTCGAACCGCTCCGCGAAACGCGCCATCATCGTCTTGGGAAAGCGCGAATAGATCAGGACCTTGTCAGCCATTGTTGTTGTTTCCGCTAAAGCGCCGCCACAAACGACGAGGGGCGGAATCGGTTGCCCAATTCCGCCCCTCGCCTCATGCAATTTCCAAACCTTAGCCCAGGATGGTGCCCGGCTCGACCTTCACACCGGGGCCCATCGACGAGGACACCGCAACGCGCTGGATGTAGGTGCCCTTGGAACCGGCCGGCTTCGCCTTGGTGACGGCGTCAGCCAGGGCCTTGATGTTCTCGACCAGCTTCTCCTCGGTGAACGAGGCCTTGCCGACGCCGGCCTGCAGGATGCCGGCCTTCTCGACACGGAACTCGACCGAGCCGCCCTTGGCCCCCTTTACCGCACCGGTGACGTCCATCGTCACGGTGCCGATCTTCGGGTTCGGCATCAGGCCGCGCGGGCCGAGCACCTTACCCAACCGGCCGACCAGCGGCATCATGTCGGGGGTAGCGATGCAGCGGTCGAAATCGATCGAGCCGTTCTGCACCTTCTCGACCAGGTCTTCGGCGCCGACGACGTCGGCACCGGCAGCCTTGGCCTCGTCGGCCTTGGCGCCGCGGGCGAACACGCCGACGCGGAGCGTACGGCCGGTGCCGTTCGGCAGGGTCACGACGCCGCGGACCATCTGGTCGGCGTGGCGCGGATCGACGCCGAGGTTGATCGCAACCTCGATGGTCTCGTCGAACTTCGCCTTGGCACGCTCCTTGACCATCTTGATGGCGTCAGCGAGCGGGTAAAGCTTTTCGCGGTCAATGCCTTCACGGGCCTTGTTTAAACGCTTTCCGATTGCCATGACCGCTTACCCCGCAACTTCCAGACCCATCGAACGGGCGGAGCCCTCGACCATCTTCATGGCCGATTCGATGGTGTCGCAATTCAGATCCTTCATCTTCTTCTCGGCGATCTCGCGCACTTGCGCCTTGGTCACCTTGCCGGCCTTGTCACGGCCCGGCGCCTTCGAGCCGGACTGGATCTTGGCAGCCTGCTTGAGGAAGAAGGACATCGGGGGGGTCTTCATCTCGAACGTGAACGAACGATCGGCGTAGATCGTGATCACGACGGGAATCGGGGTGTTCTTCTCTTCCTTCTGGGTCTGGGCGTTGAACGCCTTGCAGAACTCCATGATGTTGAGACCGCGCTGACCGAGCGCGGGACCGATCGGGGGCGAAGGATTCGCCGCACCGGCCGGGACCTGAAGCTTCAGGTATCCGGTCACTTTCTTTGCCATGTATCACTCCTGTTGTGCCGGCATGCCGCCGGCGGTTTCAGGTTCGTGGTCGGGAACCCGAGCGGCTGGCAACCGCCCTCGTCCTCCCACGGCCTCTTGTCGCGCAAGGCCTGAAGCCTCACGCCTCGAACGGTCAGACCTTCTCGACCTGACCGAATTCCAGCTCGACCGGCGTGGCGCGCCCGAAGATCGACACCGCGACCTTCACGCGCGAGCGCGCCTCGTCGATTTCCTCGACCACACCCGAGAACGAGGCGAACGGGCCGTCGGCCACGCGCACGTTCTCGCCGATCTCGAACGACACCGACGCCTTCGGCCGTTCCACGCCCTCCTGCACCTGGTGCAGGATGCGCATGGCCTCGTTCTCCGAGATCGGCATCGGCTTGTTTTCGGCGCCGAGGAAGCCTGTCACCTTCGGCGTGTTCTTGATCAGATGGAACGCCTCGTCGGTCAGCTTCATCTTCACCAGCACATAGCCCGGGAAGAACTTGCGCTCGGCGTCGATCTTGCGGCCGCGGCGCACTTCCGTGACCTTCTCGGTCGGAACGAGCACCAGTTCGAACAACTCCTCGAGCCCGCGCTGCTTGGCCTGCTCGCGGATCGATTCGGCCACCTTCTTCTCGAAGTTCGAATAGGCGTGGACGATGTACCAGCGCTTGTCGGACACTTGAGCGGTTGCTGTTGCCATCAGTGAATGCCCAGAAGGAAGGTGATGAGGTAGCGGATGATCTGGTCGGCGGCGAAGAAGAAGATCGAGGCCACGGCGACCATGACGAACACCATGATGGTGGTGATCGTGGTCTCACGACGGGTCGGCCAGGTGACCTTGGCGGTCTCCGAACGCACTTCCTGCAAGAATTTGAACGGGCTGACTGCCATCGTTTGATGTCCAACGTCCGTCGCACGACGGCTACTGATTTCAGAAGGATCCGAACAGCCGCCGTTGGCCCAGCCCTCGTCTGAAGGATGAGCCGGAAACCGGGCTCGATTGTTCGGGGATTTCAAAGCCGCGCCGGAAATCCGCGTCTAACGGGCCGGCTGCGAGTGCCGGGTAGATACTGCGGATGGGGCCAAAGGTCAAGATATCCGGGGCTCGCACAGGCAGGCCCGCCGCCATCGGCGACCGCGCACAGCCCAAGGCGGATCAAGGGTTTATCCAACTCGTCCCGCTTGGGGACGAGATCCAGCCCCGCCCGGGACCCCGCCGACCGGTCTGTCCAGGTCAATCGGCCCGGTCGACGACCGAGATACCAGGGAGCGGCACCACGAACTTTCCGCCGTCGGCGAAATAACGGGCGTGCTTGGCCCGGATCGGGTCGACGTAGCGCCAGGCGAAAACCACGACGAAGGCCGGCTTGCGCTCATAAAGGGTCGCGGGCGGCAGGATCGGGATGTCGTAACCCGGTCCGGCCATCACGTTCCCCTTCTTGGGGTCATCGTCCACCAGGAAGTCGATCTTGTTCTCCAGGCCGAACTGCGGCAGCAACGTCGTGGTGCCGACCGAGACGCCGTAGCCAGCGACCAGCTGACCGCGCGCATGGGCGGCATCGGCCATCGCAACCAGCTCGTCGCGGATGGCGGCGATCCGCTTCACATAAGGCGCATAATAGGCCGGCTGATCGACGCCGAGCCGGTCTTCCTCGGCGATGAACTTCGCGACCTCGGCCGACGGCTTCTTGGCCCCGCCCGCGCGCTGCACCGTCACCCGGATCGAGCCGCCCTTGGTCCAGATGTGCTGGACGTCGATCACTTCCATGCCGAGCCGGGCGAAGAAGCGCGTCAGCGGCTTGATGTTAAAATACGACAGATGCTCGTGATAGACGGTGTCGAGCAGGTTCTTCTCGGTGACGTCGACGCCGTATTGCGTTTCGAAGACGAACAATCCGTCCGGCGCAAGCACGTCGCGAACCCCGATCACCAGCGGGTCGAGATTGTCGACATTGGCGATCATGTTGTTGGCGATCACGACGCTCGCCGCCCCGTGGCTTTGCAGGATGCGGCGTCCGATCGTATCCGTGAAGAAGTCACCGATGGTCTCGATTCCGGCTTCCGTCGCACGCCGCGCAATGTCGACGGCGGGATCGACGCCCAGCACCCGCATGCCACGCTCCCTGAAGAAGCCGAGCAGCGACCCGTCGTTGCTGCCGAGCTCGACCACCAGCGAACCCGGCGCGATGCCGAATCGGCTCACGACGTCGTTGGCATAGCCTGCGAAATGCTCTCGCAGGCCGAGTGAGAGCGAGGTGGTGTAGACGTAATTGCGATACTGGATCTCCGGATTGCCGACCTCGAGAATCTGGAGGTGGCCGCAGTCCCTACACAGATGCAGCGCCATCGGCACCGCAGCCCGGAAGACGGGATCGTCGACGCTGGCGTTCGGCACCTGGAAGTTCGGCGTACCGATGGGCATGCCTGCCATCGGAACGACGAGCTCCTGCTTGTCCGAGTGACAGAGGCGGCAGGTATTGCGGACGTAGAACAGGTTTTTCATCATGGAACCGAACAATGAGATACGCGAGCGAGTGAGGCAATCTCACCCCGTGAAGACCGGATCGGCAATGGGCTGAGGCTGGTCATGGGTGGCTCGAGGCTTCCTTGCCCTGCCCCAGCGCGAAGCCGGGCGCCTCCTCCGCCGCCTTGGCGGCCTTGTCCGCCGAGTACGAACCGCGCTCCGGACTCGCCAGCCAGATTACGCCGCCGACGAGGCCGATGATCACGCTGATGGCACCAAGCAGGAGCGAAACCGACAGCGCTTGCTCGGAAGGCACCCCCGCCAGACCGAGGCAGGCGACCATGGCCCCTTCGCGAACGCCCCAACCGCTGATCGAGATCGGAACGGCCGTCAACAGCACCACCGGCGGAATCAGGATGCCCGCATCCACCACGGAGAGCTGCGCGCCGACACCACGGGCCAAGGCGTAGCAGGCCACCGCGGTCACGAGATGGATGAGGATCGCCGATCCGAACAGCAAGCCACGGCGCTCCGATTGCAGAAGAAGAAACCTGACCAGCGTTCCGAATCGAACGAAGCTCGCGATCGCGGGAAGCGCGATCAGGCGTTTGGGCAGGCGATCGAGCGTCAACAGCACCAAGGTGCCGGCGACGCCAGCCAGCGTCAGTCCGCCGATGGCCAGGAGCGCGGCCTGATTGGTCACGCGCGACAGCAAAAACGGCAATCCGGCCACCATCAGCGCGATCAGGCCGATCAATGCCGTGAACCGGTCGGCCGCAACGCCCTTGATCGCCTTGGACAATTGCACGCTGCGCTGCCGCAGCAGCCATATGCGCACCGCATCGCCACCGACCGACGAGGGCAGCACCTGATTGAACCAAAGGCTGATCATGAGGATCCGCCAACCGGCGAGCCAGTCCAGCGACACGCCGAGCGCACGCATGATCAATTCCCAGCGGCCATTGAGCACGAAGGTCTGCAGGAAGATCAACGCCAAGGCGAGGACGAACAGGAACGGATCGACGGAGACGAGATGGTCGCGCAACTGGCGCAGGTCGAGGCCTCGCGCAATGTAGACAAGCACCCCAACCGACAGCAGCAGCTTCACCGAAAATAAGGCCGCCTGCTTGAACCGCGACTGCATCGGGCGACGCCTCAGGATGCCGGATATTCGGCGCGACCGATGACGAGGTCGATCGCGGCCATCATCCAGAACTGGTGCGTGGTCTCGACGATGTTGTAGCTGCGGCTGTCGACCCAGAAATTGACGTCGCCGAGATTGCGCAGGGGATTGTCGGCATTCATGCCCGACAACGTGATCACGTCGAGCTTCATCGTCCGCGCCTGTGCGACTGCATTGAGGATGTTCTTCGAGCGCCCCGACGAGCTGATCGCGACGAGACAGTCGCCGGCGCGGGCGCTCAGCCGCACCGCATGCGCGATCCAGTCCTCGAATCCGTAGTCGTTGGCGAGGCACGACATCATGCTCGCATCGCTGAAGCAGAGTGCGGGCACCGACGCGTTCTTCGCCAGATCGATCGCCAGATGCGAGGCGATGCCGGCGGAACCGCCATTGCCGATGAAGATGACGCGACCGCCCTGCTCGCGCGTGTGCAACCAGGTCGCGCGGGTGGCGGAGATCCTGGCAAAGACGGCGTCGTCGACCGCCGTCGCGCGATGCAGGCGCCCCATGTAATCAGCGAGGAAAGCCTTGTGATCGGGATCGACGGACTCGGCAGGCATGGGCTGGCGGCTCGACTGCAACATGGCGCCCTGATACCGGCAATTACCAGGGATTGCAAAGGTATAATGCTTGCAAAAGCAGCGAGCGGCTGGTAGTCGGCTTTTCGGGTTTCACTCAACATTGGCGGCGCCCGCAGGGCATTCGCGCTACGGATGTTCCCTATGAAGTGCATCGTAACTGGCGGCGCCGGTTTCATCGGCAGTCACCTCGTCGATCGCCTCCTCGACGATGGGCACGAGGTGATCGCGCTCGACAATTTCGTCATCGGGCGTCCCGAAAATCTCGCATCTCGCGCCAAATCGGACCGGCTCAAGGTCGTTCGGGCCGACGTCACCGAGCCCGACTCGATCGGCCCGTATTTTCACGGTATCGACTGGGTCTTCCATCTCGCGGCGCTGGCCGACATCGTCCCCTCGATCGAGTCTCCGATCCCGTATCATCGCGCCAATGTCGACGGCACGGTCAACGTCCTCGAAGCCGCGCGACACGCGGGAGCAAAGCGCTTCGTCTACGCGGCGTCGTCGTCCTGCTACGGAATTCCCGACGTCTATCCGACGCCGGAGAGCGCCGAGATCCGGCCGATGTATCCCTACGCGCTCACGAAGAACCTCGGCGAGCAGTGCGTCATGCACTGGTGCCAGGTCTACAAGCTTCCGGCCGTCGCGCTACGCCTGTTCAACGTGTACGGACCGCGCCATCGCACCACCGGCACTTATGGTGCCGTATTCGGTGTCTTCATGGCGCAGAAGCTCGCGGGCAAGCCCTTCACGGTGGTCGGCGACGGCGAGCAGACGCGCGACTTCACCTTCGTCAGCGACGTCGCCGACGCTTTCGTGACCGCCGCGCGCTCCGACGTCTCGCATGAGATCTTCAACGTCGGCTCGGACAACACCTACAGCGTCAATCGGCTGGTCGAGCTTCTCGGCGGCGACAAGGTCCACATCCCCAAGCGCCCCGGCGAGCCCGATTGCACCTACGCCGACATCACCAAGATCAAGCGGGTCCTGAATTGGACGCCGAAGGTGAAATTCGAGGACGGCGTCGCGACGATGCTGAAGTCGATGGACCAGTACAGGGACGCGCCGCTGTGGACCGTGGACAAGATCGCGGACGCCACCAAGGACTGGTTCAAATATCTCGGGGACGACAAGGGCCCGCCGCAGAAGGCAAGCTCTTGAACAGTTCGCCGGATATCGTTGCCGCGAGTCGATCAATTCCGGACGGCCATCTGAGACCTGCCGGCGCTTTGGGTAATTCACATGGGTAATGCTTCGACCGACAAGCCGGCCCTCCATCCGGCGCCACACGACAAGATCAAGACGATCGAACAGCTCGGCGAGGTGGCGCGCGCTGCCCAGGCCAACGGCCTCACCGTCGCGCTCTGCCACGGCGTGTTCGATCTGGTGCATCTCGGCCACGTCCGCCACATCCTGGCGGCGCGCAACGAAGCCGACGTGGTCATCGTGACCATCACCGCCGACCGTTTCGTCAACAAGGGCCCGGGACGTCCGATCTTTCCGGAGACCATGCGCGCCGAGATGCTCGCCGCGCTCGGCACGGTCGACTGGGTCGGCATCAACCAGACCTCCAGCGCTGAGCCGATCCTCGATACCGTGCGCCCCGACATCTACGTGAAGGGCTCGGACTACGAAAACCCCGAGGACGACGTCACCGGCAAGATCGCCGTCGAGCGCGAGGCCGTCGAACGTCATGGCGGCCGAATCGTCTTCACGCGCGACGTGACTTTCAGTTCGTCCTCGCTGCTGAACCGCTACTTCGACATCTACGATCCGCCCTTGCGCGACTACCTGCAGAAGGTGCGCGAAGGCGGCGGCGCCGAACGCCTGCTGAAGCTGATCGACAAGATCCAGGACATGCACGTCGTGCTGGTCGGCGATACCATCATCGACGAGTACCAATACGTCACGGCGCTCGGAAAGGCATCCAAGGAGAACATCGTCGCGACCCTGCTCAAGAACGGCGAGCAATTTGCCGGCGGCGTCATCGCCGCCGCCAATCACGTGGCGAGCTTCTGCAAATCGGTCGAGATCGTCACGACGCTCGGCGGCAACGACTACCCTGAAGAATTCATTCGCGCGCATGTCCGCCCGAATGTCACGCTCACGCCGATCCGCGTTCAGGGCCGCCCGACGACACGCAAATTGCGGTACGTCGAGCTGGGTTATCTGCACAAGCTGTTCGAAGTCTACACCATGGACGACACGCCGCTCGACGAGACCGCGCGCAAGGAGATCGACCGCGTCACAGCGGAGCGCGTGCGCGGGGCGGACGTGGTCATCGTCACCGATTTCGGTCACGGCATGATCGCGTCGAGCACGATCGACACGCTGATCGCGAACTCCAAGTTCCTGGCGGTCAACGCCCAGAGCAACAGCGGCAATCACGGCTACAATCTGATCACGAAGTACCCGCGCGCCGACTACATCTGCATCGACGCGCCGGAAGCGCGCCTGGCGGCCACCGACAAGTTCAACGACATCGCGTCGGTGATCCAGGACGGCCTGCACCGCAAGATCGATTGCGACAACATGATCATCACGCACGGCTCGTTCGGCTGCTACCCCTTCTCGTCGAAGACCGGCGTCGCGCGCGTACCAGCCTTCACCAAGACCGTGGTCGACACGGTCGGCGCCGGCGACGCCTTCCTGACGATCACGGCGCCGCTGGTGGCAGCCGGCGGCAATATCGAGGACGTCGCCTTCGTCGGCAATGCGGCAGGCGCGATCAAGGTCGGCATCGTCGGCCACCGCAACTCGGTCGAAAAGGCGCCGCTGGTCAAATTCGTTACTGCGTTGTTGAAGTGACGCGAACAGGAAAATTTGGAGAACGAGAGTGATTGGTCAGAAATGGAACGTGATGGTCACCGGTGGCGCCGGCTATGTCGGCAGCGTGCTGGTTCCCCAATTGCTGGCGGCGGGGCACAAGGTCACGGTGCTCGACCTCTTCATGTACGGCGACGACGTCTTCGACGCCGTTCGCGACAATCCGAACCTGCGCCTGATCAAGGGCGACATCCGCGACGAGGCCGCCATCAACGAAGCCCTGCGCGGCAACAATGCGGTGATCCACCTCGCCTGCATCTCCAACGACCCCTCGTTCGAACTGGACCCGGGCCTCGGAAAATCCATCAACTACGACTGCTTCCGGCCGATGGTGCGTGCCGCGAAGAAGGCCGGCATCAAGCGCTTCATCTATGCGTCCTCCTCGAGCGTCTATGGCATCAAGGACGAGGCCGAGGTGACCGAGGAACTGTCCTGCGAGCCGCTCACGGACTACTCCAAGTTCAAGGCGATGTGCGAGACCGATCTGGCCGACGAGGCGGCCTCCGGCTTCGTCACCTGCACGGTTCGTCCCGCCACGGTCTGCGGCTACGCGCCGCGGCAGCGTCTTGACGTGGTCGTCAACATCCTGACCAATCTCGCGGTCAACACCGGCCGCATCCGTGTGTTCGGCGGAACGCAGAAGCGGCCCAATCTGCACATCGAGGACATGTCCGCGGCCTATCTGTTCCTGCTTCAGCAGGACGACGCGAAGATCGACGGCAAGACTTACAACATCGGCTACGAAAATCATTCGCTGATGAAGATCGCCGACATCGTCAAATCGGTGGTCGGAAACAATGTCGACGTCGCCGTCGAGCCGACCGATGATCTGCGGTCCTACCACGTCTCCTCGGAGAAGATCCGCCGCGAGCTCGGATTTGCGCCGACGCACACGATCGAGCAGGCCGTGTCCGGGCTCGTGGACGCCTTCAGGGGCGGCCGTCTGCCGAACTCGCTGAACGATCCCAGGTACTTCAACATCAAGATGATGCAGAACATCAGCCTGAAGTGAGCGGCGTGCGGATCGGGATCGATTTCGACAACACGATCATCTGCTACGACAAGGTCTTTGCCGCCGTTGCGCGCCAGCGTGGCCTGGTGCCCGAGGGATGGCAGGGGCTGAAGACCGACGTGCGGGACCATCTGCGATCCCGTGCAGGCGGCGAGCTTGCCTGGCAAGGCCTGCAAGGCTTCGTGTACGGCAAGGGAATTGGCGGTGCCGAGATCTTTCCTGGCGTCCGCGAGTTCCTCGCAGCGTGCCGCCATGCCGGCGCGAGCGTCTATATCGTCAGCCACAAGACGCAGTTCGGCCATCAGGACCCCGACCGGGTCGATTTGCGCGAGGCCGCGCGCGGCTGGTTGCGCAGCGCAGGCCTGATCGACGCCACTGATGCGGCGCTGGCTGCGGGCGACATCTATTTCGAGGACACGCTGGCGGCCAAGGTCGAGCGACTCGCGAGCCTGGAGCTCGACATCTTCATCGACGATCTCGTCGATGTGTTCGAACAGCCGCATTTCCCGAAGACGACGCGATCGATCCTGTTCACGCAGTCGCGGCCTCCCCATCCCGACCATTGCGAGCCGATCGCGAGCTGGGCCGACATCCATCGCGGAGTGTTCGCGTCATGAGCGAGCCGGACATCAGCGCGCAGGATGCGATCTCGATCGGCAGCCGCCTGGCCGGGGCGCGGGTCGCGGCCGCGCAACCGGCGCGGTCCGGCGGCAACAACCGGGTGTTTCGGCTGGAGATGGCGCAGGGACCACCCCTCGCCCTCAAGCATTATCCGTCGGATGGTCGTGATCGCCTCGGACAGGAATACGACGCGCTCTCGTTTCTGGCGCGCCACGACATCACGTCGACACCGCGGCCGATCGCGAAGGACGCGGATGCGTTCTGCGCGCTGTATCAATGGTTCGACGGCGAAGCGGCCGTGCTGTGCCCGCAGGACGACGATGCCGACCAGCTGGCCGATTTCCTGATCGAACTTCAGAAATTGCGCAACGCCGAAGGCGCGCAGATTTTGCGAAACGCCTCGGCCAGCATCTTCTCGCCCGAGGCCGCCATTGCCCAGTACGAGCAGCGCCTGGACGGGTTGCGGCACGCATCGCAGGATCAGCCGGAGCTGCGCGCGTTCGTGGAGGGCAGCCTGGTTCCCAGCACGGCGATCGCAATCGGACAACTCCGACGACGCTATGCGGAACTGGGGCGGGATCCCGCAGCGGACCTGGCGCCCGCCCACCGCGCATTGAGTCCGTCGGATTTCGGACTGCATAACGCGCTGCGCGCCAACGACGGCAGGTTGCGATTCATCGACTTCGAATATTTCGGCTGGGACGATCCGGTCAAACTCTTGTCCGACACCGCGATCCATCCGGGCAGCGATCTGCCCGAGGCCAGCGCAAATCGATTGATCGAACGGCTCTCGCGCGCCTTCGCAGCTGGGGATGACGCGTTTGCGATCCGCCGTGACGTACTGTATCCTGTGTTCGGGGCGATTTGGTGCCTGATTGTCCTGAATGCCTATTTGCCGGAAAGCCGCTCCCGGCGCGCCCTGGCTGCGCAAGGTGGCGATCTGACGGTCCGCCTTGCCGGCCAGCTCGACAAAGCCCGCCGGCTCCATCAAACGATTTGCCAACGTGATCCAGATCTCACCCCACGCTGAAGCCGCCCTCACCTGCACGCTGGACGAGCGCAGCCTTTACTTGCGCCGCCTGGTGCTCGGTTCTGTCCGCTCGGCAGGACGCGGACATGTCGGTCCTGCCCTGTCGCTGATCGAGATGGTCCGCGTGCTCTACGACGACGTGCTGCGGATCGATCCGAAGGATCCGCGCGATCCCGATCGCGACCGTGCGATCCTCAGCAAGGGACACGGTTGCCTGGCGCTCTATGCGCTCTTGGCCGATCGCGGCTTCTTTCCCCTGTCGGAGTTGGACGGCTTCTGCGGTCCCGACAGCATCCTCGGCGGACATCCCGAATACGGCATGGTGCCGGGGGTCGAGGCCTCGACCGGTGCGCTCGGCCATGGCCTGTCGATCGGTGTCGGCCTCGCGCTCGCCGCGCGCATGCGCGAGCGCAACTACCGGACCTTCGTGCTGCTCGGCGACGGCGAGATCAATGAGGGATCGGTCTGGGAAGCCGCCATGGGCGCGGCCAAGCACGGGCTCGACAATCTGGTCGCGCTGGTCGACTACAACAAGCTGCAGAGCTACGGCCCCACCGACTATGTCCTGCCGCTGGAGCCCCTCGCCGACAAATGGCGCAGCTTCGGCTTCGCCGTGCAGGAGCTCAATGGCCACGACGTCGGCACTCTGCGGACAGTCCTGAAGCAGGTTCCGGCCGTTCCCGGCAAACCGACCGCCATCATCTGCCATACCGTCAAGGGCAAGGGTCTGCCGCAAGCGGAATCCAATGCCGACTGGCATCACAAGAACAAGCTGACCGACAGCGAGCTCGACGCCATCCGCGTCGCCGTCGGCGATTTCTGATCGGCTCCCCATGCGCAACACAGCGATGAACATGGTCCACAAGCTCGCCGGACGCGACGAGCGTGTGCTCTACATCGGCTCCGATCCCGGCGCCGGCACCTTGCGCGCCATGAGCAAGGAGTTTCCCAAGCGCCATCTGATCGAGGGCATTTCGGAAGCGCACATCATCGGCATGTCGGCCGGCCTCGCGATGGAGGGCTTCGTGCCCTACGTCAACACCATCGCGACCTTCCTCACCCGCCGCTGCTACGAGCAGGTCGCCGTCGACCTCTGCCTGCACAATCTGCCGGTGCGCCTGATCGCCAATGGCGGTGGGCTCGTCTACGCGCCGCTCGGCCCCACCCATCAGGCGATCGAGGACATCGCCATCATGCGGGCGCTGCCGAACATGACGGTGATCTGCCCGTGCGACGCCGACGAGGCGGCACGCATGATGGAGCAGACGCTCGACTGGGCCGGGCCGATCTACATCCGGCTCGGCAAGGGCGGAGATGCCGTCGTCTCGAAGGCCGAGCACGGCTTCGAGATCGGCAAAGCCATCCTGATGCGGCCGCCGGGCGAGGTCCTGATGGTGACCACCGGCATCATGCTGCAGCGGGCGCTGGCCGCAGCCGACCTGCTGGCCGCACAAGGCATTCGCGCCGGCATCCTGCACATGCACACCGTGAAGCCGCTCGACACCGCGGCGCTGCTGCAAGCGATCCGCGGCGTCAGGCTCGTGGCGACGCTGGAGGAGCACGTGCCCTCCGGCGGCCTCGGCAGCGCGGTCGCGGAGGCGCTGATCGACAAGCTCGGCTCGGGTTTGCCCGCGATGCTGCGGCTGTCGCTGCCGGATCGCTTCATGCACAATTACGGCTCGCAGGACTCGCTGCTGAAGAAGCACGGCCTTGCTCCCAACGCGATCGCGACTTCGATCGAACGCGCGCTCGCCTCGCACACTTCCCCTCAACTTCACTCCACCTGACGGGTCACATGTACGACGTTCGTTATTCCTATCTGCTCGAGCAGTTCGCCGACCCCGCTCCGATCCTGGCCGAGATCGGCCGCCTTGTCGCGACCGGTGATTTCACGCTTGGCAAGCCCGTCGCCGAATTCGAGCGCCGGTTTGCCGAACTGATCGGCGTGCGTCACGCCATCGGCGTCGGATCGGGCACCGACGCGCTCAAGCTCCCGCTCAAGGCGCTCGGCATCGGCCATGGCGACGAAGTCATCACGGCCGCCAACACGTTCATTGCGACCGTCGGCGCCATCGCGGAGACCGGCGCGACGCCCGTGCTGGTCGACTGCGACGATTCCTTCTGCATGAACGTCGACCAAGTCGAAGCCGCCATCACCAAGAACACCAAGGCGATCATGCCGGTTCAGCTCACCGGCGAGGTCACCGACATGGGCAAGCTGATGGCGATCGCCCAGCGCCACAATCTCCCCGTCGTCGAGGACGCCTGCCAGGGCATCCTGTCCGAGTTCGCCGGTAAGCGCTCCGGCACCCACGGCATCGCAGCCGGCTTCTCGCTGCATCCGCTCAAGAACCTCAACGTCTGGGGCGATGCCGGCGTCGTCGTCACCAATGACGACGGCATGAACGAGCGACTGCGCCTCATCCGCAATCATGGCATGAAGAACCGCGACGAGATCGCGATCCTCGGCTGCAATTCGCGGCTGGATTCGCTCCAGGCGGTGGTCGGCAACTGGCTGATCGGCCAGACCAGCGAGATCACGCGGCGCCGGATCGAGAACGCGGCCTATTACGACGCGGGCCTTGCTGGCCTGCCCGGCCTGCGCATCCCGCCGCGCCGGCCCAACGTGAAGCACGTCTACCACCTCTACATGGTGTTCGCCGAGCGCCGCGACGAGCTCTACAAATACTGTCTGGACAACGGCATCGAGGCCAAGATCCACTATCCGATCCCGCTCTATCAGCAGGAAGGCCTCAAGCATCTCGGCTACGCTCCGGGAACTTTCCCGGTCACCGACCGCCATGCCAAGGAAGTCATCAGCTTCCCCGTGGACCAGCATCTGACGCGGGCGCAGCAGGATCGCGTCATCGAGACCGTCCGGAAGTTCTGCCATGGACGCTGACACCGGCCTGAGGCGCATCGGCTACGTCAATCTTCCCGCGCAATTCGAGGAAGAGCGCGCCGAGATCATGCAGGCGGTCGAGGGCGTATTCCAACGCGGCGACTTCATCGGCGGCGCCGCGGTCGCAAAGCTCGAAGAAGAACTGTCCGTCTATCTCGGCTCGCCGTACGTCGTCACGCTGAATTCCGGCACCGACGCGCTGATCCTGGCGATGCGCGCGCTCAACATCGGCCCCGGCGACGAGGTCATCACCCCCCCGAACTCGTTCGTGGCATCGACCGCCGCGATCATCGCGGCCGGCGCCACGCCCATCTTCGCGGACGTGCTGCCGGACCAGAACATCGATCCCGCCGCAGTCGAGGCCGCCGTCACGGCGCGGACCAAGGCGATCATGCCGGTGCACCTGACCGGGCGCATGGCGGACATGACGCCGCTGATGGCGATCGCCGCCAAGCATGGTCTTGCCGTGATCGAGGACAGCGCCCAGGCCGTCGGCTCGACCTATGACGGACGGATGAGCGGCACCATCGGAACGTTCGGCTGCTTCTCCGCCCATCCGCTCAAGAATCTCAATGCCGCGGGCGATGCCGGCTTCATCGTCACGGCCGACGCCGAGCTTGCCGCGAGAATTCGCCGCCTGCGCAGTCACGGCCTGATCAACCGCAGCGACGTCCAGGAATGGGGCATTGTGTCACGGCTCGACACGCTTCAGGCCGAGGTACTGCGCATCCGTCTGCGCCACCTGCCCTCCGTGATCGAAAGGCGGCGTCGAAACGCTGCGCAATACCGGGCCGAGCTCGCGGGCCTCCCCCTGTTCATTCCGCCCTGCCGCAACATCGAGTTCAACACCTTCCACACCTTCGTCGTGCAGACCGACCGGCGCAACGATTTGCAGAAATATCTTGCCGACAAGGGCATCGAGACCGCGATCCATTATCCGGTACCGATCCATCTCCAGCCGGCGGCGGCGCATCTCGGCCACGGTCGCGGCGCGTTCCCAGTGACGGAACGGCAGGCGGATCAGATCCTGACTCTCCCGATCAACCAGTTCCTCTCGGCCGCCGATATCAGCTATATTTGCGCGACCGCGCGGGAGTATTTTGCATGATCGATACGGACTTCCTCCAGGCCGACGAGCAGGCGCTGGCGCAGCGTTTCATCGACGACGGCTTCGTCACCACGCCGGCCGACGACCGCGCCGGACTGGACCGGATCCAGCGCCGCGCCGCCGAGCTCGCGGCGGACTATCTGAAGCTGCCGCACAGCAACGACCCCTACGCGATGCTGGACACCATCCACACGCGGGTGAGCGTGGACGATCTCAACGGCCTGCGGCTCCACGTCTTCAACGGTCTCAATGCCGAACCCTGGTTTCGGCCGACCTATTTTCGCCTGGCGCGCTCGACGATCGAGACCATCGTCGGCAACGAGCTCTGCATGCAGCGCCGCGTCAATCTCAGCATCCAGATGCCCGGCGACGATTCCTCACTGCTCGCGACGCACTCCGATGTCTGGTCGGGCGACTCGCCGTTCGAGGTCGTGGTGTGGGTGCCGCTGGTCGACGTCCACCGCACCAAGGCGATGTATCTGCTGCCGCCGTCCCTGAACGGCGACATGCAGGACCGCATGGCGAGCCTGCGCAGCGCCGAGCAGCTGTACAAGACGATCCAGCCGCACGCGACCTTCATCGAGATCCCCTATGGCCACGTGATGCTGTTCAATCAGACCCTGATGCACGGCAATCGCGTCAACGAGGAGACCGGCACGCGCTGGAGCATGAATTGCCGCTTCAAGAGCATCATGTCGCCCTACGCGGACAAGCGCTTCGGCGAGTTCTTCGAGCCGATCCTGCTGCGCCCGGCGACACGGGTCGGCATGCAATACAAGCTGCCGGGAGGCTTCCATGGCTGAGCGAGCCGGCCATCGCGGCTATATCGGCGCCCGGCCGCTGAACGGCAGCCGTACCCCGCAGCACGTCCAGAACATCGTGATCCGCGACTATGCGCGGCGGAAGAATTTGCAATACCTGCTTAGCGCCGTCGAGCACATCATGCCCGGCAGCTACATGGTGCTCGAGGACATCGTGGACGAGCTGCCCCGCCTGAACGGCCTGATCCTCTACAGCATCTTCATGCTGCCGCCTGACGAGGCACGACGGCGGGAGATCTACGACCGCGTGCTGCGCGAGGGTTGCGATCTGCATGCGGCGGTCGAGGAGATTGCGCTGTCCTCGCGGAACGACATCCAGGCGGTCGAGGATATCCTGCTCGTCAATAAATTCGCGACCATCCTGTGACGATGACACGGAACGGTTGACGATCATGGCCGAGATCAACCTGCTTCAGCCGATGCATGCCTCGACCAAGCGGAACTACGTCCAGCGGGTCGTCGAGCACGACAAGGCGGAATCCGCCAGCGTGGCACGGCAATGGGGCCGCGATTACTGGGACGGCGACCGCCGCTATGGTTATGGCGGCTATCGCTACGACGGACGCTGGCGTCCGCTCGCCCAGACCCTGATCGATCGCTACGGCATCAAGCCCGGCATGAGCGTGCTCGATGTCGGCTGCGGCAAGGGTTACCTGCTCTACGAATTCACCCAGCTCGTCCCCGACCTGACCATCGCCGGCATCGACATCTCCGACTACGGCATCGCGAATGCCAAGGAGGAGGTGCGGCCGCAGCTCAAGGTCGGCAGCGCCGTCGAGCTGCCCTACGCCGACCACAGTTTCGACCTCGTGGTCTCGCTTGGCGTGCTGCACAACCTTCCGCTCGAGGATGTCTTCCGCGCCGTGACGGAGATCGAGCGCGTCGGGCGCGGTGCCTCAAAATATCTGATGGTGGAATCGTTCCGCAACGAAAGCGAGAAGGCCAACCTCCTCTACTGGCAGCTCACCTGCCTGAGCTTCCATGGTCCGGAGACGTGGGCCTGGATCTACGACAAATGCGGCTATCGGGGCGACCATGGGTTCATCTTCTTCGAATGAAGCCGGCCTGCGCCGGCCGACCTCGCTGCGTGCGCAGAATCCGGAAGTGTACTATTCGGATGATGCCATCGTCACGGCGGACGACGCCACGATCGCCGAGCTGAAGCGCATCGCTGCCGGCAATCCGCGGCTGCGCAGCCGGTTGTGCACGCATCCAGACCCCTCATCCGACCTGCACGAGATGCTGATCGTGCATCATCGCGAGGCCTATGTCCGGCCCCACAAGCATTTTGGCAAACCTGAATCGTTTCACCTGATCGAGGGCACCGCCCAGGTCGTGATCTTCGAGGACGACGGCCGCATTCGCGACGTGCTCGAGATGGCGCCCTACGGCCAAGGCGGCCTTTGCTATTACCGCATGCCCGAAAAGGTCTTCCACTCGATCCTGATCACCTCGGAGTGGCTGGTGTTTCACGAGACCACCGCCGGCCCGTTCGACCCCTCCCGCACCGCATTTCCGGACTGGGCCCCCGATGGCGGCGACGCTGCCGCGGTCCAGGACTACGTCGCAAGAACTGGCACGCTCGCTGCGGAGTATCTGGCGAGAAAATAGACTTCGAGCGTTATCGCTCCACTTGACGATTCCGCCGCGAATGATCGAGGACCGGACCAGTCGATGAAGCCGCCGGCAAAAGCATTGGTTACTCTGGCCAAGTTCGCCGTCTCGGTCGGGATACTGGCCTTGCTCGTGCATACTCAGGACTTGTCCTCCCTGAAAGCCGACCTTCTCGCCGTCAAACTGGACATGCTGGCGCTGGCGGTGCTGCTGCTGTTCGCCCAGACCTTTGCGCTCTGTCATCGCTGGATCCTGATCCTGCGTGCGATGGACGTGCCCTTAGCCTGGCTGGCAGGCTGGCGCATCCTCATCATCAGCACGTTTTTCAATCAAGTGCTGCCGGCGGGGGGCGACGCGGTCCGAATCTGGATGTTGCGGCGGCATGGCGTGCAATGGTCGCAAACGATCGGCAGCGTCGTGGCCGATCGCTTCCTGGCGCTGCTGGCGCTCGGTGCGGTCATCCTGGCGGGAATGCCGTTCCTGCTGCCGCGGATCGGCGACAGGTCGCTCCTTTTCGCTATCATCGTCGTTCTTGTATCTGCGTGTTTCGGCCTCGTCGCCCTGGTTACGCTCAATCGCTGGCCGCCTCGCATGATCGCCGCTCTGCCTGCCCGGATCGTGCAATTCGCGATGCTGGTCAGGGCTCCGCTGGCGGCCGAAGGGCGAGCACAATTGATCGCGTCCGCCATCCTCATCCATCTGATCACGATCGCAGCATGTTATGTCCTTGCGATCGGCCTCGACGCTCCGCTTTCTGCGCTTGATGCATTCGTTCTTGTCCCGCTTGTCGTTCTGTCGTCCGCGGTTCCGATCTCGATCGGCGGATGGGGAGTGCGGGAAGGCGCGATGGTTGCTGCACTTAACCTAGCCGGAATCGCGTCCGACAAGGCACTTGCGATATCGGTCCTGCTCGGCCTCGGCGGCCTGATCGTGGGACTGTTTGGCGGCCTGATGTGGCTGGTCGCTCCGGAGCGGGCCAACTTCAGCGTAGACCAGGCCAGGGCCGTCGCCAAACGGGCGGACGCGGCACCGGTCTAGTCATGGCATATATAGATTTCTCTCGAACAAAGCTGCACCGCACCGTCGAAGCACTGGTCTGGCGCGCTCTCATCCTAGTCCCGGCCGTTGTGTCCATTTGGTGCTTGAACCGAAGCGGCACGTACCGAGCGCTGATATTCGAGGGCGGATGGACGACGCGATTCTATGTTCTCGCCTGGATAATCCTGACGCCATATCTCGGCTGGATCGTGTTGGCTACCGGGCGCCTTACATTCTCCCTCATCAAGCACGATGCCGCGCGACGCATCGATGAGTTCTTCGTTGGTGCATCGACACTCATACTTGTCGGCCTGACGCTCGGCGCATTTTCCATCCTGTATCCGCAACTTGTTCTTGGGTCCCTGCTGGCAATCCTGTTGTGGGATACGCGCAGTTTCAGAAAGCCGAAACGAACTACGGCGAACTACGCACTGTTGTCGGTATCGTTGGTCAGCTTCGCGGCTTTGGGAATGGTATTTCTCGATCGCGCGGCAATGCCCGACGTCGTGTCGACCGACGTTCAACAGCTATATGCGCCCTATCTGGCAGAAGTAGCACGTAACCACAGCATTTGGCTTGCCGCCGACAATCCAATCTTTTCTGATTTCGAGATCGGCCACGGAAACGGACTTCATCTGTTAATGGCGACGTTTCTGCCTCCCCAGGTGACCCAGATCATTTCATTTCTGTACTTCGTCGCAATCGGCGGGGTCATTTTTGAGCTCGTCCGGATGCTAGTACCGTTGGAGATATTCGGTCCCCAATGGGGCCGCATGGCAGTACCGATCGCGCTCGGTATCGCGGTACTTGGGCTCACGTGGGCGCCGGGCATACACATCATGGAGTTCGGGAAGTATCACCTTCAGACCGCGGCATTCTTCTTCTATTCGCTGCTCGCTGTCGCCCGCTCTCCCAAGGGCCGCGACAACTTCGGCGCCGGGATCTGTGGCTTGGCCCTGACAGTCTCCTATCCACTCTATACGGCGTATTTGGTCCTGATTTCGGGCTTGGGAGCGTTCACAAAACTGCTGCAAGGAGATCGATCAGGGCTCATCACCAGCGTTGCGCTTGGAGGCGGAGCGGTGGTCGGGTGCGTGCTGGCTTTCGCCATCAACTACTTCTATCTCGGTATTCCCGCGACCAATCCGTATTCGATCTTCCGGCATGTCGCTTCGACGGATCGCTTTTCACAATTCGGTAGCTTCGACATCCTCGATTACTTTGTGTTCTCCCAATCGCTGGGAGTAAGCGACTTCTCCATCCGAAATGGATGGATATCGGCAACGGGACAAGTCAAGGCGATCGTCAAGGCCGCCGCGCTTCTCACAGTGACGTCTTTGGTTGTCGCTTTCGCGGACTCGAAGCTGTTTCCCGCCCGATCGCCGCCCTCCAGGTCCATGCCGACAGGTTTGGTGGCTGGGGGGTTCATCCTTCTTGCTTACCTCGCCAGTGTCAGGTTCCTGGATTCAACTCTCCAGATTCCGAGTCTGCAGAGATTGTCTATCCATGTGAACGCGCTGATCCCCGTTACGATCATTGCCATGGCCTTCTGGGCACTAACGATCGCGTGGCGATTGGCACCGACCTGGTTCAGCGGCCGCGTCGCTCCGCACATTGCCGTCCTAAGCCTCTTGATGATGTCCGCTTCCGTCGTTCATGCGGTTCCATGGAGGAGCTTCCAGGCGGATGGCACCTTGCTCTTTGTGAATGGGCGTCCGCTCGACCAAATGCCGCGCGTCACCGTCAACTGGAAGCGGTGCGACGACCTGCAGCAATCGACAGACTCCGATCGGGTTCTTGCTCTCAACGGCTACCGGGCGATGGTGCCATGCTATTTCTCGTCCCTGCTCACGCGAGGCAAGATCATTCATACGTACCAGAGCGACGTCGCCCGCAACTTCACGAAGATCGCGCTCGGCGACGCCGGCACGGCGGAAGCTACACTTCGATCGCTGGGCGTGAAGCTGTTCTACGTCCAGAAGGATAATTGTGACTTTTGGCTCAACGGTTTCTCCGACCTTTTTCAAAAAGAAGAATTAGCGCGACGCTTTGCCATTCATCGAGAGACCCCGGAATACTGGATATTGACGTGGAAGCACAACGATCAGTCGTTAAGTCCGGCGGCTGCAAACGGAATCTCTGCGCTCAGGACGAGATCGAAAGAGATTTATCAGGAGGCCTACGGTGTGGATCCATTTGAGGTGGTCAAGCACCGCCTGCCGCCGGATGGCAGGCGCGGAGATCTCAACATCCTCGAAAAGCTGTTCCGGTGCTATTAGGGCTCTCGCGGTAACTGTCTCGACTTCAGTGGCAACAGTTCGACAATGACGAATCTACGCCGGAACAGGCAGCTCAAGATAAGAATTGTGGCAGGGACCGTTGCACTATATAGGCATCAAACTGCACCGGGTGCTGCCCGGGACGCCGATGTTCCGCTTTTACCGCAAGAGCTAGCGCCGTGACCGACCATTGCCGCCTCTGCCATTCGACCGACCTGCGACCGGTCATCGACCTCGGACTGATGCCGATTGCGCATCGGCTTCGGCATAGCCGAAACGAGCAGGAGGAGCGGTATCCGTTCGAGGTACTGGCATGCGGCGAGTGCGGCTTGCCGCAGATCGTCAAGCCGATCGATCCGGATATCCTGTATCGGCAGTTCAATTACAATTTCAGCAGCTGGAAGCCGGAGCCGCACCAGGTCGACGAGCTCGACACCATCGCGAAGTTCTCGAAGCATCAGTCGGTGTTCGAGATCGGATGCAACGACGGCCTGTTCATGGACAAGCTGCGCGAACGCGGTGCGAAGGTCTTGGTGGGCGTGGAGCCCAACCCCGTGTCGGGCAAGCTCGCCCGCGAGCGCGGCATCAAGGTCTATTCCGACATGATCAGCCCGGCGCTGTGTCACGACGCGGTCGCCGCGGCCGGCAAGTTCGACCTCGTCGTCTCGCGCCAGGTGCTGGAGCACATCGTCGACTTTGAGAACTTCTTCGACTGCGTGAAAATTGCGCTGCGTGACGACGGTCTGCTGTTCATCGATGTCCCTGATTTCGCTCCCGGCTCGACGTCGGGAGACCTCTCCGTCCTCTGGGAGGAGCACGTCAGCTATTTCACCGAACCGACCCTGCTCGCGCTGCTGGCGCGCCATGGCTTCGAGGCGGTGTCCGTGAAGAAGTACAATTTCAGCGGCGGCAGCCTCGCCATCGCAGTCCGCCGTGCCACGCGCGACGTGACGCCACCGCCCGCTCCGTCTGGGGTCGGCGAGAAATTCGGCCAGCGCGCCAGGGAATATGGCGCGCGTCTCCGTCCGATCCTCGCCAAGGCCCGTAGCAACGGCGCCGAGATCGCCATCTATGGCGCCGGCTGCCGCGCCTGCACCTTCACCAATGCCCACGAGCTGACGGAGCTGGTCGACCTCTCGGTCGACGACCAGAAGGAACGACAGGGATTGTTCCTGCCCGGTACCGGCATTCCGATCCGCGCGCCCGAGGACCTCGCAAGCAAGTCGGATCCGCTGATCTGTCTTCTGGCCGTGAACCAGGAGAATGAAGCCAAGGTCAGCAGCCGGCTGCGCGAGAACGTAAAGCGCCCGCTGCACATCGTTTCGATCTTCGCGCCGTCCGACATCTGGAGCGAGCTTGATCGCCTCGAGGCCGCAGCAGGGTCGCGGCATGTCTGAGGACAAGCTCTTCAACTATTACGAACGTCAAAACGTCCTGCCGACGTTCGGGAATTTCAAGTCGTCTGCCGAACTCGGAGCCTATGCCGGCCAGCGGCGCGAGCTGTTTTCGGACAAGTTGGTGCTCCCGCTGCCGCTGTTCCGCGATGCCGAGGTGCTCGAGTTCGGTCCTGATTCCGGCGAGAATGCCCTGGTGTTCGCCAGCTGGGGCGCGAACATGACACTTGCCGAGCCAAACCGGCACGCGCACGAAAAAATTCAGGCCTACTTCGCGCATTTTGGCCAGACCGAGCGTCTACGCGAACTCGCGTTGTCCGATGTCGAAGGATTTCGCAGCGACCGCCGCTTCGACGTCATCGATGCCGAGGGATTCATCTACACGGTGCAGCCAAGCGAAAAATGGCTCGGCATCTTTCACCGGTTGCTCAATCCGGACGGTTATGCCGTCGTTTCCTACTATGAGCGTTATGGCGGCTTCTTCGAACTCGCGCTCAAGGCGATCCATGCCGCCGGCAAGGCATTGACGGGCCGCCCTGCGCTGGAAACGGCGAAGATGCTGTTCGAGGCGAAATGGAACAGTATTCCGCACACCCGCAGCTTCGATTCCTGGCTGATGGACGTGCTCGAAAATCCCTTTGTCCGGCACCGCTACTTCCTCGACGCCAGCGCCTTGTGCACGGCTGCGCATGAGCAGGGCTTCGACATCCATTCGGCATGGCCGGCCTATCGCGACAGCCTGGATGTCTACTGGCACAAGAAGGTTCTGCCCGACGACGAAAAGCTGCGGCGCGCGGCGCGCCATCTCGGCCGCAGCCGTCTGAGCTTCCTCGGCGGCCGGAAGCTCTATCTGGTCGGCAACATCGAGGCTGTCGATGCGATCTCGGCGTCGATCGAAGCGCTGGTGCTCGATGTCGACGGGATGATCGACCATCCCTTCGGCGACTGCCTGCCGCGGGCGATCTCGAGCCTCGCGTTATTGCGCGAAACGATCCGGACGACGGACATTCTGGCCGACGATGCTGCCGATATCGACGCCATCCTTGCGACGCTCGACAGTTTCCATCGTATCTTTGGTGCAATCGGGCGGCGGGATGCATCCGCAGTCACCGCCCGCACCCAGTCCGACCCCGCATTCATCAACACCTGGGGTCAGCCGGCGCATTTCCTCGTCATCCGGAAGCGCTTCGAGGGAGCCTAGCCAGTGAGGCCAGGCATTGGCATTATCGGAACGGGCATGGTCGGCCAGATGTGCCACCTCGCCAATTTCGCTGCCAATCCCGCCTGCAGCGTCGTCGCAATCGCCGATCTGCGGCCCGATCTGGCCGCCGCCGCGGCTCGGAAGTTCGGCATTCCCCGGATCTACGGCACGCACCGGGAGCTGCTCGCGGACAGCGCGGTATCCGCCGTCATCGTCGTGACGAAGCGCCGCGCCACCGGGCCGATCGTCCTCGATGCGTTGAACAGCGGCCGGCACGTTTTGTCGGAAAAGCCGATGGCCTATACGACGGCTCAGGCCAAGACGCTGGTCGAGGCTGCACAGCGACAAGGCCTCATTTACGGCATCGGCTACATGAAACGTCACGACGCCGGCGTGGCGCGCGCGCTGGTGGAGCTATCGCGCATTCGTGCAGACCAGTCGCTCGGCCGGATCGTCGGCGCGCGCGGGTGGTGCTTTGGAGGTGATACCGGCCGAGCGCAGGACAATTTCGTCATGACCGGCGAAGCGCGGCCGGATGGTCTCGAGCTCTGGCAGGACGGTCCCGACTGGATGTCGGACGCGATGCGGCCAGGCTACGATAATTTTCTGAACGTGTTCAGCCATATCATCAATTTGGCGCGCTACGTGCTCGGTCCGTCGCCGACAGTCGCCGAAAGCTCCGTCGAGATCTCGGGAGCTGCGCGCGTCATTCTCGACTTCGACGGCATCGCGTGCACGCTGGATCTCGTGAACGGGTCCGAGGGCACTTGGCGCGAGGGACTGACGATCGAGTTCGAGCGGGGGGCGGTGACCATCGAATTGCCCCCGCCGTTCGCCGAGCAGGAGGCGGAGGTCATTGTCGATCACGATGGTCACTCCAGGCGGCTGATCCGTGAAACCAGCTGGGCTTTTCGGCGCCAAGCCGACGCTTTTGTCTCCGATGTCGTCGAACGCCGGATACCTCTGGCCTCCGGGGCGGATTCGGTGACAGACATCGCGCTTGCGGAGGCAGTCTGGAAGCGGACGGACTAGCGGCTAGGCTCGGCGCCCTTTCCTGAAGCGTCGAGCGGAATGACACCGGCGATCGGTCCCACCTTGATCGTGACCTTTGCAAGTTGGTCGAGCAACTCAGCGACATCACAGCGCGCAAGAAACCGGCATGCATAGTACTTCCACACCAAGATCTGGTTCGGTGCCGCTCCAGGGCCAGGCTGCAACGAGATCGTGGCTTGCGGCCCTGACGGATCGAAGTGATGGAATGCGCTTCCCGGAGACGTCCGCGATTCCTCCATTTCCTGCAGGATGGTGGGCCGCTCGGCAACCAGAGTAAAACCGAAAAAGGGCTGATTGCCCCAAGCGAGGCGAAGCATTCCGGTGACCTCGGCCAAGCCGAACGGCACGAACCGTGCTGGGTAATTCTGAAAGCCGTCATCGACCGCATAGACCGTCGCCGGGGGCTGGACCCGGCCGGCAAGGTCACGCGTGAGAGCCTCCTGCTTCAGCATTCTCGCTTGCAGGAAGATGTAGTCGTTCCACAGCAGGCCAACCGACACGATCATGCCCAATCCGAAAACGACTGCGAAGGCCTTGCCGGAGCCGACCCAACGTTGAGCGTGCCGCTTCAATGCAAGCAGAGCCAGCGCCGACGGCACACCGAACATCAGCAGGTGACGGCTCTCGTAAAAATGCGAGGAAGAGGGCCGCAGGCCGGCGATCACATAGGGCGACGACAATGCGAAGAACAAGGCCGCGGCGAGGATCAACGGCAAGGCCCTCCCGCTTCTGGACGCGGTCGGTTCTGTACCGGGACGCAGCAGCAGTACGACAATGCTGACGAGGACCGTAGCCATGACGAAGAGCGCTGGGAGCTGGATCGCCGCTCGGACAGCATGGGCCAGGACGTCCCTGTAGCCCGCGGCGACGAACGCCCCCCATCCCTTCGCCAATTCGGCGAGCGTCGGGAAATGGGCGTTGTAGTGCTGCGCGTACACGCCGATCCGTTTGAACCAGATGTTGAGCGCGCCCCAGTAGACCAGAGGAAGCACGACCAATTCCGGGTAGCTCAAAGCGGAGCGCCAGGCCGCGAGCCACGTGCGGCGAACGAACCCATGCGCAACGTCTGCGCCTCGCCACATCGCGATGAAGAGGCCAAGCATCACGAAGGCATAGAGCATGATCGTCGAGTTGAGCGCGAAGCTCAGCAAGAACACCAACGCACAAGCCACCCGAAGGAGCGCGCGACGCAGGCCGCGGGCGCCAAAGGCGAGCGTCAGCAGCCATGCACCGACGAACGAAAGTCCAAAGCTGAAGACATAGACCGCGTTGGCCTTGCCCGCCCAAAGCTGATAGCCGGGATAGGTCCAGACGATCACGGCAAAGCCGGCCGCTTCAGCACGATCGAGCAAGCCGAGCCGCGTTGCCGTCAGCACCAGGCATGTCGCGCCGAAGAGGATTCCGGCAAACGCCAACGACACCATCACGGCGACCGGCGCGCCCGTCCAGTTCGCGAACGTGTCGTAGCTGTAGAAGATCGGATGGCCGGCGCCGTTCAGCAGGAAATCAATGTCGATGAAATAATCCGGACGTGGCTTAAGCACCAGCCAGTCGTCCATGAAGAGGCCGTGGTTCAGCAGCATTGGTGCATGCGCGACCAACAACGCTATGAGCAGAACGGCTATCGCGCGCGACAAGGGGGGCATGCTCGGACGGGTGAGGAAGGGCATCGCCAGCAAGGACTCGCACGGCCGCGCGGCTGCTGCAAGAGCGGGATGGCAGGCTTCCCTTGACCGGAAATATCCGACCTCCTATAGACCTTCACTAGCTGAGCCCGAGAGGCGTCAGGGACGATTTTCCGCAATGAACATGCTACCCGGCCCGGCGCAGGCCGCTGCAATCGGCCTCAGCATCGCCTTCCCGCTTTTATTGCTGGGCTATGCGCGCATCGCGGCCACCGGCGGATCCGGCCGCCGTTTTCGGCTCGGCTGCGTCAGCCTCGTCGTTCTCTTTGCGGTTGCCTGCATCGCACTTCCCGGTGAACGCCATATCGACGACGTGATCGGCGGTCTCTTGCTGTTAGCGACAGCGATGATGTTTTGCTACATCCTCTTCAGCCTGCTGGCTTGGGGCTTTACGCTGACGTTGCTCACGGCGCTGGTCAAGACCGGGCGTCCCCTCACCTTGGAGCAATGGGCTGCAGCCTACATGCAGGGCGGCGATCTCGGCGCGTTCGCGCACAATCGTCTGAAACTCCTGTTCGGTTCGGGGTTGGTGGTGACGGAAGATGCCAAGCTGGCGCCGACCCCCAAGGGGGTGGCGGTCGCGCATCTGGTCAAGCTGGTTCGTCTATCGACGGGCCTTGGGTGAGTGGCACGATGTCCTACGTTGTCGGATTGACCGCCGTCGTCGCCTTCGCCGTGCTGTCCCCTGCCCTGCAGCTGATGGCCCGCGCTTTCGCGTGGCCACTGTCATCCGTCGTCCTGCTCGCGGTCGCCGCGGTCGTTGCGCATGGTTTCGGCGTGGCGCTCGGCATTCTCGTCGTGCCGCAGTTCCAATACTGGGACGCCGCGTCGATTTTCGGATTTTGCGTCATGGCCTATGTTTTTGCCTTCGGCGCCGTATACAGATCGGTTTCGCTGAGCATCCTGCTCAGCCTCGTTGGCCGGCCGGGACGGAGTGCCCCGCTTGCCGAGATCGTCGAACGACAAGTTCCAGATTTGTTCCGGGAACGAACCAACGCCTTGGTCGACGGCGGCCTCGTCGAACGGGTCGACACGAACTTTGTGGCGACCGCGGCAGGCCGGAACTTGGCAGGCAGCGTCGGGCGGTTGCGGCGTGCCTTTGGTATCGGCGACACCAGTCTCTACGATTTTTCCGATTAGTTGCGCGGAATACACACTCGCCGATTCCGTATCGTTTGCAGGGGACTACCTGCGCGTGGCGCATTGTTCTCCCTGCCCAGATCACTTAGAGTTGTGACCAGGGTTCCAACAGTAAGAGTAGCCGTCCGACGGCAGCACGCGATGACACCTTCCAGGGCGGCAAAAAGGCTTACGATCGTCATCCCTGCGCTGAACGAGCAGGACAAGATCGCCGACACCATCGGCGGCGTGCTTCCGCTCGCGCGCGAGCTGCTCGACGATTTCGAGATCTTCCTGATCGACGACGGCAGCACGGACGCCACCGGCGCGATCATGGACGAGTTCGCGGCCCACGAGCCGCGCATCATCGTGCATCACAACCCCGAACGGCGAGGCGTCGGTGCCGGCTTCGAATATGCGCTGTCGCGCGCCAAGTTCGACGCCATCACGCTCATTCCGGGCGACCACGCTTTTCGGAACGAAGGCATCGCCCGGATGTTCAAGGCGGCGGGCGCGGCCGACCTCGTCATCACCTATCGCGACAACCAGTCGGACCGCTCGGTCAACCGCTCGCTCCAGTCACATTCGCTGCGGCTCATTCTGAATTGCCTGTTCGGCTTCTGGCTGTCCGACTACCACAGCATGATCGTCTACCCCGTCAAATGGCTGCGCCAGATCGCGGTCAAGGCCGACGGCTACGGCTATCAGATTTGTGCGTTGATCTCGCTGCTCCAGCTCGGCCTCACCCACGTGCAGGTGCCGGTCAGCCTGAACGCTGAGCTCAAGGGATCGTCCCGCGCATTGCGGCTGCGGACCTATTTCGAGCTCGGAGGCACGATCCTCTCGCTGCTCCGCCGCGTTCCCATCCGTGACGTCGATCTTAGTCGAGTCCCCGCCGACACCCAGCGGACCCCGGCGCGCTGAACCGTCTACACCTGCTCGGCCGGCACATTGCGATTCGCAAAACGGGGACGCGTGTCCCTATCCCGTCAGCGTATAGACTAAGTGGTTGATTTCGCTGGCAGGAGTGGCAGGGCTCGAACCTGCGACCCCCGGTTTTGGAGACCGGTGCTCTACCAATT
Organism: Bradyrhizobium daqingense; assembly: GCF_021044685.1. NCBI lineage: Bacteria > Pseudomonadati > Pseudomonadota > Alphaproteobacteria > Hyphomicrobiales > Nitrobacteraceae > Bradyrhizobium > Bradyrhizobium daqingense. The sequence continues at coordinate 6,040,937 of NZ_CP088014.1, forward strand.
GAGCTACACTCCTACAGACCCCGCGTCGCCTTGGGATCAGGGCCGCTTTCAAGCACAGGGGACGGCCGGTTTGCAAGGGTGAACCGCGCCGGCTTCGCTTGTTTGTACCGGGGTTTTTGGGCCACAGTCCGTTCCCGATAATCAAGAGCAACCGGGAGTGCCCATGACCACGACAGCGACCGCCACAGCGACCGCTCCAGCCGCCCCACAGGCCACGACCGCGCCGCAGACCCCGCCTCTGCCGGAAGCGCGCCCCGAGACGCTCGGGCTGTCGCGGCCCCGCCTCCAGGCCATGTCGGACGCCTTCAAGCGCGAGATCGACAAAGGAACCGTTCCCGGCGTCACCGTGCTGGTCGCCCGTCACGGCCAGATCGGCTGGTTCGAGGCGCTGGGACGGCAGAGCCCGACCGCGCCCATGGCACGTAACTCGATCTTCCGGGTGTTCTCGATGACCAAGCCGATCGTGTCGGTCGGCATCATGGCCTTGGTCGAGGATGGCCATCTGCTCCTCAGCGACGCGGTCGCCAAGTTCATTCCGGAGTTCGCCAATCAAAAGGTCGGCGTGGTCGGCAGCGGCAAGCTGGAGCTGGTTCCGCCCAAGCGGCCGATGACGGTGCAGGACCTGCTCCGCCACACCTCCGGCCTCACCTATGAGCATCAGGGCGACGGCCCCGTGCACAAGCTCTACCAGGAGTCCCGCGTCCGCAGCCGCAAGATCACCAATGCCGAGCACGCCGCGCTGGTGGCGAGCTTCCCGCTGGTCTGCCATCCCGGCGACGAGTTCAACTACAGCCGCTCCACCGACATCCTCGGCCGCATCATCGAGGTCGTCAGCGGCAAATCGCTCGGCGCGTTCCTCTCCGATCGCATCCTGGCGCCCCTGCAGATGGCCGAGACCGGCTTTGCGACATCCGAGGCCAATGCCGGCCGCCTCGCCGAGCCGTTCGCGGCCGATCCCTGGACCGGCGACAAGGTCGTGCTGTTCAACATGCTCGAGCAGCCGGTGATGGAATCCGGCGGCGGCGGACTGGTCTCGACCACGATGGACTATGCCCGCTTCTGCGTGATGCTGCGCAATGGCGGCACGCTCGACGGCAACAGGATCATCGGCCGCAAGACGCTGGAGCTGATGGCAGCCGACCATCTCGAACCCCACGTTGTGACCAATGGCACGCTGCTGTCGCCCGGCCACGGCTTCGGGCTCGGCTTTGCCGTACGCCGCGAGGCCGGCATCGCGCCCTTCCCCGGCAGCGTCGGCCAGTATTTCTGGAGCGGCATTGCGGGCACGTTCTTCTGGATCGATCCGAAGGAGGATTTGTTCGCGGTGTTCATGAGCCAGGGGCCGGGCCAGCGCGACTACACGCGGACCTTGGTGCGGGATCTGGTGTACGCGGCGGTGGATTGAGGGGGGCGCCCTCGTGCCCCGGACGCGACGCAGCGCGTAGCGGTGCGTCGCAGAGCCGGGGCCTACGTCTCCACAAGCTCGGACTTGGCCTTCTGGGTCCCGGCTCTGCGGAGCAGCGTTGCACGCTGCACCGCGTCCGGGACACGAGAGCAGGCGTCAGCTAATCGTCGCGCCGCCGTCGATCACCATGGTCTGGCCGGTCATGAAGTCGCCGGCCTTCGATCCCAGGAACACGGCGGCGCCCGCGATCTCGTCGGGGATGCCGATGCGCAGGAGCGGCGAGCGCGAGGTCGAGGCCTTCAGGTTCTCCGGATTGTCCCACAGCGCTTTCGCGAAATCGGTCTTGATCAGGCCGGGCGCGATGCAGTTCACGCGGATGTTGTCCTTGCCATATTCGCAAGCGAGGTTGCGCGCGAGCTGCATATCGGCGGCCTTCGAGATCGCGTAGGCGCCGAGGATGGTCGAGCCCTTGAGGCCGCCGATCGACGAGACGATGATGATCGAGCCGTCCTTGCGCTCGATCATCTGCGGCACCACCATCGAGATCAGCCAATTGTTGGCGACGATGTTGTTATCAAGGATCTTCCTGAACTGGTCGTCGGAGATGCCGGCGAGCGGGCCGTAATACGGGTTCGATGCGGCGTTGCAGACCAGCACGTCGATCCTGCCGAAGGCGCGGTTGCTCTCGTCGACCAGGTTCTGCAGGTTCTCCTTCGAGGAGATGTTGGCGGCGATCGCGACCGCGGTGCCCTTGCCGTATTTGTCGTTGATGCCCTTGGCCACCTGCTCGCAGACGTCGGCCTTGCGCGAGGAGATCACCACCTTGGCGCCGTGCTCGGCCATGCGCTCGGCGATTGCGAGCCCGATGCCGCGCGTCGAGCCAGTGATGACGGCGACTTTCCCCTTCATATCGAACAAGGTCATGTTTCTCTCCCAGAGTATGAACTTCGTATTTGATGTCATTCCGGAGCGGTCCGCAGGACCTAACCCGGAATCTCGAATTCCGGGTCGATGCTTTGCATCGCCCGGAATGACCGCTCAGCTACGCCAGCTTCTTGACTTCAGGACCCGCCGGCTGATGCATTGCCGCATGCGCGTCGTCGGCGATCCACGGCTGCTGGTTCACCATCGGCAGCCGCCAGACGGTCCGCTCGGGACTTGCGAAATGATCGAGCCGCGTCACCGACACATTGTCGATGTCGAATGCGAGCCCCTGCTCCGGCAGATCACCGAGCGCAAGCCCGACCGCGGCCTTGATGGTGCCGCCATGGGCGACCGCGATGATATCCTGGCCAGCCGCCTCCTTGTTGATCCGCTCGATGGTACGGCGCGTGCGGTTGTAGAGATCCATGAAGCTCTCGCCGCCGGGCGCGGGCTCGTTGATGTCGGCGAACCAACTCGTGCCGACGGGGCGGCTCGCGATGAACGCGGCGCGGTTCATACCCTGCCAGCGTCCGAGATTCTGTTCGGCGAGATCCGCCTCCCATTTCATTGACGCGGGCCGCGGGAAGCCGGTTGCCCAGATCGCCTCGGCGGTCTGGTGCGTGCGCATCAGGTTGCTCGAATACCAGACTGCCTTGCGTGGCAGCACCTTGGCAACGGCATTGAACACATACGTATCACTGGTGTCGCAAGCGATGTCGGACTGTCCGTAAATGTTGCCGCCGTCATTGCGCACCGGCGCGTGCCGCACCCACCACCACCGCGTCGTGACCACGTTCGGCTTGTCTGCGCCTGCCATCGAAACCCTTCCATCCCGTGTAATGTCGCTGTACGTCAGGTGTGAACGTGTCTCAAGACACTTTACCGTTTGAAATCTTGTTTGAAATTCCGTCGCGCGGCAAGGGCCGCGCACGAAGCAAAGGGAGAAGCGCATGGGCCGCCTGCAAGGCAAATCCGTCATCATCACCGGCGCCGGCAGCGGCATCGGTCGCGCCGCCGCACTGTTGTTCACTCGGGAAGGCGCAAAACTGATCGCGGTCGATCGCACCGAGGCGGTGAAGGAGACCGTCGCGGAAATCAAGTCCGCCGGCGGCGTCGCGGAAGCCATGGTGGCGGATGCGGGCTCCGAGCAGGACGTCATCGCCGTGATCGACAAAGCCGTGAAGGCGCATGGCCGGCTCGACGTGATCTGGGCCAATGCCGGCGTCTCCGGCGGGCTCGTTCCGCTTGCCGAGCAGACCGTCGAGCACTGGCAGGAGATTCTGCGCGTCAATCTGATCGGACCGTTCCTCGCGGTAAAATACGCCATGCCGCACATGGTCAAGCAACAGTCCGGCGCGATCGTGCTGACCGCCTCCGTCGCGGGCCTCAAGGCCGGCGCCAGCGGACATCCCTACGCCGCAAGCAAGGCCGGCGTGATCAGCCTGGTGCAGACCACGGCCTATTCGCTCACCGGAACCGGCGTGCGCATCAACGCGGTGTGCCCGGGCCTGATCGAGACCGGCATGACCAAGCCGATCTTCGACCGCGCCAAGGAGCGTGGCACCCAGGACAAGATCGGCCAGCTCAACCCGCTCAAGCGCCCCGGCCAGCCGCACGAGCTGGCGGCGATGGGACTGTTTCTGGCGAGCGACGAGGCGTCGTATGTCAATGGGCAGGCGTTCCCGGTCGACGGTGGTTTGACGGCGTCGATGCCGTATACGGGCAAACCGGTGTAGCCAGGTCTCGTGTCCCGGACGCGCTGCAACGCTCTTGGCGTTGCTGCGCAGAGCCGGGGCCCAGAAGCCCACGGCACTCGCTGAGACATGGGCCCCGGCTCTGCAGCGCACCGTCGAAGAGACGCTGCGCTGCGTCCGGGGCACGAGAGTGGAGTTTGGCGCACGGAAACCTCCGCCGTCATTGCGAGCGGAGCGAAGCAATCCGGACTGCTTCCGCGGAAACAGTCTGGATTGCTTCGTCGCAAGGGCTCCTCGCAATGACTGAGTATGGGGCGACATGGCCGCTTCATCGTTCGCATCTCAATCGCAGACACAGCTTTGCAGCCTCGCGGCCGATCTCGCCCGAGCTTTGCGTCGATGCCTCACCTTCAATTGAAAGAGGGCGCAGGGAAGACCGGGTGCCGGCCGGGCACCCACGGTCCACTGTGCGAAAGCGTGTGCTTACAAAGATTGCACAGCGGCATACAGGTGAAGCCAAGCAACCGGCCTTCCCTGCGCAGTGGTTTTACGGCGTATGTCGTGCTCTCCCCGGGGAGCGATGCACTATTGCCCCCGTCGCCTTGCGGATGGCTGATGCGCGTGCCCGGTTAGGCCGCCACATCACCGCAAGACTTGGCGTACAGACCCCGGACGCCAGGACGACACGATTTTGCCGTACGCGAACCGCACCCGTCGTTGGCGCGACGCTTTCGCTCACGGTTGCCCGCCCCGCGAAGCCCTTCGCGCCGGTGTGACCCACGTCCACCGCCGCCCGGCCCGCGTTCGTGACGATCGCGATACGCCCCTCTTCGTTGGGCCGGGATGCGGCGATACATACGCCGTTTCCGAATTTCGGTAAAGTGGAATATTTTCGAGGGCGAGCGTTGACCCAGCTCTGGCGTGTTTTGCCCGGCGGGCAACGCAAGGCCTAGTAGCCCGGATGAGCGCAGCGACATCCGGGATTTCCGTCGGCACCGTCCCGGGTGTCGCTTCGCTCACCCGGGCTACCGCTAGTGTCGTGTTGATTTGCCCATCCCGCCACCACATTGGTATGGTTCATGCAAGCACCTCAGCTTCCATTCCCCTGACCAGATCCTGAAAATGCAGAGTTCAAGACCCGATCGCATCCGCCAACTTCTCGCCGACCTCGTCGGCTTCAATACCGTCAGCGACCGCAGTAACCTGCCCCTGATTGCCCATATCGAAAGTTACCTCGCCGCGTTCGGCATCAAGGGTGAGCGCCTCGTCGATGAAACCGGGCAGAAAGCCTCGCTGTGGGTCACGATCGGACCCGACGACCCGCCAGGCCTGGTCCTGTCGGGCCACACCGACGTCGTGCCCGTGGTCGGCCAGGACTGGAGCCACGATCCGTTCAAGCTGATCGAGCGCGACGGCAAGCTCTACGGCCGCGGCACCACCGACATGAAGGGCTTTGTCGCGGTCTGCCTCGCGATGGTGCCGGAGATGCTGGAGGCCAAGCTGACGACTCCGATCCATCTGGCGATCTCCTATGACGAGGAGATCGGCTGCGTCGGCGTGCGGCCGATGCTGCGCGAAATCGCGAAGAAGAAGGTCAGGCCGCTCGGCGCTTTCATCGGCGAGCCGACCCAGATGCAGGTCATCATCGGCCATAAGGGTAAGCACGGCGTCCGCGCCACGTTCCACGGCCTCGCCCGCCACTCCTCGATCGCGCCCGACGGCGTCAACGCGATCGAATATGCCGCCGAGCTGATCACCGAGATTCGCCACCGTGCGGAGAAGCTCGCCGCCGTACAATCGAGCGACAGCCTGTACGACGTCCCGCACTCGACGCTGCTCACCAGCATCGTGCACGGCGGCGCAGCGCTCAACATCGTGCCCGACACCTGCACCGTCGAATTCGAATGCCGCGGCATCGGCATCACGGAATCGCGTGAGGTCACCGATGCGATCGTTGCCTGGGCCAGGGCCGAGCTCGAGCCGGCGATGAAGGCGAGGAGTGCCGATTGCGGCATCGAGTTCGAGGAGATCCTTGACTATCCCGCGCTCGACACGGCGGCCGACGCTGCGATCGTCACGCTCGCCAAGAGCCTTGCCGGACGCAACGACCACGCCAAGGTCGCCTTCGGCACCGAGGCGAGCCTGTTCACCAGCATGGCCGACATCCCCTCCGTGGTGATCGGGCCCGGATCGATCGCACAGGCGCATACGCCGGACGAATTCGTGGAGATGGCGGAGCTGGAGAAATGCGCGGAGTTTGTGGAGAGGCTGATCGCGCATTGTGCGAAGGGGTAATCCAGCACTCGCCGTTGCTTGGATCCCGGCTCTGCGCAGCAGCGTTGCACGCTGCAGCGCGTCCGGGACAAGAGAGAGCGATCGTAGGCATAAGCTCCGAACTCTGGTCTCGTGTCCCGGACGCAGTGCGGTGCGGAGTACCGCACTGCAGAGCCGGGACCCAGAGCGCTTGGCGACACCATCGAGATATGCCACCCTAGATCGCATCGCATCAGCGCTGGTTGCACAACCATGCCCTTCTTCGTTTATATTCTTGCGAGCAAGCGAAACGGGACCCTCTATGTCGGCGTCACCAACGACCTCACTCGCCGGATGACCGAGCACAAGGCCAAGCTCATACCGGGCTTCACGCGGCAGTACGATGTGACACTGCTGGTCTATTTCGAAACCTTCGAGTCGGCGCTCGAAGCACGCTCGCGCGAGCATACGCTGAAGCGTTGGCGGCGCGCCTGGAAGCTCAAGCTGATTGAAGACCTCAATCCGGGGTGGCGCGATCTCACGGACGAGCTGAATACTTTGGCGACGTGACTGGGTCCCGGCTCTGCGGAGCAGCACTGCGTGCTGCACCGCGTCCGGGACACGAGAGCAGCGCATACGAGCCAAAAGCGCGGCCATCGGCCGCGCTTCGCATCTCCTACACCGCGCCCGCCTTCTGCGCGTATTCCCAGGAGGCCTTGGACAGCGGCACGGTGCGCTTGGCTGACTCCAGCGCCTTGGCGTTGGCGGCGGTGCCGTCGCGGACGCGGCCGGCGATGCCTTGGGTGATGCCGGCGAGGCGGAACAGGTTGTAGGCGAAGTACCAGTTGAGATCCGGCACCGTCATCCTGGTGACGTTGCAATAGATCTGCGCCGCCTCCTCCACGCTCGGGATGTTGAGTGCCTTGAGGTCGGCACCGTCGAGGCCCGGCATGATCCACTGCATCAACAGATAGGTGAAGTCGGCCATGGGATCGCCGAGCGTCGACAGCTCCCAGTCCAGCACGGCCTGCACGCGCGGTTCCGTCGCGTGGAAAATCATGTTGTCGAGACGATAATCGCCGTGGACAATCGAGACGCGCGCCTGCTCCGGCACGGTCTTGGGCAGCCATTCGGCGACCTTCTCGAACTCGGGAATGTGCTGGGTTTCGGACGCCCGGTACTGCTTGGTCCAGCGGTCGATCTGGCGCGCGAAATAGTTGCCTGGCTTGCCGAAGTCGCCGAGGCCGATCGCGACGGGATCGAACATATGGAGCTTCGCCAGCGTCTCGATCTTGCTGGTGAAGATGTTACGGCGCGCATCGTTGTCCTGACTCGGCAGCGTCGGATCCCAGAATACGCGGCCCTCCTCCATCGACATGATGTAGAAGGCGGCGCCAATGACGCCGTCGTCCTGGCACAGCGCGTAAGCGCGCGCGACCGGAAAGCCCTGTTTTCCAAGGGCTGCAATGACGCGATATTCGCGATCGACCGCGTGCGCGGACGGCAGCAATTTGCCGAACGGCTTGCGGCGCATCACATAGGAGCGGTTCGGCGTGTTCAGCCGATAGGTCGGGTTGGATTGACCGCCTTTGAACTGGAGGACAACCAGCGGGCCTTCATAGCCTTCGACGTTCTCGCGCATCCAGGCCTCGAGCCGCAGCTCGTCGAAGCGATGCCGCTCCTCGACTGGCTTGGTGCCCGAGAACTCTTCGTCTTTCCTGACGCCGTCAGCCACGATGACGCTCCCTCTTCAGTCCTGACCATTTCAGGTCGCGCATGATCCTAATCGGTAACCGCTGACGCACTTGCGTCAAGCGGTCACCGGATCAAGCCCTGTCGTTTCTTCAGGTCGGGAGCGCCGCGGGCCCTCCCTCTCAGTGACTTGGAGAGTTTGCATACTTCCGAAGTTCGAGCCTGGCAATGGCGCGATTGTGCACCTCGTCCGGGCCGTCGGCGAGCCGCAGCGTACGGATATGGGCGTAGTCCTTGGCAAGGCCCGCTTCATCCGAGACGCCGCCGCCACCGAAGGCCTGGATCGCCTCGTCGATGATCTTCAATGCCATGTTGGGCGCTGCGACCTTGATCATGGCGATCTCGGCCTGCGCAGTCTTGTTGCCGACCTTGTCCATCATGTCGGCCGCCTTGAGGCACAGAAGCCGGGTCATCTCGATGTTGGTGCGGGCCTCGCCGATGCGCTGCTCCCACACGCTGTGCTCGACGATTTTCTTACCGAAAGCGGTACGCGAGGCCAGCCGCTTCACCATCTTCTCCAGGGCTTCCTCGGCCTTGCCGATGGTGCGCATGCAGTGATGGATACGGCCGGGACCAAGACGGCCCTGCGCGATCTCGAAGCCGCGGCCCTCGCCGAGCAGGATGTTCTCCTTCGGCACGCGCACGTTTTCGAGCAGCACCTGGGCATGGCCGTGCGGCGCATCGTCGAAGCCGAACACCGGCAGCATCTTCTCGACCTTGATGCCGGGCGTATCGAGCGGAACCAGGATCTGCGACTGTTGTTGGTGCTTGGCCGCCTTGAAATCGGTCTTGCCCATCAGGATCGCGATCTTGCAGCGGGGATCGCCGACGCCGGATGACCACCATTTGCGGCCGTTGATGACGTAGTGATCGCCGTCCTTCTCGATGCGGGTCTCGATGTTGGTCGCGTCCGACGAGGCCACGGCGGGTTCCGTCATCAGGAAGGCGGAGCGGATCTCGCCGTCCATCAGCGGGCGCAGCCATTTGCGCTTCTGCTCCTTGGTGCCGTAGCGGATGAACACTTCCATGTTGCCGGTGTCGGGCGCCGAGCAGTTGAACACTTCGGAGGCCCAGGTGATGCGGCCCATCTCCTCCGACAGCAGCGCGTATTCGAGATTGGTCAGTCCCGCGCCGCGGAATTCGTCGTCCTCGTGCTCGGACGGCGGCATGAACATGTTCCAGAGGCCCTCGGCCTTGGCCTTCTTCTTGAGGTCTTCAAGGACCGGAATGACCTTCCAGCGGTCGCCGGCCTTGTCCTGCTGGTCGTAGACCGGCACCGCTGGGCGCACATGCTTGGCCATGAAGGACTGCACGCGGTCGAGCCATTCCTTCTGCTTGGGGGACAGGTCGAAATCCATGGGACGCTCCTCGTCTTGCTTTGCGATCTCGTTTTGCGCCGAAGTGTCCTGCCGCCACACGCCGCCCGCAAGCGCGAATGCGCGTGCCTCTGCGGCCGCTTCGGAACGTGAGCGAGAGGTGCCAACGATCCCGATTGCGGATTGACTTTCTCCGGCCTTCAAACGATAGTTTCATACAAGTGTTTGAATTGCAACTCCCCTCATTCAGGGCGCCCATGGCCAGCGATCATACGAGGTCTGCCATTCTCGCCGCCGCCGAGCGGCTCTATGCCGATCGTGGCTTCAGCGACGTGACGCTGCGCGACATCGTCGCGGAGGCCAATGTCAACCTCGCCGCGGTGAACTATCATTTCGGCTCGAAGGACGAGCTGATTGCGGAACTGTTCGTCACCCGCTCGATCGCGACCAATCGCGAGCGCCTGCGGCAGCTGAAGGATGCCGAGGAGCAAGGCGGCGGCCGCGCACCGATCGAGGCGATCCTGCGCGCGCTGGTCGGCCCGCCGCTGCGCGGCTGCCTCGGGCCCGAGAACCAGCGTTCCACCGCGGCTCGCTTCATGATCCGCGCCTCGATCGAATCCGTGCCGCCGATCCGCCGCATCAAGAACCGCGAGATCGACCATTTGCGGAAATTCGCCGGCGCGATGCGCAGGTCCCTGCCCGACCGCAGCGACGTCGATATCTACTGGGGCCTCAACTTCGCGCTGGCCATGGCGCACCACACCATCCGCGAGAGCGAGCGGCTGACCAAGCTGTCGGAAGGCAAATGCGATCTCGACGACGTTGAGGACGTGGTCGCGCGCGTCGTCACCGTCGCGACGATGGCACTGACGGCGGGAAAGGCCGAGGCAAAGGCGCCGGCGAAGGTCGCGGCGCGCTAGCGTTTACACCATCGCGATGCAGTCGATCTCGACGTCGAAGGGGCCGAACCATTCCGGCGTGCAGACGAAAATCCGCGCTGGTGGATCGCTGGGGAAATAGCGCGCATAGACCGCGTTGAAGGCAGCGAAGTGTTTCGTGGACGTGCAGTAGACGTTGCACTTCATAACGTTGTCGAGCGAGGCTCCGGCGGTCTGGAGGCACAGCTTCATCTGCTCCATGACGAGTTCGCTCTGCCGCTCAATCGGGACGGAGGCGATCTCGCCCGTCCTGGGGTCAAACGGCGGGAGGCCGGCGACGAAGATCATGCTGCCAGCGCGTGTCACCGGCGAAACCGGCGCCTGCGCGCGATCGAGGAAGGTCGAGATCGGCTCTACGCGGAGCGCTTCGCGTTTCATGGCAACCACCTTCAGTCCGAGCGGGTCCGATGTCTGGCTACATCATTCCGCAGCCGGCATGGTTCGCTTCTGATCGAAGTGTGTGGTCGGCGGGTTACACCCGCTGCGGCATCTCCTCGGCCTCTTCCTTGGCCAGCAGCAGCAGCATCTCGATCCCCATCTCGCCTTCCTGAGGCGAACGGATGAACTTGATCTCGTCGGAGCTTTGCCGCAGCGCGGCAACGATGGCGACGGCCTGATTGGCGGTCGCTGCCTCGGTCGCCAGAATTCCCTTCTGGTTCTTTGCCTGGAACCCGATCGTGTAGGACATTCACTTCCCTCCCGAACTCAAGTGGAGAGATCGGATCAGAGTCTGGCGCGGAACGGAAGCCTGTGCGACTACGGACCGGGGTTATCTGGGGATTGCGCGCAAGCCTCAGGTAAGCCCGAGCATCGCGCCCTGCGGGAAGAGCCAGTCAGATGATGCCCTGCTGCTTCAGCTGCTCGATCTTGCCGGCATCATAGCCGAGCTTGCCGCCGAGCACCTCGTGGGTGTGCTCGCCGAGTAGCGGCGGGGCACGGTAGTCCTTGATCGGGGTCTCCGAGAGGGTCAGTGCGTTGCGGACCAGCGACAAATCGGGCTCGAAGGGATGATTGACCTTCACCCGCATGCCGCGCGACTGCACGTGCGGATCGGAGAACACCTGCTCGAAATTGTTGATCGGGCCCGAGGGCACGCCGGCCTCCTCCAGCTTCTCCAGCCAGTAGGCCACCGGCTTCTTCAGGAATAGGCCGGCGAAGATCGCCATGATCTCCTTGCCGTGCACGACGCGGTCGTTGTTCTTGACGAAGCGCGGATCGCTCGCGAGCCCGGGCTCGCCGAGCACGGCGCAGGTGCGCTGGAACTGGCCGTCATTGCCGACCACCAGCATCAGCTCGCCATCGGTGCAACGGAAGACGCCGGCGGGCATGCCGCCATTGCCCCACGTGCCGCGGCGCGGTGGGGTCTTGCCATTGACGAGGTAGATCTGCAGCCAATGCGACAGCGAGGCGATGACGGTGTCGAACAGGCAGACATCGATGTGCTGTCCCTGCCCGCCATTGGCGTCGCGATGGTAGAGCGCCGAGAGGATGCCGATCGACGAGTTCATCCCGGTCATGTAGTCCACGATGGACGGACCGACCTTCATCGGGCCCTCGCCGGGCTCGCCGTCGATATGTCCGGTAACGCTCATCAGCCCGCCCATGGCCTGCAGGATCGCGTCATAGCCGGCGCGCGGCGCGTAAGGCCCGGTCTGGCCGAAGCCGGTCACCGAGCAATAGATGATGCCGGGGTTGACCGCCTTGATCGATTCATAGTCGAGGCCGTAGCGCTTGAGATCGCCGACCTTGTAGTTCTCCATGAAGACGTCGACGTCCTTGGCGAGCTCGCGGATGATGGCCTGCCCCTCGGGCTTGGCGATGTTGACGGTGACGGACTTCTTGTTGCGGTTGGCGCAGAGATAGAACGAGTTGTTGTTGTTGGCCTTGCCTTCGGGATCGGCGAGGTAAGGCGGGCCGAAGGCACGTGCGTCGTCGCCAGTGCCCGGCCGCTCGATCTTGATGACCTCCGCACCCAGATCCCCCAGCATCTGGGCCGACAGGGGCCCGGCCAGCACGCGGGTGAGGTCAAGGATCTTGATGCCTGAGAGCGGCAGGGCCGACATGTCGATTTCCTCCGGGGAACTGGAATCTTGCGCGGCGGCTCGTAGCTCTGGTCGCGCACCCTGCCGATACACCATTTTCGGGCTCCGAGCACTGCACTCCCGGCATACGGCTATCCCTTGCCCGGCAGCAGGATCGCCCGGGTGTCGAATTCCGCGCCGCGAATAACGCTAGGTCAGGACCGGGGCCATCCGCGGCCGTCGCCGTCCCAGCAGCACCAGCATCACCACGGCCGCGCAGGAGCAGACGAAGGTGAGACCGAGCGCAGCGCGGCTGCCGAACTCCGTCAGCAACCCGGCAAGAAGCGGCGGCGAGATGGCGGAGGCGAGGTTGAGCGGCAGCGCGATCATCGACATTGCCTTGGCGAACTCGGCCTGGTCGTAGAACACCAGCGGGATGGTCGCCCGCGCCACTGCCATGGCGCCACTGCCGGCGCCGTAGAGCAGGATGAAGACCGCGACCGCCCAGGTCGTGCCCTCGCTCAGCATCAGCAGCAGCATGGCGATCGGCAATGCCGTCCCGGCGACGAGGCCGGTCGTGATGCCGTCCCAACGCCCGCCGCCGAGGAAGTCGAGCCCGCGCGCGCTGACCTGAATCACACCGAGCATCGAGCCGAAGGCAATGGCTTGCGCGGGCGCCAGCCCCTCGGCACGCAACAATTCGACGAACACGGCGCTAAGACCGAATGAAACGAACGCATTGAGGGTAATCGCACAAACGACGAGGCCGAACGTGCTTCGCGGGGTCCGGGGCACGTCCGCGTGCTTTGCCGGCGCGGCGCCGTCCTGCTTCGGCTCCGTCCGGCGCGGTGCTCCGAACGCATAGAGCGGAAGCGAGACGAGAAGCAGCATGGCGGCATAGGCGAGGCACGTTCCGCGCCAGCCGAAATGACCGCTGAGAAACGACGTCGTCGGCCAGAAGATGCTGCTGGACAATCCGGTCACCAGCATGAGCGCGCCGATGGCGCTCCTGGCGTTCTGCCCGGCAACCTCGTTCAGCATGATATAGGCGCCGGTCGAGAGCGTGGCGCTGCCCGCCAGGCCGAAGACGATCCAGGCGGCGAAGTACAGCATCGGCTCGCGCGCGAAGAACAGAAGCACGAATCCGGGCACGGTGACGACCGTCCCGATCATCATGACCCTGCGCGCGCCATGCCGTGCGAACGCCTTGGCAAGCCAGGGCGCGCACAGACCCATGGTGACATAAAGCACCGAAGTCCCGGCGAACACGGCCGGCAGGCTCATGCCGAGATCCGCCGCCATGTCACGGCCGACGATCGCGGGAAGCCCGATCGTGCCCCATCCGATCAGCTGCGTGATCGCGAGCACCAGCAGGACCCCGACGAGTCTGCCGTCAGATTTCAAGAAGCGCATTCCAACCGTCGCCTGCCGGGGGCGCCAATGCGCCGACAGATGGGTCTTACCCGCAGATTCAGGTCACGGAAATGACGGTTCCGAATGGCACCGCGGCGTCAGCCGCAGAGCACGCGCTTTAGGATGTGTGACCCAGCTCGATATGCTTCGGGGTCTTCTTCTCCCGCTGCGGGGTCATCCTGGCCGGGTCAGGCGCGCCGGGGACGCCGCGCGGCCCGAGCTGCTCCCGCTGCATGTCCTCTTCGGAATGGGGTGGCTCGACACCGTTCGGCTCACGGGGCTTGGTCATCGCGGCCTCCTTCGTCACAACTGTTCCGCGGTCCGGCTCTTGATGCCGAGGGCGTTCTCTCCAGCTTCGCGGCCGGGCACGCTGACATGGACCTCGTGTCCCTCACGTAAGGCAAGCGACGCCGCCGCGACCGCCGACTCGAAGGCGGCTTCCTTGGTGGCGTATCGGCTCTTGACGTCGCCGTCATGCAGCACGCCCCATTCGTCCTGCACCGGCACGATGGCGTATTGAGCGAGGCCCATTGTCCAACTCCTTGGCGTTCAGAAAACCGTCTGCCCGATAACGCGCCGGCCGGCTTAACGTTGCGTCAGCTGCGGGTGCGTCGCGCTGACCCGCCACACCGTATTGCCGCTGTCATCGGCGACCAGCAGCGCGCCGCTCTTGTCGATGGCGACGCCGACGGGGCGTCCACGCGCCTGATTGTCGCTGTTGAGGAAGCCGGTCACGACATCCCGCGCCGGTCCGCTCGGCTTGCCGTCCGTAAACGGCACGAACACGACCTTGTAGCCGTTCAGCACCTGCCGGTTCCAGCTGCCGTGCTCGCCGACGAAGGCGCCGCTCCGATAGTCGCGCGGCAGGCTGGTACCGGTGTAAAATGCCATGCCGAGCGGAGCCACATGCGAGCTCAGCGCATAGTCCGGCACGATCGCCTTGGCGACGAGGTCGGGCCGTTCCGGCTTGACGCGGGGATCGACGTGCTGGCCCCAATAGCTGTAAGGCCAGCCATAGAAGCCGCCGTCCTTCACCGAGGTCATGTAGTCCGGCACGAGATCCGGCCCGATCTCGTCGCGCTCGTTGACCACCGTCCACAGCGCGCCGGTCTGCGGCTCGAAGCTGAGGCCGTTCGGATTGCGCAGGCCGCTCGCGAACACCCGCCAGCGGCCGCTGGCGCGGTCGATTTCGAGGATGGCGGCGCGGTTGTGCTCGGCCTCCATGCCGTTCTCGGCGATGTTGCTGTTGGAGCCGACCCCGGCATAGAGCTTCGTCCCGTCGGGGCTCGCGACCAGGCTCTTGGTCCAGTGATGATTGATCGGCCCGCCCGGCAGCGGCGTCAGCACCGTTCCGGGCGCGGTGATCCGGGTATCACCTTCGGTGTAGGGGTATCTGACGATCGCATCGGTGTTGGCGACGTAGAGATCGTTGCCGACCAGCGCGACGCCGAACGGCGAGTTGAGATGGTCGAGGAAGACGCTCTGCGTGTCGGGCACGCCGTCGCCATTGCTGTCGCGCAGCAGCGTGATGCGGTTGCCCGGCCCGGTGTCGCCGCCGCCCGACGTCGCCCAGGACTCGATGTACCCCATCACGAATTCCTTGGGACGCTTGATCGGAGCGCCCTTCGGCGCCTTGGACTCCACCACCAGCACGTCGCCATTGGGCAGCACGTAGAGAAAACGCGGATGCTGCAAGCCGGTCGCGAACGCCTTGGCCTGCAGGCCCGGTGCGACGGTGGGCGTTTCGTCCTTCTTCCAGCCGACGATGCGGGCGATGTGGATCGGCGGCATCAGATATTGCTGGAATTCCGGCAGCACCGGATTGGGGCCGATTTGCGCGTTGGGATCGCCGCTGCCGTCGTTGCAGCCGGCCAGACAGAGCAACGCAGTGCACGACAGCGCGCGGACAATTGAAGGCATCATCGCGCAACTCCCACGCCGTGACGATAGACCATTGCCCAGCCGAGCCAGCCGGTGACGGGCAGGATCAGCACGGTGACTGCCGAAAGCACGAGACCGGTGGGCCACACCGACGTCCAGCCATCGCGCATGTGGATCATCGTGTTGAAGATCGCCAGGATCAGCGCGACGGCATTGCCGATCAGATGCGGCCAGGCCGGCGGCTGCGCCCGCACCAGGCGGTTGCCGAGGAAATCAGTCAGGCCCGCGATCGCCGCGAGCACGCCGAAGACGACGCCAACAACCAATAGCCAGGCGGAAAAATCCGCCCACATGATCTCGGCGCTCGCGACATAGGCGATGTCGGTCAAGAGCGCGCCGATGAAGCACGCGATCGGGATCGGCACCAGCATCGGATGAATCGGATGCCCCGCGATTTGCGCCGTGGAACGCACGCGCACGTCGTCTTGCACGGTTGGCCTCGTGACTTTCGCCCTGCCCGCCCGGCCAACTCACGCATGGGATGAAGGTTCCTGCAACCGCTCGATGGCAGGGGCGGATTGCTGGGGATCAGATCAGCGGAGGTCCCTGCCGCAGATTCATGTGCCGATTGACATCCTTGTAGAGCAGATAGCGAAACCGGCCGGGGCCGCCGGCATAGCAGGCCTGCGGGCAGAAGGCGCGCAGCCACATATAGTCGCCGGCCTCGACCTCGACCCAGTCCCGGTTGAGCCGGTACACGGCCTTGCCTTCGAGGACGTATAATCCGTGCTCCATGACGTGCGTCTCTGCGAAAGGGATTGTCGCACCCGGCTCGAACGTGACGATGTTGATGTGCATGTCGTATCGCAGATCGGCGGGATCGATGAAGCGCATGGTTGCCCACCTTCCCTCGGTGCCCGGCATCGCGACAGGTTCGACCGAATCTGCGTTGGTCACGATCACATCGGGCTCGGCCAATCCGGGCACGCGTTGATACAGCTTGCGGATCCAGTGCAGCTGCGCCGGCTTCTCGCCGCGGTTTCGCAGGCTCCAGGTGCAACCGGGCGGCAGATAGGCGAAGCCGCCGGGCTTGAGCTCACGCTCTTTGCCCGCCAATTTGAGAACGAGGTTTCCGCCCACGACGAACAACGCCCCTTGGGCGCCCTTCTCCGGCTCGGGGACTTCACTTCCGCCACCCGGCGCGATGTCCATGAGGTAATGCGAAAACGTCTCGGCGAATCCGGAGAGCGGTCGCGCCAGCACCCAGAGGCGCGTGTCGTCCCAGTGCGGCAGATGGCTGACGACGATATCGCGCTGCACGCCGCTCGGGATGACGGCGTAGGCGTTCGTAAAGACGGCCCGGCCGCTCAGGAGATCGGTTTGGGGCGGAAGGCCACCTTGCGGGATGTGATAGGTTTGCGATGACATCATCAAGCCTCGTGGTTACCGGGATCAGCCTGCGGCTGTGCCGGGATCGAGCTGGATGATCTCGTCCAGCCAATGTTCTTCGAGATTGTCGCCACCACCCTTTCGATCGACGACGAGGAACGAGCTTGCGTCCTTCAGGACCAGCAGCGGATGGTGCCAACAGTTTCGGGCATAATTCACGCCCTGCTTGCCATTGGCCGCGAACGCCCGGTAGCTCGAGAGGTCGCGCGGGTCCGCGCAAACGACGACCAGCCAGTCCTCTCCGTTCAGCGGCATGAACAGCTGGCTTCCAAGCGGATGGCGTTCCATCAGGCGGATGGCGATCGGCGCGGGCCGCTGAGAGGCGATGAACCAGCTGATGTTGACCTGTCCGCTTTCCGCGCCGACATCGATAGTGGCGAGTTCGTTGTAGCGCGCGGCATGGCCCTGGTTGATCGACAGCGGCGTCGACCCTGCCGTTTCAACGACCTCGCCGAACGGCGCGAAGGCCTGCTTTGTCAAGGGCTCGATCGAGAGTGTCGTCATCGATGCCTCGGCGTTCAGGACGTTTGCAGACCCGCGACGGGCGCGTTCGCACCGGCCGGGTCGATCTGCAGGGTCTCGCTTGAAGGAACGATCTCGCCATCGAGGATGCGCCGCGCCTTGGCGCGATCAAGGTCGCCTTCCCACGAGGCAACCACGACGGTAGCAACGCAATTTCCGACATAATTGCCGAGCGCGCGGGCGATGCCGATGAACCAGTCCACCGACAGGATCAGCACCAGTCCGATCGCCGGGATGGCCGGAATGGCGGCGAGCGTCGCCGCGAGGACGACGATGGCCGAGCCCGGCACGCCATGCGCCCCCTTTGAGGTGAGCAACGCGACGCCGAGGATCGCAAGGAGATCGCCGGTCGCGAGCGGCGTGTTGGTCGCCTGCGCAATGAAGACCGCCGCCAGGGTCAGGTAGATCGAGAAGGCATCGAGATTGAACGAGTACCCCGTCGGGATGACCAGACCGACCGTCGAGCGCTTGATTCCGAGCTGTTCGAGCTTGCGCATGGTCTGCGGCAGCACGCTGTCGCCTGCGGCGGTGCCGAGCACGATCATCAGCTCTTCGCGCAGATAGACCAGCAGCTTGAACAGGCTGAAGCCCGAAAGCCGCATGATCGCGCCGAGCACGACGGCCACGAAGAAAAACACCGCCAGATAGAACAGGGCGACCAGCCCGCCGAGCTGCTTGAGCGAGCCGATGCCGTATTTGCCAACCGTGAAGGCGATCGCACCGAAGACGCCGATCGGCGCGAGGCGGACGACGAAGTTCATCATCTTGAAGATGATCTCGTTGACCCGCTCGACGAATTCGACGACCGGTCTCGCGCGCTCGCCGCACAACGACATGGCGCAGCCAAACATGATCGAGATGATCAGCACCTGGAGCACGTCGCCGGAGCTGAAGGCGCCGACCATGGTCGAGGGGATGAGCTTCATCAGAAATTCGGAGACGCCGCCGCCGGCGACCTGCGCCGCGGTCTGGCTGAAGCCGCTGAGCGCCTTGGCGTCCAGCGTCCGCGGGTCGATGTTCATGCCGGCGCCGGGCTGGAAATAGTAGGCGAGCGCGATGCCGAACACCAGGGCGAGCGTGGTGACGATCTCGAAATAGAGCAGCGCGCGAATGCCGACCCTTCCGACCTTCGACAGGTCGCCGGCGGCCGATATGCCCTGCACCACGACGCAGAACACGATGACGGGCACCAGCATTTTGATGAGCTTGATGAAGCCGTCGCCGAGCGGCTTCATCTGCAATGCGGTGTCGGGATAGGCCATGCCGAGCGCGATGCCGGCCGCGAGGGCGACGACCACCTGGAAGAAGAGTGACTTGAAAATCCTGGGCATGGCTTTCCTCGCGCGCTGGGCTTGCATCTGCTTGGCTTGGTCGGCCTTGGGCCTTCGCCATTCTTGTCGTTGGCGGCGAGGTCGCCGCGGCGGAGCCGTTCGTTGCGGCAGCACGCAAGCAGCCTCCATCGGTCATTCGTTGACCAGCCGTGTTGCCAAGTCCAATATATAGAACGACACGATTGATAGGCTTTCGCTATGGATCTGCGCCAGCTCCGGTACTTCGTCGCGGTCGCCGAGGAGCGCAGCTTCACTCTCGCTGCCCGGCGACTGAATCTTTCGCAGCCGCCGCTCAGCCAGCACATCCAGGCGCTCGAAGCCGAGCTCGGGACCCAGCTCCTCTACCGGACCAGCCGCAGGGTCGAGCTGACGCAGGCCGGTGACGCCATGCTGGTGCGGGGGCGCGCGATCCTGCAGCAGCTCAAGGTCACCGAAGACGAGGTCCGGTCGATCGGCGCGGGCCTGGTCGGGACGCTGGACGTCGGAGCGACCGGCTCCATCCTGCGCGGTCGTCTCGCCGAGTTGCTCGCGGCCTACCGGAAGGTTGCTCCGCAGGTGAGAATGACGGTGCACGAGCAGGCGCCGGCGCTGCAGATCGCAGCGCTCCTCAACCGTACCACCAACATCTGCCTCATTCGCGGCACGCCCGCCGAGCGCGACCTCTCCAGCAAGCTGGCATGGCGCGAAGAGGTCGTTCTCGCCGTGGCCCGCAGCCATCGGCTGGCGCAACGCAAGCGCATCGCCCTCGGCGATCTCGCCGCCGAGGAGCACGTCGTGCTGGATCCGAACAGCTCCGATTTCGCCCGCTACGTGCAGACATGCTGTGTCGACGCCGGCTTTCTCCCAAAAGTGTCCCAGCAAGTCGTCGACGCCCAGTCGATCCCGAGCCTGATTGCCGCAGGCTTCGGCGTGGCACTGGTGCCGCAATCGATCGCGCGGTTCACGACCACCGACATCGTCTTCCGCCCGATCAGGCCCTCGCCGCCCACGGCGGACGTGTTTCTGGTGTTCAGAAAGGACGAGACGTCGATGGTCGTGCACAATTTCATCAAGCTTGCGCTTCGCTATCTCAACCAGCGGAGGGGTTGAGCTGAACGAACGCTTTGACGGGCCATGTGCGAGACGATAGAGAGACCAAACCAGAGCCGCCAAACAAGTCGAACTCTGCATCGACCGGCAGATGCGCCCGTTCTCACACTTCCAACCATTGCGCGCGAACTTCGGCGTTTGACTTCAGTTGCTCGGGCGTACCTTCGAAAACCACACGGCCGTGTCCCATGACGTAGACGCGGTTCGAGATCTTCATCGCAATCGACAGTTTCTGCTCGACGAGGAGAATGGCGACGCCGGCTTGCGCAATGCGGGCGATGAGATCACCAACCTGCTGGACGATGAGCGGCGCGAGGCCTTCGGTCGGCTCGTCGATCATGATCAGGTCCGGATCGCCCATCAGCGTGCGGCAGGTCGTGAGCATCTGCTTTTCGCCGCCGGACAGCACCCCCGCCTCCGTGTCGGCCCGCGCGGCGAGATTGGGAAACATGTCGAGCATGTCCTGGAGCTGCCATTTGCCGGGACGTCGCGTGTCCTTGATGCCGAGAAGCAGGTTCTGGCGAACGGTCAGACCCGGAAAGATGTCACGATGCTCCGGCACATAGCCGAGACCGAGACGCGCAATCCTGTAGCTCGGCAGCCCGGCGATGTCCTTGCCCTTGAAGCGGATCGTGCCTTGCGGCACGACCTCGCCCATGATCGCCTTGACCGTGGTCGAACGCCCGACACCATTGCGTCCGAGCAGGCTCACGACCTCGCCAGCGGCGACATCGAGATCGACGCCCTGGAGAATGTGGCTCTTGCCGTAATAGGCGTGCAGGTCCCTGACCTCGAGCATCAGTGCGCTTCCTCGCCGAGATAGGCTTCCTTGACCTTCGGATCGCGCCGGATCTCCTCCGGCGTGCCCGAGGCGATGATGTGGCCGTAGACTAGCACGGAAATGCGATCGGCAAGGCCGAACACGACGCTCATGTCGTGCTCGACGATGACGAGGGTCTTGCCTTCGGTGAGCCGCCGGATCAGCGCGACTGCACGTTCGGTCTCGGCGTGGCTCATGCCGGCGGTCGGCTCGTCCAGAATCACCACGGTGGCACCGCTGGCGATGGTGATACCGATCTCTAGCTCGCGCTGCTCGGCGTAGGTCAATAATCCGGCCGGCACATCGCGCCGATGCGTGAGATGGATGTCGTCGAGGATCTGCGCGGTCCGCTCGCGCACCTCAGGCAGGCTGTCGACGTTCTTCCAGAAGGCGTAACGGTGCCCCGTCGCCCACAGCACGGCACAACGCACGTTCTCCCAGACCGACATGCGCGCGAACACATTGGTGACCTGGAACGACCGCGACAGCCCGCGCCTGTTGATCTCGAACGGCCTCAGACCTGAGATCACGTCGCCATTGAGCCTCACCTCACCCGAGGTCGGCTTGATATGGCCGCTGATCAGGTTGAACGTCGTCGATTTGCCGGCGCCGTTCGGACCGATGATGGCATGACGCTCGCCTTGCGCGACACTGAGATTGAGATCGCGGATGATGCTGACATTGCCGAAGCGCTTTTCGACAGCGCTGACTTCGATGGCTGCCGTCATGCCAGATACCCCCGGTCGCGCGCGACCGTCGCCGCGCGATCCCAAGCATCGGCGACCCGCCGCCAGCTCAGGCGTGCCACGAAGAAGCCGCCGAAGATGAGAACCGCCGCACTCGCCCATGTCACTGGCGACGCCGGGTTGAAGGCAACGCCGAACAGGTTGATCGGACTGCCCTGCCCGCTATGCGTGCGCGCGATCGACTCGATCGTCAGGATCACGCCGCAGGCCAGCGCGAGGGTCGGCACCGCTGCGACGAGGTAGGACGGAATCAGCGTCGGCAGAGTTCCGGCACGAGCCAGCGGCCGGTGCATCATGACCAGCCCAGCAATCCCGCCCGGGGACAGCATCACGATGCCGATGAAGATAATGCCGAAATAGAGCTGCCACACGCCCGTGACGCTGGTCAGCCCAAGCTGCAGATAAGTCACGAGGATCGCGCCGAGGATCGGACCAAAGAAGAAGGCGACGCCGCCAATGAAGGTTGAGAACAGGACGAGGCCGGACTGGATCGCGCCGAGATAGGCCGAATTGGCGATCTCGAAGTTGATCGCAGCCAGTCCCCCGGCGACGCCGGCGAAGAAGCCGGCAAAGCAGAAAGCGATGTAGCGGACCACATGGGGATCATAGCCGATGAACTGGACGCGCTCGGGATTGTCGCGCACCGCGTTGCTGATGCGCCCCAGCGGCGTCCGCGTCAGCGCGTACATCGCGATCGCGGAGATCACCAGCCAGAACGCGATCAGGTAGTAGACCTGAAGCTGCGGGCCGAACGTCCAGCCGAACATTTTCGGCAGAGCCGTGCGGTCGGTCGAGACTCCGGACTCGCCGCCGAACACGGAACGCAGGATCAGCGAGGAGGACGCCACCAATTCGGCAATGCCGAGCGAGATCATCGAGAACACGGTGCCGGCGCGCTTCGTCATCACCCAGCCGATGATCATCGCGAAAGCGAGACCGCCGAGCCCGCCGAACAGCGGGATGAACGGCAACGGGATCGGCCAGCCGTGCGAAACCACCGCATTCATCACATGGCAGGCCGCGAAGCCGCCGAGCCCGTAATGCACCGCATGGCCGAACGACAAGAGGCCGGTTTGGCCGAGCAGGATGTTGTAGGACAGCGCGAAGACGATCGCGATGCCGATCAGGCTGAAGGACGTGAGCGAGCCGCCGGAGGAGAAGATCATCGGCAGCACGATCAACGCAGCGATACCGACCAGCCAGACGCCGTAGAAGCGCAAGGCATCGCCGGCGGGCTTGTCTGCAACCTTCGATGCGGAAGTCGTCGTGGCGCTCATGTTTCGCGCGTCCCCATCAGGCCCATGGGGCGCACAATCAGAATGATCACCAGCAGGAGGTACGGCACGATCGGCGCCACCTGGGCGATCGTGACGTTCCAGATGTCGGTGAGAACGGAGGGGCCCATCGACGGATCGAGCGGACCGAAGGCACTCGCGAGCGAACCGTTCAGCGCGACCGCGAAGGTTTGCACCAAGCCGATGACGAGCGAAGCGATGAAGGCTCCCGGCAAGGAGCCGAGGCCGCCGAACACGATGACCACGAACAGGATCGGCCCCAATGCCGCGGCCATATCGGACTGGGTGACCAGCGCCGGACCGGCGATCACGCCGGCAATTCCCGCCAGCGCGCTGCCGACGCCGAACACCAGCATGAAGATGCGTCCGACATTGTGACCGAGATGCCCGACCATGTGGGGATGCGTCAGCGCGGCCTGAACGATCAGGCCAACCCGCGTGCGCTTGAGCACCATCAGCAGCACGATGAAGATCAGGATCGACACGGCCAGCATGAAGATCTTGTAGGCGGGATAATTGGTCGAGAAGATCGTGAAGGCCGGGAAGTCGAGCAACGCCGGCACGCGGTAATCGACCGGACTCCTGCCCCACATCATCGCGACGATTTCCTCGATCGCGAAGGCGAGACCGAAAGTCAGGAGCAGCTCCGCGACGTGGCCGTGCTTGTGCGTGTTGCGCAGGCCGTAGCGCTCGACCGCCATGCCGATCGCGCCAACCAGCAGCGGTGCCAGCAGCAGCGCCGGCCAGAAGCCGATCCATTTGGTGAGCTGGAAGCCGAAGAAGGCGCCGAGCATATAGAAGCTGGCGTGGGCGAAGTTGAGCACGCCCATCATACTGAAGATGACGGTCAGGCCGCTCGACAGCAGGAACAGCAGCATGCCGAACAGCAGACCGTTCAGTGTCGATATAACGATCAGTTCAAGCACAGCATTCAAACCTCTAGCCGAGACCGAAGAGGCCTCGACAAATTTGTCGGTCCCGTACGCGAACCTCAACCATTCCCGCGGCCTCCATCGGCCGCGGGAAGGCGAAGCTATTCCAGCTTACGGCCGGGTCATCTTGCAGGTGGTGGGAACGGTCGTCTTGGAAGTATCGACCTTCGAGACCAGGTGCCATCCCCAGCCGGTGCCTTCCTCGTCGAACGGCTCGTTTGCAGCGAGCTTGCCGAACGAGGAGATGTAGATCGGCTGGAAGAACTGGTGATCATCCTTGCGCATGAGGCCCTCGCCGCCATCGAGCACCTCGAATTTGAGATCCTCGAGCGCAGCCGCGACCTTCACGGGATCGAGTGAGTTGGCCTTCTCGGCCGCAGCCTTGAACATGCGCATCTCGTTGACCGCGCGCGGATACCACAGCGACATGTTGACCTTGGCGCGGAAGGTCTTCTCGAAGTCCATTGCCGGCTGGTGGCCGGAATTGGCAAAGCCTTCCGTGATCTGGAACACCTGATGGTCGAGGCCCGTCTGCTTGATCGCGGTCGGACCACCGGCACCGCCGGCGTAGTAGGTATACCAATTGACCTTGAGGCCGGCGTCCGCAGCTGCCTTGAGCAGCAATGCGATGTCCTGGCCCCAATTGCCGGTCACGACGCTGTCGGCGCCCGAAGCCTTGATCTTCGCGATGTAGGGCGAGAAGTCTGTGATCTTCAGCAGCGGGTGCAGTTCGTCGCCGACGATCTGGATGTCCGGCCGCTTGGCGCCCAGCATCTTGCGCGCATCGGCGCGCACCGACTGGCCGAAGGAATAGTCCTGATTGATCAGGTACACCTTCTTGATCGCGGGGACATCCTTCATATAGCTGGTGAGCGCTTCCATCTTGATGTCCGAGCTGGCATCCCAGCGGAAATGCCAGAAACTGCACTTTTCGTTGGTCAGGCTCGGATCGACAGCGGCATAGTTGAAGTACAGGACTTCCTTGCCAGGATTGCGCGTGTTGTTCTTGGTGACGAAATCGGACAGCGCGGCGGCCACCGACGAGCCGTTGCCCTGCGTGATGTAGCGGGCGCCGGCGTCGATCGCCTTCTGCGCCTGCACCAGGCTTTCCTGCGGATTGGTCTTGTTGTCGAGGGGCAGAATCTCGATCTTGCGGCCGAGGATGCCGCCTTTGGCGTTGATCTCGTCGGCGAGATACTGGAACGTCTTCAAGCCGCCTTCACCAACGCTGGCGCCGCCGCCGGAGAGCGGATCGATGTAGCCGATCTTGATAGTTTCCTGCGCGAATGCCGTGCCTCCGAGCACCGTCAGCGCTGCCGCCGCAGCAATTACGAGCCTGTGCATCCTGGCTTTCTCCCTTTTGGATGTTCTTGTTCCTTGGCGATCGAAGCTGACTCACAACTTCGGTCGCGCCACCTGCTATCCCAAATATTGAATACTGTGTAAAGTTTTGACGCAAGCTGTAATTAGGTCGTGAACATTAAGATTGTCGCACCCTCCGAATATTGAAATCCAAGTCAACTTTTGGCGGCTGAGCTGCCGGCGACCTACGTCTTTAGACCGCGCGTCGACGCGGCTTGAGCCCTGCGAGGAATAACCGCGAGAAATGATCGGCAATCCGCATCGCTGACCAGCCTCGTCCATCTCCGAACCAGATCGGGTACCAATGGCTCATGCCGGTCAAAACACGTTCTGCGAAATACGTGTCGATGCTGCGGAGGCTTCCCTCGTCGATCCAGCGCTGATGGTTATTCTCGTCCTGCCGGATCGTTGCGAGTGCCCGTGCGACATAGTGCTTTCGATCAATAGCGTTGAGATAGTTGATGTTGTGATAGGTCGCCTTGGGGCCGCAGGGCGTGGCGTGCAGCATCAACAAGAGGCGGACTCTTTGGACGATATGATCGAACGCCCCCAACCCCAGATCCTGCAGATGATCTCGAATGGCGATCTCACCAGCCAGGCCTCTTTGCAGGCAAGCCAGCAACAGGCTCTCTTTTTCGCTGAAGTGATAGTAGATGCCGGCGCGGGTCATGCCTGCATCCGCCGCGATGCTCTCAAGAGACGTACCGGAAGCCCCCCTGCGATTGAAACTGTCCGAGGCAATTGAGAGCATCCTGTCCAGCTTCGCGGCGCGTTTATTCAATTTCGAGCGAGCCTGGAGAAACGGCTCCAGGCTCGGTGGTTCCGGCATGTCCGGCAAGGCGATCTCACGCCGATAAACGCCATGCGTGATGACGTCATCGATCGCATCAATCGCCTGCTGGCGGGTGTAGTAGTCGCGCTCTGAGAGCCAGAACGGAACCCAATCCAGGATGGAGATGAGGGCGACCGCCGTCAGCAGCGGCTCCTCGCAGGCGATCGAGCCGTCGGCAACGCCTCGGCTGAGAATGTCGGCCAGCAGCGCGGCATTCTGCCAGCGCCTGGCGTGTACATCACTGCTGTAGGAGGGAGCCAGCGCATCGATGTCTGTGAACAGGATCATGCGCTGGCCTTCCGACCGCAACCGGGCACGGATAAAGCGCCTGACGATCTCGAGCCCATCGACACCGGGTTCAGCCGCCGTCTCGATCTCGCGCCTGTAGATTGCAAGGCCGCGGAGATAGCAGTGATAGATCAGGTCGTCCTTGTCGCGGAAATAATGGTACAGCGCGCCCGGCACCGATCGAACGGACGCTGCGACCTGCTCCATCGTCACATTGGCATAGCTATGGCGGGCAAATAGCCTGGAAGCCGACGCGAGGATTTCTTCAGCGCGGTCCGACGGGAAGGCAGCGACTTGCAAGCTCGAAGATCCCCCCTGATCGTGGATGGCTCATCGACGTGACGTGTCCACCACCCCATGTCGGGTATTGTTAGTTCGGTCAGTATCATCTGACAACCGGCCCCGTAAGCGGCATCGCAACTCGGTGGCACAGTCGGGGTTGCCGAGACGCGCCAGGACCAGGACGCGGATCGGTAAACCGTGTGTCCCTGCGATCGCGCCGTCGCTAGAACTGGACGCCGCGCGTCAATGCGCCGTCGACGACGAGGTTCGTCCCGGTGATGAAGCTCGCCGCACCGCTGGCGAGAAACACCACGGCGTTGGCCATTTCCTGGGGCGTGCCCATGCGTCCCGTCGGATTGAGCGCCAGGGCCGTCTTGTAGAGCTCTGGATTGTTGTCCTTGATCATGTTCCAGACCCCACCCTCGAAATAGGTGTTGCCCGGCGAGACCGAATTGGCGCGGATGCCCTTCCCCGCGAGCTGATTGGCGAGCCCCTGCGTGTAATGGATGATCGCCGCCTTGAACGTGCCGTAAGGGCCGGCCGCGAAATCGACCTCGCGCCCGGAGACGCTGGAGATGGTGACGATCGCGCCGGCCTTGCTCTTCTCCAGATAGGGCATGGCCGCGTTCACGAGCCGGACCGTGCCCATCATGTCGGTCGAGAATTCCTTCTGCCAGCTTTCGTCGTCCTGTCCGATCGCGAGCGCGCTGACATTGGCGACGACGACATCGACGCCGCCGAGCTTTGACGCCATATCGCCGACCCAGCTCTTTAGAACCGCTGCATCGGCAACGTCGACTGCACCGCCATAGGCGGCGACGCCCTTGGCCTTGAGCGCAGCGACCGTGCTTTCGACCTCGGCCAGATTGCGCGAGCACACACCGACGTCGGCGCCCTCGGCGGCAAAGGTCTCGGCGATCGCGCGGCCGATCCCTTTGGTGCTTCCCGTAACGATAACTTTTGCGCCCTTGAGTCCCAGATCCATGATCGGCTTCCTCTTCCTGGTTCAGTAGTTGTTTGCCACCACTTTGACCAATCCGCGATAGCTGTGCGGCATGCGCATCGACACCAGATCCTTTCGCCGCACGACATTGGTCGGATAGACACTGTCGAGATTGGTGGTGTCGACCAGCGCGGTTGCAAGACCCGCGCCGCCGGCCGCGATCGCCTCCCGTCGCGGGAACGCGAACGTGTCGGGGCCGAATACACCGCTCAGCCCGGGATAGCCACGATCGGGATCGACGACATTGGCGAAGGCGAAGAACAGATTGTTCTCGCCGGCCCGAACACGGAAATGATGCCAGTGGAGCGGATCCGGGCCGGTCGGAATCGGCTTCGGCTGTTCGACCTGTGTGCCGGGATGCGACGAACTGAAGCGTCCCTTGATCGCGGCGGGACAGGCGACGAGATCACAGCCGCGCAGCGCCAGCACCCGGCCCGCCTCCGGGAACGAAGCATCGTGACCGATCAACAGCCCGATACGGCCGATCGGCGTGTCGACGACGGTCCAACCCTCGCCGGCTGTCGCCCAGCTTTGCTCGTCGGTGGTAAGATGCGTCTTGCGATAGACCGAGATGTCGCCATCCGGGGTGACGAGGCAGGCGCTGTTGTAGACGAGATCGCCGTCGCGCTCGGCAAGGCCACAGACGAGATAGAGGTCGAGCTCCTCCGCAAGCTGGCCAAGACTGTCGGTCACCGGCCCCGAGATCGGTTGCGCCGTTCCTGGAGGATCGGCCAGGCCCGTCAGAGCGAGCTCCGGGAAGACGACGAGCTCCGCGCCTTCGGCGCTGGCCTTGCGCGCGAGCGCGGAGATCGTCTGAAGATTTTGGCCGAAATCATTGGAGGGTGAAAACTGTGCGACGCTGACCCGCGAGGTCTTGCCGGCCGGCCACGGCTCGTGGCCATAAAGACCGAAGAAATCGCGCGGGTTCCAGCTGAACGTGTCGGTGAGCAGCTCCGGATAGAGCTCCGGCCGCCGCTGTGCGAACACCCTCTCGCCGAGCACCCGACGCGCGCGCGCGGCGTCGAGATCGATCTCGGACATCAGAACGCCGTCGCCCTTGTCCAGCACGGCCGTGACCTGCCCGTCCGGCGCGATCACGCAGCTCCCGCCGCTGAACTGCACCGTGCGTTCGAGCCCCCACCGGTTGCTCTCGATGACGTAGCAGCCGTTCTCGAACGCGCGGCTGATCCAGTAAGGGGCCGGCGTGCGCTCCGCCAGCCAGTTCGAGATGTGGCAGATGACGTCCGCGCCGCCCAGCGCCATCAGCCGCGCGGTTTCGACGAAATGAATGTCCATGCAGATCAGCAGCGCGATCCGCCCGATCGGCGTCTCGAACACCTGATTGTGCAGATCGCCCGCCGCGGCCCATTTCGGCTCGGAGATGTAAGGGTGCGTCTTGCGGTGGCGCCCGACGATACCATCGGGCCCGATCAGCACGGCGGTGTTGAAGTAGATGTTGTCGTCGTCGACCTCGGGCATGCCGACGACGATGTAGCAATCATGCTTCCGTGCCAGCGCCGCGAACCGACTCGTGGTCGGCCCCGGGATCGTCTCGACGAACGGCGCAACCTCGGCCCGGTCGAACCAGCAATAGCCGGTCGTTCCCATCTCCGGCGTGACGATGAGCCTTGCACCGGCCGCCGCCGCCTGCTCGCAGAGTTCGAGCAGGCGCGCAACGTTGCGCTCCTTCTCGAACATGATCGGCTCGAACTGGACAGCGGCGACCTTGTGAACGATGGACATGATCCGGCCTGCTCAACCGAGATAAGACTTCTTGATGGAAGCGCCCAACGTGTATTTGGGATCGACCATGTTGCCCAGCCTGACACGCCCGGCCTGGGTCAGCAGCATATAGGCGTCGATTTCTTCGAAGCCGTAATCGGCCGCCATCCAGCGGCACAGCTCGCGATAGGCGATGCGGGCGGCGTCTTCCATCGGTCGGGCCGAGCCGATCGTCATGATAAAGTCCTTGGTCTCCAGCCGCGGCCAGGCAATGGTCCAGTTCTTGATGAGGTCGACCTGGACCGTTGTCACGGTCGGATGCTCGATGGCGACGCCGCATAGCTCGCCATCGCCTTGCGCGGCATGGCAATCGCCGAGATAGAGCAGCGCGCCCTTGGTGTTGACCGGCAGGTAGATGACGGCGCCGACGCCGACATCCGGCAGGTCCATGTTGCCGCCATAGTAATCGGGGACGAGCGAGGAGATCGCCTCGATCTCCGGCGAGGTGCCGATGGTGCCGATGAAGGGCTCATAGGGCAGCGTGATCTTGTCGTTCCATTTGGTGCCGGTCTTGGCGTCGATCTCGAGCTTTTTGACGCGTTCGGGAAGCGCCGGATTGAGCAGCGCGGTGTTGCCCGTACTGACGAGGCCACCGAACTCCGGCATGATCACCGTAGTGCCGCGCGGCTGCGGCCCGCGCGGCACGATGCTCTCGATATAGACGGCGAGCGTATCGCCCTTCTCGGCGCCGTTGACGTGGATCGGTCCGTTCTGCGGATTGAGGAACGGGAAGTTGAGGATTTTCGACGGACTGTCGGTCTCCTTCTGGATGGCGCCCTCGAACGCATCATGCGTCTCCGCAGAGACGACGGCGCCGGGATCGACGGTCAGCACCGGCTTCACATAGGGACCGTAGACGTAATGGTACTTGCCCTGCTCGCCTTCCGTGATGGTGTGCACCTTGCCGCGCTCGCCTTTGGCGACGCCCTTGCGGGCCATGATGGAGTCTTTCTGCCAGGACATTTGCTTTTCTCCTTCTGTCGTTGGCTTTCAGTCTTCAAACCGCAAGATGACGGCGCATCTCGGCCGCGTCGTCGAGCGCTCCGCGATCGAGATTGGCGACGATGCGCCCCTTGTCCATGACGTAGCAGCGCTGCGCCATGGCGCGGATCATGTCGAGATTCTGCTCGACCAGGATGATGGTCACGCCGGTCCTGCGATTGAGCTCGACCATGTTGCGTGCGATGTCCTGGACGATGTTGGGCTGGATGCCCTCTGAAGGCTCGTCGAGCAGGATGAGGTTGGGGTCGGCGATCAACACGCGTCCGATCGCGAGTTGCTGCTGCTGGCCGCCGGACATGGTGCCGGCGCGCTGATGCCAGCGCTCTTCCAGGATCGGAAAGGCCTCGACGATCTTGCGCCGGCCGGCCTCGGGAATGCCGCCGCCCTTGATCGCCGCGCCGACCGCGACATTCTCGCCCACGGTCAGCCGTGGAAACACGTCGCGCCCTTGCGGCACATAGCCCATGCCCAGGCGCGCCCGCTTGTGTGCGGGAAGCAACTCCACCGCCTCGCCGCGATAGACGATCGAACCGCTCATCGCCGGCACGAGGCCGATCAGGCTCTTCATCAGCGTGGACTTGCCGACGCCGTTACGGCCGATGACGGCGACGATCTCGCCTTCCCGCACCTCGATCTCGAGCCCCTGCAGCACCGGCTTGCCGCCATAGCCGGCACGAAGGCCCAGCGTTGCGAGGATCACTTCCTTGCGCGGCACATCAAGCATGGGCCTGCCCCAGATAGATCGCCGCTACGCGTTCGTCGGCCACGATCTCGTCGATCGAGCCTTGCGCGAAGACCTGGCCGAGATGCAGCACGGTGACGCGGTGTGCGACCTGCCGGACGAAGGCCATGTCATGCTCGATCGCCAGCACCGTCATGCCCTCGGCATTGAGCCGCTGCACCATCTCGCCGGTCAAATGGGTTTCCTCCGGCGACATGCCGGCAGTGGGCTCGTCCAGCAGCAGAAGGCGTGGCTTCAGGCTGACCGCCATGCCGATTTCGAGCCATTGCTTCTGGCCGTGGCTGAGATTGCCGGCGGTCTGCGCCTGCTCCGATTCCAGGCCGAGGAAGCCCAGCAGCCGGCCGATCTCCGCTTCCAGCTCCGCCCCACGGTGCCGGCTCTGCAAGGCGATCTCCAGATTCTGACGGACCGACAGGCCCTTGAAAACGCCGGGCACCTGGAACTTGACCGAGAGACCGCGGTGGATCCGCGCAAAGGATTTCAGCGCCGTGATGTTCTCTCCGGCGAAGACAATGTCGCCGCTGCCGGGATGATGCTCGCCGAGGATCAGGCGGAACAGCGTGCTCTTGCCGGCCCCGTTCGGGCCGATCAGGCAATGGATCTCGCCGGCCTGCAGCGTGAGATCGACGGAGTTGGTGACGTGCAGGCCACCGAAATGCTTGTTCAGCTTGCGCAGCTCGAGCAGCGACATCAGCCCGTCCTCTGCATGAAACGGGCCGCAAGGCGACCGAGCCAATGCATCAGCCCGAGCACGAGGCCGTTCGGAGCAATCAGGACCGTGAGCACCAGCAGCACGCCCATGAAGACCAGCGCGTATTGGCTGCCGTAGATCGTGAGCGCCTGAAACGCGGCGAGCACCACCAGCGTGCCGATCACCGTCGACGTCAGGTCGCTGCGGCCGCCGACGGCGACCCAGATCAGCGGCAACGCCGCAGCCGTCATGCCCATGCTGGACGGCGTGATGTACTGTCCCCACACCGTGTAGAGCACGCCGGAGAGCCCTGCGAGCGCGGCGCCGATGACGAAGGTGATGAGCTGGTACTTGCGCACGTCGTAGCCCAGCATCTCTGCCCTTTCCGGGTTCTCGCGGATCGCGACGATGACGTTGCCGAACGACGAGTTCATCAGGATGCGCAAGGCCAGATAGACCAAGACCAGCAGGCCGAGCACGAAGTAGTAGAGCCCGACATCAGCGAACAGAACGATCGGCTCGCCGGGCCAGGGGATGGTCAGAGGCGGCATCGCGCTCATGCCGTTGAAGCCGTTGAGGCGCGCTGCTCCGATGCGCCATTCCGGTCCCGCGGTCTGCGCCATGAAGCGCTCGAGCATCAAGGTGACGGCGAGCGTGACGATGCCGAGAAAGACGCCGGCGATGCGGCCGAAGAACATGAAATAGCCGAGCAGCACCGCGAACAGCGCGGCGATCGCCACCGCGATCAGCAGCGCCAGCAGCGTGAAGCCGTAGGCCGAGCCGAAATTGATGGTGAGGATGCCGTAGCCATAGCCCGCGATCCCGAAGAAGGCGGTCTGGCCGAAGGAGAGCGAGCCGCCATAGCCCCAGATCAGGCACAGGCTGAGCGCGATGAAGACCCAGACGAAGAAATAGACGGTGTTGCCGACGGTGTAGCCGTCACTGAACAGCGGATAAGCGAACGCGACCGCCAGCACGAGTGCGAACAGGCCCCAGAAGGCCGGACCGCGACCGACGGTCTGCGGGCCTTCGAGACGGCGGAACATTGCGCGGAGACCGGTCACGACGCCATCACTCCGTCAGGTGCGCTCACGCAGCACGAAGCCGGAAATGCCTTTCGGCAGCACCCGGACGACGATGATGACGGCGACCAGCAGGCCGATCTGGCCGAACAGCTGGCCCTGCCACGAGGTCATCACGGACTTCACCACCGCGAGCACGGCGCCGGCCGGCGCCGTGCCGAGGAAGACGTCGGCGCCGCCGATCACCACGGTGACGAAGGCCTCCATGATGAAGGTCGCGCCCATGGTCGGCACCAGCGTCATGGTCGGCGCGTAGAGACCGCCGGCAAGACCGGCGAGCCCTGCTCCGCAGGCGAAGGTGAGGCTGTAGATCAGGCGCGTGTCGACGCCGAGCGCGGCCGCCATGTGCGGCACCTGGATGGTGGCGCGCGCCAGCACGCCGAAGCGCGTCCAGTTGAACAGCGCGTAGAGCGCGGCGAGCACGCCGAGCGCGGCACAGAACAGCACGATGCGATAGATCGAATAGGAGTAGTCGCCGACCTGGAAGCTGCCGAACGGCGTGCCGACGCCGGCCATGGTTGAGCCGACCATGATCAGCGTGCCCTGGGTCGCGATCAGGCTGAGCCCCCAGGTGGCGACGATGGTGTCGAGCGGCCGGTCGTAGAGATGGCGGATCACCGCAAGCTCCACGACGACGCCGACCAGCGCCGACACCACGGTGCCGGCCAGTATTCCCAACGGCAGCGGCAGACCCGCATGGACGGTCGTAGCGGTGACATAGGCGCCGCACATGATGAACTCGCCATGGGCGAGATTGATCACACCCATCATGCCGAAGATCACCGCGAGCCCGCAGGCCGACAGCACCAGAAACGCGAAGGCGTCGCCGAATTGATAGAGTGCTGAGAAGAGATGGGTCGCGATGTCCATGAACTGACCAATTTGAGGGAAGACGCCGTGAAGATGTCCGTGATCGCCCGGCCCGCCGGCAACGCCGTGGCGTGCCGGGGCGCCGGAGCGACCAGCCGCCGGTCAGGGTTTCGGCGGTGGATTCGACGGCGTGTACTGAGCCATCGGATCCTTCTTGGTGAGATCGCAGCCGGCCTCACCGAGCCAGTATGGCTTGATATCTTCCCAGATCTTCGGGAACGAGATCGAATGATCTGCGCCGACTTTGGCGAGATAGATCGTGTGCGACATGTGCTGGCTCTTCGGGTCGATGCAGACCTTGCCCTCGGGAGCATCCATGCAGACGTCGCCCAGCGCGATCACCTTGCGGATCTCCTCGCGTTTGGTGGATTTCGCGCGCTCCACCATCTGCTTGTAGAGATAGACCGCGAGGTAGGAGTTCTCCGCCTCCTGGTTCACATAGGGCTCGCTCGGGAATTTCGCCTTGAACTTGGCGTAGAACTCCTTGCTCTTGGGCGAGTCGATCTCCTCGATGTAATTGGTGGTGACGTACATGTCCTTCAGGCTCGGCGGCTTGAAGCGCTTGTGCTCGTAGCCCTGCCCGACATTCACCGAGGATGCCATCGGCAGGTTGACGTTGGCGGACGCCGCCTGCTCGTAATACGAGGCCTGCGCTGTACCGACCAGCAGGGTGACCACGAAGTCGGGCTTCGCCTTCTGGATGTTCTGGATGCTCTGGGAGAATTGCGACACGCCGAGCGGGATGAACTCCTCGCCGGCCATCTTGC
Organism: Bradyrhizobium daqingense; assembly: GCF_021044685.1. NCBI lineage: Bacteria > Pseudomonadati > Pseudomonadota > Alphaproteobacteria > Hyphomicrobiales > Nitrobacteraceae > Bradyrhizobium > Bradyrhizobium daqingense. The sequence continues at coordinate 6,075,421 of NZ_CP088014.1, forward strand.
CGCCGTTCTCCTTGACGATCTTGCGCACCCACTCCGCCGAGATCTGGCCGAAATTGTAGTCGGCGGCGAGCGTGTAGACGTTCTTGCCGTACTTCTCCATCATGTAGGGGATCAGCGTCGAGAACTGCTGCTCCGGCACGGCGCCGGTCACGATCATGTGGCCGTCGCAGACGCCGCCTTCGTACTGGTTGTTGTAGAAGGCGAAGCCGTTGAACTGGTCGACGATCGGGCGGTAGGCCTCGCGCGAGGCCGAGGAGAAGCCCGCGAACACGACGTCGACCTTGTCGCGCTGGAGCACGCGCCGCATGAATTCCTGATAGCGGGTGTTGTCGGACTGGGTGTCGTAGGGGACGAGCTCCAGTGGCCGGCCCATGATGCCGCCGGCCTTGTTGATCTCTTCCGCAGCGAGCTGGATGGCGTGAACCTTGCCGATCGTGGCCGCGGCGAAGTCGCCGGACTGATCCTCCAGAACGCCGAGCTTGATCGGATTTTCCGCCGCGCCCGCCGGTTGTGATCCAAGGGATGATCCGAGGACAAGCGTCCCCGTGAGGGCTGCGGCGCGCAGCCCTCGCAATACAGACTTGCTCATGATGCTTCTCCTAGATGGCCTGCTTCTTGCCGCCTTGCAGCGTGATGCCGGTCGTGCGGCCGGACGTATCGGGCGGCTTCGCCCGCTTGCTCAGAAACTCCTCGCAATGGAGTTCCATGTTCTGCCGCGCGCGCATGCTGTCGCGACGGAGCTGTGAATAGGCACCTTCCTCGTCGAGACCGTCCTGCTGCATCAGCAGGACGACCGCCCGGATCACCGCGCGGCGGCCGCGGCGACGCTCTTCGAGGCCCTGCAGGCGCTCGTACATTTCGGCGCGCAGCAGGAACTGGTTGATGCCCATGAACAGGGAGGTGTAGACTGCGCCGCCATGCACCGGCTTGCGCAGGAACGAGGTGGCGCCGAGATTGACCAGCGCCTTCAGCCGGCTCGGCGCCTCGACGCCGACGAGACCGATCACCGGCACGGGCGGCAGCCGCGAGGCCGGGTTGACCTCGAGCGCGACCGCGCCTTCGAGATCACCGTCGACGAACAGGATGTCGCGATCGGCTTGCAGGCCGGCGACGTCGATCCGGGCGCGGCCGTCGACGATTTCAGGATATTCGGTGGAAACGCCGAGCTTGGCCAGCGTGGTTTCGAGCGCACTCTCCCATCCGCCTCGCCTCGTGACGACGATCGCTCGGCCGCCCTTGAAGTTCTGTAGCAGTCGGGAGCTCATGATTGCACCACCTTCAACAGCGGAGAGCGCATCGCGCTGGCAAAGCGCGGCGACGACTGGACGAGATAAGGATCGGGCGCGATCGGCTCGCGCGATTCCAGCAGCACATCGAATTGCCCGTCGGCAGAAGAGCGGCCGATCCGCGGCGTGAGCCAGGCGTGAAAGGTCTGCCGGTCGATACGGACCTCGCCTTGCGGCGCACGCAGCCGCTGGTCGGCGACCGCGGCCCGCACGGTGCGGGCGTCGTCGGTGCCGGCCTGCGACAAGGCCGCCGCGAGCAGCTTGACGGCGATGTAGGAGGCTTCGGCATCGGCGGATGTCACCGGTCCATCGGGAAAGGATCGCGTATAGGCGGCGATGAAGGCGGCATTTTCAGGGGAGTTCAGCGAGGAGAAATAGACGCTCGACGACAGATGCCCATCGACTGCATCGAGGCCGATCTCGGGCAATTCCGGCTCCGACAGCGTGCAGCTCGCCACCGGGATCTCCGCGGCCTGGTCGATGCCCCGCGCGCGGCAGGCGGCGCGGAACGCGCGGAAGAAGGCGTAGGCGCTGGTGCCGATCAGATTGTTGAAGACGAAGTCGGGCCGCTGGTCGATGATCGCCGCGACGACCTGGTCGACCTCGGTATCGCCGACCGAGAGGTAACGCTCGGCGAGCACGGCGCCGCCGCGCGCGGCGAGCGCCTCGCGGAAGATGCGGTTGTTCTCCCACGCCCAGATGTAATTCGATCCGACGCAGAAGGCGCGCTTGCCGATGTGCGTGGCGAGATAGTCCACCAGCGGGAGAACGTGCTGATTTGGCGCAGCGCCGGTATAGACGACATTGTCGGAGCTCTCGAACCCTTCGTAGTGCGACGGATACCAGAGCATGCCGTCGAACTTCTCGAAGCAGGGAATGACCTCTTTGCGGCTCGATGACGTGTAGCAGCCGACCACGTGACGGATCCCGGAGTTGAGCAGGTCCAGGCTGAGCGAGCGGTAGCGGGCGAGATCGCCGTTGGGATTGACCACGACCGGCTCCAGCTCGATCGTGTCGAAGCCGGCGTTCATCTCGTTGAAGGCGAGCAGCGCTCCGTTGAGCATCGAACGCGCGACGACGCTGTACGAGCCCGTCGTCGAGAACATCACACCGATACGATATCGCGTCCGTGCCATCACTCGATCCAAAACAAAAAAGCGCCCGCCGGCCGTTAAGCCGAGGGCGCCCTCGCCGCCAACCGAACACGCGATGCGCGTGGTGTTGGAAATGATTTGAACTCGTCGCGTTGACGGGCTGAGCTGCCCAACGCTTGAACGATACGGTCGTTGAGATCGAAAGCGAAGTCAAGCGCGTTATTGCGGCGCAGACTGCTCCAATTCATATCGCCATGCAGCAAATCTATGCAGCGTCGCTGCGCCTCATCAGATCAGGCCTCGCTCACATCGCTCTCGCGCCAACCGCTTCGATGTCGCGATTGATGAGCTCGTCGCGAACGGGCTGGCCTCCTCCGATTGAAGCAGGTCGCGCTGCGTCACAATGAGCGCTGGTTCGTCGAGCGACCCGTACACAGCCGCACCGAGCCTTACACCTCGACGCCAAAGGCAAGTCGATTAACCTGCAGCTGATGGCACAGCTCGACACGATCAAACAGCCGCGCCCGACGACGGTGTGATGTTGCGCGTGTTGCAGCAGCCTGCCCAAACTCGGCAGTGGTGAATGCGTGCTCAGGTCTAGCGCATCGCGACAAAGATTACTGGACTGCAGGTTTAAAGCCTGCGTTGCGTTCAGTCGCCATGACGGCACGACTGAGGCGAGCGCCTTAAGGCTGACGGAGATGCAATTGGTGAAGCATCAATGGTCCTCGACTACAGCGACGGCGCACGATCTGCGCGCCCATGACGAGGCCAAGCAGGATGCGCAAATGAAGCGCATCAGCGCCCGCGCAAACAAGCGACGGCGAAGTAGGGCTTGTCAGAACGGGAATGTGCGGACTTGTCGGAGCGACAAGCGATCACAGGCTAAGCCGTTGAAATCATTGGAGCGGGTGAAGGGAATCGAACCCTCGTATTCAGCTTGGAAGGCTGCTGCTCTACCATTGAGCTACACCCGCATTCAGAGGCTCCCTAACACGGACGGACGGCGGTCTCAACTGCCGCCGACGGCGAGTTTCCGGCGCCTCGCCGAGCTCGACGAAGGCTTCGGTTCCGGCCGGCCGGCCTCCCCTTAACAGCAGGGGCATTGCAACCTATATCGGAATCTCCCGAAACCAACGAAAGGAGGTGATCCAGTGTCTTATCTCAAGCGCTGTCACCTCGCTGGGATCGCCCGCTAAGCTCTAGACCAACGGCTTGGCATCGGGGCGCTCTCAGCCCTGGACCAGCGAGCAAGAATTGGGCGCGACGGGGTTCTCCCCGCCGCGCCTTTTCTGTTTCGGCAATGAGACCGCTCGCCCGCTCAGTTCGTGCGCGGCCGCTCGCAGCGCGACGGCGGCAGCAGGATGCCGATCCACCAGGCCATGACGGCAAGGATGAGGTTCCGCACCGAGAACCACCGTGAAGATGCTCGCAAGCAGGCACGGTGCGATCGCCTTGGCAGTCCGGCTTGCCAATCAAAGCAGGAATGGCATCGCGGCGATCGATGTTTGCAGGCCGTCCACTTGGACCGGTGTCGTGGCGAGAGCTTCAGAAGCCGAATATACGGAACACGCGCGGCCGCTTGCCGCGCCGGCTCTCCACGATCCGCTCGCCGCCGTTCTCGGCCGAGCTGCCGTAATAGCGGTGATGGCCGGTCTGGTCGTGCAGATCGGTCGGCCCCGATAGCCCCGCCCGCCGCGCGTCGCAGATGATCTTGCAAACGGTCTTGATGGTGTGACCCGACATTGCCGCCTCCAGCACAAATCTTGTTGTTGTGGTCATCAGTCGCGCCCCGTTCCGGCCGCGTTCACACGGCAGCGCCGCAATCGGGTTTCAGGACGGTTTCGTGGCTTGCCGGCCAAGCAATATTCTGCTTCGGGATTGTCGGCATGGACTGCCGTGCTGCGTCCTTGGAATCTGCGCAGAAGAGAAACGAGGTGACGATGCTCTACGCCATCCTGGCCTATCACGTGGAAGACGAGGTCTTGTCCTGGACGCCGGAGCAAGATGCCGCGGTCGTCGCCAAGGTCATCGAGGTTCAGGCGCCTCTCAGGGCGAGTGGACAGTTCGGACCGGCCGCCCGCCTGGATGAGACCCGAAAGGCCCGTACCCTGCGCGGCCCCGGCGCAGGCATGGTGCTGGACGGTCCGTTTGCCGAGACCAAGGAGCAGCTTCTGGGCTTCCACCTGATGGAATGCGCCACCGAGGAAGAGGCGATCGCGGCGGCGCGCAAGTTGCGTGCGGTCAATCCGACCGCGGTCTACGAGATCCGGCCGGTCAAGCTTTACGTGCCGGCCGACGGGTTCGGCGCGACATAGAAGCGCTGGATCAGGAGCCCACCGAAGGCGATGAACCACACGAAGGGCGCGATCTGCGGGGCAAATGCCGCAACGATCGTGCCCGGGATGAAAACGGCAAGCGGAAACATCGAGGCCATGATCTCGCGGCCCCAGCCGCGCAGGATCGTCCACCACAGCCAGGCGTTGAGGCCGGCAATCGCGGTCAGGTGCAGGCCATAGAGCACGGAGACCGCGCTGCTCATGGCGAAATTGGTGTAGAGGCCGTTGGTCACCGGCAGCAGCACGATCGAGAGCAGGAAGAACAGGTTGAGCACCACCATGCCGCGGCTGCCGACCGGCTGGCGCGCCAGCCGGCGGTGATGGCTGATCCAGAACACCCCGGCGATGATGAAGCTGAGCGCAAAGCCGGCAAGCTTGCCGGAATAGACCCGGGCGAGATCGTGCCAGTCGGGCGCGGTGGTGAAGACCGCGGCCTTGGGCAGGTCGTAGGCCAGAAGCGTCATGGCGACACCAAAAATGGTGTTGCTGAGCGACTCCAGCCGCCGCATCTCGAAGAGGTCGGGCTTGAGTTCGGTCATGTCGGGGCGCGCACTCTTCGGGCTGGAACTTCTGGGGCCGTCCTTCCCCCTAAATCCTAACCTCGGTTTCGTCCAGCTGCATTGCGATTCGCGACGGGATCGCCGACTCTCAGCCTTTCACCGGGGCGATTCGTGGCGACATATCTGGACACGCTCAATGCGGAGCAGCGCCGCGCCGTCGAGCATGGCGTGGCCGAAGGGGCAACCGTGGGCGCCCCCTTGCTCGTCATTGCCGGTGCCGGCTCCGGCAAGACCAACACCCTCGCCCACCGCGTCGCGCATCTGATCGTCGCCGGCGCCGATCCGCGCCGCATCCTGCTGATGACGTTCTCCCGCCGCGCCGCGGCCGAGATGGCCGGCCGGGTGGAACGCATCGCCCGCAAGGTGCTGGGTGAGAACAACGCCGCGATCATGCGCGATGCGCTGACCTGGGCCGGCACCTTCCACGGCATCGGCGCGCGCCTCCTGCGGGAATATGCCGAGCGGATCGGCGTCGACCCTGCCTTCAGCATCCACGACCGCGAGGATTCCGCCGACCTGATGAATCTGGTCCGGCACGAGCGCGGCCTGTCCAAGACCGAGAGCCGCTTTCCGGCCAAGGGCACCTGCCTGTCGATCTACTCGCGCTGCGTCAACGCCGAGATGGAGATCGAGAAGGTGTTAGGGGTGCACTATCCCTGGTGTGCGGGGTGGGCGGCCGAGCTGAAGGGCCTGTTCGCGGCCTATGTCGAGGCCAAGCAGGCCCAGCACGTGCTCGATTACGACGACCTCTTGCTCTACTGGTCGCAGATGATGAGCGACGCGCTGATCACTGAGGAGATCGGCGGCCGCTTCGATCACGTGCTGGTCGACGAATACCAGGACACCAACCGCCTGCAATCCTCGATCCTCCTCGCGCTCAAGCCCGACGGCCGCGGCCTCACCGTGGTCGGCGACGACGCCCAATCGATCTATTCGTTCCGCGCGGCCACAGTGCGCAACATCCTCGACTTTCCGCAGCGCTTCTCGCCGCGCGCCGAGATGATCACGCTCGACCGCAATTACCGCTCGACCCACGCGGTGCTTGCTGCCGCCAACGGGGTCATCGGCCTCGCCCGCGAGCGCTTCACGAAGAACCTCTGGACCGACCGCACCTCCGGCCGGAAACCGCAGCTCGTCACCGTACACGGCGAGGCCGACCAGGCCCGCTACATCGTCGAGGAGGTGCTGGCCAACCGCGAGCAAGGCGCGCTCTTGAAGCACCAGGCGGTGCTGTTCCGGACCTCCTCACATTCAGGTCCGCTGGAGATCGAGCTGACCCGCCGCAACATCCCCTTCGTCAAGTTCGGCGGGCTGAAATTCCTCGACGCCGCGCACGTCAAGGACGTGCTGGCGCTGCTGCGTTTCGCCGAAAATCCGCGCGACCGCGTCGCCGGATTCCGCATCCTGCATCTCTTGCCCGGCGTCGGCCCCGCGACCGCGCAGCGCGTGCTCGACCAGATGGCCGAGAGCAGCGATCCGCTCAACGCGCTGGGCCAGCTTCCGGTGCCGGCGCGTAGCGGTTCGGACTGGACCGACTTCGTCCGCACGACCCAAAATCTGCGCTATTCGGAATGGCCTGTTGATCTCGAGCGCGTACGTCTGTGGTACGAGCCGCATCTCGATCGCATCCACGAGGATTCCGAGACGCGCCGCTCCGATCTGATGCAGCTCGAGCAGATCGCCAGGGGCTATGCCTCGCGCGAGAAATTCCTGACCGAGCTCACGCTCGATCCGCCGGATGCGACCAGCGACAAATCCGGCCGGCCCCTGCGCGACGAGGACTACCTGATCTTGTCCACCATCCACTCGGCCAAGGGCCAGGAGTGGAAGTCGGTGTTCGTGCTCAACGTCGTCGACGGCTGCATGCCCTCCGATCTCGGCGCCGGCACCAGCGCCGAGCTCGAGGAGGAGCGCCGCCTGCTCTATGTCGCGATGACACGCGCCAAGGACGATCTCCACCTCGTCGTCCCGCAGCGCTTCTTCGTCCACGGCCAGGCCGCCAAGGGCGACCGCCACGTCTACGCCTCGCGCACCCGCTTCATTCCGGAGCAGCTGGTCTACCTGTTCGAGCGCGCCGCCTGGCCGAAGGCCGCGGCGGCCGGGGCACGTGCTGCGGCGCAGGGCCCGAAGATCGACATCGGCGCGAGGATGCGCGGGATGTGGCGGTAGACACAAGAGGCTGGCGTCGCGACCTGTCAGGATGACCGGAGCAACAGAGGTCCGACATGAAAGCCGTCGTCGTCGAGCAATATGCGCCCATCGATCAGATCGAATTGAAGGACGTTCCGTCTCCGCGCGCGGAGCCCGGGCAGTTGCGCATCAAGATCGAGGCTGCCGGCATCGGCTTCGTCGACGGTTTGAAGACCGAGGGACGCTACCAGACCAAGGATCCCCTGCCCTTCATTCCCGGAACGGAGTTCGCGGGGGTGGTGACGGACGCGCCCGGCGCACCGGGCGGCTACCAGCCCGGCATGCGCGTGATGGGTATGACGCGATCCGGCGCGCTTGCCGAAGAGATCGTCGTCAAGCCTGAAGCACTCCATCCCCTGCCGGACGGCGTCGCGCCCGAAGTCGCAGCATCGTTTCGCGCCAACTATCTGACCGCGCTCTACGCGCTGAGCGGCCGCGCCTCGCTGGTCGCAGGCGAGCAGCTTCTGGTGCTGGGCGCGGCCGGCGGCACCGGCATCGCAGCCGTCCAGATCGGCAAGCTGCTCGGCGCCCGCGTAATCGCGGCGGCATCGACGCCGGAGAAGCGCGAGTTCGCGCAGGCGCATGGCGCCGACGCAGTCATCGACTATACGCAGGCCGGCTGGCGCGACACGTTCAAGGAAATGACGGACGGGCACGGCGCCGACGTGATCTTCGATCCTGTCGGCGGTGACATCTCGGTGCAGGCGTTTCGCTCCATCGCCTGGCGCGGACGCCATCTCGTGGTCGGCTTTGCCGGAGGCTCCATTCCCGCACTGCCGTTCAATCTGCCGCTGCTGAAGGGCGGCGCCCTGCTCGGCGTCGACCTTGCGCAGATTGGCGTGCGCGAGCCCGAATTGCAGAAGCGCCTGATGGGGGAGCTGACGGGCTGGCTCGCCGACGGCCAGCTGAAGCCCGTGGTCGGCCAAATCTTCGCGCTGGAGGATTTTCGCGGAGCGTTCAAGGCGATGCAGACGCGCGCTGCGCTCGGCAAGATGGTGGTGCGGATCGCGCGGTAGCATTCACAAACGGAAACCGAGCATTTCCGAAAGCCGCCTTGTTGGGTGGCCGCAATCGCTTAAGTCTGCCCGATCATCCCACAGAGACCTGATCGATGACCGCACCGCTCGAATTCGGACTGGATACCTTTGGCGACGTCACCAAGGACGCTTCCGGCGCCCTGCTTCCCCATGCGCAGGTGATCCGCAACGTCGTCGACGAAGCCGTGCTGGCCGACGAGCTCGGCCTCGATTTCATCGGCCTCGGCGAGCATCACCGCGGCGATTTCGCGATCTCCTCGCCGGAAACCGTGCTCGCAGCCATCGCGGCGCGCACCAAGCGCATCCAGCTGGGCTCGGCCGTGACGGTGCTGAGCTCGGACGATCCGATCCGCGTCTTCCAGCGCTTCGCCACGCTCGATGCGCTCTCGAACGGGCGCGCCGAGGTCATCCTCGGCCGCGGCTCGTTCACCGAATCCTTTCCGCTGTTCGGCTTCGACCTGCGCAAATACGAAGAGCTGTTCGAGGAGAAGCTCGACCTGTTCGCGGCCCTGCTGCCGCAGCAGCCGGTGAGCTGGGAAGGCAAGCTGCGTCCGCCGCTGCGCGATCAACTGGTCTATCCACCGGTCGAGAACGGCAGGCTGAAGACCTGGATCGGCGTCGGCGGCAGCCCGCAATCGGTGGTCCGCGCCGCGCATTACGATCTGCCCTTGATGCTCGCCATCATCGGCGGCGATCCCGCGCGCTTCGCACCCTTTGTCGAGCTCTATCACCGCGCCTTCAAGGAGTTCGGCCGCCCGGCCCAGCCGATCGGCGTGCATTCGCCCGGCTATGTCGCCGAGACCGATGAACAAGCACGTGAAGAGCTGTGGCCCGACTACAAGGCTATGCGCGACCGCATCGGCAAGGAACGCGGCTGGCCGCCGATGGGCCGTGACGAGTTCGTCAATGAGGCCGAGCATGGCTCGCTCTATGTCGGCTCGCCCGAGACCGTCGCGCGCAAGATCGCCAAGACGGCAAAGGCGCTTGGTGTCTCGCGCTTCCAGCTGAAATATTCAGCTGGCCCCTTGCCGCATGAGAAGCTGATGCGGAGCATCGAGCTTTATGGGCGGAAGGTTGTGCCGATGGTGCGGGAGATGCTGGGGTAAAGCCTGCCTTCGCCCTACGACGTCGCGCCGGGCTTCATCAGCCCGAGCCGGCTCGCGCCGACATAGAGCGAGAGCACGGCGGCGTTGGAGACGTTGAGGCTCTTGATCTCGCCTGGCATGTCGAGACGCGCCACGACGCTGCAGGTCTCGCGGGTCAATTGCCGGAGGCCCTTGCCTTCGGCGCCGAGTACCAGCGCGAGGGGCTCACGCAGCGCGACATCGCTGAGGTCCTCGCTGCCCTCGCTGTCGAGCCCGACCGTCTGAAAGCCGCGCTCGTTCAGCGCGGTGAGCGCGCGGGCGAGGTTCTGGACAGTGATGAGCGGCACGAGTTCGAGCGCACCGGAGGCCGCCTTCGCGAGCACGCCGGTGGCTTCCGGGCTGTGGCGCGCGGTGGTGACGATCGCCTTGACCGCGAAGGCTGCGGCCGAGCGCAGGATCGCCCCCACATTGTGCGGATCGGTGATCTGGTCAAGCACCAGCACCATGCCTTCCTGCTTCAAGGTCTCGATGTCGGGCGACGGCAGGGCATCGGCCTCCGCCAGCAGGCCCTGGTGCACGGCGTCGGGCGACAGCAGACGGTCGATCTCCTGGGGCCGGACGATCTCGGGCGCGAGGCGGGTTGCGATGTTTTCTTCCGCGAGTCGCCTCGCCGCGTTCTCGGTCAGCGTCAGCTTGCGGATCCGCCGCTGCGGGTTGGCGAGCGCCATCGTGACGGTGTGCCAGCCATAGAGAATGACGGGCCCATCGGCGTGCGAATCGCGCTCGCGCCAAGCTGGGCGGCCGGTCGATTTCCCGGGCCTGTTGAAGGGCTTAGCCCCGCCGCGAGGCCCCTTGGGGCCGAATTTTCGATCCTTCATGCGCTCGCTTGTGTCATGGGCGCCGGAATATGGCAATTTGGGTGCCTTCGGGGGCGATTTTAGCTGTTCGCCTCGGTTGACTTTGCCCCACTGCTTCGCCCATAAACGCGCCCGGTCGCGCCCCGATCCGGGTTGTCGCGGCCTTCACGTTCCATGGCCGTCTTCGGTCCGCCGGCAAGGTCCGGCCCGATTGTGCTGCCGTCGAGCGGGGGAGTGTCCCGAGTGGCAAAGGGAGCTGACTGTAAATCAGCCGCCTCATGGCTTCGCAGGTTCGAGTCCTGCCTCCCCCACCAGCCTTCGCTCGCTTCGCGAGCTTCGGCTCGGCAAGCCAGGGCACAACATCATTGCGCGAAGCGAGCGAAGGCTGCCTCCCCGTAGCCGGTAGGCGTAGGCGGGCTGTCGCCATTATGATCGAATCCAGAAAACAAAACGCCCGTCCGCGTCGCGCGAACGGGCGTCTCGTCGGCTGAACCGATCAGAGATCAGTAATAGCGGCGCAGCACGCGATGGCCGCCGTGATAGTGCGGCGCGTGGCGATGGGCGTAGCCGTATCGTGCAGCATGGCCGTAATGGACGCGCGGCAGATAGCCGTAGCGCGGGCCGTAGCCGTAGCGATAGGGACGGAAATACGGGCGATGATACGGAGCGACGGCGGCACGATAGCCGTAGCCGTAGCCACGAGCGCGATAACCGTAGCCGTAATTGGCGGGCGCGACGACCGCGTCTTCACGGTAGGTCGGATACGGGGCGAAAGAGCCCGGGCCGGTATAGGTCGGCCCCTGGTTGACGTAATAGTACTGCGTGGTCGGCTCGGCGAGACGCTCAAAGGCGCCATAACCGTATCCATATCCATAGCCGCCGCAGCCGGTGTTGCAGCCGGAATAGACCGGTGCGACCGGCGCGCACGTGGTGAAGCCGCAGGCCGCGGCGGGCGCGGTGGCGACGAACATCACGGCAGCCGCCGCAACCAGTCCCGAAATCATCTGACGCATTACTCTCTCCTGTTGATTTCCGTTTTTTAGATTTTCACGTTTCTCAACCCGGCGGCTTGCCGGGAATCTCTGTGCGCGGCCGCGGTCGCGGAGGCCGCGGACGCTCGTTGAACTCGGGGGCGTAGATCACCGGCGGCGGATCGACCGGCGGGTCCATCTGTGCCGGCAACGGCGCGGACGACGCGCCCCAGCTCTGGTGGTAGCTCTCGGCGGGCTTGGGCAATTTGCGGTTCGCGGGCGGCTCGACCTCGAGCCGGCCGTAGCCGGGCCGCAGGCCCAGCGTCGGATAATAATGGCCGACGTCGTCGGGCTGCCGTTCGGCGATGTAGCGCCCGCCATAGATCGTGGGCTGCACCTGCTGGTTCTTGCCCAGGCCCCAGGTGCCTTCGACAACGGCGTAGGAAGCGTCGATGTTGTTGATGATGATCGGCACGCCGGGACGGCCGGGAACGACGATCTCGAAGCCGCCGGCAAACGCCGTCGCGGGCAGTCCGATCAGGAAGGCGGCGAGCGCCACAACGCGCATGAGGAAACCCCGGTTATCCGGCGGCAACCTATCCGATCGCGGCGCAGAGAGGGTTAAGGCCCGCTCGCCAATTTCCGGTAAGCCTAATGTGCAAGGATTGCGCGCTGCTCAAATGCTGCAAAGCGAACTAGCGAAGCGTTAACGGCAGCCGACTTGTCGTCGGAACCCCCGCGTGCTCACATCCGTTTGACCTTGGAACGGCGAAAAAGTGGCCGGGTTCACCGGAACGTCCGGCGTCGTCAGCATTTAAGCCCCGGTCAATTCAAGACGGGAGCCAACAACCATGAACATCAAACTTCTCGGGGCTACTGCGATTGCTGCAACCATGTTGGCAGGCTCTGCCATGGCGCAGGCGGTGGTCACCAACCCCGGCCGCTGCTCGGCCCAATTCCCCAACGCCAACTGCCAGAACCTCGGACCGGGAAATCCCTACACCGACGGCAATTATCGCAACCGCCGTGCGGCCTATCGTCAGACCAATAGCGGCGATTGGAATAACGACTGGAACAGGAGCCGCACCGGCTTCTGGCCGACCGATGTCGCTGCCGGTGTAGCCGGCGCCGCGATCGGCACCGCCGGCGCGATTGCAACCGGGCCGTTCCGCGCCTGGGACAACAGTTACGCCTACGACCGTTCATGGGACAATCGCGGCTGGGACAACCGTGGTTGGGACACCCGCAGCTACGCCGAGCGCAACGGCTTCGTGTGCACTCCCGGCACCTGGTTCAAGGGCGCAGACGGCCGCCGGCACATCTGCCAGTAAGCAGCCCATTATCGAGCGCGACACATCAGGCGGCCCGCAAGGCCGCCTGATTCATGCCTTGCGAGGGCCACCTCGCGGTTCTGGCACTTTCCAATCAAGTCTGGTATTGCGGCGCGCACGGGCAGATGGCTTCGGCGCAAGCCAAGTCCTGTCTGCATCCCAGGCGTCGCCGGCTTAGCTCAGCGGTAGAGCAGCGGTTTTGTAAACCGAAGGTCGGGGGTTCAATCCCCTCAGCCGGCACCAGTGTTTGCAATGACTTAGCGTCAAAATGTAGCCCGACTTTTTCCGCGCATTCGGAACTAACAGGCCTTGGGGATACATGGGGCTACATTAGAAATCTACGAAGGTAACCAATTGTCCTCATCAAGACGGGGCCGCTTTCCCAGCCTTGTTACTCCGCCCCGGCTGACGCCACCGTCCAATGAACTAGCTCCTTCGCGATATGCGAAAACGCAGCTTCGAATGCCTCAACTGAGGCGGCAGGTTCGACCTTGTCGAATTTCTCGCTCGTCTCGATGATGCGTGATGCGATCACCCCGCCGTTCTTGTTCACGATCCGAGCCGACAGGACGATCTCCGCTCGCGGCTCGTCATCCGTCGCGATGCGGAAGCGTCTAATATCGATTAGGAGTTGGTAGTCGGCCTGCCCCAGATCAGTGCGCAACGGAGCGTGGGCAATGTCGTAGTTCTCGAAACTGTCGATCAGACGCGCCTGCACCAGCTTTGGAATGCTATCGGACCACAGGAACTCGGCAAAGTTCGGGGTGTCCCGAACCGGCGAGAACAGCATGCGTTGCGTCTGGAGCATCGCGATCGCGGTCGGCTCGGGAATTGCCAAGGAGGCGGAAAGCGCCTTGCCGACCGGCCCGATATCCTGCGGTGCGCGCAGGTCATAGGTTCTCTTTGGCGCCGATGCTCCGCCACCCGTCAACTTCTCAATCCCTGCAACGATGCCGTCGAGCTTGTCGGTGTTACGCGCAAGCCCGTCCGAGAACGTCTTGAAATTCGCGATCGTATCCTTCAGCGGACCGGCGTTGTCCTCCAGCACGGAATCGACCCGCCGCAGCGCATCGCGCGCCGCCTGAGTCATGCTCTGCCCCGCCCCAGCGTCGGCGATCAAGGTCACAACCTCGCCCGACTTGGCGACGCTCGTGCCGCCTTCCAGCGCCACCACCGGCACGCCGGTCAGCCCCTGGAAATCGAGGCCAACCCTCGTGTCGGGCCGCACGGGGGTCGCAGACGCGACCGAAATCGTCGCATTGACGAAACGCGGATTATCCTGCGCGAGACCCAGTTCTGCTACCTCGCCGACGCGGATGCCATTGAACAGCACGCCGGCACCGACCAGAAGCCCCGGCACCGGTCCCTGGAATTGTACGCGATAGGTCGTGCGCGGTCCAATGCCGCCCGTGTTGTTCAGCCAATAGACGAAGCCGAAGACCGCGAGGATCGCAGCCAGCACGAAGGCGCCGATCAGCACATAGGGAGCGCGGGTTTCCATGTCTCATCTCATGTGGGGTTGCAGCATCTGGGAACGCTTGCCGTGGAAATAGGCTCGCACCCAGGGATGCTCGGATTGAAGAAGTTCGCGCATCGGACCAATTGCCACGATCTTGCCGTCGGCCAGCGCCGCGACGCGGTCGCAGACTGTGGTCAAGCTTGCGAGATCATGGGTCACCATGAGCACAGTGAGCCCCAGGGTCTTCTGCAAGGTCTTGATCAGGGCATCGAAGTCACCGGCCGCAATCGGATCGAGACCGGAGGTCGGCTCGTCCAGGAACAGGATTGGCGGATCGAGCGCCAAGGCGCGTGCCAGCGCAACGCGTTTGGTCATGCCGCCCGACAGCTCGGACGGATATTTGTCGGCGTCCTCCGCCCGTAGTCCAACCATCTCAAGCTTGGCGATCGCGATTTCGTCCATCAGATCCTGAGACAGGACTAGGTTTTCGCGCAACGGAAACTGGACATTCTGCCGGACCGTCAGCGAGGAGAACAGCGCGCCCTGCTGGAACAGGATGCCCCATGTGCCGGCCGCGCCATGTGCGCTGCGGTCGTGTGCACTTCCGATTGGCTGTCCCATGACTTCGATAGTGCCCGCTCGCCGCGGGACGAGCCCGATGATGGTGCGCATCAGGACCGACTTGCCGCCGCCGGAAGCACCGACCAGACCCAGTATTTCCCCGCGGCGGACGTCAAGCGACAGATCATCCAGCACGGTCTGCCGACCGAAGCCGACAACGAGGTCACGGACACGGATCGCAGACGCCTGCACTGACTCCAACATCGTCACATTCCGATCGACGCGAAAAAGATCGCGAACAGGCCGTCGAGCACGATCACCAGAAAGATCGACTTCACCACCGAGGTTGTCGTCTGCCTGCCAAGCGATTCGGCGCTGCCTTTCACGCGCAATCCCTCACTGCAGGCGACGATCCCGATCACCAGTGCCATGAACGGCGCTTTCAGGATGCCGACCTCGAAATGGGTGACGGAAATGGCTTCATGCAGGCGCGCAATGTAGATTGCCGGGCCCATGTCACCGTAAAACTGCGCGACCAGACCGCCGCCATAGAGCGCCGCGATCGAGCCGATGAAGGCGAGGATTGGCAGCGCGATGACCAGGGCAGCCACCCGGGGCAGGATCAGGACGTCGACCGGATTGAGCCCCATGGTCGAGAGCGCATCGATCTCCTCACGCATCTTCATCGAGCCGAGCTCAGCGGTATAGGCGCTGCCCGAGCGCCCGGCGACCATAATGGCGACAATCAGGACGCCGAGTTCGCGCAGCACCAGGATGCCGACCATGTCGACCGTGTAGGACTCGGCACCGAACCTGCGGAAATGAAAAAAGCCCTGCTGCGCGATGATCGCGCCGATCAGGAAGGTGATGAGCATGACGATCGGGATCGCCTGCCAGCCGATGCGGTAGAGCTGGTAGACCAGTGACGTCAGCCTCAACGACCGCGGCCGGCGCAAGACTCCCGCCAGAGACATGAACAGTGCGCCGAGCATCTGAAGGAAGATCCTGATGTCTTCCCGCGCATCGACCGTCGACTTGCCGAGATCGTGCAGCCGGTGCAAAACCGGGTTGGGCATAGGTGTCGGCAGTGGATTATGCCGGTTGACCTGACGCACTTCGTCCATCAGGCCGGCGAAATTGTCGGCTATTCCGACCACCTCGGCCGATCGACCGGAGGATGCTGCCCTACGCGCCAATTTCTCCAGAAGCCACGCGCCGAGCGTGTCGAGCTCGCTGATTCCGGCCATATCAAGCGTCACTGCCTTCGATCGATCGACAGCCGCTCTTGCCGCCAGAGAGAGCGCTTCAAGCCTCGACACGTTGGCGGCGATCCATGGCCCCTCGGGCCGCAGTTCGAGCCCGTCGCCAGACGGCGTCGCCAGAAGCATTGGTTCCGAGATCACGCTTGTATCCTCATGGGATCGCTCCTGATCCGCCCAGGTTTCTAGGTCACCGCCACGCACCTGGATTGACCTGCGTCAAACTGGGAACACGCCGTTGACGCAAATCAATCACTAACGAGCCGGCTCGCATAGGCTTCTTCCATTCGATGGAGGCCGCCAATGTTCGACACCGGCAGCACGAACGACGAACTGAACGCGATGAAGATCGATGTTGCGCGCCTGCTGGACGAGGCCGGCGAGCAGACGCTCAATGCGCCAGAAGACCGGGCCGAGGCCTTGGCCGACCAGATCAAGGCCGCGCTGACCGAACTCGGCGAGACCGTGAGTGAGGAGCAAGAGCAGCTCCATAGCCTCCTCGCAGAGCGTCCGGTGGCGTCGCTCGCTTCGGCCTTCGCACTCGGCGTAGTCGTCGGCTTCATGCTGAGGAGACACTAGGTGAGTACGGAAAACATCATCAAACACCTGCGCGTGCTCTGGCGTACCGACAGGATCATCGCCGACATCAGACTGCGCCACCTCCTGATCGGGCTAGGCCTGCGCGTCTTCGCAGCGCTGATCGCCACCTTCGGTCTGCTGATGCTCGAATTGTCGGCCTATTTCGCCCTGGTCCAGATCTGGGGTGCAATCGTCGCGGCTGCCATTCTCGGCGCGATCAATTTCGTCATCGCGGCAATGCTGTTCGTCGTCGCGGCGCGGCCGCCGTCAGGACGCGAGATCGAGCTCGCCAATGAAATCCATGGTGCAGCTATCGAAGCCGTTCAGCTCGAGGCGCGTACGCTCCACGCTCAAGTGACGGGGACGATCCACCACCCGCTGAGCGGCCTGCTTCCGCTTCTCGCGCCACTCGTTGCGATCGCAGTCAAGAGCCTGCGAAAGCCGCCTGTTGCGCCCCCGTAGCCAGCAGCGCACAGCGGCTTGCCCAGGAACACGAGATCGGCAATCAACTGGCTGAGATGCGCCGCTGGCGTTGATGGCGGTGCAGCGCGCCTGTGCCGGCACAAATCGTGCCGGAAAATCCATGACGCTGCGCCACTCCGCGTGTCCGCCGCGGTTTCTGGTTGCGGCGCGGCATTGCGCCTCAAGCTTGGCAAAGCGGCGCTCGATCGAGGCGCGGCATGGGCCTCGGCGCCATCCGCAAAGTAGAGGGGCGGGAGAAACTGCGCGCGCGACCGCGACGGCCGCCGCCTCGAACCATTCAGCGAATTCGCCTGCGCCCTGAAGGCGCGTGTCGTTCGGTTGATCGAGCGTCAGGCTGACGATCACGGCCGCGTATGTCTAGCTCGAGCCGCCCTGCGGCGCAGCGGGAAATCCACCAATGGAATCAGACCTCCGAGCTTGCGTCCAGCGCGACCTTGGGCGAAATTGCCTGCACAATTCGCGGCATCCGACCGGCCGCAGGAGAGTGGGAGCAGTAGCTTGTCGCCGACCCGCGTAACGCATCCACAAGACGACGGTCGCGGCGAGCATTTCCGGGTCCGGATAGAGGGGTTCGGCGTCGGCACCTGGGATCTGGACCTTAAGACGCGCGATCTGGAGTGGTCAGACACCGCCAGGACGCTGCTCGGCATCGCACGGGACCAGGCGGCAAGCTATGAGCTCTTCCTGTCACGTCTCGCGCCCGACGACCGCGAGCGCGTCGAGGGCGCGATCAAACGCGTCTCCGAGCACGGGGGCGGTCTCGACGTATCGTTCAAGGTCGCCGATGCCTCGGGCCGGGGACAATGGATCCGAGCACGAGCGGGACTGATCCGGGACGAGGCCGGCGCCGCCCGTCATCTCAGCGGCATCTTGCTCGACATCGACGAGGAGAAGCAGGTCGAGGAGGCGCTGCGCACCCGCGAGACTCACCTCCGCTCGATCCTCCACACCGTTCCCGATGCCATGATCGTCATCGACGGTCGCGGCATTATCCAGCTCTTCAGCACCGCCGCCGAACGCCTGTTCGGCTGGTCCGAGCTTGAGGCGATCGGCCAGAACGTCCGCATCCTGATGCCGGAGCCCGACCGCTCACGCCATGACGGTTACATTGCGCGCTACCGCACTACGCACGATCCGCACATCATCGGTATCGGCCGCATCGTGACTGGCAGGCGGCGTGACGGGACCACCTTTCCGATGCACCTGTCGATCGGCGAGATGCAGTCTGGCGGCGAGCCCTTCTTCACCGGCTTCGTCCGGGACCTCACCGAGCAACAGCAGACCCAGGCGCGGCTCCAGGAGCTGCAATCCGAGCTGGTTCACGTGTCGCGGCTAACCGCGATGGGCGAGATGGCCTCCGCGCTCGCGCACGAGCTGAACCAACCTCTGGCGGCGATCAGCAACTACATGAAGGGGTCGCGGCGGCTGCTCGCCGGCAGCAGCGATCCGAACATGCCGAAGATCGAGAGTGCGTTGGACCGCGCCGCCGAACAGGCGCTGCGCGCCGGCCAGATCATCCGGCGCCTGCGGGACTTCGTCTCGCGCGGCGAATCCGAGAAGCGGGTTGAGAGCCTGTCCAAGCTGATCGAGGAGGCCGGCGCGCTCGGGCTTGCCGGCGCGCGCGAGCAGAACGTGCAGCTCCGATTCACGCTCGATCCGGACGCAGATCTTGTGCTGGCCGACCGGGTGCAGGTCCAGCAGGTGCTGGTCAATCTGTTCCGCAACGCGCTGGAGGCGATGGCGCAGTCGTCGCATCGCGAGCTGGCTGTCACCAACACTGTCGTGGCTGACGACATGATCGAGGTGCAGGTCTCCGACACCGGCTCCGGCTTCCAGGATGACGTGATTCCAAACCTGTTCCAGACCTTCTTCACCACCAAAGAGACCGGCATGGGCGTGGGATTGTCGATCAGCCGCTCGATCATCGAGGCTCACGGCGGCCGCATGTGGGCCGAGAGCAATCCATCGGGCGGCGCAACATTCCGCTTCACCCTTCCGGCAGCCGAGGCCTGACCCATGACCGCCAAGGGAATTGTCTACGTTATCGATGATGACGAGGCGATGCGGGACTCGCTGCACTTCCTGCTGGATTCCTCAGGCTACAAGGTGACCTTGTTCGACACCGCGCAAGCCTTCCTCGATGTGCTACCCGGCCTCGCCTTCGGCTGCGTCGTTTCCGACGTGCGCATGCCCGGGCTCGACGGGATCGAGCTGTTGAAGCGGATGAAGGCGCAGCACAGCCCGTTTCCGATCCTAATCATGACCGGTCACGGCGACGTGCCGCTTGCCGTCGAGGCGATGAAGCTCGGGGCGGTCGACTTCGTCGAGAAGCCGTTCGAAGACGATCCCCTCACCGCCATGATCGAATCGGCGCTTCGCCAGGCAGCGCCGGCAGCCAAAAACGAAGCGATCGCGCAAGACATCGCCGCGCGTGTTGCCTCCCTGAGTCCCCGCGAACGCCAGGTTATGCAAGGTCTGGTCGCCGGCCTCTCAAATAAGCTGATCGCCCGCGACTACGACATCAGCCCACGCACGATCGAAGTATATCGGGCCAACGTGATGACCAAGATGCAGGCGAACAGCCTGTCGGAATTGGTGCGGCTGGCGATGCGCGCCGGTCTGCTCAACGATTGAGCCATGTCAAGGCCCTTCTTCACATCCTCTGCTAGTCAAGACGACATGATTGAGATCAGCTCGCACAATGAGCGGCTGTCGCCTCCTGCAAAATCTACCGTCTTTGTGGTCGATGACGATGCCGCAGTTCTAGGATCCTTGCGGTTCTTGCTGGAAACCGAAGGCTTTGCCGTGCGGACCTTTCGGAGTGCAACGGCGCTCCTGAATGCTGGCGATATGCCCAGTGCAGATTGTTACGTGATCGACTACAAGATGCTCGACATCAACGGCATCCAACTCGCCGGCCGGTTGCGCAAGTTTGATCGCGATGTGCCCGTGATCCTAATCACCGGCTATCCGGACAAGAACATCTCGACCCGGGCCGCGGCAGCCGGGGTGAAAGACGTGGTTTTAAAGCCCCTTCTTCTCGATGAAAACCTGGTCAAATGTATCCGCCGGGCCGTTCAGGACCGGCGCGGACGCTGACCTGCGGGATTCTACGTAGGTAGGCCCCCTTAAGATATCGCTCGAACTTTCGCGACGCTCAATCCCGCGTAAGCATTGGTCATCACAACGGAGATGGCTCAGATGCTCACCCAGTCACTTAACACCAAGGCGATCAACACTCCGATCAGCGGCAGCAAGGTTGCCGTTTCCATCGATCCGGTCGCCGATCGGCTCGGCGCGATCACCGGCCATGCCGGCCTCGTCGTCACGGAATTCTCGTACCGCAAGGACGAGGAGATTTACGGCGAGGATGAGCCGGCCGAATATGTCTACCAAGTCGTCACCGGCGCGGTGCGCAGCTACAAGCTTCTTTCCGACGGCCGCCGCCAGATCGGCGCCTTTCACCTTCCCGGCGACGTGTTCGGTCTGGAATCCGGTGCCAGTCACCGGCTCGCCGCCGAGGCCATCATCGACACCACGGTGCGCCTGGTGAAGCGTGCGAGCCTTGAGAAGGCCTCCGGCACCGACGTCCAGGTCGCCCGCAAGCTCTGGACCATGACCGCCTCGGAGCTGCGCCACGCCGAAAATCACATGCTGCTTCTCGGACGTAAGACTGCGATGGAGCGCGTTGCTACCTTCCTGCTCGAAATGGACCGCCGCCTCGCCGTCGCGGGCATGATGGCGCTGCCGATGTGCCGTCGCGACATCGGCGACTATCTCGGCCTCACGCTCGAGACCGTGTCGCGCGCGCTGTCTCAGCTTCAGGCCCAGGGCATTCTCGGTTTCTCTGGCGCTCGCCAGATTGTGCTGCGCAACCGCCAGCGCCTGCACAATCTCGACGCCTGATTTGTCCTCCTAGTATCTGGGCCACCTTCGAGAACTCCGGGAAGTCGCATGTTGCGCCGGCGTAGCGAACGGCGAGCACTGACTTTAGATCCGACGGGACAAGACCGGACGATGCACTTCGAGCCGCGGGAATGCGACATGTACGCGATGGTTCTCTCCGCACGCGGCGCGCCGTTGACATTCCAGCAACGAGCCGACCCGATCCCCGGCCCCGGCGAGGTCCGCGTCAAGGTCAGCGCATGCGGCGTGTGCCGGACTGACCTGCACGTGGTGGATGGCGAGCTACCCGACATTTCCTATCCGATTATCCCGGGCCATGAAGTCGTGGGACGCATCGATGCTCTTGGCCCGGGCGTCAATGAGTTGGAGTTGGGCATGCGCGTAGGTGTTCCATGGCTCGGTTTCACTTGTGGCGAGTGCTTTTATTGCCGCACCGACAAGGAAAATCTGTGCGATCGTCCCGAATTCACCGGCTACACGCGCGACGGCGGCTTTGCCAGCCACCTCGTCGCCGACGCCCGATATTGCTTTCCACTCGGCGAGAACGGCGAGGACGCAGCTCTTTCACCCCTGCTCTGCGCCGGGCTGATCGGCTGGCGATCCCTGGTGATGGCCGGCGAGGGCAAAACGCTCGGCATCTATGGCTTTGGCGCGGCCGGCCATATCGTGGCACAGGTGGCCCGCGCAGAGGGACGGCAAGTTTACGCCTTCACCCGCGGCGGCGACCAGGAAGCACAGCAACTTGCGCTCTCGCTCGGCGTTGACTGGGCCGGCTCTTCGGAGGACATCCCGCCGACCGAGCTCGATGCCGCCATCATATACGCGCCAGTCGGAGCATTGGTGCCACTTGCCCTGCGCTCGGTGCGCAAGGGCGGACGCGTTGTGTGCGCCGGCATTCACATGTCCGACATCCCATCGTTCCCCTATCGAATTCTTTGGGGCGAACGGCAGATCGTATCGGTTGCAAACCTCACGCGAAAGGACGGCATCGATTTTCTCGCCGCCGCCGCAAAGATCAATATCCAGACACACACGACGGTATTCCCGCTCGTCGAGGCCAATGAAGCGTTCGCCCGTCTGAGGGAGGGCAAGCTGACTGGCGCAGCCGTTTTGCGGCCTTGACTGTCGCGTCTACTGCTCGAGCACGTAAGAGCCCGGCGCCTCATCCGAGGGCGCGCTCTTTTGTCCCGAATCTGCCGCCAAGCAGGTCGGAACAGGCTGACCGGAATGCGCGGCGAGAAATCGCGTCCACTCCGTCCACCATGATCCCTCGTGGGACGGTGCGCGCTTGATCCATTCGTCCGGGCCAATATAGGGATCATGAGCCTTCTTTGTACGCACCTGATAGCTGCGCCCCTCTTGGCCGGGAGGCGCGACAATGCCGGCATTGTGTCCGCCACTCGTCAGAACGTAGGTGATGTCTGCATCGGCAAGGAAGTTGATCTTGTACGTCGACTTCCACGGCGCGACGTGGTCGCGCAACGTGCCGACGACAAACATCGGTATGTGCAGATCGGCGAGCGAGACCGGCCTGCCATTGACCTGATAGCGCCCCTCGGCGAGATCATTGTTGAGGAACAGGCGCCGCAAATAGTCCGAATGCATTTGGTAGGGCATACGCGTGGCATCGGCGTTCCACGACATCAGTTCGCTTGGCGCGGCCCGCTCTCCGATTAGATAGTCCCGCACGACGCGCGACCAAAGCAGGTCATTGGTTCGCAACATCTGGAAGGCCCCGGCCATCTGTGCCGTTGCGAGCAGCCCCTGCCGCCACATCATATCCTCCAGGAACGCGACCTGGCTTTCGTTGATGAACAAGGTGAGCTCGCCGGCTTCCGTGAAATCGGTTTGCGCCGCGAGCAGCGTCACCGTTCGCAGGCAGTCGGGCCGCTCGCGAGCCAGCCTGGCCGCCGCGATCGACAACAGGGTACCGCCAAGGCAATAACCGGCGGCGTGGATCGCCTGTCCAGGCCGAAGCGAGTTGATGGTAGCGATCGCGGCGTCCACTCCGAGCTCACGGTAGTCTTCGAGACTGAAATTGCGATACTCGGGTGTTGGGTTCTTCCATGAAATCATGAAGACAGTGAAGCCGCTTTCGACCAGGTAACGGACGAGAGAATTACGCGGCGTCAGGTCGAGAATGTAATACTTCATGATCCATGCAGGCACGATCAGAACGGGTTCGGCACGCACGGTGGACGTCGTCGGGGAATACTGGATGAGCTCGATCAGCTCGTTGCGATAGACGACCTTGCCGGGTGTGATGGCAACGTCCTTACCCACCACATAAGTCTGATCGCTCCTGAGCCTTGCACCAGCGAGCAAGGCCTGCCAATCCTCGACAAAGTTGTGCAGGCCATAGACGAAGTTGCCGCCGCCAGTCTCCATGATCTTGCGCAGAACTTCAGGATTGCTGACCGCAAAATTCGTCGGAGCCACCGTGTCCAGGCATTGGCGCAGCGCAAAGTCGGCGATCGCCGCGTTCGAATGGGCTAGTCCGTGAATACCGATCGTCGTCGAATGCCACCATTTTTGGTTCAGCAGGAAAGCCTGGGCCAGGAGATTAAAGAATGGCAGCTCCCAATCGGAGCCCGTGAAGCGGCGATCGTTCTCCAGCGGCCGGATCACGGACCAAGGCTGGAATACCGCATGCCTCGGTACCATGGCATCGACAAGATCAAACGCATTCTGGATCGCCCGGCCGGCGAGGCTGGCCTGCTTACCAGGTGAGGCCAGAAGGTGCAGTTGCCAGTCGGCAAAAGCTAGGGCGAGCGCTGCCGGCGAGACGCCGCCGGTCAACCGCGCCAGCGCCGCGTGGAAGGATCGATCGATGTCATCGACGGCTGCATCGGAGCTGGATGGCTGCGCTGTCGCCTGTGCCTCATTATCCGGCGGCTCGCCGGGGACCTGGTCAGAATTCAAAGCTATAGGAAGGCGGCTGACGGATGCTGGAGGCGACATGGTGAACTCCTTTGGCCCGCGCAACCTAACCATGTTGTCCGAGGGCGAATTGAGCTGCATCAACCGGGAAATTGGGCCGCCTCTTACCTTTGCCTGATCCAGGAGACCAACAGAACAGCGAGCCCTTCGATGATCGAGCAGCCTAGCGCGGCCAAGACCTTGGCTGCTGCTGAGTTCTGGCAAACTCCAAAAGACGCCCTCTGCCGTGCGCTCGGCTCCGTCCGAACGGGCTATCGCAGGTCGAAGCGGACCGGCGCCTGGCGATCTTCGGAGCAAACCACGCTGATGCCTCTCAAAGCCGATCAGTCCTGCGCAAGCTTGGGCAACGCGTTTGGAATCCCTTGATTGCGATGCTCCTGGCGGCCGCCCTCGTATCCGGATTAAGCGGCGACGTTGGCAGTTTCGTCATTATTGCAACCGTGCTGTCTCTGTCCATCACGCTGGACATCGTTCAGGAACATCGCGCCGAGCTGACGGCCGAAGCGTTGCGCGAATCGGTAGCCATTCGGGCCGACGCCGTCCGGGATGGCAAGGACGTGACGGTACTGGTGACGGCGCTCGTCCCCGGAGACATCGTGAAGCTCCGTGTCGGCGACCTCATACCTGCCGATGGCATCGTCCTTGATGCCCAGGAATTGGAGATCAACGAGGCCTTGATGACGGGTGAGCCGTTTCCTGCTTTCAAGACGGACGCTCCCTGCTCTGCGGCATCGCCGGCGGAGGCGACGAATGCCCTGTTCGCCGGAACCAGTACAGTCGGCGGAAGCGGCAGGATGTTGGTGGTGAAAACCGGAGGCCGGACCAGGTTTGGCGCGATCGCTGCGGCACTGGCGGCCAATGCTCCGCCAACGGCTCTCGAACAGGGAGTGCACAAGCTTGGACTCCTGATCCTTCGGCTTACGCTCTTTCTGACCCTCTTTGTGTTGTTGGCTCATCTCGTCGCGCAACGCCCCGCACTGGAGTCCTTCCTGTTCGCGGTCGCACTCGCCGTCGGACTGACGCCTGAGCTGCTGCCCATGGTGATGACGGTGACGCTCGCCCGCGGCGCGCTGCGCATGGCGGACCGAAAGGTTATCGTCAAGCGACTGTCCGCAATCCATGATCTGGGTGCCATGGACACACTTTGCGTGGACAAGACCGGTACGCTGACGGAAGCCAAAATCACGCTCGAAGCGCATGTCGATCCGAAGGGGCGACCCAGCGATCGCGTTCTGAGCCTCGCGTATCTCAACAGCACCTTCCAGGCCGGCGTCAGAAGTCCCCTCGACGATGCGATACTCTCCGCGCGGAACGGCGCCATAGATGGCTGCGTTGTTAGACTCTCGGAAGTGCCGTTCGACTTCGAGCGAAGGTGCCTGTCGGTACTGGTGGCACAGAACGACGAACATATCTTGATCGCAAAAGGCGCTCCGGAATCCATCCTGGCACGCAGCGTCGCCGTGGACATCGATGGTCTGGCCCATCCGCTCGACGCCGCCTGGCAGCAAAAAATGAGGGACATTCAGGATCAATATGCCCGCGACGGTCTTCGGCTTCTTGCCGTCGCCGTCAGGTCCGTTCCGCATGAGCAGCAGACGATAGCGGTCGGCGACGAGGCGGATCTGACCATGACGGGGTTCTGTGTCTTCGCTGATCCACCGAAGCAGGATGCAGCCTCGGCCATTGAAGCCCTTACCTCGCTGGGCATAACAATAAAGATTCTCTCGGGTGACCACGGCGCAGTGGTCTCACATGTCGCGCGATCGGTGGGTCTTCAGTCGGATCGTATCATGACCGGCGCCGAGATCTCAGAGCTCAGCGACGCTGCGCTCACGGCCCGTGTCGATAACATCGATCTTTTTGCCCGCATCGATCCTGATCAGAAACGACGGATCATTGCTGCGCTCCGGCATCGCAATCACGTGGTCGGCTTCATGGGGGACGGCGTCAACGATGCCCCGGCCATCCATGCAGCCCATGTCGGCATATCCGTCACGGGCGCTACCGAGGTCGCCCGCGCGGCCGCCGATATTATCCTGCTGGCTCCCGATCTCTCAGTCCTTGCGGCCGGCGTGCGCGAAGGCCGCAGAACTTTTGCCAACATCCTGAAGTATGTCCGAATGGGAACCAGCTCGAACTTCGGCAACATGCTTTCGATGGCCCTGGCCTCGATCGTCCTTCCGTTCCTGCCGTTGCTCCCGCTGCAGATCCTGCTGAACAACCTGATCTACGACCTCTCCGAAATCGGCATCCCTTTCGATGAAGTCGACCCGGAAGACCTTGCGCAACCGGAAGCCTGGAACATGGCAAGGATCCTTCGTTTCACGATCATCATGGGAATTGTTTCTTCCTTGTTTGACGTGATTACCTTCGCCGTTCTTCTGAAGCTGTTTGAAGCGAATGCGGCGCAGTTCCAGACCGGGTGGTTCGTGGAATCAATATCGACACAGATCCTGGTGATTTTCGTAATCAGGTCTCGCCGGATGCCGTGGGGCGGAAACCGTCCCCATGTTATCCTGATCGCAACGTCTCTGGGCGCTCTCGCCGCCGGCGTGGCCCTTGCGCTCGGACCATGGGGAAGACTGTTCGGCTTTACACCACCTTCCGCGGCACTGCTGGCGACGATCATCGCTATCGCGGCTGCTTATCTCTTCTCCGCGGAGATTGCCAAGCGCCTAGCGGTTTCGAGTCCGTAACGCGAGCTGTCTGCCGCTTTGACGTGCGTCAAGACTCCCAATCGCGACATGTGCTGCTCTTTGGCCGCAAGATCGGAACGGGAGGCACGCATGTTAAGAGATCTACTGGTGCATATTCCAACCGAGCGGTCACCGCGACCGGCGATTGAAGCATCCGTCTCCCTGGCGATGAGTGTTGGAGCACATCTGGACGCACTTGCAACAGGATATGCCTCGACGGACGTGCCGTTTGTTGCCGAAGGCGGCGCAGCTATCGTTGCGTCTCTACAACTCGAGTATGAACGCGCGCTGGAACGCGCCCAAGCAGCACTGCGCATTTTCGAGATCGAGGCGAAGAACGCCCGGATCAACTACGGGAAATACGCACTCAGCGAGACTACTGCAGAGACCGCTTCGAAAGCTGGGGCAGCGGCTCGCCTCTATGATCTGACGATCGTGTCACAAGGCGACCCCGATTGCGATACGTTCGACAACCAGCTTCCCAAGGAGCTGCTTTTGCAATCGGGCGGCCCCTTGCTGTTCATTCCCTTTACTTTTCGGGGCACGTTCAAGGCGGCACGCGTCGGCATCTGCTGGGACGGCAGCCGCCTTGCCGCCCGCGCCTTACGCGACGCGATGCCATTCATCACTGAGGCAGACGCTCTGACCATCATCACCCTCAATGCATCCGAGGTACCGTCTGACGCATCGCCCGAACGCCTACTGACACACCTCGCCCGGAAGTGCTTGCCGGCAAAGGCCATTTCGCTTCAATCCGACCGTGGCGATCTGCAAGCGAGCATCCTGTCGATCGCCGCGGATGAAAGCCTCGATCTATTGGTCATGGGCGGTTACGGCCACTCTCGATTCCAGGAAGCGGTATTCGGCGGCGTCACGCAGGAGATGTTCCGCAGTATGACTGTTCCTGTCATGATGTCGCACTGATGGACCACGATGTGAGGGTGTTTCTCCGAGCTGAGCAAGCCATTGCTGGCGTCTTCTTCGCTGCAGTTCTGATTTTCTTCTCAAGCCCAACTGCGGCTTCAAGCGTCGAGCAAGCCAGGCGTCTTGCGCTGCTGTATTGTGCCAAGTGCCACTCGACCGACAAGGTCAGTCCCAGCCCGCTCAAGATCGCTCCCCCGTTCAGGACGTTACACGAACGATATCCAGTCGAGATGCTGCAAGAGGCCCTGGCCGAGGGCATCGTCACCGGACATCCAGCGATGCCGGAATTTCGTTTTGACGCGGACCAGGTCGGCGACTTCATGGCCTTCCTGAAGACGTTGGAGCAATGAGGGCTCGCGCACGCCACAGACCCTGATCGGAATTGGCTCAGCATCTCCGGCCCTACTTGGTGGAGCCTTCGGCGCGTGCTTCACGAGCCATCTCAAGGAAACGAGATTTCTGGAGACCAGTCAAATGACTCTACGGAATTCGTGCTTGGCTCTTGCGATCTTGGCAAGCGTGGGCACATCCGCGACGGCCCAATCGGACTTCGAACCTTCCCCAACTGTCAGACAATATGCGCCCCGCCTAGTCGAAGTCATGAACGCGGCCCAGCTTCAGCATCTGAAACTGTGGTTCGCGGGCAAGTCGAAGAATTGGGAACTTGCTGCGTTCGAATTGCGCCAGTTGACGGATAGTCTGGCCCAAGCTGCCGTGTTCTACCCCGGCATTCCCGTAAGCAACGTAACCACGTTGAAGGATCCGCTGCTCTCAATCGCAGATGCTATCGACGCTGGGGATGGTCGCAGGTTCACCGCCTCCATGCGCGCACTGACCCACGGCTGCAATGCCTGCCACATCTCGCTGGAACGCAGCTTTATCGCGATAGGCCTGCCGACCGATCAGCCGCCGCCCGCCAATCAGATATTCGCGCCGACCGGAAAGGCTCCCAAGAAATGACGAGCTAACGCAAACCGGGCACCACAAAGATCGGCTTCGGGGCCGGATTTCGCCTTAGATATTGTTCACTGCAGCGGCATCCGAAAAAGGCAGTCGCGCTGACAGCACCGGCGTCAACACGACATTGATCATGCTTCTTTGCTCACGGTGAACTTCACGGCCGCTCTCGTCGAGAACGACGATGCGAAGCTCCGCATGCCCTTTCGGATTCTCTCTGCGCACCTTGTCCGCAAGGCGCTTGCTGTGCGCGATGGCAGCGCCATCGCTCACAAACTCCAGGCCTGATTTGTCCCGGACGGGCACTCCGTCCTTCATGTCGAAATAGTAGGTGCGCATCGGCTCATTCCCGCGCGGTCCGCCCATTTGGGGCGGTTTCATTGGTCCGGAAGAAAGCGAGCCGCCGAGTCCTGGGGGCGGATCTCGGCGGCAACTTGGGGACGTAACCTTGGGTCGAGTTACGCAAGACGAAAACTAGCAGCCTCGTTCAGTACGGACTTGATCCTGATCAAGCACTGCCCTGCCGAGCCACTCTTTGACACTGATTGATCGGTATCAAATTTGTTTCCAGGCGACGGCCTATGCTGAAAAAATAGGAGGCACCGCCATGATCGGAATTACATTGACCGCAGATCAGATTTGCAATGCACCGATTGAGGTGCGACGGTGGATCGAACATGAGGTCATTGCCGGCCTCCGCATGGCGCCGCGAGATGCCGCTTCGTCGCCTCCACGTTCCACCCATCCAGCTGTCTGCAGTGAGGACGAAATCGCAGCGATATTCGGCCAATTGCGGGGAATGCCTGTCGCGCTCAGCGTCCTATTCGAGTTCAGGCAGCCTGGCATCGCCTTCGGAAACCCACCCCTCAAGAGCTCCCGGCTGATGGATATCCTGCACAACGCGAAGCTTGAGAGCATTGAGCAGGTGATGACCGGCCTCGATGCCATCAACGCCGCCCTTGCTGAGCTGCGTGGTGATCCAGGCGCTCGCTTTTGTGACTTCGACAACGAAGGTCACTGTTTCCTGGCGATAGAAACGCAAGCGAACGTCGCAAAGCTGTGGCACGACATCGTTGTTCGGCAGGAGGCGGCGCCAACGAACCGTCGGGAACCGCTGCTGCGGACCGCGGGCTGAACTTGAGCTGCTCCGAATTCGGCCCAAGGGCCGATTCACGCAATCATGCGGCGACCGGCTCCCTTTCCTTGCTGGACATGCCGCGCAGCGGAGCAAACTGGTCCGACGTTACCGTTTCATTTGCGATGAGCAGTTCGACACCGGCTTCGAGCTCGGTGCGTCGTCGTAGTAGGATGTCCCGGGCGCAACGATCGCCCTCCTCGATCAGGTTACGCACGGCGAGATCGATCTCGCGGCCGGTCTCTTCCGCAGCCGCAACAACCGCATCCTGGGCAGCTGCGAGGAACGCTTGCGGCTTGGGGGCGTAGGTGCGCTGCCCCACTGTCTCATCCATGCCATACTTGGTCACCATCTCGATCGCGACTTCGGTGGCACGTTGAAGGTCATCGGCCGCGCCGGTCGAAATGGAACCGTCGAAGATCATGCGCTCCGACGCGCGTCCTCCCATCAGCACCGCGATACGGTTCTTCAGCTCGTCAATCGTAAGCAGGAACCTGTCTTCGGTCGGACGTTGAATGGTGTAGCCCAGCGCGCCGATCCCACGCGGGATGATCGATACTTTCTGCACAGGATCCACCCCCGGCAAGCTCGCTGCAACAAGAGCATGACCCATCTCGTGATATGCGACCCTGCGCCGCTCATCGTTGCCGAGAACCCTGCTCTTCTTCTCGACGCCGGCGACGATCCGCTCGATCGCGATGACGAAATCGGCGAAAGAGACCTCGTCAGCGCCGCCCCGGGTCGCGGCAATCGCGGCCTCGTTGACGAGATTGGCGAGATCAGCTCCGGTGAAGCCGGTCGTGAGGCCAGCCACCTTGTCAAGATCGACCTCTTCACCCAGCCGAATCTTGCGGACGTGCACCTTGAGAATGGCAACACGTCCGGTCTTGTCCGGCCGATCGACGAGAACCTGCCGGTCGAACCTCCCAGCCCGCAACAACGCGGGGTCCAGGATTTCGGGCCGATTGGTAGCCGCCAGCAGGATGACGCCGACGCTCGGGTCGAAGCCGTCAAGCTCCGACAGGAGCTGATTGAGTGTCTGCTCCTTCTCATCGTGGCTGGAGATGGACAGCGGCCCGCGGCTCCGTCCGAGCGCATCGAGCTCGTCGACGAAGATAATGCACGGGGCTGCCTTGCGGGCCTGCTCGAACAAGTCCCGCACGCGCGCAGCGCCTACTCCGACGAACATCTCGACGAATTCGGAGCCCGAAATCGAGAAGAACGGAACACCGGCCTCTCCGGCCACGGCGCGGGCCAGCAACGTTTTGCCTGTCCCTGGCGGTCCCACCAGCAGAATTCCCTTGGGCACATGCGCACCCAGTCGACCGTAACTCTTGGGATCCTTCAGAAACGAAACCACCTCCTGAAGTTCGAACTTCGCGTCATCGACGCCCGCGACTTCGGCGAACGTCACCTTGATGTCCTTCTCGACATACACCTTCGCACGGGACTTGCCGATCGCCATGAGCCCACCAAAACCCTGGCGGCCGGTCATGCTGCGTCCGATCCAGTACCAGACCCCGAAGAAGACGACGATCGGGAATATCCAGGACAGCAAGCTTTGCAGCAGGCCGCTTCCCGGAACGCCGGTGACACTCGCGCCCTTCTGGGCAAGCTTATCCGCCAAGGCCATGTCGACCCGCGCGGTGACGAACGCCGACTTCCCGCTCGGGAGGGGTTCCTTCAGCTTTCCCTGGATGGTATCCGGCCCCACGGAGACCTCGGCGATCTTTTCCTGGGTCAGCAGCTGTTCAAACTGACTGTAAGGAACGGTCTCGATCGAATTATAGGTCGTGAATAGGAATTGCAG
This sequence comes from Bradyrhizobium daqingense, assembly GCF_021044685.1. Lineage (NCBI taxonomy): Bacteria > Pseudomonadati > Pseudomonadota > Alphaproteobacteria > Hyphomicrobiales > Nitrobacteraceae > Bradyrhizobium > Bradyrhizobium daqingense. Next base: position 6,106,880 of record NZ_CP088014.1, read on the forward strand.
AACCGCGAGCAGCATGCCGCCCGCGAAAATGATGGCCATCGCGATGGTCTGCTTTCGCGAGACTTGATCTGGCTCCACCTGCTCCTCCATCGACATCAGCTGCAGCCCAAAGGTAGGCGGAGACAGCTGCGTCAGCTTGATTCAGGTCAACAACGTCACCGCCGCTGCCGAGATCGCGACATCCGACGCCGGCTCCATTTGACCAGGATCAATTAGCGCCGAGCCTGGTCGTACAGACTGGCCGACAGAATATCGGCAATGGCGGCACACCCGAGGCATTTCAATGGCACACAAACAGGTCTTGTTCCATTCAGCAGCTCGCGAGAAAGTTCTACGCGGCGCTTCCCTGCTCGCAGACGCGGTCCGCGTTACGCTCGGCCCGAAATCGAAATCCGTTCTGATCCAGAAGGGATGGGGAGCACCCATCGTCTGCAACGATGGCGTCACCATCGCGAAAGAATTCGATCTCAAGGATGCCGAGGAGAACCTTGGCGCTCAGGTGCTTCGTCAGGCAGCCGAGAAGACGGGCGACGTCGTCGGAGACGGCACCAGCACCTCGACGATCCTTGCGCATGCCATCCTGTCGGACGGAGTTCGCAACGTTGTTGCGGGCGCGAGTGCAATCGACCTGAAGCGCGGTCTGGATCGAGGGACACAGGCCGCTATCGCAGCGCTGCGCGCGATGGCGAAGCCGGTCAAGAGCAGGGCCGAGAAAGCCCAGGTCGCGACGATTTCGGCCCACAACGATACCTCCATTGGAGAACTGGTCGCCGATGCGATCGAGAAGGTCGGCGGTGACGGTGTGATCTCGGTCGAAGAGTCCAAGACGACTGAGACGTTCCTGGACGTCGTCGAAGGAATGAAGTTCGACCGCGGCTTCCTGTCCCCCTATTTCGTCACGGATGCAGACCGGATGGAATCGGTGCTGGAGGATCCATACGTTCTGCTCTGCGACCACAAGATCGGTGCATTGCGCGATCTAGTGCCCCTCCTCGAGCAAGTTGCCAAGAGCGGCCGTCCGCTCCTGATCATCGCGAAAGACATCGAGGGCGAAGCTCTGGCGACGCTTATCGTCAACCAACTTCGCGGCGTACTCAAGGCCTGCGCGGTCAAGGCGCCCGGATTTGGCGATCGGCGCAAAGCCATGCTGGAAGACATTGCAATCTTGACCGGCGCCCAGGTGATCTCGGAAGAGATCGGCCTGAAACTGGAAAGTGCGACCCTGCAGCAACTCGGCCGTGCCACGCGTGTGGTTGCCGACAAGGAGAACACCACCCTGATCGGCAGCGGTGGCGACCGCTCGCGCATCGACGCCCGGCTGGCGCAGATCCGGATGGAAATCGAGAAGACCACCAGCGACTATGATCGGGAGAAGCTCGAGGAACGCCTGGCCAAGCTGTCCGGCGGCGTCGCCGTAATCCGGGTCGGCGCACCAACCGAAGCCGAGATGAAAGCGAAGAAGGAAGCCCTCGACGATGCCATCAGCTCGACCAAAGCGGCCGTTGCAGAAGGCATCGTACCGGGCGGCGGACTTGCGCTGCTTCGAACGGTGACAGCCGTGACCAAGGAAGAAGCGGCTTGCGAGGGTGACGAACGAACCGGTGTGCAGATCCTGAGGCGCGCACTCGAAGCACCGGCCCGTCAGATCGCCGAGAATTCCGCGACCGATGGCGGCGTCGTGGTTGCGCGGATGCTCGGCAGCGAGGGCAATCTCGGCTTTGATGCCGCCCGCAAGGTGTATGTCGATCTCGTGGAATCCGGCATTGTGGATCCCGTGAAAGTGGTGCGAACCGCACTTGAAAACGCCGTCTCGGTGGCGAGCGTTCTGCTCCTGACGGAAGCGACGATGACAGAGATTCCGGAACCGAAGCGGGAGCGACTGCCCGAGCACGACTTGGCAATGTAGCCGTAAGAGCTTCCTGCTTGGCCCGTCACCGCCCAGGACCGGGGTGACAGGCCAAGGAGTTGGAAATGTCTTATCGATCGAACGGCGATCTTCCACCAGGCGTGCGGCACCACCTTCCGCCTCGTGCCCTCGACATCTATCGAGACGGCGTTCAACCATTCCTTTGCCGCGCATGCTGGGGAACTTCGACAGGAAGAAATCGCGCACCGAACAGCATGGGCCGCCGTGAGGCGGCTCCTATGTGAAACTTGGCGACCAATGGGTGCCAAAGTGGCCGGATGCATAGATGCGCGATGCTCGGATTTTCGCAATCGAGAAATGTCTATGAGAATGCCGCATCTTCCTTGGTCGCGGGGCGACTGATCGACAAGCCTCTGCCGGATACGCACGATCCTCGCAAGACGATGCCAGCGCATTCCCACTGCGCCGCTCTCGAACTTGAGCGAGATCAATCAGCGCTAAAAGACCGTGACTATTCTTTTCGGCGACCGATATGGTCAACCTCAAGGGAGAAGATGATCATGGCAACCGAAACCAAACTACCTGTCACCAAGACGTCCACTGCGCCTGCCGCTGCCGGCGAAGCATGGCAGCCGTTCCAGGCGCTGAAAAGCGAAATCGATCAGATCTTCGACGATTTTGGCAACGGCTTCTGGAAGCGGCCGTTCCGCTCGCTCGCACGGCTGGAGCGTGATCTGTCCAAGAACTTCAATGCACTGGCCGTTGATGTCGCCGAGAGCGACAAGGCTTACGAGATCACCGCGGAGCTTCCCGGTCTCGACGAGAAGAACATCGACGTCAAGCTCGTCAACGGCGGTCTCACCATCCGCGGCGAGAAGAAGGAAGAGACCGAAGAAAAGAAGAAGGACTATTACGTTTCTGAGCGCCGCTATGGCTCCTTCGAGCGCTACTTCGCGCTGCCGGACGGCGTCAATGCCGACAAGATCGAGGCAACGTTCAAGAACGGCGTGCTCAAGGTCGTCCTGCCAAAGACCGAGGAAGCACAGAAGCCGGCCAAGACCATCAGTGTGAAGGCCGCCTGAGCCCCCCGCCGAGGTGAGGCTGCGACAGTTGCGGCCTCGCCTTACTCGATACTCTGGTCAGCGAACGGAGAGGATAATATGCGCGCGCATCATATCATGACAAAGGACGTCGTAGCTGTAACGCCGCACACCACGATCGAGCAGGCCGCCAGAATCATGCTCCAGATGCATATCAGCGGCCTGCCCGTCATCGACGATGCGGGCAATCTCGTTGGCATGGTTTCGGAAAGCGACTTCCTCCGTCGCAGCGAGATCGGCACCGGCCGCAGACATGCCGCTTGGCTAAAATTCCTCATGGGACCCGAGCGCGCGGCTGCCGATTTCGTTCACGAGCGCGGACGCAAGGTCGCCGACGTCATGACGAAGCAGGTCGTCTCGGTGCAGGAAGATGCCGATCTGGCCGAGCTGGTCGACCTGATGGAGAAGAACGGCATCAAGCGAGTCCCTGTCATGCGGGGAAAGGCGCCGGTCGGGATCGTCACGAGGACCAACGTGCTGCAAGCCGTGGCGAGCCTCGTGCACGAAATTCCCGATCCGACGGCCGATGATGAGCACATTCGCGAGCGCATCACACGCGCGGTATACGCCACCGACTGGCGGCCCATCGGATTCGAAGTGAATGTCCGCAAGGGCGTCGTACATCTGCACGGCCTCGTGACCACCGACGAAGCTCGTCAGGCCGCGATCGTCGCCACCGAGAACACCGCCGGCGTCAAGGAAGTTCACGACCATCTCTGCTTCGTCGATACTTATTCTGGATTCTATATGGAATCGCCTGAAGACATGAAGGCCGCTGGATGAAAGCCGCCGGATCGAGGCGACCATGCTTGGATGGCTCGTTCGGATTCTCTTCGCCCTGGCAGCGCCGATCACGGCGCTGTTCGTGGCGCGTGACGCGTTGAACTTCGGTCTGATCCAGACCGTCGTGGCCATGTTGCTGGTGACCGCCGTGGTCTGGCTGGTTGCCGCATACACCGGGCGGAACCGACAGGCGCCTCGGTAACCTCTGAGGGGACAAGGTGTCGGGCTCCTGAAAGCCCAGCCTATTGGCTAGGCGGCTCCTGCCTAACCGTCGCCAGCAGCCGCAGGATGGCGTCGGCCGGCACCGCAAAGGCAAAGCCGCTGCGCCCCTCGCCTCTGCGCGCGACGACGACCCCGATCAGCTTGCCGCGCAGATTGATCATTGCGCCGCCGGAGCTCCCCGCCTCGACCAGAGCATCCGATTGGATCAGATCGTCGTTGGCGATTCCGGGGCAAGAGCGGTGGAGCGCCGAAACGATCCCCAAAGACACGCTCGGCCCGAGATTGAGGGAGTCACCGATGGCCAGGACGAACTCTCCGACATCGATAGCCGCCGTCATCTCCAGCGCCGGGGCGTGAAGCGCATTGGCAGTGACTTAAAGCAGAGCGACGTCGTCCCGATCCGATCGGGCGACCAAGCCGGCATTCAACGTTCGCCCATCCTGAAGCGACACCTCCACGGCCATAGCGTTGGCAACCAGATGATTTGCGGTAACAACAAGGCCCGCCGCAGCATCCACGATAGAGCCCGCTCCCCGAAGCTCGCGTAGCCTTGGCGGATCCGGAAATCCGCCCGACGGATCCACCTCGCGCTGCTCAGCCGCAATATCCCAGCTTCTTATCGTGACGACCGCCGAAGACATGAGCGGCCCAAGGTTCGGTGCCGGATAGAGTTCCGCTTGCGCTCGCGGAGATCGCCGCCCGGGCAGTCAGTGGCCAAGGCGACGCGCAGCAGACCGAAGATGCAGATGCTTATCTGGCCCAAACATCGCCGGGGTTGAGCACGTGACCTGGGATAGCGGTCCAATTGTCAGGGAGCGTTTCGCAACAGCTTAATTGCAGGCGCTCCTCCTGGAATTGAGAATTCTCAAGCGTGTATCCTGCCTCCATCTGGTCGCGAACCAGTATTCCAGGGCGCAAGTGCAGCGGCCTCTTGCGCGGGGGCTACGGAGATCTCCTTAGGTTATGCCCCCAAATTTCGGCCGAAGAATTTATGCCTTAAAGTTCATGCGTCAGAAAGGATTTGCCGGCACGCACAGACAAGGGGCCTGCGATGAACCACTCGATCTATTCTGCGGACAAGGCAACACACCTGAAGGTGGTCGTTGCCGGATTGGCTGCGGGCATCGCTATCGCAATGACCGCGCTGACAGTCCACCAGGGCCATCCTGATCTCAACGGGCAGAAGGCAAAGACTTTGGCCGTTTACCAGCCTCACCCAGCCCGCGTTCTGACCAAGATGGCACAACGTTAGTCGAGACCGGATGTTGGAGGGTATCCCAGATGACCAACGAAGCAATCAAGGCGCTGATGATATTCGCACTGTATGGCGCGCTCGAGATCACGCTCTATTATTCATCCATCGTAAGGCTTGCCAAGCGTCCCGCTCGTTTTCAGATCCGTCGAGGAGAGGCCCGAGATTTTGCCCGTCGGGCAGCGGAGGACTAGGATGCACTCGCAAATGCGTCGTCCGCTTTCGAGAGTACAGCGCAGGTTGCTTGATCGGACTTTCTTGCTCAGCTGTCATGGTCATTTCCGCGACAGCGCGGAGGTCGACGGGGCTGCGGCTTAGGGGCGTATCGTCCTCCAGGGCGTCCTTGATCGCGCGATTCAGCCATCCGGTTTCCAGGGTCGACTCGCCGCGATTAGGTGCGGGCACCTCTACTTTCTGCGTTGCCACGCTCTCCTGCGCCACTTGACGATCGTCGTCCATCACACATTCTCCTGTCGCGTTGACCTCAGTGCGACATCAGCAGGCAGACCGGAGCCTGTTGCAGCAAGGTCTGCGTCATTCCTCCGAAGATCCACTCTCCCAGCCGGCTATGTCCATAACCGCCTGTAACCATGAGGTCGGCGCCAACCTCGGAGGCCAACCTCACGAGATAGCCTCCGTCCGGCTCCGACGTATGGACACGTATCTCGTGCTGGCACTGCACCCCATGGCGCTGAAGATAGCCGGCCACGTCGCGAACCCGCTTGCGAGCCGCATCCTGTTCGCTCGACGCGCAGATTTCCGCGATTGTGACCTGCGAAGCCCTGGTCAGAAACGGCATAGCATCGCGAACGGCGAGGCGTGCTTCTCGTGTGTCCTTCCAGCCGACCACGATGCGGTCGCCGGACAACTCCGTCACGCGCTCTGGCACGGATAACGTGGGTCGTCCCATCCGCAGCATGGCTCCGGCCGGATCGAGGAAGTGGGTGTGGCGGGCTGTCTGCGACCTGCGCTTGACCACCACAAGGTCTGCCGCACGGGCCTGCTCGACCAGAAAGTCGGTCGGATCATCGAGGGCCCAGCGCCATTCGACCGTGTCGCTTGGCAGGCCGACCACCCTCTTGAACCAAGCCTCTTTCGCCGAAAGTGTTGCCTTGATGCACTTGATGTCTTCCTCGGTGGTCTGCTCGATGATGACACCTTCGGCCACAAAGGGAGGCGCCACAGCCACCGCGGAAACACCCAAGATGGCCGCCCCGAACGTTATCGCGACGCCTTCCGCAACGGCAACTTGCCCTGCTTCCTGCTGCTCGGAATCGACGTAGACCATGACGCTTGCGACAGACATGATGACGCTCCGAAATAGTTTGCGATGGCCCTTTATCGACTTAAGATCAGCGAGACGCTTGACCGAGATCAAACGCGCCGGCCTTGCCTCCCAATGGGACCGGTGACGGGGACTGATGCCCCGCAAGCGATCCTCTCTCATCCCGCGTCGCGCAGATGTTCTTCGATGTCGCTGACGGGGTGCTTGGTGAGGTCCTTGGCGAGTTCGGCGACGATCCGCCCCCTGACGTCGTCATGAAAAGTGGAACTAAGCTCCGCCAGCGTGCGGGGTGGCGCGACGACAATGAGGGAGGTCGCGCGTTCGCCGCGGAGGAGACGCTCTGCCGCAGCCGCGACCTGCCTCGCAAAACGCTTCTCCTCGAGCTCATGCCAATCGGTCGTTTCCACCGCACTGCGCTGCCCCGAATGCGAGCTTTCGCTGACCCGACCTGGACAATCGCTCCCTTGGGAATGGGCGGGCGGGTTCTCTTCTTCGAACACCGCCTCCGTCTTCAGATTCGGAAACTTCTCGTCGCCCTCGTTGCGAAGGAACAGCGCCTTCCGCGCCGTCACCGACGAACACGACTGCACGATGTGGTATCTTGTCCATTATGGCCTCCTCGCTGCTTACGTCCTAATTTTCCTATCGCCGAGAAGTTCGCGCTGCTTGATCCCGATCAAACGGGACAACTCACGATCGGGCAGGATGTCCGAGAGCCAACGGCGATATGGAGGTTTGCCATGCAAGCACGAGACGTGATGGTGTCACCGGTGTTTACGGTTGGGCCCACCGCAACGGTTCGCCAAGTCGCGCAGATGCTGCTGGATCGTCGGATCAGCGCTGTACCGGTCGTCGACACCGACAACAAGGTTATCGGAATCGTGAGCGAGGGCGATTTGCTGCACAGGGCCGAGAGCGGGACGGAACGCTCTTCCTCGTGGTGGTTACGCCTGTTGACCGGCGATGCCCAACTTGCAACCGACTACGTCAAGTCTCACTCGATCAGGGTTCAGGACATCATGACGCAGGACGTTGCGACCGCGGCACCCGAAACGCCCCTGCACGAGATCGCTATGCTTCTCGAGGAGCGTCAGGTCAAACGCGTTCCTATCGTCAACAAGGAAGGCCAGCTCGTCGGAATCGTCAGCCGAGCCAACCTGCTCCAGGCGATCGCGAGTGCCATGCCGAAACTCGAAATATCACTGTCCGATTCAGCGATCCGAAAGAGGTTCTTGGAGGAAATCCGGAAGCAGCCCTGGGCTCATACTTTCAATCTGAATGCAACCGTGCAGAACGGTGCGATCGATCTCTGGGGCTTCGCGCCATCGCTCGCTGAGCGTACGGCCATTCGCGTCGTCGCAGAGGCGATTCCCGGCGTCGTGGCCGTGAATGATCACCTTCTGGAAACTCCAGCCTTCGTCTATTAACCCGCATACCGCATGCCACCATAACGCACGAGGTATCCATGGCCCACTTCACGATCCGCTTCCTCAAGAACGTTATCGGCGACCAGGGAAAATCCTGCGAAGGCTGCCAGTGCATCGTCGATGTCGATGCACGTGATGCAGCCGAGGCGACCTTACTGGCTCAACAGCAATTTTGCGAACGCCACGCGATTAGAGACTGGTCGCTGCACGCTGATCGCATTGACATCCAGCCGGCCGATTTCCCCTCGTGACCGCGGCGCGCAGGCACCGGAAACAGCGCATTGGGACCAACCTCTATGACTCTATGACCCCGAAGCCCCCGCGCCCGATAAACAGTTGGCCCAAAGCCCGAAAGGCCGGGCAGCGGCTTCGGAGGCTGAGACCGGGCGCCCAGGGCATTCCTGCTTCGCCAAGAGGGCTTTGCAGGGCGCTGCTCCGCTGTGGCAAAGACTCCGCAAAGGGGGGCTTACACAACCTTCCCAACCACTGCACCAATCCCGGCCGTCAGTGCCATCGCACAGGCGCCCCAGAATGCCACTCGTATGGTTGGCTTCAACAGGCCGGCACCTCCCGCCTTAGCACCGATCGCGCCAAGCAGTGACAGAAAGAGCAACGAACCTGCAGCGACGGCCGGAATTAAGACGTTGGACGGCGAAACCAGGACAAGCGCAAGCGGTGCTACCGCTCCGACGGAGAAGGTCGCGGCCGATGCTATCGCTGCCTGCACCGGACGAGCGGTGCTGATTTCCGAAATGCCTAGCTCATCCCGGGCGTGCGCACCCAGGGCGTCCTTTGCCATAAATTGCTTCGAAACCTCACGGGCGAGATCGGGCTCGACGCCTCGCGCGACATAAATCTGAGCAAGCTCTTCCCTCTCGGACACCGGATCGCCCGCCAGCTCGCGCTTCTCGCGCGCGAGGTCGGCATGCTCCGTATCCGACTGCGAACTGACGGAAACATATTCGCCGGCTGCCATTGACATCGCGCCGGCAACCAGCCCGGCAACCCCGGTCAAGAGAACATCGCTTCGAGACACGGCAGCAGACGCTACTCCCAGGATAAGACTGGCGGTTGATATGATCCCATCATTGGCGCCGAGTACCGCCGCTCTCAGCCAGCCGATGCGCGCAACGAGGTGGGTCTCTTTGTGGAGGCGGCTCATCTGTCAATCACTCTCTCAACCGCCCTTTCCCGCCTTGAGAAGGCAGGTTGAAGAGCGTGTGACGGGTAAACAGCTGATGTGATTCTTCTTTCACATCCTGTGATCTTCGATCACGATCACCGCCTTGGGGGCCTCCCGTAATGATCTAGATCAACAGGAAACTGGACACCGATACTGTTTCGGGTATTTCGCATCCGTGAACAGCATGGGGCAGTCGGATTGTCTCAGCGGCGGCGACAAACGGACCGAGCTCCTTCCGGAAGCTCTCGACTGCGGCTTCGGCGCCCTTCTGCCGGTCAGATTTTTCCGCTATGTCGGACATGTCCCCCTTCGATCAACGCGCTTTGCATGCCGTGACCACGGTTCTGCAGGCTTCTTCCTACAACAAGTCTTTCAATGGTAGCATAATCAGTCTGACGCCGCGGAAAGACATTGCGATGCGTCAAGATCCTGATCGCTCGAACCTGCTTGGGTAATCTGGCGATCCGTCCGACGAAACAGAAGGCGACGCGGGCAGATGAAGGCTGACGTTGCACCACCTGCGCCTCCCCAGGCCGCCCCCCCTCCGGCGGAGGCAATTTCGAAGCCGCCGCAGGCCGCTCATCCTCTGATACCTATCATGCCGGAAGTGGCGGACAGGCCCGCTCTCGCCGATGCACGGATCAAGGCCGCGGCGACACGCGATTTCAATCTTGCCCGGGACCTTGGCGTGTTCACGCGCATACGCGCCGAAGGGGGGCGGCGCGTGATAGCCATCTTCGTCGCCTCGACGTTCGTCACCGTCGCCAACATGTTTGGACAAGTCCAACTCAACGACTGGAACGGCCGGTTCTTCGACGCCGTCGGCCGCAAGGACCTGTCCGGTTTTGTTCATGATCTCCAGACGTTCGTTGTCATCATCGCCATTTTGTTGGCGCTCACGGTTGCAAACACCTATCTCCAGGAGCGCCTGAAGTTTCGACTTCGGGAGTGGATCACCCTTCATCTCCTGGCCGAGTGGCTCAAGCCGTTGCGCGTCTATCAGCTCGGCTTTGCTGGCGAGTATGGTCGTAACCCGGATCAGCGCATACAGGAGGATACGCGTCTTCTGGGCGACTACACCGCCGACCTCGGCTGCGGCATCGTATATTCCTTGCTTCAGCTCATGGCTTTCGTCGGCATGCTCTGGACGCTCTCGGCGCAAGTCACGTTCCAGGTCGCCGGCTACGACATCGCCATTCCCGGCTACATGGTCTGGTGTGCGCTCGCTTATGCCTTGACGGGGTCCGCTCTGACCTGGATCGTGGGACGGCCGCTGATTGCCTTGAACGGTGAGCGGTATGCGCGGGAGGCGGAATTCCGCTTCGCGCTCGTTCGGGTCAATGAATCCGGCGAGAGCATCGCACTCCATGGCGGAGAGACGGACGAACGACGGCATCTCGAGACCGAGCTCGCGGCCGTCGTGGACACGATGCGACGGATATCCACTTCGCTCGCTCGCCTGACCTGGATCACGTCGGGCATTGGCTGGCTGTCGCTGGTCGTTCCAATCCTGGTGGCCGCACCGGCCTATTTCGGCGGCAACCTGACGCTTGGCGGCCTGATCATGGTGGCGGGCGCGTTCACCCAGGTGCAATTGGCGTTGCGATGGTTTGTCGACAATTTTTCCCGCCTCGCCGACTGGCGCGCCGCGGTTCATCGGGTCGCGGCGTTTCGCGAAGCGCTCGACAATCTTCCTGCGATCGAACAAGGCGCAGAGGAAATCAAACGCGCGGAGCACCCGGAGGGACATCTCGCCTTCGAGGCCGTGCGCATCCTCTTGCCGGACGGACATATCGTCATCGATGATGCGACGGCCAGCATCACCCCTGGCGAGCGCGTCTTGATTGTTGGCGACACCGGACGAGGAAAGTCGACACTCTTCCGCGCCGTGGCCGGTCTATGGCCATGGGGTTCCGGAACGATCCTCACGCCTCCACCCAAGACCATGTCGTTCCTGCCGCAACGCCCTTACCTGCCACTGGGGCCCCTAAGAGCCTGACTCAAAAAGCGTAGACGGCTTCAAGGCTGGGCCAAGCGGCGAGTTAGAAGCCTCAGATGGGCGACGAGCAGCCAGGCAAGCTCGGTGGCGGCAGACCCTTCAAAGTCTTTGGAGAGACGCCGGCATCTGCCGAACCATGCAAAGGTACGTTCGACGACCCAGCGCCTGGGCAGGAGCTGGAAGCCTTTGACCCCGTGCGGTCGCTCGACGATCTCGATCGTCCACGGTCCGCAGTCTGAGAGTGCGTTGACGAGCTGTTTGCCGCGATAGATCCGGTCGGCAAAGACATGCTTGAGCCTTGGGAAGCGGCCTCGCAAGTCCTCCAACAGGGGAACGGCGCCATGGACGTCCTGGATGTTGGCGGGATGAACATATGCCGCCAGCAAGAGGCCGTTGGTGTCGGTCACGATATGGCGCTTGCGCCCCTGGAGGCGCTTGCCGGCGTCGAACCCGCGTGGCCCGCCGGCCTCCGTCGTCGAGGCGGTCTGGCTATCGATGACGGCAGCTGTCGGTGTGGACTTTCGCCCTGATCTCCGGCGCTCCTTCCGAACCAAACCTTCGACGATCTCCTGCCATCTACCCGTGTCGCGCCAGGCGTAAAAATAGCCCTGCACCGTCGAGTAAGGCGGGAACCCCTTCGGCAAGGCGCGCCATTGGCAGCCGCTCGACAGAACATAGAAGATCGCCTGCACAATATCGCGCAGATGGACCTTCCGCGGCCGGCCCAATCGCTGTCGCGGCGGCATCTTCCGGGCGATCAGCGCCCACTCGGCATCGGTCAGATCGCTTGCGTAACGCAGCCCACTGCGCTGATACTTGATACGAGCGGCTTTGGTCCACGGCATGGTGTCCTCCCTCGAATCTTTGCAAATCCGAAGGAAGCACAAGCCCGCTAAAGCCGCTCACCTTTTTCGGTCAGGCTCTAAGGAACGCCCTGAGCTATCCGAGCCCGCCCGATGCCTTCCTCGATGCGGATGTGCGACAGGCCCTGGAGCGGTGCGATCTCGGCAATCTCATTCCCAAGCTCGACACGACCGAGCGCTGGGACAAGGAGCTCTCGCTCGGCGAACAGGAGCGCCTCGCTTTTGCGCGCCTTCTCCTGCACAAGCCGGCATGGGTCTTTCTGGACGAAGCGACGGCCGCGCTCGACGAGGACAGCCAGCGCCGCGTCATGGCTCTGTTCGACGATGAGCTGAAGCAGACCACCGTGTTGAGCATCGGTCATCGGCCGGATCTGGCCGTCTATCATACCCGGACGCTTCAGCTCGTTCATGGACGTGACGGTGACCGCCTCAAGCTCAAACCGCCGCCTGCGCCACCTCCGCCTCGACGATGGCTGCAGCGGCTCGACGACTGGCTGCTGAAGATCGGACCATAATGGCATCCGCTTAAGCGCCTGCATTTTTGACTTGCGTCAAACAGGCCTTGCTACTTTGCGACAAGATGAGTTCCTTACTAGGAACTGAGTGGGTCGTCCACAAGCTGGGCAAGTTCGAGACAGTGACGTCACGACCATCCGTAAAGGGAGACTCAAATGTCAATCTGGACCATTATTCTGATCATTCTAATCATCGCGCTGCTGGGCGGCTTCAGTGGGATCGGTGGCGGTCCGTTCTACGGTACTGGCTACTACGGCGGTGGAGGTCTTGGTCTTGTGATTGTCATTCTGCTGATCTTGCTTTTGCTCGGCAAACTTTGATCAGGCGGTCGCCGGGCGCGCCGGTGATGAGCCCGCTTGAAATGCCGCTTATTTCATACGTTTTGCGATGCTCCGGTCGCGTCTGTCGGCGCATTTGAGTTCGTTGAATTTACCATTGCGTTCGACCGAGACGCCAACGAAGAGAGAAGAGAGGAGGCGGAACTGACGCTGCCCGCCGAAGCCACTGCGTTCGTCCCTGCCTCTGTCTTGCTGCAGCGGCTTCACGACGAGGCGCCGGCGGATCACTTTACCCTCGACTGGCTGATGAGCCGCATGCACCGGCGTTCCTTCGGACTCATCATGCTGCTACTCGCTATAGTCGCCGTTGCGCCGGGCGTCTCGATCGTCGCTGGCCTGCTACTCATGGTCCCTGCGTTCCAGATGATTCTGGGCCAGAACATGCCGGTGTTTCCGCGCCGTATCGCCGCCCGTCCAATACCGACCATGCACCTCGCCGCACTAGTACTGCGGGCTGTGCCTGTGTTGAGGTCTCTTGAGAAGTTGATTCATCCGCGTTGGCCGACTCCGCTCGATGCAACCAAGCGTGTTGTAGGCGCCGTCGTCGTGCTGCTGAACATCACCCTGCTGTTCACGCCGGTCCCTCTCAGCAACATCGTCCCCGCCCTCGTGATCGCGCTCATCTCGTTGGCGTATCTTGAAGAGGACGGGATCTTGCTTTCGATCGCAATGTTGGCCAGCATCGTTGTGCTGGCTATCGAGTTGGTGGTGGTCTGGGAGACCGTCCTCGGCGGGAAATGGCTCTTTGACCCCTGGTCCTAGCCCGCGCGTAATCGACAGCGAAACAATGCGGCACGTTCTGATGTAACTTCGTCGTCCTTTAACAGCTATGATTAACCTGGCGACGCGCGCACGGCGACCTTCAGCGACGTCATGTCAGGCTTTCCTTCTCCTTTACAATCTGCGTTAGCAGCTTGCGCACCCGCTCGTCGTGAAACGTCATTCCAAACAGGGCCAAAACAACCTGGTTGGGCGGAAGTTCCTCGTCACTCTTTGCCTGCCGGATAAACATTTCCATCTCACCATTTTCCCGAACGACGATAGCCGCGTCGTTGGCACGGAGATCAATGCGAGTTGGTCGTTTCAGCCCGAACATTCTCAACTCCTGTTTGCGCTTTCGATCAGACGACTGGGATCTCGATCAACGCCGATTGAGGGCTCATTCGTCTAAAACTACAGCCGATGTCTCGTTCGAGTCCGTTGATTTGCATCAACATGATTTGGTGACTGCCTCGTAAGCTTCGATAGGCCCCATCGTAAGCGAACGCACAAATTAGGAATCCCGGACCATGTCTCGCAATATTCTTTACCTCGTCATCGGCGGGCTCGCCGTCGTCGCGGGGATACTAGGCTATCAAGTCTACCGGGAACGGCAGAAAACCACTGGCGTCGAGATCAGCATCGGCGAGCGTGGCATTTCGATCGAAAAAAAATAGCACTACGTTCTTCCCAACAATGCCCTCGACAGCCGCCCTCGGAGCTTGAGGACGCGCGCTAACTCGCACTGCCAAGAAGCCCATATCCCCAAGATCGCACCAAAGGAGTCGGACGATGTCAATCGGACTTATCCTCGTGATCATCCTCATCATCTTCCTGCTCGGTGGCTTCAGCGGCCGCTTTGGCGGCTACGGCTATGGCTTCGGCCACGGCGGCATGGGGGTCATCGGCATCATCCTGGTCATCCTGGTCGTATTGCTGCTGCTGGGTCGACTCTGATCCCCCCGGTATCGGCTGCGCCGGCCGGCGCAATTCCAGAATATCACCATTCCTTAGTGGTCGACCGGCTCGATCCCGTCGAGGCGCTGCGCTTCGAGTAAGCGAGACGTTGACCAGGCGGCTCGGCGTCGACGGAAAACTTGAAAGTTGGAGCGCCGCTTGAGCTGATTCCTGCAGAAAAGCCCGGCATTTTTGCCGGGCCTTCGCTATTGTTGAGCTCTGACCGAGTTGGACTAAAAATCCATCCCACCCATACCGCCACCTTGCGGCATGCCGCCACTGCCGGCGTTCTTCTTTGGCAATTCGGCCACCATGGCTTCGGTCGTGATCAGCAGCGCCGCAACGGAAGCCGCGTTCTGAATCGCCACACGAACGACCTTGGTCGGGTCGATGATGCCCTTGCTGACCAGGTTGCCGTATTCGCCGGACTGGGAGTCGAAGCCATACCCATACTCATCCTTCTCCAGGATCTTGCCGACGATCACCGAGCCGTCCTCGCCGGCGTTGATCGCGATCTGGCGGGCGGGAGCCGACAGCGCCTTGCGCACGATCTCGACGCCGGTCTTCTGGTCGTCGTTCTTGGTGCGCAGCCCCTTGAGACGCTCGGAGGCACGCAGCAGGGCGACACCACCGCCCGGCAGGATGCCTTCCTCGACCGCCGCGCGGGTCGCATGCATCGCGTCATCAACGCGATCCTTGCGCTCCTTCACCTCGATCTCGGTCGCGCCGCCGACGCGGATCACCGCGACGCCGCCCGCGAGCTTGGCGAGACGCTCCTGGAGCTTCTCGCGGTCGTAGTCCGAGGTGGTCTCCTCGATCTGCGCCTTGATCTGGTTGACGCGCGCCTCGATGTCGGCCTTCTTGCCGGCGCCGCTGACAATCGTGGTGTTCTCCTTGTCGATCATCACCTTCTTGGCGCGACCGAGCATGTTGAGCGTGACGTTCTCGAGCTTGATGCCGAGATCTTCCGAGATCGCCTGGCCGCCGGTCAGGATCGCGATGTCCTGCAGCATGGCTTTGCGGCGATCGCCGAAGCCCGGCGCCTTGACGGCCGCGACCTTCAGACCGCCGCGGAGGCGGTTCACGACCAGGGTCGCGAGCGCTTCGCCTTCGACATCTTCCGCGATAATCACCAGCGGCTTGCCGCTCTGGACGACGGCTTCCAGCAGCGGAAGTAGTTCATTCAACTGAGACAGCTTCTTTCCGTTGATGAGGATGTAGGCGTCGTCCATCTCAACGCGCATCTTGTCGGCGTTGGTGACGAAGTAGGGCGAGATGTAGCCGCGGTCGAACTGCATCCCTTCGACGACTTCGAGTTCGGTCTCGAGCGACTTGGCTTCTTCAACCGTGATGACGCCCTCGTTGCCGACCTTCTTCATGGCGTCGGAGAGGAACTTGCCGATTTCCGCGTCGCCGTTGGCCGAAATGGTCCCGACCTGGGCGATCTCCTCGTTCGAGGTGACCTTCTTGGAGTTCTTCACGAGATCGGCGACCACGGCTTCCACCGCAAGGTCGATACCGCGCTTGAGGTCCATCGGGTTCATGCCGGCGGCAACCGCCTTCGCACCTTCGCGGACGATCGCAGCCGCGAGCACGGTCGCGGTGGTGGTGCCGTCGCCGGCCGCATCTGCCGACTTGGAGGCGACCTCTCGCACCATCTGGGCGCCCATGTTCTCGAACTTGTCCTCAAGTTCGATCTCCTTGGCGACGGTGACGCCGTCCTTGGTGATGCGGGGAGCGCCGAACGACTTGTCGAGCACGACGTTGCGGCCCTTCGGACCGAGCGTGACCTTGACCGCACTGTTGAGAATATCGACACCGCGCAGCATGCGGTCACGGGCATCGACGCCGAACTTAACTTCTTTGGCAGACATGATGATCTCCGTTTTCAACTGTCATATCCGAAAGACCGCGCGACTCGCGCGAGCTCTTTAGGGACGTGATTTCAACTTGCAGGACTTATCCTTCTCCTTCGAGACGCTGGCTGCTTAGGATAAGGAAAACAGACTGGCGTTTAGACGACCTTCTTCGTTGCGGCAGGCAGCTCAGTGAGATCGCCCATAATGTCGCTTTCCTTCATGATCAGAGGCCATGACCATCAAGCTTGACCGGTGCCTGACCATTTGCCGAACAGAACGCGGTCGCCAACCCTGAGATCGATGGGAAGCAGCTTGCCGGCTTTGTCGCAGCCATCAGGACTTCGCCCTGCGGGGGTTTTTCCTTGGCGCTGTCCGGAATGATGATTCCACCGGTGGTCTTCTCTTCGGCTTCGATCGCTTGACCACGACGCGATCGTGAAGCGGACGGAATTTCGTGCTTTCCTCCCATTTTCTGTTGTTGTGCTTTGGACGAAATGGCAATCGCGGCTAACGAGTGCTAGGGTCCAGACTCAATTGAGCCAATATGCGACGAGAGCGGCGAGATGAACAGCGGCCAAAAAATTACGGGCGAGCTTGTCATATCGCGTGGCGATGCGCCGGAAGTCCTTGAGCCTGCAAAAGCAGCGTTCGATGACATTTCGTCCTTTGTAGGCGCGTTTGTTGAAGCGATGGATGACGACACGGTTAGATTTATTGGGGATTACGGGCTTGGCGCCACGACGAATGATTTCGCCGCGAAGCTTGTCGCCATCATACCCTTTGTCGGCGAGGAGCACGCTCATGGGTGGCGCGAGCGCCAGGACATCGGGAGCCGCAGCGACATCGGCATCCTGGCCTGGAGTCAGATGCAGGACGACCGGCCGGCAGAGCGGATCGCTCAGCGCATGGATTTTTGTCGTGCGGCCTCCGCGCGAGCGGCCGATTGCTTGATTGTGCTCCCCCCTTTTCCGCCGGAGGCACACCGGTGAGCTTTAATCGAGGTCGAGTCGAGCGACAGTACGACGCCGTCTTCGCCAGGCTTGGCCAGCGCTTCGAAGATTGCGCACCATCGTCCTCGCTTGGCCCAGCGATTGAAGCGATTGTAGATCGTCGTGTAAGGGCCGTATTCACGTGGACAATCACGCCATCGTGCACCCGATTGCAGCATGTGAATGATGCCGCTGACGATGCGTCGGTCGTCGTCCCGATCCGGCCCCGTCAGTCCCCTCGGCAGATGCGGTTCGATACGCGCCCATTGCCTGTCGTTCAGCCAAAACAAACCAGCGCGCATTCTCTCGCCCCCGAATCAACACGTAGGCAAGAGAATCACGTGGCGCTATTTAGGTACAGACCCTAGTCAGCACATAAGCGGCCGCGGGAGGACGAACAAGACCGTCCGCAAACGATATTCGCTCAGAGCACCACGGTTCGGCGGTGCTTGTCGAGATCGAGCGGCTCGTCACTCGTGAGGCGCGTCGGCATCAATCCGCTGCGCGTCAGCCAAATCGACCGGGCTGATGGAAATCATCTCCATCGTTGAACCGCGCGGCGACGCCGCTGGCACCATGATCATAGTGGCAACCCGGCGAAACGACGCGAACGACAATCCTTCGATCATCTCCTCATCGGTGATGACCTCGTACGCACCCGGAGGCAGGAGACGGTCGATCCCCTTGATCCGGAAAGGATGCCTGAAGGTAACCGTTTCGCGTCGCGAGCGCGTAGTCATGATCGGCTGTCCTTCACAAACAGCTTCGCATTGGCGTTATATGGTGAAGCAATCCGCTTACCGTGCTCCTTGTGCCGAGCTTGGCTGTCAGCGCTCACGTGAGGCGTCCTTATGATCGTGCAGGAAACGGGCAATCCGCGTCTTCAACACGATGGCGTCGTGCGATTTTCCCGAGGCCGCGTGCTCGAAGAGCCTGCGTTGGACGTCAGTAGGCAGATCATTCCATTCGCTGACAAGGGCGGCACCCAGGCATTCCAGGACCCTGCGCTCCACGTCCCGCAAATCGCTCGCATTATAAGGTAAAGGCCACGCCAGCTCCTGCGCTCCGCCTTCCTCGTCCCAACGGTCGAGAGCGGTTGCCATTTCTTCTTCCGACGCTGTCCTTCGACCCTTCTTTTTGACCATGCCGGATAATCGCACATATCGCAGGCAAGCGCCATTCGGTCGAGAGCGGGCCGATCCCCAACACCAATCCGTCCAGCACCGAGAATGCTGCAGCTGCGAAGATCGGTTTTAGACGGCGGCCACAGCTCGGCTCGTCTGCAGAGTATTCTATATTTCCCGTGAGAAGATCTGTATGTTTTGCAAGTAACGCCTTGATCTTGCCGCTCGATATCCATGCGTCGCCGCCAGGGCTCCGGCGGATGTGACCGGGTCGGTCATCTGCGTTGCCGGTTCGGAAAGGACCCCGCTTGAGCCGCTTGGTCATCGTCTCCAACCGTGTCGCCTTGCCGGGAAAAGCTGCGCAGCGCAGCGGCGGCCTTGTGACGGGCCTCGTCGACGCTCTGCATCAGGCTGGAGGGTTATGGTTCGGGTGGAGTGGCAAGCTTGGAGAAACAGCACCAGAGCCGAACGTTTTTGAGACCGAGGGAGTGACGTACGCTACCGTCGATCTTACCCGCGCGGACCATGATGGTTACTACAGCGGCTTCTCGAACGCGGCACTGTGGCCCTTATTCCACTACCGTCTTGACCTCATTAACTTTACCCGCCGGGACTTGGCCGCCTATCGACGGGTGAATGCCCTGCTCGCCGACGCCCTCGCGCCCCTGCTTATGCCGAGTGACCTCGTCTGGGTCCATGACTATCATCTGATCCCGATGGCCGAGGAACTTCGTCGCGCCGGAGCCACACAACGGATCGGATTCTTCTTGCATACGCCGTTTCCGTCTTTGGGTGTGCTGGAGACCCTTCCCCGCTACGGCGACCTGCTGAAATCACTGTGCGCTTACGATCTCGTCGGCTTCCAAACAGAGGAGGATCTGACCGCCTTCCATGACGCTATCGTTCGCCGTGCAGGAGGCAAGGTTTCGTCCGATGGCCAGATTCAGGCTTTCGATCGCGTTCTTCGCGCCGGCGCCTTCCCGATCGGGATCGATACTGAAGCCATTGCCGAAATGGCCAGTCGCGCTGTGACGTCACGAACGGCGCGACGGCTGCAGGAGAGCCTGCGGGGGCGCCAGCTCATCATTGGGGTGGACCGGTTGGACTACAGTAAGGGCCTCGAGCACCGGTTCAAAGCGTTCGCCGGCTTTCTCGAACACTATCCCGCATATCGCAACCGTGTCCGCTTCCTGCAGATCGCCACCGCAACGCGCAGCGACGTTCCTGAATATCGTGCGCTGCGGCAGAGGCTCGGTGCGTTGGCAGGCGACGTGGCCGGTCGCTACGCCGAACTCGATTGGGCGCCGATCCAGTACTTGAACCGGAGCTTTTCACAACGCTCGCTCGCTGGCTTCTTCCAGCTCAGCCACGCCGCTCTTGTCACTCCTTTACGCGACGGTATGAATCTGGTTGCAAAGGAGTACGTCGCTGCACAAAACCCCGACGATCCCGGCGTGCTCATTCTCTCGCCCTTCGCGGGCGCGGCCTATGAACTCGACGCTGCCGTCTTCGCCAATCCGTATGACCCAGACGCCGTCGCCGAAGCATTGCGGAATGCGCTGGCGATGCCGCTTGAGGAGCGCCGCGAGCGTTGGCAGGCCATGATGGTGGTGCTGCGTCGCAATAGCATTACGACATGGCGCGAGAATTTCCTCGAAACACTTGGCCGCTGAATGGGACGTCGTTGGAAAGTCGCTTCCGTGCAGCAGCGCGATCATCTCTTTCGTAAATCAGGTGAGCCAGTCCCCGATAAAGTGTTCGAAACTATCTCCGGGGCGGAAATGATCCACGGGTGACGGGACTATTTGTATCCGCTTGATCGTCCCGCCGAACCAGATAGACCAAGGGCAAGTCACCGGCAGCATTCTCCGTTTTCGCGTCAACGTAGTACACTTCTTCTGCTGGCTTGGCGCGACGCACCCTGATTGGTGACTTCCCATTCCAAAGCGCCCTGTGGCCGATCATCATTCGCTTCAAGTCCTCTTGCAGCCAGTCCTCTTTGCCGAGTTCTCTGGCCTGACGGATCGTCGCAGCTCTGAACGCCAGAATCGGCTGACCGTCGATCTCCAAAACGAAGACGGGCGGCGGTGGCCCCTCGGCTTTCGCTGGTATAGTCATTCGGACCGTTCCTTCCTCTCCTGGCGACGCGGCGTTGCGAACCCGGCGTCGCGGCCCACACAGGCGCCTCGCCGGCTTTGGTAGCTACTAACCTTGCCACAAGAGCCCGCCCATTTCACGTTTACGGATTTTCGGCAATAGAGATCAGGCAACAGCCGTTGATGGTAATACTGGCTTCGTCACGTGGCCGGCAGACCCCTCTCAAACTGTGGATGCAACAAATGACCAATGAGCAAACTCACAAGGTCCACCTCAGTCCAGAAGACCAGGAGCGGCTGCGAGAACTCCGGACGCAGAAACCAGCCCGCAACTTACCAAAGCTCGCACTGACGCCGGGCGCGATGTTTGCCGACCGGGTCGCTGAAACAGTTGGTTCTTGGCACTTCATCATCATCCAAAGCGTCCTTCTCGGCATTTGGATCATGCTGAACATGATGGCATTTATCAAACATTGGGACCCTTATCCCTTCATTTTGCCGAACTTGGTTCTCTCCTTCCAGGCGGCCTACGCAGCGCCAATCATTATGATGAGCCAGAACCGCCAATCTGAAATTGACCGCAGGCATGCAGAACACGACTACCGGATAAATGTGAAAGCTGAACTCGAGATCGAACTGCTGCACAACAAGATCGACGCCTTACGTGAGCAGGAAATCCTGCAGCTCCTCAACATCATTCAGCGCCTATCCGCGCACCTTGCGCCCGAGCTTGTCGCGGCAATCGAGGCCAAGGCGGTGCCGGATAAGACTTAGGTCATGTCGGCCGCGATATTCAAACATGACTTTGCTTTCGCATGCGGCGGCGCCGTGGGTGGAGAACGATCCCGACGAAAGCGAAAAGAGCAAGGGGCTCTACCCGATTGATGCGCGTCAACACCCTCATTGAGAAAATGCCTCCTTATCAAAACAAAGATAAGCGGGAGGAAATTGCCACCATGCAATGGCATCATAGCGCGAGTTTGAAGGACTGTCGCATTCTCGTCCTGGAAGACGAATACTTCCTCGCTGACGATCTGGAGAGGGCGTTGAAAGATCGCGGGGCGACTGTGATAGGCCCAATTCCAGCTTTAGACGAAGCAAAAGCGTGCGCCGCAAACCACGACCTCGACGCAGTGGTGATGGAAGTCAGATTGCGGGGTGAAGCTACATATTCCATAGCTGACGATCTGGTTCGGAGGCACGTACCATTCGTCTTCGCGACCGGCTACAGCGCAGACACGATCCCGAAACGCTTTCAGAGCGTCCCTTGCTTCGCTAAGCCATACTATGTCGACGAGGTAGTCGATCACCTTACGAGGCACTGTTGTCGGAAGACGCCCCCCGCAATTTATGAACACACGATGGCCGCTTAGTTGCGCGGAACGGATGGGAAGCACGCAACGAACTACAGTAAGGGCAACTGAGGGCCCTTATCCCTCAGGGCCAACAGGCGACCACGGCCTTCCTTCTGCTCACGGATGCCTTGAGTGATCATTCTTTGCTGGATTTGACGAAACGTCTTTCGCTTCTTCCTCGGCCAGGAGCTTTCGGATGACGGCTCGTTTATCCTCGTTAGTCTCCTCCTCGAGGAGCTTGCGATAACGGCGTATGTTCTCGTTGTGAATATAGCGCTCCATTGCACCACTCCCAAATACACCGCGCTGTGGCATCAGCCTAACACTTGGCACGGAAGACGAGAACAAGAACTTCTGAGCGCTGGTTGAGCCGGCCGGACATGCTCTGCTCGTTGGGTAAACCTTACTGACGTGCACTCTCTTACTCACGTGCACTCTCGCCCGCATGCTTCATCATGTGGCCTTTCCGCTTTCAAGCAACCCAGCCAATTTGCGCTACATCAACGCCGTCGCGCACAGGCGCAGCACTATCTCGACATTCCTTCAGCCCATGGGAGAGAACAAATGAGCCTTCCGAGATTGTGGACTACCAGCCAGGAATCCGTATTCGACCCATTCAGGACGATGCGACGTGACATGGAAGACGCGCTTCGCGCTTTCAATCAGGGGTTGCCATCTCGCACTATCGGGGCGGGCGTGCCGGCAATCAATGTGGCTGAAACCAAGGATGCCTTCGAGGTGACCGCCGAGCTTCCCGGCGTGGACGAGAAAGATATCAAGGTCAGCCTTGACGGCAATCAGGTGGTCATCTCCGGCGAGAAAAAGGCGGAGAGCACGAAAGATGAAAAGGACTGGCATGTCGAGGAGCGCAGCTACGGCTCCTTCTATCGATCGATGTCTCTGCCTTTCAAGCCGGAAGATGGAGCCGTCGAAGCTCATTTCGACAAGGGCGTGCTGCATCTCGCCATCAAGAAGCCTGCCAAGGCCGTGAAGACTACCAAGACGATCGAAATCAAAACAGGCGCTCCACCGAGCGCGAGCCCGGTATCGGATACAGCGGCGGCGCCGGGCAAGGCTGCCTGATCCTGCACAGTCGTCGCAACAAACCGGAGACCCGGACCGGACAAGCTTGGTGCGGTCTCCGGGTGTTGTCATCCCGTTCTTTCGATGCCCTGACGAGATTCCGCTGCTGAGTGGGCTGTCGGTCTAAAGAGCCGCCGGCTGCGCTTCTGCGATACGATGAGAGTTCCGATGAATAAGCCAGCTCACTCGATTGACGAGCCCGAACAGAGGACGCCCCGTGCCGACCGGCCGCCGACGGAGGGATTTGTGATCATAGTCGACGGGCACTTCAAGTCTGAGTTCGATACGGCCGAAGCTGCCGAAGCATCGGGTCGTCAGCTCAAATCCACTTACCCGATGCTCAAGATCGAACTTTATGATGCCGTTACGAGGGCCCGAACCTTATTGGGCTAAGAAACTCAACTCTCGCGCCGTCCTTGGGGAGTCTGAGATCTCAGGGCCCTTTACCCGCCGATACAGTTCGACTATCTAACCGCTGGCCACCGCGAATTGTGGCCCTTGCTAAGAGCCTCCTCAAAGGCGAGCGACAGCGCCGGATCTTCTCGCGAGAAATGCCATCGCGCTTCCGTGTCACGCCGCACAGCCCACTGTCAGCCTGATCTTGCCGTCTTCAGCGGCCCCCGCCGCGAGCGCGTCGCGAGCCATCTTTTCAATCATCGGCCAATTCGCCATTAGGTACTTCTGGGCCTGCGCTTTGGTCGGGAGAGCGGTTTGCAAAATGCAGGTTTGACGCGTATTCCCATTCGCGATCTGGAAGGATACCTTCTGGGGCCCCTCGTCGGCCTCTTGTTCAGTGGGCTTGGGAAACTTGCGCATCCTACTCCTTCACGGATTTTCGAAAGTCTTTGCTCGGTATGAGTTTAGGAACCGTGACGACTGCGGCCGCTTAATCGACGCAAGCCGACGTCCGATCCTCAATGCCGTCGCGTTTCGCCAAGGGCTTTGGTCGCAGGCCCGCACTGGGCGTATTGCGGACCGCTTCGGTCAGCATCTGACGGAGTTCAGCCTTCGTCCTGTGCGGCTGCCGCGCGCTCGATTGCCATTTTGTCATTCATCTTATATGGGGACGTTTGCGGCAGATGCCACTTTATCGCTCCCGCTCGAGACGACGTTGGATCAACGTCGGCAGACAATACTCTTGCGACCGCATCGCTTTGGTCCACGGCTATCGCAGTAAGGAAGCGGCTCAAGCGCCAGTTGGGCAGTCTTTATAGACCGGTCGCAAAACAACCCCGCGGCCGGTAAACCGGTCGCGGGGTTGCGAAACCAGAGGCTCTGCCAGTACATCCGAGGTCAAAGCAGCATGGCACCGATTGCGAGCTTAGGCGGCTCGCAGGTTTTCTGCTGCAGACTTGCCGGTCCGGCGGTCAGCAACGATGTCGAAAGAGACCTTCTGTCCCTCATCGAGTTTGCCCATGCCGGCGCGTTCAACCGCGCTGATATGAACGAAGACATCTTGGCTTCCCTGGTCTGGTTGAATGAAGCCGAAGCCTTTTTGGCCGTTAAACCACTTCACAGTTCCCGTATTCATGGGTGATCGTCCTTTAGGATAAGTGTTTGAAGCCGCGCTCGGCGCAGCATGCGAATTCGAGATCTGGAGGGAGGGTCGTCAGTCAGGCGCGCTTTAAGCGGCGAGGCCAAGTCGTTCGGCCGAAACTCGATAAGTTCTATATGGTGATTGCTCGTTCGTTCCGCAAGTGGCTGTGGCGAGCGACAGCTCCGCGACTCAATTGACTATCGACGCGCGGGTAATGCCGCCCGTGCATCTGCCAAATTGCCCTCAACAAGAGGCGTCCGGGGCCTTAGTCGCCACAACGCATTGAGCGGTAGGTTTGCATCGTGTCAATTGGACTAGATCAATGGACCATTTGATACCTTGGGGTCCACGACAATTGCACTCAGCTCTTGATATCGTTCGACCATGTCTTCTCGATCAACTTAATCACGTTGTCAGGCATGGGAATATAGTCGAGTTCCTCGGCCGTCTTGGAGCCCTTCGCGAATGCCCATCTGAAGAACTTGATAGCCTCCGCGGAAGCTATCTTGTTAGACGGCTCCTTGCGCATCAGGATGAAGGTCGCTGCGGTGACGGGCCACGACCTCTCACCAGGCTGATCAGTGAGGACCAAGTAATAGCCTGGGGCCTTGGCCCAGTCGGCATTCGAGGCGGCGGCTTGGAAGGTCTCCACGTTTGGCTGCACGATAGCGCCAACCCTGTTGACCATCGCGGCGTAGGTCATCTTATTTTGCTTGGCATAGGCGTACTCCACATAGCCGATCGAATTTCTGCTCTGGCCGACGTTCCCGGAAACGCCTTCGTTACCCTTAGCGCCGACGCCGACTGGCCACTCAACGGCGGCGCCCTCGCCGACCTTGGACTTCCAGTCCGCGCTGACCTTGGACAGGTAGTTGGTGAAATTGAAGGTCGTGCCTGAACCATCAGAACGATGCACCACCGCAATCGCTTCGTTCGGCAACGTCACATTAGGATTGAGCTTTTTGATCGCCAAATCGTTCCACTTCGTGATTTTGCCGAGATAGATGTCGGCCAGCGTTTCGCCGTCGAACACCAGCTCGCCAGGCTTTACAGACTCGAGATTGACCACGGGAACGATCGCCCCCATCACCATCGGCCACTGCGTCAGCCCATCCTTCTCGAGCTGTTCGGCCTTTAGTGGCATGTCGGTGGCGCCAAATGTAACGGTCTTGGCCTGGACCTGCTTGATACCACCGCCGGACCCGATCGACTGGTAGTTCAGATTGTTTCCGGTCTCCTTGTGGTAGGCGTCGGCCCACTTGGAATACAACGGAAACGGAAAGGTCGCGCCTGCACCGGTGACATTGGCCGCGAGCGCTGACGTTGCTGCGGCAACCAAACCCGCACCGAGCAGAATTTTCATGAAATTCATCACCGGGCTCCATCTCTATCAGCCGCGGACTTTATCCGCTTGGAAGCATCGAGATCAGATCGGACATTTGAAAGTTCAATATTGATTTGGGTCAACCAGTTCTGGGTATGAAACTCGCGGGTGCCGTTTGAACTGGGCAGTCAAAGCGGCTGCACCCCTGCAATCGACTTCGACCGAATTTACCGTGCCGATGTGGCGTTAGCTCGGCCTAATCGCCGGTTAGGCTACCGAGCGGTTACACCGAATATCGACAGACGCGCCTGAACTCATGCATGGCTATTTGGGGTTGGAGTACCCACATGAGAACTCAATCCAATACCTGCCAAAAGGCGCGGTGCCCGCCGGATCAGGACACCTGGAGTATATTTGATGATTGCCGTTCGTTCGACCGGCTCAGCGGAGTTGCCCGCAATCGGCCTCGTCGCAATTCAACCAGCACCCTCCTTGTCTATCCCGCGACCTTCCTTGGTCCGTCAGGTTGACCAGCGAGACACACTCCTGCCGAGGCCAATGTCTGCATCCCGCGATTTAATGCTGGCTGCCGTCCCAAGTCTTCGCGCTTTCGCGATTTCATTGTGCCGAAATGGAGACCGCGCCGACGATTTGGTGCAGGAGACACTGCTGCGCGCGCTATCTAACATTCACTCGTTTCAGCCGGGCACCAACATGTCGGCGTGGCTGTTCACGATTCTAAGAAACCATTTCAGGTCGGAGTACCGCAAAGGACGGCGCGAGGTGGAAGACGTGGACGGGCGCGCTGCCGAAAAGCTGGATTCGCAACCCGATCAGATCAGCCATCTGGAATTCCAAGAACTCCGTGATGCGCTCGCAAAGCTCCCGATTGATCAGCGTGAAGCGCTCACTCTGGTTGGTGTATCCGGATTTTCGTATCAAGACGCAGCAAAAGTCTGTCACTGCGCAGTCGGGACGATAAAGAGTCGCGTAAACCGTGCCCGCTCTCGGCTTTCGCAGCTCTTGTTGCTCGACAACACCCCACGTCGCACCCACGAAGGCGCCGAAGAAATAGCTGCCTTCTGTCACACAAAGCCGTCGTCGAATTAGCGCGTCGGCCTCAACTCGCCTGCCAGCCAGCCGACAGCATCTGTTTTCATTGGATCCACGGCGAAAGACGCCACTTCCGTGCGTTCGCAGGTCGAGCATTCAAATGTACGCTCCTCGAAACCACGCTTGCCAGGCGAGACGCGTGCCAATGCCATCCGGTGCTTACACACCGGACACATCGGCCGCGTGCTTACAGATACAGGCATTCGCTGATCATCCAGGTCAGATAATACGCTCTTCGGAGCAGCGCTCTCTGCAACGGATGCTGATAGCTTGTTGAGCGTGAACCGCACCGTGAAACGCGCGCCTCGCCCGGAAGGACTTGCGCCGAAGATTGCCTGCCCACCGATTTGATTGACCAAGGATGAAACGATCTTCATCCCGAGACCTTTCGACTTCGTTGGATCAAATCCCTTTGGAAAGCCGGGGCCGTCGTCAGAGACCGAGAGTTCGTAGCCTCCCGCACTCATGCCCAATCTTATTGTGATCTTTCCGTCGGCATGTTTGGCGGAGTTCGTAACAAGCTCACTAACGATGTATCCCAACGGTACTCCGATCG
This sequence comes from Bradyrhizobium daqingense, assembly GCF_021044685.1. NCBI lineage: Bacteria > Pseudomonadati > Pseudomonadota > Alphaproteobacteria > Hyphomicrobiales > Nitrobacteraceae > Bradyrhizobium > Bradyrhizobium daqingense. Next base: position 6,134,467 of record NZ_CP088014.1, read on the forward strand.
TGGTCGGCACTTCCACCGCAATCCCTTCGACTGCAAGATTCCGATGCCCGCCCGGAAGAATCCCCTTCAGGTCGTGGCAGAGGTTCTCAAGATAATTCTTGAGCTCGACACTTCCGACGTGATCAAGAGCATGAAGGCGCTTGTGTACGCTGGCTATTGTGGCGACGCGATTTGCAGCGATCTTCAATTGATCGGCAGCCTTAGCGTTCGGCGCTTCCCGGCTTTGCAGTGAAAGCAAGCTTGCAACCATCTGAAGGCCGTTCATCAGTCTATGATCAGACTCGCGGCTCATCAGATCCTTGTGCCTAATTAATTCGTCTTTCTGATCCAGCAGCACTCGTTCACGCGCAAGAGCGTCTCGCAATTGGGCCTCAATGTGCTTTAGCCTTTCGACTTCCTTCTGCCCCGCCTCGATCGCAACGCAAAATGCGCGGGGGCAATCCTCCGGCTGTCGAAATGGCTCCGGTCGAACGGGCTCTTGTCCTGGAGGCGTGCACGCATTGCTCATGGCTTACTCCAATACCAACGATAACAAGTTTGGTATTCCAGCAGCCACCGTTCCTAGTTGCGGAGAACTACTCCGGCGGCTTAAGACCCGGTGAGCGCAGCCAATTGCTGATCTGCAAGCCACTTTCAGCCTGCCGGGCCTTGCGTATCAGTCTTTCGCGCTCAGGGCCAGCAGCCAGCAATTTTGCTTGCTGACGCAATCGCCTCGCCTCTTCGCCAAGGCGCTCTTCCAGAGCTTTCGTCTGCTTGACGCGACGCCGCATCTGATGCCCCACACTAGGCGACTACATTTGTGCATTCTGCTTGAGACGCGACAGGAGCGATTGATGCAGATCAAAAGCTCATACACGGCTGCTGGGGCCTGTGCCGCCACAACACTGATCAACGCCCGCCCCCCGCATCGGCAGGCGGCATCGGCTCGCCGATTGCTATGACTTGATCTCGTCGGTCCACACCTTGAAACTGACCAAGGTATTGGGCCCAAACGTATGGGTAATCGGGACGTCAGCAGCGTCACGCCCCTGAGCAATCAAGATGCGTCCGATACGCGGGATGTTGTTGGGCGGATCGAACGTGTACCAACGCCCGCCAATGTAAGCTTCGAACCATCCGGCGAAATCGCCTGGAGCATATGGCGGGGGCATACCGATGTCGCCCAGATAGCCGGTGCAGTATCTTGCCGGAATGTTCATGCAGCGGCAGAAGGTGATGGCCAGATGCGCGTAGTCGCGACAAACGCCCTTGCCCTCTTTGAAGACTTGCCATGACGTCTTTGTTGAGCGCGCATGCTCATAGCCAAATTGAATGTGATTGTGAACGAAATCGCAGATCGCCTGAACGCGCGCCCATCCAGGTGGCTCCTTCTCAAAAAGCTTCCACGCGACATCGGACAGCAGGTCTGTTTCGCAATAGCGACTACCAAGAAGATAGACGATCGTCTCTGCCGGCAGGTCTTCGATCGCATGTTGTTGTGCCGTGGGCACAACGACATCCGGCAAGCCTGCGTCGCGAATGATACCGTCAGCCGCCAGGCGCATCCGGCCGCGTGGGGCAACGATGCGGCTGCACCAATTGCCGAAGCCATCACGGTATGGGACGATCGTAACGGAGGGATCCGTCGTCAGATAGTCGGGCACAATCACATCTGAAGCCCGCGTGAAATGAGCGCCCAACACCATGATCATGGGTGTAGGCTGAGGAAAGTCGTAAATCATCTCGTAGCCGACCCGAATCTTCACCCTCAGCGCCCTCCAAGTTGATCAGCTTAACTTCTTCGTCAGTGACGCTCACGCCACGCTGAAACGCGAATTCACATGCGACACGCGGGCTAGGGGCGCTTGTTCCGGTGGAGCAGTGCCTCTCTCACCTCGTCGTCCTCAATGGCATCCGCGATCGCCCGGTCGACCGGCTTCGTCTTCAGGGCGCTAAGGACTCGGTCCGGTGCGGGCAGCTCCGGCTCATGCTTCGCTATGGGCGCCGGCGCCCTCTGATCATCCTTGCACAATTCACTTTCTCTCTTGAACTGCTCATCACGAGATCACACCCCGAATGGATAAGTGTCCGGAAGCCCGACGATCTCGGCCGTGTCCAGCGGAGTCACCGCCCGGGTGTCGTCGAACCAGATGTATTCGTCGAATTGCTGCGGCAAATTGGCCTGGAAATAGTGGCTCGCAAGTTCGGTTTCGGGCCTGTAGATCACGCCGATGGCCCGCTCAAGCCGTTCCTTGCCAAGACCCTTTGAACCGCAGAGATCGCCACGACCGCGCAGACCAAGCATGAAGCGCGGAAGGCCCACTGCGTGACACAGCTGTTCATAACTGTTGGGAAGCGACGGGCGGACGGTCTTGACCTCCATCGGGCCGCCCCAATCGGATGCCGCGGCGACGGTGCCGCCGTGGGTGCCGAAGCCAACCAGATACGCCTGGGCGCCAAACTCCTTACGGCAGAGCTGGCCGATATTGTGTTCGCCGCGGGCGGCCATCTCAGTCGCCGACGCGTTGCCGACATGCGAGTTGTGCGCCCATACCACCGCCTTGCTGTCCGGCCCATGAAATGCCAGCAGGTTCTTGAGGGTGTCGAACATATGACTGTCGCGCAGGTTCCATGACGCGCGCGAGCCGTAATACATGATCCGATAGTAGCGCTCGGCGTTGGCCACCAGACGGGCATTTTGCTCGGCGTCGAGGAACCGTTCGCCATCGTGCTCGGCATAGGCCCGGCGCTTGGCCAGGAGATCAGTGAGCGCGCGCGCCACGTCGGATTCGCAAGTCGGATAGGATCCGGTCAGCGCCGCATGGCCGTACGTAGCGGGGTCGCGCTGCCACGGCGTCAGGCAACCATAGCGCTCGCGGGCTACATGCGCCGAGGCAGGATCGACTTCGTCGAGGTAGTTCAGGACCGACCGAATTGAATCGTAGAGGCTGTAGAGATCGAGACCGTGAAACGCGACGCGCTCACTCTTGTCCACCGTGCCATTGTGCTTTCGTAACCAGCTGACGAAATCGCGTACCTCGGTGTTTCGCCACATCCAGGTCGGAAACCGCGCGAACGCAGTCCACTCCGACGGAGGATACTCGAAATGCCGCACATAGTGGTCGACACGGGCGGCGTCCGGCCAGTCTCCCTCGATCGCCACGAAGCGAAAGCCCTTCTTGACGATCAGATCCCGGGTGATGCGTTCGCGCATCCGGTAGAACTCGGAGGTACCATGGGTCGCCTCGCCGAGCAGCACGATGCGCGCCGACCCGATACGCTCCATCAGCGGGCCAAGATCGGCCGCCTCGATGGATGGAAACGATTCAGCGGCGTCGGCGAGATTACGGACCAGCGTTTCCTCATCCGGAGCGACCGGCCGAAACGCTCGTCGCACGGGCGCGCGGGTCTCGCCTCTTGCAGCCGCCCACCCCTCCTCTCCGATCAATGGAACGAAGCGGACATCGGCAATGTCTTCGTTGCGATACTCGTCCTTCGAAACACGGATGACGCGTACCAATTCCTGGGTGTGCTGATCGACGCCGACCGGAATCACCAGCCTGCCACCGATCTTCAACTGTTCCTTGAGCGCCTTTGGAACCTGCGGACCGCCGGCGGCCACCACGATGGCGTCGTAGGGCGCATGTTCGGGCCAGCCTCTGGTGCCGTCTCCATGCAGGACGTGGACGTTATCGTAGCCGAGTTCGGCAAGTGTGACCGCCGCCTTTTTCGCGAGGGTGCCGAGGCGTTCGACCGTGTAGACATTGGCCGCGATCTCCGACAGCACCGCGGCGGCGTAACCAGAACCGGCGCCGATCTCGAGCACCTTCTCGCCGCCCCTGAGCATGAGCGCTTCCGCCATGAAAGCGACGATGTAGGGCTGAGAAATGGTCTGCTCCCCGGCGATCGGGAGCGGCGAGTCTTCGTAGGCGAACTCGCGAAGCCTCTCCGGCAGGAACAGCTCGCGCGGCACTTTGCCCATTGCCTCGAGAACGAGTTCGTCACGCACGCCGCGCGCGGCGATATTGTGCTTGACCATCTCTGCCCGGAGCGCGGGAAACGACTTCACCTCATCAGAGCTATCTGGATTTTGCGCTAACGATCCCATGATGGCGGCTCCTGCATCCAGCATCAACCTCCAATCATTCAGCCTAGGACCGTTGCGGCTCCATCGATTTGATCGACATCAAGCCGAGAAATGACGGGCGCGTCAGGATTAGCTCATTGGTTGCAAATGGAGACGGCCATGGATCTCAAGGAAGCAATCTATAGTCGGCGCGCGGTACGCGAATTCACCTCGCAGCCGGTGGACGAGGAGGTGTTGCGGCAACTCATCGATGCTGCCATCCAGGCGCCTAGCGCCGTCAATCAACAGCCATGGCTGTTTACGATCGTGCGGGACAAAGCGCTGCTCTCGCGCATTTCGCGCGAGGCAAAGGCCCATATGCTCAAGACCTCGGCTGCGGCGTTGGCATCGCATCACTTCCAAAGCATTCTCGAAAATCCCGACTTCGACATATTCTATCACGCTCCAGCATTGGTCGTGATCTCGGCACCCGAGGGCCCATGGGTCGTTGAGGATTGTGCTCTCGCGGCGGAGAATTTGATGCTGGCGGCCTGCGCCGTCGGGTTGGGAACATGCTGGATCGGGTTTGCACAGGGCTGGCTTGGAACGTCGGAGGGGAAGTCGTCGCTCAAGCTTGCCGGCACGACCGTGCCAGCCGCGCCCATCATCGTAGGGCATCCCAAAATGGCAGTGGCGCCGGTTCCCAGAAAGGCCGCGAAGATTGACTGGATTTCGTAGACCTTCGGGGATCAGGTGAATGAAAGACCCTTACGAGACGCTCGGCGTAACCCGATCCGCGACCGACAAGGAAATCAAAAGCGCCTTCAAAAAACTCGCGCGCAAATTTCATCCTGACCTCCATCCGGGCGACAAGGAGGCAGAGGCCAAGTTCAAGGCCATCTCGGCTGCCAACGATCTGCTCAAAGACAAGGAGAAGCGGCGGCGGTTTGACGCGGGTGAGATCGACGCCAGCGGCGCAGAGCGACCGCAGGAGCGTTTCTATCGCGACTTCGCGGACGGGCCTGCCTACACCACCCACGCCGCGCAGGATGGATTTGACAGCAACGAAGATCTGGAAGAATTCCTGGCAAAAGCGTTTGCCGGCAGAGGGCAACGATCAGAGCGGGCATTCCGGGCGCGCGGTCAGGATGTGAGCTACGTTCTACCAGTGGCCTTCGTGGACGCCGCCACCGGCGCCGCGCACACCATCACGCTGCCGGACGGCAAGACCCTGGAGGTGATTGTCCCCGAGGGCGCCGAGGACCGACAGATGCTGCGGCTAAAAGGCCAGGGAATGCCTGGCTATGGCGACGGACCGCCTGGCGATGCCTATGTCGAGTTGCACATCCAGCCGCATCCGTTCTTCCATCGCAAGGATGACAACATCCACGTCGAAATACCCGTAACCCTGCGCGAGGCGGTGCTGGGAGGCAGGATCGAGGTGCCGACAATCACTCAAGCGGTGACGGTGACAATCCCAAAGGGTTCGAATTCCGGAACCACGCTGCGGCTGCGCGAACGAGGTATCCGCAACCGAAAGTCCGGGCAGCGCGGACATCAATTGATCACGCTGAAGGTGATCCTTCCCACGGTCGAAGAACCCGAACTGATACAGTTTCTGGAAGCATGGCGTCCGAACAACCCTCAGGATCCACGCAAGGAGATGGAGCCGTGATAGCTGTCGATGATCTCTTGGCGACCATCTCCGCGCTCCAGCGCAGCGATCTCGAGCGTTGGATCAGCGAAGAGCTCGTCGTTCCGGAACAGGACGGAGGGCCTCTGACGTTCTCAGACTTGGAATGCGCGCGGATCCGTCTCATCTGTACCCTGACCTATGAACTCGATGTTGATGACAGCGCGCTACCGGTAGTGCTGTCGCTGCTTGATCAGCTTTATGACACCCGCCAACGATTGTTTTCCCTGACCCGGGCCATCAAGACGCAGGACGAAACCGTTCAACTCGCTATCGCAGCCGCGACCTCGCCGGAGAGTAAAGTCCAGGAGGGCGATCATTAGCCGGCCAGTCAGTGTCGTTCGGATCAATGATTGTCTTCATGGCAAGGGCCGTTGGCTCGTACCGATTCTACGAGACGTCGCTGCAGCTGCGATCTCCCAACGCGCTACAATTTGATCCATCTCAACGGCTTGTCGAGGATTGCCTCATAAGGTGGGACGTTTCGGATCTCGACCGAGAGATTGATAGCAATGGAGGACCATACCATGCTCAAATTCAATCAACTCGTTGCAGCCGCTTCGGTATCGCTCACCATCGCAATGTCTTCCATAGGCGCCAACGCGCAGCCTTACGGACCTGGAGCGCATGGATGGGGACGAGACATGATGGGGTCCGGCATGATGATGGGGCCGGGATTCATGGACCGAGGTGGATTCCGAGGCACATGCAGCCCTGCTGCCGTCGGCTTTTCCGGATGGCGCATCGACCGGCTCGAACAGGTCATCAAACCAACAGACGCTCAACGTGCCAAGTTCGATGAATTGAAGGCGGCATCCGACAAAGCCTCCGAGGCTCTGCGCCTCGCTTGCCCGACTGAAGTGCCGCCCACCGCGGTCGGTCGAATGGAGTTCATGGAGAAGCGCATGGAGGCGATGCTGCAGGCCGTGAAGACCATGCGTCCCGCTTTTGAGGCCTTCTACGCCACGCTCAGCGACGAGCAGAAGAGCCGGCTGGATTCGCCTTCGGACCGGGGGCGCTTTTGGCGGCACCTTTGGTAGGACGTCAGCGCTCTTGAAAAACGAGAGTTCGGATTGTTTCCTGTTCACGGTCGAGCCTGATGCCAGCTCACCAGGAGGGATTTCAAAATGGGCTATTACTTCAGCAAGACCTTGCAGGTCGGGTTCGACGAAGCCGTGCGACGCACTACCGAAGCTCTCAAGCAAGGCGGCTTCGGCATCATCACGGAAATCGACGTCACGCGAACGTTCAAGGACAAGCTCGGTGTCGATTTCCGAAACTATCGTATCCTTGGGGCATGCAATCCACAGCTTGCCTACGAAGCACTCCAGCTTGAGGACAAGGTCGGCACCATGCTGCCCTGCAACGTCGTCGTTCAGGAGATCGCTCACGATCGCACCGAAATCGCTGCCATTGATCCCGTCGCGTCGATGCAGGCAAATGAAGATCCTGACCTCAAGGCATCGGCTGAGCGTGTCCAGACCTTGCTCCGGAACGTGATCGACGGCTTGTAGGGAGACACGTAAATCCATCGAAAGGTTGACCTGCCTCAAGGCCGGGCACGCTCGGCGTGATCTGCTGCATGCATGTCCGGATATATCAGATCTTTCCTCGAAATCGGATTGGGCGATGTCGGGCTGGTCGGCGGCAAGACCGCTTCGCTCGGCGAATTGTATTCAGCTCTCGCATCCCACGGGGTTGCCGTCCCCAATGGCTTCGCCATCACGGCAGACGCCTATCGCGAAGCGCTATTGCGGGGCGGTGTCGCGGACGAACTTCACCGGCTTCTCGATGGGATCGACAAGAGCAAGATCAAGCACCTCGCGAGCAAAGCCGCTAAGGCCCGCGAGATCATATACAAGGCAATGGACACGCCGCTGCTGCGCGAACAGATCGTGGAAGCCTATCGGCAGCTTGAACGCGAGGCCGGGACCGGGGTCGCTGTCGCCGTACGGAGCTCTGCGACCGCGGAGGATTTGCCGACAGCGAGTTTTGCAGGCCAGCACGAAAGTTTTCTCAATGTGCGCGGGCCCAAAGACTTGTTCGAAGCTTGCCGGCGCTGCTTTGCCTCCATTTTCACCGATCGCGCGATTTCCTATCGCATCGACAACGGCTTCGATCATTTCAAGGTCGCGCTTTCTGTCGCCGTGATGAAAATGGTCCACTCCGATCTGGCGGCCAGCGGTGTCGTCTTTACGCTCGATACCGAATCCGGCTTTCGTGACGTGGTCTTCGTCACGGGCTGCTACGGTCTCGGCGAGACCATCGTGCAAGGCCAGGTGGATCCGGACGAATTCTACGTCCACAAGCCCACGCTCAGCCAGGGATATCGCCGGGTGCTGCGTCGCCGGCTCGGAGCCAAGCAGATCCGCATGATCTATGGCAAGCGCGGAGGCAGCCATGCGACGCTCACGCGCAACGTGCCTGACGCCGAACGACAGAAGTTTTGCATTTCCGATCCGGAGGTCCTGAGCCTGGCCGAGATCGCGGTCCGGATCGAAGCCCACTACTCCAGACATGCCGGCGTTTCGATGCCGATGGACATCGAATGGGCCAAGGACGGGGTCGACGGGAAGCTTTACATCATTCAGGCCCGGCCAGAGACCGTTGCCTCCCAGCGTGCAGCGGACGTCTATGAGACCTACAATCTCAAGGGACACGGCTCGGTCATCGTCAACGGCCGCGCTGTCGGAGAGAAGATCGCATCCGGGCGTACGCGCCGCATTTCGTCCGCGCGCGATCTTGCAGCCTTCCGTCCTGGAGAAATTCTGGTGGCACCGGCCACCAGCCCGGATTGGGAGCCGATCATGAAGATCGCGGCCGGCATCATCACCGACAAGGGCGGTCGCACCTGCCATGCGGCGATCGTGGCCCGAGAGCTGGGCATCCCCGCCGTGGTCGGCGCCACGCACGCGACCGAGAAGATCAAGACCGGGACTGAAGTCTCGATCTGCTGCGCCGAAGGTGACGTTGGAAGCGTTTATCCGGGAAAGGTTGCGTTTGACGTGACCAAGACACCCGTGAGCGAGCTACGACAGCCGCGCACGGCTATCATGGTGAATGTCGGAACTCCGGAGATGGCTTTCCGCACGGCGATGCAGCCGCAGGCCGGAGTCGGCCTCGCCCGGATGGAGTTCATCATCAGTGAGCACATCCGCGTTCACCCCATGGCATTGCTCAAGCCGGACAAGATAAAGTCAACCAGGGCACGGGCCGAGATCGCACGCTTGGTCAGAGGCTTCCAGAGCCCGGCCGACTTCTTTGTTCAACGACTGGCGGAAGGCGTCGGCACCATCGCCGCGGCATTCTATCCGAAGCCAGTGATCGTACGGCTTTCCGATTTCAAGACCAACGAATATGCCAGCCTGATTGGCGGGGAAGGCTTTGAGCCCAGGGAAGAGAATCCGATGCTGGGATTCCGGGGTGCCTCGCGCTACAGTCATCCCGCCTACACCGAAGGATTTGCGCTGGAGTGCGCGGCGCTTCGCCTGGTGCGAAAGGAGATGGGTCTCTCCAATCTGCGCGTCATGGTGCCGTTCTGCCGAACCGTGGAGGAAGGCCGTCGCGTGATCGCCACGATGGCGGCCAACGGACTGAGACGCGGCGAAGACGGTCTCGAAATTTACGTCATGTGCGAGATTCCGAATAACGTCATCCAGATCGACGCGTTTTCTCAGTTATTCGATGGGTTTTCGATTGGTTCCAACGATCTTACCCAGCTCACGCTGGGGGTCGACCGGGATTCCGATATCGTAGCCTTCGACTTCGACGAACGGGACCCGGGAATGCTGGAGATGTTTCGGCAGGCGGTGGTCGGCGCAAAGCGCAACGGTCGCCATATCGGCATCTGCGGCGAAGCGCCCGCGAACTATCCGGAGATCGCGCGATATTTGACGGGACTTGGCATCGATTCGATCAGCGTCAATCCCTCGAGCGTGTTTCGCACCATGGCCGTGGTGTCCGACGCCGAAGCCAATCAGCCAAAATCCGAGACGTGAGACTCCCCTCGCTGCAACGATCAGATCACAGCCGGGACGGGAGCGGCATGAATGCGTTCTGCCGCGACGTTGACCCTGGTCATCGTCTTCGTCAGCTCGTCATAGACCCGATCGTCGATAGTCACCGTGCCGAAATTCGAGTCTTCACCGTCAAAACGCCCCTGCGCTGGCTGATCGGCATGCTCGAACCAGTGATAACCGACTACATTCGGCTTGCTGAGGGCTGCCGCAACGTAGCCCTCGAAAGCCCGGGCGCGGTCGAGCTGAGTAGCCAGCCGTGGCCCCGCCCCTTTGGTATTCGGCAAGCCTGCGTCGTCGCCTCGGAATGAGAATTCGGAGATCAGGCATGGCTTACCGGTGGCAGCATAAGCGTCAATGACCGGACCAGGGTCGAACTCGTAGCAATTGAAGGAGATCACATCGAGATGGCGGCCGGCCGCTGCAATGACGCCTGCGAGCGGCTGATAGCCGAACCGGGATCCGAGCACGAGATGATTGGGATCGGCCGTCTTGATTGCCGAGACGCACAGTTCGAAATACTTGTCGGCCACGACGGCCACGAAGGCATCGCAATCTGCTGAGAATGCCTCGCGGGCGGGATCTGCCAGGTTGGCCTTGGTCTCAAGTGCGTCGTTCAAGACGCCGGGCCGCAGTCTGACGTATGGTGCCACGACATGTTCGATCCTGCCGAGCTCTTCCAGGATCGCGCCTGTGTGCGCCATACCGCATTGAATTGGGCAAAATCTCGATAATGGGCCTGCAGACCCGAGATAGCGGCAACCCTGCCGGGACGATGAGACGGCAGGTTCAGAAACACCGTCAGAAGCTCGTCGGCACCGCGCCAGTCGGGTGACCAGTACAGTTCGTTGTCGATGAAGGTACCGAGCAAGCCGGGATCGTTGCGCCGATGCCTGCAACGTTGATCGGCACTTGCGCGGATATGCGCCGAGAATCCGGGATCGAAGACGTCCGGAAAGACTTGCTCACGACGGTGCAAGCGGAAGGACGCGCCGAGCTCAGCGGTCGGCGCCGTCGCCAGCAATTGCGATCCCGCACTGGCGACGAGTTCGTCCGACCAGCAGCCAACCGTGTTGAACTTCCAGCTTGCCAGCCGGTCAGACACAACGGTGCGCCAGATCTGCAGGCTGCCGTACTTAGTCCGGCAAGCCTCGGCGTAGGGCACCCGTTCGGTCCCGCCGATCCGATCCTGATCGAAACGGACCGTATCGACCCCCTTCGAGAGAAATCTACCACCATCGGGATCGACGAGCCAGAATACGCCATCGCGCTCGGCAACGCGGAAGAAGCCGCTTCCTCTGAGATCGTCGTCGACGAGCCCTCCCCATTTCGTTCTTCGCAAGCGCGGACCCCAGCAACAATCTAAGGATACAAGTCCATCGCACGGCCCGACCCAGGCTCCTTGACCTATCTCAATACCACCCGGAACCAGCATGACTACCAATGTCGAAGGGAGACAACGTGCCTAAGATCCGACTGGCGGGCCGCGCAACAGCGTCCGGCCATCGATCGAGCAGGACCAAGCAGGTCGTCCATGCCGACAACGCAACTGCCAAATACCGCCAGCCTGCCCCCCGATTTCATCTGGGGTGTTTCCACCTCCAGCTTCCAGATCGAAGGGGCAACTCAAGAGGACGGGCGCGGATTGAGCATCTGGGACATCTATTGTCGGACCGGTGAAATCAAGAATCACGATACCGGCGACAGCGCCTGTGACCATTATCATCGCTACCGCGAAGATGTCGGTCTCATGAAGGCGCTGGGCGTGCAGGCGTACCGGTTCTCGGTCGCCTGGCCGCGCGTCCGGCCACTCGGGCGCGGATCTGCCAACGAGGCCGGCCTTTCATTCTACGACCGGCTGATCGACGAGCTCTTGGCCGCCGGTATCGAACCGTGGCTGTGCCTGTATCATTGGGACCTTCCGCAGGCCTTGGAGGAGCGCGGTGGCTGGCTCAATCGGGAATCGGCCGTGTGGTTCGCCGACTATGCGAGTTTGATCGCCGCGCGCTTTGGCGACCGGGTCAAGCGCTTTGCGACATTCAACGAACCGTCGATGTTCAGCCTGTTCAGCCGTTCGCTCGGCAAACGCGACGGCAGCAGCGAGGACAAGCTCCACCGCATGATCCACAACGTCAATCTCGCCCACGGGGCGGCGGTGGATGTGCTCCGCGCTAACGTGATCAACGCCTCGATCGGCTGTATCCACAATCGACAGCCATGCCGGCCTTCCAGCGCAAGCGAGGCCGATGCAGCGGCTGCGGCACGCCTGAATGTGTATTGGAATGCGGGCTTTCCGGATCCGCAATGCCGCGGCGAGTATCCTCTATCGATGCGCGTGGCGATCGAACCGCATATGCAGCCGGGCGACCTGGCGCGGATTTGCCGTCCGCTCGATTGGTTCGGACTGAACCACTATAGCCCGGTCTACGTGAAGGCGCGGGCGGATTCGATGCTGGGCTACGACTTCGGTGACAAGCCGGCCAGCCTGCCCTTGACCCCGATCGGATGGCCGATCGATCCCGACGCTTTCAGTCGAACACTGCAGGATGTGCACGCACAGTATGGCCTCCCCATTTACGTGCTCGAGAATGGCTATGGTGATTCCGGCCAGCCCAACCAGACCGGTGCGGTGATCGACCCGGGTCGGATAGAGTTCTTGAAGGCCTATATCAACGCGATGAACGAAGCCGCTTCCAGCGGCGTCGATGTTCGTGGCTATTTCGTTTGGTCGCTTCTCGACAATTTCGAGTGGGACTCCGGGTACAGCATCAGGTTCGGCCTGACATACGTTGATTATGCTTCGCTGCAGCGAACGCCGAAATCGTCCTTCGGCTGGTATGCCGGTCTGATCAAGGCGATGCAGCCATGATGAAGGCAATCCCGCCAAGCCGAACCACCCTGCTTGCAGACGTTGGAGGCACCAACGTCCGTTTCGCGCTGTTGGCCGACGGCATGGTCAGCACGATAACCCGTATGGCTGTCAGTGATTCCGCCACCTTTCAGGAGGCGCTCGCTGCCTATCTCTCCGCTTCCACCCAGGTCGACAAGATGGCTCACGCAATCCTTGCCGCTTCCGGCGTGGTTCAGGATGGCCGCTGCGCGCTCACGAACAATTCCTGGGTGATCGATGCCGAGGAACTGCGTCGGACTCATGGATTCTCGACCGTACGCCTGATCAACGATTTCGAGGCGGTTGCATGGGCCCTGCCGCGGCTTGGCGCGAGCAGTCTGCTGCAGCTGGGTGGGCGGCAGCGGATCGCAGGAGCGCCCCTTGCTGCAATCGGCCCCGGCACCGGCTTGGGAATGGCCGTCAGCATACCGCACCTCGGCGGGCGGATCGTCCTTTCGAGCGAAGGGGGGCATTCCACGATGGCGAGCGGCTCCTTGCGCGAGGATGCCGTCATCGAGCATTTGCGCCGACGCTTCGGACATGTGTCCGCCGAACGTGTTCTGTCAGGCGCAGGACTGGAAAACCTCCATGACGCTCTGGCCGAGATCGACGGCGTGAGCTCACCAAAACGTCGCGCCGCCGACATCACGCGGGCGGCAATCGACGGGACTTCTACGGTTAGCCGCGGCGCCGTTGATATGTTTTGCGCGATGCTGGGGTCCGTCGCGGGCAACCTCGCGCTCGCGCTGAATGCGAGAGGTGGGATATTCATTGGCGGCGGCATTTTGCGCCACATGCCAGACTATCTTGCCGCCTCCCAGTTTCGCCGGCGCTTCGAGGAGAAGGGGCGGCTCCGAAAATTCCTGGAGCCGATACCGGCTTATTTGATCCTGGACGACGACGTCGCGTTTGTCGGCCTTCGTAACCTGATGGAGGTCGAAGGCCTTGGCTGAGATACCGCAACTCGACATCGTCACCCTGACCATCAATCCGGCCGTCGATATCTCGACCTCGGTCAGCAAGATGGTGCCCTACACGAAGATGCGCTGCGCCGAGCCACAGCGCGATCCCGGCGGTGGCGGGATCAATGTGGCCCGTGTCCTGAAACGGCTCGGCCTTGAAGCGACCGCAGTCTATCCGGCAGGCGGCGCAACCGGACAAACCCTGGCGGCGCTGGTTGAACGCGAGGCCGTGCGCAGTATCGTGATCCCGATATCGAACGATACCCGCGAAGACATCACCGTTTTCGACGAGACCAGCAAGGAGCAGTTCCGGCTGGTGTTCCCGGGCGCCTCCCTCAGCGAATTCGAATGGCAGCAGTGTCTCGACACCATTGCGCACCTCAGTCCGCAGGCTGGCTTTGTCATCGCAAGCGGCAGCCTGCCGCCGGGAGTTCCGGCCGATTTCTACGGCAGGGTGGTCCGGGCCTCGAAAGGGGCCGCCAGGGTCATTGTTGACACGTCCGGCGCCTCGCTGAAACCAGCGCTGGAGGCGGGCGTCTATCTCATCAAGCCCAACCTTCGGGAGTTTCAGGAGCTGGCCGGGATCAGCTGCGCCGACGAGCCTGCGCTGCTGGAGGCGGGGCGCCGCCTGTTCGAGCGCTATCGCATCGAGATCATCGCGCTCTCCATGGGCCCCGGCGGCGCCCTGCTCCTGACGCGCGGCATCGCTTTGCGTGCGAATGGCCTTGCTATGGAGCCTGTCAGCGTTTCCGGCGCGGGCGACAGCTTCCTGGGGGCGATGGTGTCGCGCTTGGCCGATGGTGATAAGCTCGATAGCGCGCTGCGTTACGGCGTTGCCGGCGGGTCCGCGGCACTGCTCAGTCCCGGCACGGGGCTTTGCCTCGGTGCGGATGTTCATCGTCTCGCATCCAGCGTGAACGTTACAACCATTTCCGGCTATCATGCTTAGCAAAGGGGCATACCACTCACCCGGCGAGCGGCAGCTGCTGCTGCGCTTCTGGAGGACTGCCCGCGGCTTCTGGACGGGCAAGTCGGCGAGGTGGGCCTGGCTTCTCACCGTGTTGCTCGTTGCGACGGTGCTTCTGCAATTGCTGACGCAGTATTCGCTGAACTTCTGGAACCGCGACTTCCTCAACGCGGTCGAGCGCAAGAACGGCAACGAGCTCCTCAGCCAAGCGCTGCGCTTCATTCCGCTCGCCGCGGCCAGCCTGTCGCTCGCCGTCTTCTCGGTCTGGGGGCGGATGACGCTGCAGCGAAAGTGGAGAGCCTGGCTCAGCGATGAGCTTTACCGTTACTGGCTGGAGCGGGATCGTTTTGTGCGGCTGAACTTCGTGGCGGGAGACTATCAGGCGCCCGAATATCGGATTGCCGAGGATGGCAGGCTGGCAACGGACCTGCCGGTGGACCTCACCCTCGGGCTCATCAGTTCACTGCTTACGGCGACTACATTCATCGGCATTCTCTGGATCGTCGGGGGCAACCTGGACATCGACGTCTCCGGGCAGACCTTGACCATTCCCGGCTATCTCGTGCTCGCCGTGATCGCCTACTCGGTTGCGGTCGCGGCGACGACGATGCTGATCGGCCGCCAGCTGACGCAGGTCCTGGAGGACAACAAGCGGGCTGAAGCGGAGTTGCGAGCGATCGGAACTCATTGGCGTGAAAGCGGAGAAGACAAGGCCTTGCGGCCGGACGGCAGGGACGGGCTTCGCGCCATGGAAGCGGCGCTCGCGGCAGTAGTTTCCGCCTGGCTGAAATATTGCTGGCAACTCATGCGTCTCACAATCATAACCCACACGAACTCGCTTCTGACGCCCGTGATCGGCGTGCTGCTCTGCACGCCAAAATATGTTGCCGGCACGATGCTCCTCGGCGAGGTCGTACAGGCCGCGGCGGCGTTCGTCGTGGTCCAGGGTGCCTGCAGTTGGTTTACGGACAACTATCCACGTCTTGCGGAATGGGCGGCGTCGGCCAACCGTGTTGCGTCGCTACTTCTCGCGCTGGACAAGATCTATCAATGTCCGACGTGCGACGAGTCGGCCGTTGACTGGTGCGAACCGGAAGCTCGGCACTATTCCTTGGAATGAGGCAGCATCCGAACGAGGGTGCGGTCGCGAAGTATCCAGTGACGCATGAGCACTGCACTGGATCGAGACTGCCGGCGCGCTAGGTGGCGTCGAGTGCTTCATTGTGACCGAGCGACCGCGCATGGAGGCAATTCTCGACTACGTCATTCAGGGCAACACGATGCAGATGCGCGATCCCGCGTTCATGGCAGAGCTCATCTCCTGGATCCGCTTCAATGATTCCATGGCGATCGAGCAATTGGACGGGCTTGCCGTGCGGAGCTCCGGCAATCCGGCGCTGCCGGCTTGGCTTGCGCGTCGCCTCCTGAAGTTCGCGCTGACCGAGAAGGGAGAGAATGACAAGTATGGCGAGCATGTCCGCTCGTCAGCGGGCATTGCCGTCTTCGTCAGTCCGCGTAACGACAAGGCTGGCTGGGTCGCTGCTGGACGCGCCTACCAGCGTTTCGCGCTGCAAGCGACGATGCTCGGGATTCGGAATGCTCTTCTCAATCAACCGGTCGAGGTCTCTTCCCTGCGTCCGCAGATTGCAGAATATCTGGGGCTTGGCGTCCGGCGCCCGGATCTGATCGTGCGATTTGGCCGCGGCTCATCACTGCCACCCTCGCTGCGTCGGCCGGTGACCGCTGTGATCGATGCCTCCTGAAGCCCGAGCGCAACTTTGTTTGGGTTTATACTAGTTGCCCTCATTCGTGCGGGCACTTTGGTCTATCGACCGCTTGTTTCGAAGTCTCCAATCACGTGAGGCCGAGATTGCGGACCAGCATATAGATCGCCACCGCGAATATCAGGGCCGCGAATATGGTGTTCAACGCACCTTTGCGCGCGGCGAGCGAGCTTGCCGAGCCGGCGCCGAGCATCCCGCCAACAACTCCGCCGGAGATAAACAACGCAGCGAGATACCAATCCACCAAACCGGACAGGGCGTAGTTGGCCGCCGTCGTCAGGCCGAAAGCGGTCACCGCCACAAGGGAGGAACCGACCGCATAGAGGATAGGCATGCCAGTGGCCGCAATCAGCGCCGGTACGATCAGAAACCCACCGCCGATCCCGAAGAAGCCGGACAAGGCTCCCGTGAGACCTCCCAGGGCGACGAGTTTCGGCAGGTTCTCTCTGTTAAGCCGGACCGATGGCTCGCCCGCGCCGGCCCGGCCCTTCAGCATCAGCGCGCCCACCGCCATCATGAGGATAGCGAACAACGCCAGCAACTTCTGTCCTTCGATGATCTTGCCAAGGGTAGAGCCCAGAAAGGCGCCGGCCATGCCTGCGAGCGCGAACACAGAGGCGCAACGCCACTTCACGTTACCGGCCCGAGCGTGGTTGACGAGGTTCACTGCAGCGTTCGCCGCAACTGCGACCGCACTGGTGCCGATCGCCACATGCGGATCCGACACCCCGACGAGATAGACGAGGAGCGGCACGGCCAAGATGGATCCGCCTCCTCCGACCAGCCCCAGCGAAAAGCCGACCAACGAGCCAGAGGCAAGGCCGAACGCACCTTGGGTCAGCGACAACATTGTGGGCAACTCCTCAAAGCACTGTCAGGCGGCCCGTCTGGGCGCGCCGTAGACGCTGCGGTTCCAAGGCGCGCGCATGAGAATGCGGGCCATGCCACAGAAGCCTGTGACACCAGCCGTGAACAGCCCCGCACCGACGAAGGCCGGTACAGCGAAGAACCACGGCGATACGAAGAGCCCGAGCAACGTGCCCACGACCGCAAGACTGCCAGCCCCGATCTGCACTTGGCGCTGAAGCTCCAGCGGTTGGCGCTGGTCGTTCACGACCGGTAGGCCGGCCTTGCGCCAGGCGTCGAGCCCGCCTTCGACGATAAAGGCTTCGCAGGGTTCGCTCAGCTTCGCCGCGAGCCGTGGCGCGTTGGCCTGAGTGCGGGCGCCGCTTTTGCAATGAAAGATGACCGGCTGGCCCCGATGCAAGGCGAAGTCGGCCTCGTCGAGCTTCGACAGGGGAAGGTGCCGCGCGCCCGGAATTTTCTCGCGGGCGTGCTCATCAGCTTCGCGGATGTCGATCAGGAGCGCGCCACTGTCGAGAAGGCGGCGTGCCTCGGCTGGCTTGATTGTGGGTAGTGACATGATTAACTCCTTTACTCTCCTAAATCAGCTCTTCGCCTTGACGGGCTTGCAATAGAGCTCGTGCAGCGTCGCAAAAAGTTGCTCGATGCGCGGATCGGCGATCCGGTACCAGAGCGTTTGGCTTTCGCGCCGAAAGGCGACGAGCCCCTCCTCGCGCATCTTTGCGAGGTGCTGCGACAGGGCCGATTGCGACAGCCCCACGGCTTCCGCGAGGGCATTCACGTTGCTCTCGCCGCATTCGACGAGGTTGCACAGGATCATCAGCCGACGCTCGTTGGCGAGCGCGCGCAGGATGCCGGCGACCTCAACGGCCTGCTTTTCGAATGTCTCCAGATCGAAGGCCCGGGCAGCCATTGGCCAACTCCATATATTAGATGTTGCTTATTTAGCACTTGCTAATATATACGTCAACTTCAGACAAGCCGGTGACATCAGGAGGTTAAGCCATGCCAGGACAACCCATCATCCGAGCGTTCTTCGACGAGCCGACCAACACGGTGAGCTACCTGGTCGCCGATCCGGCGACCAAGAAGGCCGCTATCATCGACCCCGTATTTGATTACGACCACAACTCGGGCGAGGTGGACACGCGATCGGTAGCGTCCATGCTGAGGACCGCCGAAGAGGCGGCCTACACGATCGAATGGGTGCTGGAGACGCATGCCCATGCCGATCATCTCTCGGGCGCCCCCTTCATCAAGGCGAAGACCGGTGCCCAAATCGGCATCGGCGAACACATCAAGGACGTGCAGCGCATCTTCCGGCCGATATTCAATGCCACCGACCTGAAGACGGACGGCAGCGACTTCGACCGCCTCTTCCGGGACGACGAGCGCTTCAAGATCGGCGAACTCGACGTGGAGGTGATCTTCACGCCCGGGCACACGCCCGCCGACGTCTCTTACAAGATCGAGGATGCCCTGTTCGTCGGCGACACCCTGTTCATGCCGGACTACGGCACGGCGCGGGCCGACTTCCCAGGCGGCGACGCGCACAAGCTCTACCGGTCGATCAAGCGCCTCCTGGCGCTGCCACCCGAGACACGGCTATTTATGTGTCACGACTATAAGGCGCCGGGCCGCGACACATACGCCTGGGAGACCACGGTGCGCGAACAGCGCGAGAAGAACGTCCAGGCCAAGGAGGGTGTCACGGAGGCTGAATTCGTGGCCATGCGCCAAGCGCGCGATGCCACGCTCTCAGCGCCCAGGCTGCTACTACCTTCCATCCAGGTCAACATTCGCGCCGGCAAATTTCCGCCTGCCGAAGCCAACGGAGTACGCTATCTCACCATTCCCGTGACGCTGAAAGGAGGAGCGGAGACCTGCGTTTGAGGCAGGCCAGCCGCTATCGTCTGTGATTCTCATCATTGCGATGCCGCTTTCGCTCGTTCTTGTTATCGGCGGACGCGCAGGAAAGAACGATGTCGTCCTCTGAGGCCAGAGCAGACGGGCACTGAAGCAAGATTGCAGAACGCTACCCCTCACCGCGAGGAGGCTGACGCCAGCCTCTGGTCGCGGCCAGCGAGCAAAACGGCTGATACGATTCCACTCACGAGCAGCACCCAGTCCTGCGGCACATGCAGCAGGATTGCCGCGCTGCCGCCGATGAGCGACCAGAGGATAGGAATAATCAGCAGCAGGCGGGGGATCGGCCGGATTGTGAGCAGCAACATCCCGAACGTGAAGATCGTGACGGGGCATGGCCTTACACCGAACGCAGGCAGTTCCGCAAGGTCATGACCGGTCGCCACTCCAAAAAGCCAGTAGATGGCAGCCGCATAGAGAACGAATGCAATGCCAATCCATGCCGCCGGACCGCTGCTCCGGCCGAAAGTCATTCGACCCTGTATGACGCCAACGTATCCAAACGCCATGGCCTGAACTGCGAACAGCGCACCGAATGCATAGGCCATTTTGTTGATCGGCGCGAAAAATATCAAATGATAGATGAGCCCCGTCCACGCCCACATCGCAGCAAGGACACCGGCGATGATCTCATCGGATCGCTTGCACCTGCGGAATACCAGTGCGAACGCCAGGCCCCCTATCATCAAGGCAACGATCTGCGCCGGCCAGATCGCTCTGTTGTAGCTCGCGAAGGCCCCGAAAAATTGCTCGACAGAGAACGGCAACATATCACTGCTCCCCTGGCGATCTAACGTTAGCTGCTTCCGATGCCTCTCATTTGACGCGGATCAAGTCGGAAGACCTGTTGAAGAGCCCGCCAGCCCCCACTCTCCTGCCGCGTATCTGGAGACAGTACGAGCTCATCGGTCTCACTGAGGCAACCGCATCGCCGGCGCCCCACGACCTCTCTGTGCTTGAGGACCGGCGAAGGGTTGATCTGTCGCAAATCGGGGCTCCTGGGCGAGCCCTATCCTCGCTTCACCGCGACAAAGAAGTTTTCATCGATGAACGCCATTCCACCCGGCCGCGCGCAGCTCAGATCCCGCCGTGTCAATCTCGACACCGGCCGGGAAAACGTCGTTGTAATCTCCCGTCGCTCAACGGCGCTGCGGCCGGACCTGTTTCGAGGATTTTCGAGAGTCGAGCTGCGCAGCGGCTCGAAGACGCAGCTGGCGACGGTGCTTCTCACCGATGATGACGGCCTGGTCGGGCCCGACCAGCTTGGCATGGCGGAGCCGGCGTTTCGGCGCTTTGGACAGCCGGCAGGCACCTACATTGCGGTTACCCCTGCTCCCTCCCCGCCAAGCCTGGACGCGGTTCGCGCCAAGATTCAGGGCAAGACACTTGAAGCTCCCGAGATCGGCGCAATTGTCGACGATCTCGTGCATTACCGCTATTCGGACATGGAAATCGCTGCATTCCTCGTCAGTTCCGCAAATTTCATGACATCCGGGGAGTTGATCGCGCTCACAGAGGCCATGGCCAGAGCCGGGACGCAGCTCAGATGGAATACGAAGACTGTCGTCGACAAGCATTGCATTGGCGGCATTCCCGGCAATCGCACGTCGATGATCGTGGTGCCGATTGTAGCCGCACACGGGCTGACAATCCCGAAGACGTCGTCACGCGCAATCACGTCGCCAGCCGGAACGGCCGACACCATGGAGGTGCTGGCCCGGGTCGACCTCAGCGTCGAAGCTATGAAAGAGGTCGTCGCGTCGTGCAATGGCTGTCTTGCATGGGGCGGACACGTCAACCTGTCTCCGGCAGACGACATCCTGATCGGCGTCGAGCGACCACTGGCGCTGGATACGCACGAACAGATGGTTGCATCCATCATGTCGAAGAAGCTGGCTGCCGGCTCGACGCATCTTCTCATCGACCTTCCGGTTGGGCCCAACGCCAAGCTTACGACTGCATCCCAGGCTATGCGACTTCGCAAGCTGTTTCAGTTCGTCGGCGATCGATTTGGCCTCGTAGTGGAGGTCGTGACCACTGATGGACGGCAGCCCATCGGCAGGGGTATCGGCCCGGCGCTTGAGGCACAGGACGTAATGGCAGTCCTTGCTAATGAGCCCCAAGCCCCGCGCGATCTTCGTGAGAAGTCGCTACGCCTTGCCGCCCACCTTCTGGAACACGACCCTGATTTGCGCGGTGGCACCGGCTATGCGCGGGCAAGCGAGCTCCTGGAAAGCGGGGCGGCGCTTCGACAGATGGTGAAGATCATCGAGGCCCAGGGCCCTGCGCCTTCCGCGAGCAAAATCGGCACCCTTACCATCGACGTTTGCGCCGAACGAGATGGTGTCGTCGCAGCGATCGATTGCTTGCGTCTCAACCGGCTGGCGCGGACGGCCGGCGCCCCGCTCGACAAGGGCGCCGGCATCAAGTTGTACAAGAAGATTGGCGATCGGGTCGAGCAAGGAGAGCCGCTCTATCGCATTCACGCGTTCGAGCCCTCGGCGTTTGACCTTGCTGTCGGCATGGCCCAGCTGGACTCTGCTTACCGGATCGAACCGCAAGCCGGGGCAGCACCATGACCCGGAGCGCAGTTCAATGGCTGCCCACTTCCACCCATTTCGGGCTTCGGCTTGCTGAAACTCTGGGTATTGTCGGCCATGAAATCATCTTGCATCGATTTCCCGATGGCGAGCTGCGGGCGACCGTCGGCCCAGCGGCAACCACCACGATAGTCTGTTGCTCGCTCAATCAGCCCAATGAAAAGCTGATTGCGCTGTTGTTTGCTGCAGAAGCCTTGCGGCGCGGTGGAGCCAAGCGGCTCGTGCTCGTTTCGCCTTATCTCGGCTACATGCGCCAGGACGCAGCGTTCCATCCCGGCGAGGCGATCAGTCAGCGCGCAATCGGTACCCTTCTGGCGAGCACCTTCGATTGCGTCATCACGTTTGATGCCCATCTCCATCGGACGCCCAATCTCGCCGGGGTCTTTCCTGGCATTGAAGCGCACAACCTGTCGGCGGCTCCTGCGATCGAAGCTGTGCTTCGTGCCGACACAGTCGCGCCCACGACGGTCGTGGTCGGCCCCGATGAGGAGTCGCGATCTTGGGTGGCCGACATTGCCGGCCGTCTCGGACTTTCGTACAGCGTGGCGCGAAAAGTACGCCGGACTGATCAATCGGTGCAGATCGCATTCCCGGACACGACGCTGTTCGCCGGGCGTCCCGTGCTCTTCATCGACGACATCGTGTCGTCCGGTGGGACCCTTACCGCCTGCGCGGAAGCTCTTGCCGCGTCAGGAGCCTCTTCTATCGAGGCCATTATCGTTCATGCACTATTTCCGCCGGCGTTTATGACAGAGTTCGGTCGCGCCGGCATTCGTTCCGTCCGATCCACCAACAGTGTGCCACATCCAACCAACGCCATCCGCCTCGACGATCTTCTCGCCCGCGCGTTGCGGCGGGAAGTTGTTGGCATGCCGGAGACTGGGAGTCCCCCGTGAGCGTCACCATCCAGTTTTGCGGCGCCGCCCGCACCGTTACCGGCTCCTGCTATCTCTTTGTTACGCCGAAAGGACAATTCCTGGTCGATTGCGGGTTGTTTCAGGGACCGAAAACGTTGAAAGCGCTGAACTACGGTGCGTTCCCGTTCCGCCCGGCGGATGTCGACGCCGTTTTGCTGACGCACGCCCACATCGACCACAGCGGGCTCCTGCCGAAGCTCAAGCGTGAAGGCTTTTCAGGCCCGATCCTGGCGACGCGCGGCACCATCGACCTCTGCTCCTACATGCTTCCCGACGCAGGCAACATCCAGGAAACGGAGGTTGCCGCCCTGAACCGCCGAAACGCCGCCCGAGGGCGGGGCGCTGTAACGGCCATCTATACACAAGCCGATGCGATTGCGACCCTGGATGCCTTTCGGCCCGTCGAATACCAGGCGTGGTACGCGGTGATACCTGGCGTCCGCGCCCGCTATTGGAATGCGGGACATTTGCTCGGCTCGGCTTCGATCGAGCTGGAATTCGCCGAGCAAGGCAGAAACGGAGGGCCGTTGCGTGTCCTGATGTCGGGTGACATCGGCCCAGACGCCAAACTGCTGGAGCCGGATCCGGAGGCACCGACCAGCCTCGACTACGTATTTTGCGAGTCGACCTACGGCGATAGCGACCGCCCGTCCACAACTCACGCACTGCGTCGCGCGCATCTCGCCCAGGAGGTGCGCGATGCCGCCAGCGGGCGCGGCGCACTGTTAATCCCCGCTTTTGCGGTAGAACGGACCCAGGAGCTGATCGTCGATCTGGCCGACTTGATGGTCCGCGGTGAGATTCCGACCGCACCAATTTTCCTCGATTCGCCTTTGGCGATCCGTGCGACGGAAGTCTTTCGGAATAACACGGCCAGTCTCGATCCGAGCGCCGATTTGGACCGGCTTCTGACTTCCAGTCAGTTGCACTTCACGGAAACCGTTGATGAGAGCAAGTCGATCGCCAGGCTCTCCGGCTTCCATATCATCATTGCCGCAAGTGGAATGTGCGACGCCGGCCGCATCCGCCATCATCTGAAGCGATGGTTGTGGCGCAGGGAGTGCACGGTCTTGCTCGCGGGATTCCAGGCACAAGGTACCCTAGGCCGCTTTCTGCGAGATGGCGCGAAAGCGGTGAGGATACAGGGCGAAGAGATCAAAGTCGCTGCGAGGATTCGATATATCGACGAATACTCAGGGCACGCCGACGGTCCGGAACTCGCGCGCTGGATTGCCGCGCGGCGACCCATTCATCGCGGTCTGTTCATCGTGCATGGGGAGGAGCACGCGCTCGGAGGCCTTCTGCACCGGGTCGCCGAGCGAACCGTTCCGACCGCGCAGATTTTCACGCCTATGCTGGACGACGTCTACGAATTATCGACAGCCGCGCCGACACCGATCGACGTTGCTCGCCGCCGCAGGCTCGCTCCCGATGCAGTCGTCAGCCTCGATTGGCACAACGATATGTCCAAACTGCTTCTCGATATCAATGACCAGATCGAAGCGGCCGCAGACGATCGATCACGGGGCGTGATCATCCGAAAATTGCGCAGAGCGCTTGAAGGCATGTGAGCCGGTCCGAAGTGTCGAAGATGTACCTGATCAAAGTAGCCTTATTCGAGGCGCGGCAAGGCCCGCGAACCCGGTCAGCAATGTGGCAAAGACGGTAAGAAGAGCGATGCCTGTGCCGCTGACGATGACTTGAGCGAGCATGCCGTCAGATATGGTTCTCAGAACGAGATATGCCGCAAGGGACAACAAGACCCCCACACAATAGATCTCTAGCGAATTCTCTCCGCAACGAACAGCTCCCAAGAGCATGCGTGACCGCATGACGCTCCAATGCGCCGGCGCGAGGTTGGCGACGCAGACCGCAAGCGCAAGGAAATGCAGAAGCCGCAGCGGATCAAGATCCGACTTGTCTATCGGATAGACCAAGGCTTTCAGGAATTGAGGAACTACGAGCTCAAGAGCCGGATTGATCCAACTCATTGTAACAGCCAGTGACCAAATCAGGTATGCGGCCGAAAGCATGATCGCCGGACGCGACATCACGAATGGCGCCAACCGCCCATGCCCCACCACCGCCCACCATCCACCGATCGTGACGAGGAATTGCCAGGCGAACGGGTTGAAATACCAGTCGTTCGTCGGCCACCCCCGAAAGTTCCAGCCGTAAGTCTGGACCAAGCCGTACAGCAGAGCCGAAGCGGCCAAGGCCGCATTTGGCCATCTGAGCAAAAGCAGGAGCCACGGCGCAAACAGTAAATGGAAGAGCACGAAGGTCGGCAGCACGTCCGTATTGACGGGACGGTATTGCAGGATCGCCGCACGCGACAGCGCTTCTCCCGGCTTCTGCAGGACGATCGCCACATTTGCCTCGTCTGCGAGGTCGGCATCCATCCAATGAACTGCCACGACCAGAAACAGCGTCAACAGCAGAAATGCCGAATAAATCTCCCAGATCCGCCGAACCGTATGACAGATCGTCGCCCAAGTCCCGGCGCTTCTGAACACGTGTCCATATGCCATCGTGCACGTCAGCCCCGAGACAAACATGAAGACTTCAGTGGTGTCGCTGAATCCATAATGGCTCAACGTTAGCCAGCTACAGATATTCCCTGGTATGTGGTTGATGAAGACGAACCAGAGTGCAATGCCTCTGCAGGCATCGAGCCGAATGTCGCGGTCTGGCATCTTGTGGAGTGGACCCATCGCAAGTGCTCGAAATACCCCCGCTCGGCTGACCCTATCCCTTAAGCCCTGCCAGGCTCCCCAAGACAGCTTGCCAGCGCTGTGAGCATCTGCATTCGGCCCACGATACCCACGACCTTTCTCTTGCGGAGCACCGGCACCTGCGAGATCTGGTAGACATCCATTTCCTTGACGACAGCATCGATCGTGGCATTCTCGTCGACGCAAACAGGATGACGGCTCATGACTGCTTCGACCCGCAGTCCCCTGGTTCGCTCACGAGCGAGCTCGCCCTCCTGCTTCCCCAGTAACCATTCGAGCCAACACCCTTCGGGATAGGTGACGCCCAACTCGCGACGATGGAGGAAGTCGCCTTCGGCAATGATGCCGACCAAGGCCCCTTCATCATCGAGGACCGGCAGGCCGCGCTGATTGGTCTCGAGCAGGAGATGGAGCGCCTCCAGCAGCGGCGCTTCCGGCTTCACGGTTGCAAACGACCTCCGCATGATATCTGATGCCCGCATTGCCTGTCTCCCATCAAAATCGCGAGCCGGGCTTTCTCGATTGCAGCGTCGAACCGCCGTTGTCGAGACCGAGCATCGCGGCCTAGTGGACCATCATCAGGCAGACTCGCGCCTGCTGCAGAAGGCTATTCGTCATGCCGCTGAACATCCATTCGCCCAACCGGCTATGTCCATAACCTCCTGTAACGATGAGGTCGGCGCCCACTTCCGCAGCCAAGCGAATGAGACTTGACGCACATCAAGTGGGATATTCTCGTCCGCCCTCGAATCGCTTGTGCTCGGAGGCGACCTCGGCCAAGTTGCCCCACACGATCTGCCCTACTCGCGCAACAAGTGCTTTTCGATGTCGCCGACCGGGTGCCTGGTGAGGTCGTTGGCAAGCTCCGCCACGATCCGGCGCTTCACATCGGGATGGAAGTCCGACCGAAGCGCCGCCAGAGTGCGCGGCGGTGCGACGACGATCAGCGCCGTCGATGGCTCGCCGCGTACAATGCGCTCCACGGCTACCGCCACCTGCTTCACAAAGCGGCGCTCCTCGAGCTCATGCCAACCGCTCGTCTCCACCGCGCTTCTTTGCCCGCTATGCGCGGCTTTGCTCACCCGGCCCGGCCGGTCGCTTCCCTGGTCGTGGGTTGCCGGATTCTGATCCTCGAAGGCGGCTTCCACCCTCAAGTTCGGGAATTTTTCGTCACCTTCGTTCCGGAAGAACAGAGCCTTTCGCCCATCGCCGACGAACACCACGGCGTGATGCGGTATCTTGATCATTGGGATCTCCTCCTTACACAGCCTCTATTCTGACCGCTCGTCGCTCCTGTTGCTTGATCCCGATCAATCTCGGCCGCTCTCAATCCGGCAAAATGTCGATAGTTGAGATCGAGCGCTTGATACGGAGGTTGTCATGCAGGCACGAGACGTGATGGCTTCCCCCGTTACAACGTGCCGGCCGAACGACGCAGCGCCGCGACCATCTGCTCTCTGCTCGCCACGAATCCTATATTCGCGGCTCTTGCTTCTTCTCATCAACCGACGCGACACGCTTGCGAAACAGTATGGCAGTGTCCGCAAAACTCGCAACGCATTGGTGACCGCGGCAGAAATTTCGCAGCCGACCGAGCGCCGCATCGTTCAATCCAAACAGGCGCTCGTAGTCACGGAGGCTAATCTGGACAAGCGCTCCATCCTGCAGACTCTTGCAGCCTCTTCTCCAAATCGGGCAACGTAAAATTAGAACGCATGGGGCACCATTTGAAGGGGCGCAGGATTCCAAGGGTCCTGCCCGTTCCGCTATGCGAGAGCGCCTGCTGCCGCCAGCGTACAGCATTTCAAACCACTTATGAGCTTAAGCCGAAAGCCAGCCTTGATGTGCGTCAAACTGTCGGGATGCGAAACCGCTAATAGTTTACATCTTCCCAACCAGCGTCGGAGTGCGACATGGTAAGCTTTAGTAGAAAATGTTTGGTAATGGCCGGTCTGACCGCTGGTTTCGCCGCCGTAGCCCAGGCTGAAGACCTCGACATGGGAAGGTCAGAGTTTCAATCTTCGTGCGCCAGCTGTCATGGTACGGATGCGAGGGGCAAAGGACCGGTTAGCAACCAGCTTAAGATACCGCCTGCCGATCTGACGATGTTAGCCAAGAACAACAACGGTGTATTTCCCACGAACGCTGTTTATGAGATCGTAGAGGGATTGAAGACAATTCCAGCTCACGGCACTCGCGAAATGCCAGTTTGGGGAGAGCGATTCAACCCCGTCCTCAACTTGCCTCACTATGTTGATCCGTATTATTGGAAGATGGCTGGACCGGAGCAAAGCCCGGAAGTCGTCGTGCGAAAACGCATCCTCGCTGTTATCGATTATCTGAGCCGCAATCAGCAAGAGTAGCAAGCGACAGCGCCGCTGATTAGCGGTCTTGGAACGCTTGCTGCGCCGTCTGCCAACCGTGATGTCCGAAGCCGGTAACGCGCGGAAGATCAAATCGTCGCGGCGGTCGCGAGCATCACTCTCTAGCAGGCCTGGGGAGCGTTACCTCGATGCGCACCCGATCCGGAGGAATTGCAGCAAAAAAGCCATCGAGGCCATTGCGATCAGGTCAAACGAGTTTTGCGGAATGGCTTGATACTAAGCTGGATGAGCCTCCAACCAATACCGCTTGTGCGACCTCATCAGGGCGACACCTTAGCCGCGCAGCCCCGCCATTGTCGGCGCGCGTTGGGCAAGTAATTGCATGCTCCAGGCGGCCGAAGAAGTTTTGAAAACAAGAAGGAAAATAGCTTCCTTTGTCGCTATCGCACTCGCGCAATCCATCTGAAGACTGCGCTGACAGCTTGCGTGGCGATTAGCGGCGCCACGCTGAAGATAATCACGATCAACCACATTTCAGAGCTTGGGGGCGCAAGCTGCAATAGATGTGCTGCCGACGGTAGGTAGGTTGGCACAGCGAGCAGCGTTGCACAGAGCAAAAGCGCGCCCCACAACCAGCCGTTCCGCGTCACCTCGTTGACGAAGAGCGGCGAGCGCGGATCACGCATGTTGAACGTGTGCCAGAGCTGGGCAAAGGCGAGCGTGAGGAACGTGATAGTGACTGTTGATCGGGCATCGAGAGCGAGCCAGGCCGACGCAGCCAGCGCCCCGAACGTGCCTGCGGTCAACGCCGCCCCGTGCAGGACGATGGTGATCCATTGCCGGCGGCCCAGAATCGGCTCCTTTGGATCCCGCGGCGGCCGCTTGAGGATGCCCTCCTCGCCCTCGCCCATGGCAAGCGCGAAAGCGGGGAATACGTCTGTCACTAGATTGAGATACAGAATTTGCAGCGGCAGGAGGGGCAAAGGAAGCGCCAGCGATACGGCGAGGCCGACCGCCAACACCTCGCTGAGATTGCAGGACAAGAGGTAGGCGACGAAGCGGCGGATATTGGCGAAGATCACGCGCCCTTCGTGGATCGCCCTGATGATGGTTGGAAACGCGTCGTCGAGCAGGATCATGGCGGCCGCTTCGCGGGCGACATCGGTACCACGCAAGCCCATCGCCACACCGATATCGGCCTGCCGCAAGGCGGGTGCGTCATTCACCCCGTCGCCCGTCATGGCGACAATCTCGCCTGCAGCCTGATACGTCCGAACGAGGGCGAGTTTTTCATCTGGAGTGACTCTCGCGAAAATTCCTATGTCTTGGAGGGCAGGCTGCCCGGTTTCAATCATCTGCCTGATATTCTTGCCCTCCATGACATTCGAAACGTTCTCCCCAAGACCGACGGCTCGACCGATACTTTTCGCCGTCACCACGTGATCGCCCGTGACCATGACAACGCGAATTCCCGATTGCCGGCAGTCCTGGATGGCCGGTGGCACGTCGGCCCGGGCGGGGTCTTCCAAGCCGACAAGACCAGCAAGCACCAGCCTGTCATAGGGCGCGGCATCGGCCACCTGGTCGATTCTCGTCGCGCAGGCGAGCACCCGCAGGCCGTCATGGCCGAGCCGATCGGCTCGGCTGAGCCACTCCGCTCGCATGGTGTCATCAAGCGCGACCTCGCCATTGCCGACGGCTACGCGCGTCGTCGCCGCTAGGACCGCCTCGGGCGCCCCCTTCACGGCGATCAGTACACCCCTCCCATGCTCATGAACGGTCGCCATCATCTTGGCGACGGGATCAAAAGCATGCTTGCGCACGACGCCGCGCCCCTCCAGCAAGGTTGTCCGCCTGAAGCCGGCGCGTAGCCCAGCACGCAGAAGCGCGATCTCCATGGGATCGCCACTGCCGCGCTCCTCGGAACCATCGAGATGCGCGTCGTTGCATAGAACCGCGATCCGGAGCAATTCGGCCGCCTGCGGATCGCCTGCGACCTGCTGACCCTCGCCCCCCTCTGGAGCGCCGGTCCCGAACTCGATCTCGCCTGAGGGTGTGCAGAGCCGTCGCACCGTCATCCGATTCTCGGTCAGGGTACCGGTCTTGTCGGTGAGAACGACTGTTGTCGCCCCAAGCGTCTCGACTGCCGAGAGACGTTCGATCAGTGCATTTTGCTGTGCCATGCGCCACATGCCACGGGCAAGCGCAAGCGTCGCGACGATGGGGAGACCTTCCGGAATCCCGGCGACGGCGAGCGCGATGGCCGCCTCGATCATCAGGAGAGGGTCTTTGCCACTCAATAGACCAATGCCACCGATGATGGCGGCGACAGCGATAGTCGCCCAGACGAGTTGCACCGACAGACGCTCGAGCTTGCGCTCAAGGGGTGAATGACCCGGATCGGCCTCGAGAACTAGCCGCGTCACCCGGCCGAGTTCTGTGACGATTCCGGTCGCGACCACGACACCGGCGCCGGTGCCGCGCGTAATCGCGGTGCCCTTGAACGCCATCGACGCGCGATCGCCGAGACGGGTGTCTGCGCTGACCGGCTCGAACTGCTTGTCGACGGCGACGGATTCTCCGGTCAGCGACGACTCGTCCGCTGAAAGACGAGATGTCTCGATAAGGCGCAGGTCGGCCGAAACGGCATCACCAGCCTCCAAGACCACGACATCGCCCGGAACCAGTTCCTCGGCCGGGATCACATGAACCCGCCCCTCGCGTCGGACACGGGCGGTCCGCGTGCCGAGCGCGCGCAAAGCCTCGATCGATCGGACCGCCTTCAACTCGGTCACGAAGCCGATCAGCGTGTTGATGGCAAGCACCGCAGAGATGGCGCTGCCCTCCTCGAGTTCGCCGAAATAAAACGCCAGGCCGGCTGCGCCGCTCAGGAGATAGACGACTGGACTCCTGAACTGGTGCACCAGCAGGCGCAGCACGCCGGCTGAACGCCGCGAGGCGATGGTGTTCGCACCGAAATGCTTTCTCCGTGCGTTGACCTCGGCTTCGGACAGCCCCTCGGCGCCGGACACCCGGAACTGCCCGAGCAGTTCCGCCACGGACAGAGCATGCGGAAATTTCGGCAGTATCAGCGGGCCAACGACTTCCTTCTTCGCGATGGCTAACCTCCTTTGCGCCCGAATGGACATGTTGTGTCGCTAAGGCCGGGCCTAAGCCGCCACGGCTTCGTAGATGTCCTCTTCCTGAGCCGTGTGCATGCGCACCAGCGTCTCGATGGCCTCGATCACCCGTTGCGCATCTCGCACGATATAGCGGTCGATTTTCTCCGAGGGCATGTCCTCGACGATTCGGCTGAGCAGTCGGGCAAGGTGCAGGATCTCCCGATGGGCGCGGCTCATGGCTGAGAGGCCATGGCGCTCGCGCAGCACCTCCGCAAGCTTCGGATAGACGCTGTCTTCGTCGTCGCGCTCGTGTTTCACGACGCTGCTCTGAACCAGCCGCTGGGCCTCCCCGATCAACGTCTCGGCCGATTCGGGCGTCACGTCGTCCAGGGCATCGACGATTTTGCGCAGGCGATCCAAATCCCTGAACAAGGTCTGATGATCGTGATGCAATCTCAGCCCCTGCTCCGGGGTGATGCGACGGCCACCAGCGCCGAGGGCCGGAGTGAGCGCGCGCAGCGCGTTCACGATAACGGCGACATCGATCACCTCCTGCGTAATCGCCGCCGGCACCGGGGCGAGCCAACCCAGAGTGGCAGCGACCATAGCGACGAGCGAGAGCCCCATGCCGACGACAATACTTTGCAGGGCAATCCGCCGCGCCCGCTGCGCAATGATGATCGCTTCGCCCACACGGTCGAGGCGGTCGGCCAGGATCACCACATCGGCCGCTTCAGACGAAGCGCTGGCGCCCCGCGCCCCGAGCGCGACCCCGACGTCGGCTACGGCCAGCGCCGGGGCGTCGTTGATGCCATCGCCGACCATGATGGTCGGATGCAGCCGTTGCTCGCCCCTCACCGCCTCGACTTTGTCGGAAGGGACTCGGTCGGCCAGCACGGCATCGAGGTCGAGTGCCGCACCGATGGCCTGCGCCGCCGCGGCGCGATCGCCGGTGACCATCACCATGCGCGCGATGCCCGCATCGCGCAGCAGCCGAATCGCCCGCGGCGTATCTGCCCGCAGCTCGTCCGCCAGAAGCAACGCACCGATTGTACGCCCATCCACGGCGACAAAGACGATCAGTGCCGAGCGCCACGACGCGCGCCGGATGGCTCGCCGCTCCCACGGCGACGGCTCTGAATTCGAGGGTAGCATCTGTCGCGTGCCGGCCATGACCTGCTGTCCATCGATCAGGCCGCTCAGTCCCGAGCCCATCGCCTCCTTGACCTGTTCGGGGGCTTTCAGCTCGAGGCCGCGCTCTACGGCCGCCGCCACCACGGTCTTGGCAAGCACGTGATGCGAAGCCTGCTCAAGCGATGCCCCGAGCCTGAGAACCTCGTCCGGGTCCCCTCCCGGTGCAACCTCGATCGAAAGCAGCCGCGCCCCTCCGACGGTCAGGGTGCCCGTTTTATCGAAGAGTACGGTATGCGCGCGCGCCAGCGCCTCCAGCGCCCCACTGCCCTTGGCCAGGATGCCGCGGCGCGCCGCTTGCGCGACGCCGGCAATGAAAGCGACCGGCGCAGCCAAGATCAGCGGGCAAGGCGTCGCCGCCACCAGCACGGCGAGACTGCGGGTCAGATCTCCCGAGATGCGCCACGCCACGAAGGCGATGACGAGCGTCACCGGCAGAAGGATCAGAGCATAGCGATCGGCCATCCGTACAAAGGGAGCCTTTGCCGTCTGCGCCGCCGTCACCATACGCACGATGCCAGCGTAGGTGCTCTCGCCGGCCGGCGCAGTCACGGTCAATTCGAAAGTCTCTCCCGCGTTCAGCGAACCTGACAGAATGGCACTCCCACGCGCTTTTTCGACCGGGATTGGTTCGCCAGTAACGGCGGACTCGTCGATGGTGGCCGAGGCCGAGCCAACGATACCGTCGACCGGCACGATCTCGCCGGCTCGCACCAGGAGTTCCTCGCCGACCGAGACGGCATCGACCGGAACCTCTTCGATCCGTTCGCCGCTCTTGCGGTGAGCATGGCGCGGCGCACGATCGACCAGCGACCGCAGGTCGCGCTCGGCGCGTGCGACCGCGATATCTTCCAGCACGTTGCCGCCGGAATACATCAAGGCGACCACGGCTCCGGCAAGCGGTTGGCCAAGCGCCAACGCTGCGCTCATGGATAGCAGCGCAATCGCGTCCACGCCGAGCCGGCCGTTCAGAAGATCCCTGACGATCGAGAACGCCAGTCCTCCGATCACGGGCGCCGTGCCGATTGCCCATGCGAGGCCGGCCAGATCAGGCCGACCCGCGGCTCGCGCAAGAATACCCGCGGTCAATCCGGCGATTGCGATCGCAACAAGGGCCCATCGCAGAACCCGCTCAAACGACATGGTCTCATTCCGCAGCTACTTGCGTCCCGGTTTAGGTGGTTCCTGAATTGATTTCATGAAGTTCAGAGCTGCTATCGCATCTTCCCTGTTGAAGCGGAAGGTCGGCATCGAGGGATGAATGCTGCTGTAGCCCTCCTGCAGTCGCTCCAAGAAGTCGCTATCGTAGAGCTTGGTTTCGCTAAAGCTACGAAAGGGCGGCGCTTGCCTGTTAGGACTTGCCCCGGTCCTGCCAACAGAGTGACAGCGTGCGCACATTCTTTGTAGCAACTCTTTACCACGTTGCTGTTCCTCGTCGAGCGCGCGGGCGCCGGTGCTCGACCAGAGAACTATTGTCGAAAGTATCAGTAAGCATCGCATCGTCGCAGTCGTTCCCGCGAAACAGTTCACCAGCGCGAGGTTGTCTTGCCGTAAACATAGAGCGCAACCAACCCGACGGTCACCGCCGTCGAGAAGATCAAAATATTTCGATCCCAATCGACTCGCTCCTTCTCGACTCTTCTAAAAGCCAAGGCCGTAAATAGAGCCTTCAGGGCAACTCCGCGCATCAGAGCAGTCCTCCCTACTCGCACGATGTCACCGCTGTTAAAAGCCAGCTTGATGCAGCTCAACGAGTCAGCTCGGTGGATGGGTCCGCTATAGCGACAAACGTACCCGCCAAATAGCAGCGCCTCCTCCGGGAGCATTGGCACAATTGCCCTCAGGCGTATGAATAGGCCGACTGCGCCCAGACTTGGCGGCCGGCTTCATTGATACTTGACCTGCCTCAAAACGTGCCCGCGGCTCGGGAGCTAAACTGGTCTAAATCAGAGGCGACCAATGGACGAAAAGTTCAGGCGGAACATCCTTCGGCTTTTGAATCAGCACCGGACCACGAGGATCGCTACGGTACGACCTGACGGCTGGCCCCAGGTGACCACCGTCGGCTACGCCAACGATGGACTCGTCATCTATTTTCTTTGCGGAGCGGACAGCCAGAAGGCCGCCAACCTTGCGAGGGACGATCGGGTCTCGCTAACGGTGGACGACGATCCCGCCCAGGTGATGGACATCGCGGGTCTATCGATGGCGGCACGTGCGAAGCTTGTAACGGATCCCGCCGAATTCGAAAAAGCCTTGCGGCTCTTGATCTCGCGATATCCGAACCAGAAAGGCCTCGATCTCCCCATGCCGAAAACATCGGAGGTCTGCGTCTTCCGCCTGACACCCACGATCGTCTCGCTGCTCGACTACTCAAGGGGATTTGGACATACCGACCTTATCGCGTGCTAAAGAGCTGCGACCGATGCTCTCTCGAACTTTATCCTTAGTCTAAAGCGTCAGGACTAGAACGCATATCGGCCCAAACCATGACCGTAAGCTGAGGTCTTAGCGAGCCCGGTCGGCTTGCAAGGTCTCGAAGAACGCCACGATCGCGTCAATCTGGTATTCGACGAGCTTTGGCTTGAGCATTGCCTGGTTCGGGCCCACCCAACGGTGGTTTGACGTCAATAGTTGTCGGAGATCGCTGGCTGAAAAAGATGGTCGGCTGGCAATTTCGCTGAAGCTTGGCGCGGGGGAACGAAAGGCCGGCGTCTCCCTTGAAGAATCCGAGATGACGTGACAGAGGCCGCAGGTCCTGTGAGCGAGCGCGCGCCCCTGCGCGACTTGATCCATGAACAGCTGATCGCTGAACGGCGAGTTGGCCGGCACTTGGATGGCGATCGAACCGAATCCGCTGGCGCGGTGGCAGGCGTTGCATCCGTTCGTGAGATCCGAGTAAGCCTTGGCGAAAGTGACCTGCCACTGCGTATTTCCTCCAGAAGGAGTTAGAGTCCGGCCCGAAGAAGGACGGACAGATGAAGCGAGCAAGGTTCACGGAAGAGCAGATTATCGCGGTATTGAAGGAGCATGAGGCTGGGGCGAAGACAGCCGACCTGGCTCGCAAGCACGGTGTTTCCGAGGCGACGATCTACAATTGGAAGGCCAAATTCGGCGGCATGGACGTTTCCGAGGCGAAGCGGCTGAGGGCCCTGGAGGAGGAGAACGGGAAGCTGAAGAAGCTTCTGGCCGAGCAGATGCTCGATGCGGCCGCACTTCGCGAGCTCCTTTCAAAAAAATGGTAGGGCCCGCCGCCAAGCGCGCTGCGATCGCGCATCTGCAGGCCGTCATGAGCCTGTCGGAACGGCGGGCCTGCTCGATTGTGGGGGCGGATCGGAAGATGATCCGCTATCGCTCCAGCCGCCCGCCGGAGGCAGTTCTGCGTGGCCGATTGCGCGATCTCGCCAACGAGCGGCGGCGTTTCGGCTATCGCCGGTTGTTCGTCTTGCTGCGGCGGGAGGGCGAGCCATCGGGGATCAACCGGATCTACCGGCTTTACCGCGAGGAAGGGCTCACCGTCCGCAAGCGGCGGGCTCGCCGCAAGGCGGTGGGGACCCGGGCCCCGATCCTGGTCGAGGCGAGGCCGAACGCGCGCTGGTCGCTGGATTTCGTCCACGACCAGTTCGCCAATGGCCGACGCTTCCGCATCCTCAACATCGTCGACGACGTCACCAAGGAATGCCTGGGCGCCATTCCGGAGACGTCGATCTCGGGGCGGCGCGTGGCCCGCGAACTGACGGCAATCGTCCAGCGACGCGGCAAGCCAGGAATGATCGTGTCCGACCATGGCACCGAATTCACCTGCAACGCCATGCTCGCTTGGTGCAAGGACGCAGCCATCGATTGGCACTTCATTGCGCCGGGAAAGCCGATGCAGAACGGCTTCGTCGAGAGCTTCAATGGCCGGATGCGCGATGAGCTACTCAACGAGACCCTGTTCTTCGATCTCGATGACGCCCGCACCAAGATCGCCAACTGGGTCGCCGACTACAATCTCCAGCGTCCCCACTCGTCGCTGAAATACCTGCCCCCCGCGGCCTACGCCGCCCACCTCACCGCAACGGACGATCGGCTGCGCAACCCCGACCAGCTCCGCCGATCGTCCGTTGCTCCATCCGCGCCACTTGGCGTACAAAACCTCAAGACTCTAACTGCCGCTGGATGAAAAAGCAGTGGCAGGTCAAAAGCTGCACCATCTTTCTGTTGGATCGCGCGATCCAGAGCTTGCAGCTCTTCGGTACCTTGAGACGATCGCAAGCTTTCGGAGGGAGACGGCATTACCTTTCGCAAGTTTGTCTGGATCAGTCGAAGCTCATAATTCGCCAAAACCCAGTTGCTGAACTTTCCGGCAAACCATAATTTGATGTGTTGGAATTGTAGCGCGATCATAAGCTCGGATAGTTGGGTTGACGTGCTGCCAGCAGGCAAGTTCACCTGTGCTCCCGCATTGAATGGCAGGAGCATCGCAGCAATCGCGGCGATCATCAGAGTCCGCAACTTCATGGCAGCGCTTGAAATGGATGAGGGACGATAACATCCTTGTGGATCGGCCCGGGCCTATTTGATCAGACAAGCAGGTTCGTAAAGAATGGTTCGGTAATGTCGGCAGCTGACGACTCCGTGCCGTCCGACTCGACGGCGGTGACAAAGTCGCTTTTACAATTCCAGCAGCGCCAGAGTTCTTGGGCTTCCTGAGCATTGATGCGTTCGTGCCACTCGAGGTGCACTAACCCGGAACCACAGCGAGGGCATTTTTCGTTATGCAGCGCTGAGACCGGTGCCATATGGCCCCCCTCGTGTCCGGTGCGCAACATGCGATGTTGGCAATATGGTGAAATGATCTAGATCAACGATTTGCTCGTTCTCCGGGAGCTGATGTAGAGGCGCAGTCCTCGACCACATGGGTCGATTCAGGAAGCACCCAATGACCAGATTTGATCTGTCGCAAAGCAGCTACAGACCAGAGGATCATTCTTTCAAATGGTTCACTCAATGGGGGTGTTGCCATGATCATTGAACGCCTGTCCCAAGAGCATCGTAATATTGAGACACTCCTCGCCATCCTCGAGCGGGAACTTGAGGTGTTCGACCGCGGAGACCGTCCCGACTACGAAGTCATTCGCGCCGTGCTCAGCTATTTCGAAGTCTACCCGGAAGTATATCACCATCCCCAGGAAGATCGCGTCTTCGCCAAGCTAAAAGCTCGTGATCCAGCCGCGGCTGCGAAGATCGGCGATCTAGCTCGCGAGCACCAGAAAGGGGCCGAACGCTTGCGCCGCGTCGCTCACGCGATTGACAGCGTGCTCGCGGATCGTGAGGTGCTCCGCCAAAATGTGGATACCATCGTTCGCGATTTCATCGAGCAGGAGCGCCGTCATATGATGATGGAAGATCGCGATTTCTTTCCCGCTGCGCTTAAGGCGCTCAAACCACAGGATTGGACCGAGATCGCCTCGGCGGTAACCGGTCTTAAGGATCCGTTGTTCAGCGATGTTGCCGAAGAGCGGTTCGATGCGCTACGCGCACATATTTTGCGACTGGAGCGGGAGGCTGAAGCCGAGCGGAAGTAACGGGAGGCGGAGCGAAAGGCGAGATTCCCGGTTATCAACGGGTCCCACACTGTTCTCTGCATGCAGATCGCGACAAGGTGGGTCCCGACTTTCCATCGTACTCGTCGTGCCGTCTACTATCCTCGAGCCAAAGCGCTTAGAGACCTACCATGTCAAAAGCACTCAAATGCTCCTACTTCGCATTTCTTTTGTTCGCGATTCTGGCGCAATCCGCGGTGGCCGATCCCCAACACGGCAAGGACATCGCAAAACGCTGGTGCTCAAACTGTCATGTCGTCGAGTCCGGCCAGACGAATGCCATCGACCATGCGCCACCATTCAGCCAAATCGCGCGAACGCCCGAGTTCGATCAGAACCAACTCGCGTTCCTGCTGCTCAAGCCGCACCCCAATATGCCAAGCCTGTCCCTCCAGCGATCAGAAATATCGGATTTGGCCGAATACATCCGCTCACTCAAGTAAGAAAAGCCGAAACGCATCGGCGTGCTCCAGGTATGCTGCGCGTTGAGTTGATCAGGGACCTCGCGACCGAGCTCCAAAAGAGGGAGCTATTTGCAAGGCGTTCCCTCTTTCGACTTGGCAGCACAGTTCGTGTTTCTGTCCGCCGGCTACGCAAGGACGATCTTGTTTGCGCGGCCCTGCCGTCCTCATCGTGGCTTGAGGCAGGTCAAGGCTAACCGCCGGCTCGAGCCTATACTTAAATTGCACCGAATGGCATTCGCGCGCGCCGGTGCCGTTACGGTTGCGGAGCCTCGGACTCCTTGGATCTTCGACCGCGACCATGGGTCGGCTCCTAGAGCAGCTCCGTCGGCCCGTTCGGTAGCACTACGGGCGGCCCTGCCGGTTGGACCGCCGAAGCCTGAACTGAACGGAAAGTGGAAATCGGCCTCGGCGCTTCTTCTGGAAGGAGGGGCTGACTGGCATCCGGGCGGTGCAAGCCGGGGCAACCGGCTGTCGCGGGCGAGGCCCATCTGCCGACTAACAAAAGGGCGCAATCGGGGGCACTCGAGCAGGAGAATCGTATGATGTCCGCCAACCTTCACACAGACGACCTCGCTGCAGTCGTGCACTATGCACTCGAGACCACCCGGGCGACGATGGTCTGCCCTTTCCATGAAGAGGTGGTCATCCGCGTGGGTGACGATGCCGCCGAGAGCCATGCCTTCGAACGCGCCAAGCGAATCGTTAGGAGCGATGGTGAGGCCTGGCCATCGGACGCTCTCAGGGAAGAGTTCGGCCGTCAGCTCGGCACCGCCAAGGACGGTCGGTGCCCGGAGTGCGATCGGCACGATCCGCTCGACTAGCCGTGCGCGGAGCAGGTGCCGCCGCGGAGCCACCGCTCGTTCAGGTCGCCAAAAGCGAGCGCAGCCAGACCAGTCTCAAGATCGCTCTCTCGGCGGATGGCTGCAGGATTGAACGCGCTCGGCATAGTGGTGCGAACAGCGACGGCCACTGGACCGGATGCGCGTGCACTATGGCGCCGAGGAACGCTATATCGCTGCATGCTACTGCAATTTGAAGATCTGCGGCACGTCTACTTATGGTAGCCTCGCTGCGCAATCCTGCTTCCGTCGGCAATTCGGTCGCTCGGATGTACGACGACCTGATCCCCCTCAGTCAATCCAGACATCACCTCGGCGAACCGATTGTTGCGGTGACCAATCTGAACTGGCTTGGCCCGCGCACGCCCGTTCTCGTCGGCAAAAACGGCCCACTGATCGCCTTTCCGGAACAAGGCGCTCACCGGCACGGTCAGGGCGTCCGGAGCGCTCCAGGTGGTCGCGTGGACGACGACCCGGTAGTCGTGGCCGAGCGCGCCCCACGCCTCGGGCGGGTCCGCGAAGTCGATGGTCACCCTGACCCGCTGTTCCTCGATGCCGAGTGCCGAGACCTTCAGGAAGCCCGCTGGGTCCACGCGGACTACCTTCCCTTTGATGGGCTGTCCGCCCCAGCCGTCGATCCGGACGAGTGCACCGACCTTGATCTGCACCGCGTCGGTCGAGAGTAGATCGGCCACGATCTCCAGATCGAGAGGATTGCCGATGTCGACGAGGGGCGCCCCAGGCGGGACGGTCGCCTCGCTGTCCTGGGCGATCTTCAGCACACGCCCGCTCGCCGGCGCGAGCACCCGGACGCAGCAGGTCGGCTCCGCCGATGGGTTCGTGCTGGCGGGATCGATGAGCCGGGCCGCCAAGCTGGTTCGCACCGCGCGACGCATCTCGACCTGAGCTTTGGCGCTCGCCAAATTGGCCTCGCTCGTCGCCACCTCGAACTTCGCCTTGTCGAAGGCCTGAGCCGAGGTCGACTGCGTCCGCAGGAGCGTCTGCGCCCGTTGGAATTCGGTCCGCGAGAAGTCCAGCGCGGCTTCGATCCGTTTCACCTCGGCCTCCTGCTGCTGGATGGCGGCATCCGCCGCAAGGACCTCCGCCTGAAGCTGATCGCGCGAACGCACGTCGATGAAGCCCGGCAGCGTCGGCTGCATCAGCGCGATGACGGTCTGGTTGGCGACGACTTCATCGCCGACGTGGAGCGAAGGTCCCTGCTCGCCGAGCGGATGCGAGATTCTCAGGACCTTTCCCGCGATGGGCGCCGAGACGGTGTAGACGTGGCGTACGTGGGTCTTGCCGTCGTCGTCCGCCGTGACTTCGATGGGCCCTTTCGCGACGGTCGCGAGGTCCACTAGAACAGGCCGGGGCCAGGCGAACCAGGCCAGCCCTCCCGCGAGCGCGGCCAAGGCCGCAGCGCCGATGATCCGTTTGGTCCAATTGGCCTTCATGGCTAGTCTCGCGTCTTGAGGACCGCGACGAGGTCCAGGTTGTCGATGCGCTGGCGGATGACCGCAGCGGAAGCGATGGCCGCCAGTACCACGACGGAGGTGGCGACCACGTAGGTCGAATGCTCGACGACGAGGCGGACGCGCATCAGTTCGCCGGCGAGGTTCGTCTTCATGACCCAAGCGAGCCCATAGCCCATCAGCCACCCGGGCGGCTGCGCGATCAGGGTCAGGATCGCGAGCTCGAGCAGCAGGATGCGCAGCACCTCGCCGCGCGTGAAGCCGAGCACGCGAAGGCTGGCCAATTCCCGCGCCCGTTCGGACAGCGAGATGCGCGCGTTGTTGTAGACGACGCCGAACGCGATCACGGCGGCAAGCCCGGTGTAGATGCTCGCCATCGTCGTGACGAGGAGCGCGACGGTCTTGCGGAAATTCGCCAGAGAAACGCGCTGCAGCGCCACGCCTCCGACCGTCGGCATGGACTTCACCGCCGCGTAGAAGTCTTCCTTGCGGTTTTCGTCGAGACTAAGGTTCACGCTGGTCACGACGGGGGCCTCGCGCATCAGCTTGCCGAGCGCCTCGATATCCATCATCCCCCTGATGCCGAAATAGTCCTCGACGGTCGCCACGATCGGCATGCTGACCGTGCGACGGGCGCCCTCCAGCAGGTCGACCTCGACCGTGTCCCCGGCCCCCACCCCGAGGATGTGCCCGAGCATGGCGGAGATGGCGAGGCCTGTCCCGGGGAGCGCGACCGGCCGAAGGTCGGCATCGATGATGCGCCTCAGATCGGCATCAGTGGGGCGGCCGCTGATCGTGATCCTGCGTTCGACGTTGCCATGGCGGATCCGGACGGGCACCTCGCGGAACGGCTCGGCGGCGAGAACGCCCGGCAGCCGGTTCACCTGCTCCACGACATTCGCGATCCGCTTCTCGGAAAAGCCGATGGTCGCATCCTGCCGGTCGGCGAGGAAGTACGTCACGTCGATCAGTTGCTCCATGGTGTCCCGCGTGAACAGCGAGACAACCAGGATCGCGGTCGCAAGCGCCATTCCTAACGTTGTAAATGCTGCCCTGACCGGATGCCGGGCGATGTTGCGGATCATCATCAATGTGGGCTGCGAGACGATCTGATCTAGTTGGACGCTCGCCGGGAGCAGCCGCCGGTACACAGGAGGAGCCGGCGGCTGCATGGCGACGGCAGGCGGCAGCCTCACCACCTCGCGCAGCGCCCGGAACGCACCGATGGCCGCAGCCGCCGCGCTGAGTGCGCCGGCGGTGACGTAAAGGTCCGGCGCCTTCGCGAACACCAGGAACGGGAAGTGGAAGAAGTCGCCGAACAGGGCGGTGACGCGCAAACCCAGCCACGTGCCGGCGACGCCGCCCAGCACGATGCCGATCACGACGATGAAGGCGACGAACTTGAAGTAGTGCAGCACGATGGTCCTGTCAGCGTAGCCCAGCGCCTTCAGGAGCCCGATCTGCTCGCGCTCGAGCGCGACCAGCCGGGTCAGGGTGAGATTGACCA
Source organism: Bradyrhizobium daqingense (assembly GCF_021044685.1). Lineage (NCBI taxonomy): Bacteria > Pseudomonadati > Pseudomonadota > Alphaproteobacteria > Hyphomicrobiales > Nitrobacteraceae > Bradyrhizobium > Bradyrhizobium daqingense. Next base: position 6,176,373 of record NZ_CP088014.1, read on the forward strand.
GGAAGGCGGCGACCAGAAGGAATATCGGCGGCAGCGTGCGGCTCATGTTGTTGAGCATGTCTAGCTCATGATCGAGCCAGGCGTGCGAGGTCTGGTCCTTCCGGCCATGGGCCGCCTGCCCGCCATAGGGGTCGAGCAGGGCGTCGAGGCGCGAGATCACCTCGCGCTCGGAGGCGCCCGGCTGCAGCTTGACCGACACCGCCGAGAAGGCACCGTCGAGATCGTAGACGCCGGCGAGCGCCTTCTCCGACATCCAGACGATCGCGTAGCGGCGATCATCCGGCATCAGGTCGCCCGGTCCGACCGTGTAGACGAACTCGGGTGACAGCGCGGTGCCGACGATGACGAGCTCGCGCTTTTTGCCGTTCAGGATGGCCGAGAACGGCGCCCCTTCCGAGAAGCCGTGAGCACGGGCGAACGGCTCGTTGACGACGACCTCCTCGGTCCGCCCCGGCTCCGGAAGCCGTCCGGAACGCACGTAGAGACGGTTGAGATGCGGCTCGCCGCTGTCGGGCAGCGAAACGAACTGGCCGCTGGCCGGCTCGGAGAAGCTGGGGATGTCGAGCAACGCCTGCTTGGCAATGCGCGTGTCGACGGCGGCGACGCCCGGAATCTCGCCTATCCTGTCGGCGAGCGCCTTGGGTGCCCGCTTCGCTTGGGCGAACACATCGCCGAAGCCGTAGCGTTCGTAGTACGCTATCCGTGTCTCTTCCAAGGAGCGATGCGATCCGACGGCGAGCACCAGCGTCGCAACCCCGCCGCCGACGACCAGCGCGACGGCGAGGACCTGCGCCCAGAGCCGCCTGACGTCCCGAAACAGCTTGATGTCGAGCGCGCTCATGACATCACCAGACGAGTTCGGCCGCTTCCCGGCGGACCTCGTTCGTCCGGACGCGGGCGATCCGGCCGTCGGCGAAGAACAGCACCCTGTCGGCGACATCCTGGATGCTGGCATTGTGCGTGATGATGACGGTGGTCGTGCCGAGCTGCCGGTTGACGCCAAGCAGCGCCTCGATGACGCGAATGCCGGTTTTCGAGTCGAGCGCGCCGGTCGGCTCGTCGCAGAGCAGCACCGCCGGGCGCTTCGCGATCGCGCGGGCGATGGCGACGCGCTGCTGCTCGCCGCCGGATAGCTGTGCGGGAAAGTGGTGCATTCGCTCTTCGAGTCCGACCAGCGCGAGCGCTTCGGGGGGCCGCATCGGGTTCTTGGCGACTTCGGTGACCAGCGCGACGTTTTCGTAGGCGGTAAGGCTCGGCACCAGATTGTAGAATTGGAAGACGAAGCCGACGTGGTCGCGGCGGTACTTCGTGAGCTCGCGGTCCCCGAGGTCCGTCAGGTCCAGGTCGCGGAAGAACAGCCTGCCGCTCGTCGGTCGGTCGAGACCGCCCATGATGTTGAGCAGCGTTGTCTTGCCGCTGCCGGACGGTCCGAGTAGCACGACCACTTCCTTCTCGGCGATTTCGAGATCGACTTCATTGAGAGCATGGACCGTCACCTCGCCGGAGACATAGGTCTTCGTTAGCTGCTTTGCCGTGAAGACGAGCTCGCTCATCGACGTCCTTTCGAGCCACGGCCGTTCGACGGCATCTCCAGCGAAAGTCAGCCGTGACGATAGCCGCCCGAAGAGCCCTGTCCGAACAGCCGGCTTGGATGGGGAATGAACGCAGGGACTTCGGCCGCATACCTCGCGTAGGCCTCGCCGAACTCGGTCAGGGCCTCGCGCTCCTCGTCACGCGCCAGCTTGACGTACATGATCGTCAGCACCGGAAACATCGCCAGCGTGAGGATCGTCGGCCACTGCAGCAGGAACCCGAACATCACCAGGATGAAGCCGACGTACTGCGGGTGCCGGACGTAGCTGTAGGGGCCTGTGGTCGCAAGGCTGCGGGTCTGCTGCGCATCGTACAGCACCCTCCACGCGGCGGAGATCAGGACGAAGCCTGCGCCGATGAAGATGAAGCTCAGGATGTGGAACGGTCCGGCGTGGGGATTGGTCTTCCAGCCGAACATCATCTCAAGCAGGTGGCCCGCGTCATGCGAGAACCAGTCGACGTTGGGATAGTGCGATTGCAGCCAGCCGGAAAGGAAGTAGATGGTGAGCGGGAAGCCGTACATTTCGACGAACAGCGCAACCAGAAAGGCGCTAAAAGCCCCGAACGAGCGCCAGTCGCGGGATGTCTGCGGCTTGAAGAAGCTGTAGGCGAAGAGGATGAACACCGCCGAATTGACGATGACGAGGCTCCACAGGCCGTAGGCAGGCGCCGTGTCGTGCATCACGCGCTCCTTGAATCGTTCGGCCGGCCCCCGCCGTGATGGTGCCCGTGTCCCCCGTGCATGAAGAAGTGCATCAGCGGACAGGCGATGAGCGGCAGCCAGACCAGGAGTCCGAGCACATGAGCCCTATGCTCGGTGAACAGAAGCGCGCCGGCGATGACCAGGAAACCTATCAGGACCAAGCCGCCTTTGGCTTTGGTAGACACGCCCTCCTGAGGGCGCTCTCGATATCCGGAATGGTCCTGCACCGACATCGGCACGCTCCTATGGCTGCTAGAAGCTTAGCGCTGCCGCTGCCATCATTGTTGAGGCAGATCAACCATGATGAGAGCCGTGATGGCCGTTATCATGCTCGGGCTTCATGTGGAGCATGTACAAGAAGTCGAGGACGAACGCGGCCATCGTGCTGGCGGCCGCCGTCGCGTTCGCCGGGTCGCTGTGCCTGGTGCGGAGCCAGGAGACGGTGGGTGACGTCTCCTACATGGAGGCCATGATTCCGCACCACTCGATGCCGTCATGACGAGCAAACGGGCCCACAAAGGATCCGAGGGTGCGCAAGCTCGCGGACGGAATCATCGAAGCCCAGGTCCGGGAGATCGGCGAGATGAAGCGACTGATCGCCGAACTCGAATCCAAGCCGACGCCAGATGGCGCCAAGGACCTACCTGCTCGGCCGGCGAAATGAGGAGCGGCGAAGCCACCCTTCGGCCTTCCCGACCTTGGCTACTTCGGCGACTTGCCGGTCGGCATCCCCATGCCCGTCGTAGCGCCGCCCCGCATCGCCGACATCATCGGCATCATGCCCATGTGCGGCGCGAGCAGTTCTTCCGCGGTCTTTTTCTGCTCCTCGGAAAACGTTCCGGCCAGGTTGGAGAGCGCCGACTTTATCGCACGGGTGCCATCGAGGCGCGCCGCGAGCCATTTTTCCTGGAGCGACAGCTTCTCGACGAGGTCCGGTGATCCGGTGCCCTGTTGCGGCATCATCATCGAACCGCGCATCCCTCCGAGCGTCTTGGCATTGGTCCGCAAAGCGTCGGCGAACGCGTTCCAGGCGGAGGTCTGCGCTTCGGTGATCTTGAGCTCGGTCCGGAGAAAAGCGATCCGGCCCTCGACGCGATCGATGGTCTCCATGCCGCCCATTCCGTCGCCGCCGAACTGCCGCATCATGCCCATCATCCGCATCATGTCCGACATCGGCATGTTGGCGCCCATCATGTCCATCATGTTGGCGCCCATCATGTCCATCATTCCGCCGCCCATCATTCCCGCACCCGGCATGCGCTGAGAGCCGGCCTTGTCGGGCTGAGCCGCCTTGGGCTCAGGCTGCTTCTGTTGCTCCTTCTGATCGGGATGGTGACCTTGGTGCTCGGCGTCCGATTGGGCCCAGGCAGAATACCCGATGGCCGAGACGAGTAGCGCGGCGGCGAGGGTCAATGCGCGCATGGCAAGCTCCTGACGGTTGTGGCCAGGCGAGTTTGACTGGTTCCGGGGGCGGTCGGTTGACGCACGTCAATTTCGCAGTTTCGTCGGTGCCGCGCATCCGTTGACTGAGCGGCCTTGTCCATCTCCGCGATGTGGCTGTCGACGGTCACGCCGCCACTGCTCTCGACGCGCCCCTCCGATCTCCGTTCGCCAAGACGGAGAGGAGCTTCGCCGGACGTCGGGCTGTCCAGGCCGCTGGGATGTTCAGGAAACTTACAGGCACCCTTCAGTAGCTTGGCCAATCACTGATCGGTTCAGTGCGACAACAGCACGGGGATTGGCGGCCTCGTGAGAATGCTGCGGGTCGCGCCTCCCAATATGAACTCTCGTAAACGGCTATGACCATACGCCCCCATGACGAGCAGATCCGCCCTGCGGGAAGCTATCTGAGACGCGAGGACGTCGCCGATGGCCCGTCCTGCGGCGTCGACCTCCTCGACGACCACATCGATGCCATGACGCGAGAGATTCTTCGCAAGTTCGGACGACGAGCGCCGGTTCGAAATCGCCTTCTCATTGGTCACCGTGAGAATAAACACCTCTCGCGCCTTCTCCATGATCGGGATCGCATCGGAGACGGCACGTGCCGCCGCGCGGCTGAAATCCCACGCAACGATCACTCTATTAAGTTCGGCCTCCTTTGAGGCGGTGGCCTCCGGCAGCACCAGCGTCGGTCTCCCCGAACCGAAGATGATCGCTTCAGCGTACCATTGGTCGTAGGATTCCGGCACCGGCACGATGGTGAGATCACGCAACCGAGCATAGTCTACCAGGAGGTCCGGGACCTCGGACGTCTGGCAACGCTCGAGAATGATCTCGTGCAGCAGCCCCGATTTCGTGGAGGCCGCTTCAAAAGTCGCCAGCAGGTCCTGCGCATTTTTCCTGCTCTTGTGAGCCTCGCTGGCCACGATTGATCCGACATTGCCGACCCCGGACAGGAAAGTCCCGGGTATCTGCACATGGACTTCACAAGAGATTGCCGCGATGTGCGCGGCAAATGGTGAGATCAGCGATACGGCGCGGTCGATGACTGAAACCGGCGTCGGTTCGGGATAGCTGGTCAAGGTGAGCAGAACGTCCTTGATGGCCATCGCGTGTCTCCGAAATTGCAATTTTGGCACGGTACCAGCGCCGCATCCGGCTCGATTGATCTAGGTCAGAACGTCTCCGGTCCGGGCTCGGCCGTCTAAATTCCGATCGCCGGCCCACACCACGACCTAGGCTCCGCCGAGTTGACCCAAATCAACCGGCCGTACCTCGGATTGGCTGATATAGGGTCCGGCGTCATTTCCCTCCTCGTAAAATGGCTAAAAGTGGAAGCCGTGCCGGAATATCCAATCGCACCTCCGGCACGCTTGCGGCGGCGTATCGGCCTGCCCCTGCTCGTTCTTTACGGCACGGGAGTGACCGTAGGAGCCGGGATCTACGTTCTGATCGGCGCGGTCGCTGGTCACGCGCAGATGTACTCGTCTTGGGCGTTCGCATTGGCGGCCGCGGTTATGGCTCTCACGGCGGCCTCATATGCCGAACTCGCCACCCGCTATCCCGTCAGTGCCGGAGAGGCTGCCTACGTCCGCGCCGCCTTCGACTCCCGAATCCTATCAACTGCCGTAGGCTCCCTTAGGATCGCCACCGGCATCATCTCGGCCGCCGCAGTGACTGTCGGTAGTGCGGGCTATGTGAGACAGCTGATCGAGATGCCCACACCATTGGTCGCAGTCGCGATCGTGATTGCATTGGGCACCGTGGCGGCGTGGGGCATTCTTGAATCCGTATTGCTCGCCGGATTGCTGACATTGACCGAGACGGGAGGGCTGGTGTGGATCATCGTTTCGGCGGTCCAGTCGGACGTTTCGTTCGGCCCTGCATTGCTCACGCCCCGCCCATCGACGTGAAAGTCCTTTCCGGAATTACCTTCGCAAGCCTGCTCGCATTTTTCGCTTTTGTCGGCTTCGAGGACCTCGCCAACGTGGTGGAAGAAGCGAAAGATCCGCAGCGGAATGTCCCGCGGGCCATGGCGCTGACGCTCCTGATCACCTCGGTATTGTACATCCTCATTGCAGCAATCTCGGTCAGCGTCGTGCAGCCGCAGGTCCTTGCAAACTCGTCCGCACCGTTAAGCTTGGTGTTCATTTCCGTGACGAGGATAAGTCCGATCACATTCAACGTCATCGCGATCTTATCGACGCTGAACACGATTCTCGCTCAGATAACTATGACGGCGCGTGTCGCCTACGGCATGGCGCAGCAGGGCGACCTGCCTCGAACAGTAGGAGACGTCCATTCGCGCACGGGAACGCCACTGGTTGCCACCGGATTGGTGACGCTCGCCGTCGGGGCCCTCGCACTCACGCTCCCTATTGAACCGCTGGCAGAAAGCACGGCGCTCGTCACGCTGCTGATCTTTGCGTTCGTCTACCCGACGTTCACGATCCCATTCTGCTCCTGGCTGTTGATGGGATTCTTCAAGGCGCTGCCGGTCGAGATCGAGGAAGCCGCAAATCGTCGACGGCTGCAGCCTTTTCGGCGCCTTCATCAAGATGGCGATCCCGCTGTCGGTGCCAGCAATTTTGACGGTGGTGATCTTTACGTTCACCCTGACCCTTCAGGAGTTTGTCTACGCGCTGACCTTCGTCTCGTCATCCGACCAAAAGCCGATCACGTTGGGCGTCTCGACCGACTTGATCCGCGGAGACGTGTTCTTCTGGGGTGAGATCATGGCGGGCGCCCTGATCGCCGCGGTGCCGGTGGCTATCGCTTACAATCTCTTTCTCGATCGCTTCATCGCAGGTATCACCGGGGGAGCCGTCAAGTAAGCTGAGTTCGTCGGAAGCGGCGAAGTCGGCCTCCTTGCTGCAAAAATTGTTGACGCGAAAACTCTTTAGCTTCCCATCGAGACAGAAAAGTAATCTCGGCTCATTTTTAGCGATTGCAATTTATCCCGAGGTATCGGAAAAAGTTCCTGCGGAGCTGTGGCGATGGCTTCCGCAAATTCGGTAGCGTTTCGCTTGTACCGCGTCGCGACGTTTTAATCGAATTTGTGGAAACTGAATGTCTCTCCGCCCTACAGAGCGAGCGCTCGACCCGGATCTAGGCGAGCCAATTGCTCGCCTCATCGATGATGCCGTCGGGCAGTTCGGCCCCACGCCCCTTGCTCGTTTGATGGCCGCTCATCTGCTGATGAAGCTGGCGCCCCCTGCCCCCCGAACGTACCGGCCCTTTCACCACCAAAGGCGCTCTCCGCCACTGAGCGAGACTGCACACTACTTTGTTTTTCCGAAATTTGTGCCAGACGTTGCTACGCGCAGATTTTGGGCAAATCAGCATCCCTCTCCCCGGCTTCTCTCGACCAGCTCCGCCCGGCGCCGTGCGCTCGGGGCGCGTCTTGTGGGGAGCCTGGCATGAACGTGGAGGAACTCAAGATCGCAATCGAAGCGATGCCCGCCGAGATTCAGGACGAGCTGAAGCGCATGCGTTCGTCCGGCCGCGGCCTGCTCGGCAAGGTCACGACCCAAATGATCGTCGACCGGCATCTGCCCCTGCTCGTCTGGTTCCGTAAAAAGCTTCATGCTGACCATACCGTACTGTCCATGCTGCTGCACTTGCATGGCATCTCCGGTCCCGACGGCGAGCCGCTGACCGTCGGCACGGTGTCGTCGGCGTTCAGCCGGGCGGTCAAGGCTGCCGAACTTAGCAAGTTCCAGGCCGGCACCGGGAACCCGGTCAAGGCCCAGAAACGAGCGGGCCCGAAGCGCTCCGCGGCGACGCCAGCCTCTGTCCCGCGCCCCGCGCAGCACCGGCCCGTCTTGAACGTCGAGGCGAACAGCTTCGCGTCCGCGCCGCCGCGTGTGCCCATCACTCTGGAGCCTCTCGCGCTGACGCCCATAAGCGAGGTGCCGGCTCGTCGCCGCGATGCTTCCGAGATCCGCCGCGCCGACCATGCGCGGCTGATGTTGATCGACCCCACCCAGGAGGACTAAATGCCCTACGACGAAATGCCCGTCCACGACGTCCCCAACGAAGCGGTCCCCATTGAGGCCCCGCTCGCTCGCTTCGCCCTGTTCTACCGCTACAACGAGTTCATTTCGACCGCGAGCCACGTGGGCAAGACGATGCTCGCGAACTTCCAGGCACTCTTGCTTCGTCAGCTCGGTCACAAGGTCGTGGTGGTTCGCATCGAGTCGAAGGCGGTCCGCTCCCCCCTCACCGATATCCATATCCCGTCAGAGGACTTCGCCGATGCCGCCCGCTTGCCGGGTGGTGAGGCCGCCGTGCTGCGGCCCTTGTACGAGGCGGTGGAAAGGGCAGCGCAGGACGAAGAGCGGCCCACTGTGATCGTCGACTGGGGCGGCGGACTCAGCGCGCATCGCGCCAAGATCTACGCCGCGACACGGTTCGACGACCGCCTCGCCGACGTCGGGATGCGCGGCCGTACGATGGTGTTGAGCACCAGCCTGTCGGACAGGATGCGCCAGGCAGGAGAGCTCATCGAGCAAACCCGAACGATCACGCCGGGCCTGGATGTGGCGCTGGTGCTCAATCGCCGCGCCGGAAACTTCCGCTTCATCGAGGGCTCCGACGAACGGCGCATCTACGACGACCTCCTGAAGGCTGCGCGGGGCTGTCCGGTCGTCCCGATCGCGCCGATCACCGGCGAAACCTGGAAAGTTTGCGAGGCCGCCGGGCTGTCAATGATCGACGTCATCGAGCTGCCGCTGCGCGAGCTCGCCAATCGGCTGGGCGGCGAGAACGCCTGGCTTGCCGCCGCCTTCCAGAGCCACCTTGCCGTCTGGTGGCGGGCCTCGGAGCGCGAAATGCTCCGCGTCCTGGGAGAGGCGAATGCGCCGGCGCGCTAGATTCCTGCAGCGCCTCGGTATCATCGAGGCTCAAAGTCCGGTGCGGCGGCGAGACGCCGAGCGCCGGATCCGCGCCTATTATCGTGCGTATCGCGCCCTCCCCCCCGGAGCGGGGGCCTATCTGAATACGCGTCGCGCCTACTACGATATGATTTTCTTCGGCGAGCTCGAGCACCGGCTTCGCCTTGCTTCCCTTCTGCTTCGCCTCGCCGATCTGCATCGCCGCGCCGCCCGCGCCTGGGCTCGGCTGCGCCGCTAGACGCTGATCGCCATGCCGAACACCTCGACGCCCATCACCCTGTCCGAGACCTCGAAGATCGGTTACGGGCGCCGCTACAATCAGTTCGTCCGAGCTGTCAAGCGTCGGATCGCGATCAGGACCGGACAGGACAAAGCCGAGGTTCAGATCACGCCAGCCGACCTCGTTGACTTCGTGATCGCGAAGAAAGGAAATTACGCGCCGAATTCCTGGCGTTTGGTCCGCGCCAGCCTGGTTTGGTCGCTCGAAGAGATGGCTCTGCAGGTCGACCCCGTCTCGGCGCAGATGATCATGGACCAAGTGGAGCGGCTGCGCCGCGAGCGGGCGGATCCTGATGACGACCGGGACGCGAAGACCTCGAGCACGAAGGCAAAAAAGCTCGCCGACGGCGACCTGGCGCTCATCGAGCAGACCGCGCTCGAGCAGCGCTCCAAATACAAGCAACACCTCGTACTGTATCTGAAGGTCGGCATACTCACCGGCCTGCGGCCTTGCGAGTGGCCCGGCGCCGCGCTTCGCCACTCGACACGCGACGGCTTCGCCTGGATGCTCGTCGTCGCCAACGCGAAGGCGACGAACCGGCGCGCACATGGGTCGCACCGCACCCTGTATTTCGCCGAGCTCGACCCGCAAACTGCCAACGAAATCCTGGCGTGGATACGCATCGCGCGCAGCGGTCGCTATCAGCGACTGTTGAACACGATCGGGCGGCTTCTCTGGAAAATCACGCGCGAGCTATGGCCGGATGGCCCCGAGTGGCCGACCCTCTATACGACCCGTCACCTCGCGGTCGCCGCGTGGAAGGCTCACTATCTGTACAAAGGACAGACCGATGCCGAGCGTCTCGAGGCACTCGCGACCATTGCAGCCATGATGGGGCACGGGAGCGACGCCACCGCAAGCCAGCACTACGCCAGGGCCAACGCCGGGCTAAAGGCCATCGTGCCGTCCGCCGACCCGGAGGAGGTCGCCCGCATCAGGCGCATCATCGACCTGAATTGGTTCGGCAAGCTCATCGCCGGCGACGACACTCCTCCCGCTCCGAAGGTCAGTCCTTGAGCGCGACCCCTTCCCCGTGGAATTTGCTCCGATAAAGGAACACGACACCGCGCTCCTGGAGCACGTCACGCATCTTCCGAAACGTCGCGATCTTCAACGGATTGACCGGAATCTCCGTATCCGCCTCCAGTCGCGACACCGTACGCCGATCGACACCAATCTCGCGCGCGAGATCGAGCTGCTCCATACCGACAAGCGCGCGGGCAGCCCGAATCATTCGCCCTGAGGGTATCTTGTCGCCGGCCACCGTGGGCTCCGAATCGAAAAGCGGTTAACCATACACCGGATTGCGACGCGGACGACAGTAGCGCCTTGCATAAATGTCCCATATGGGATATGTCTCATATGAGATATGCATGCGAGACTAGGAAGTGACGCAATCTGACCTCATCGCGGCCCCGACGAACGCCCCCGGGCGCGGCTTCACGGCCACGACCGTCTTTATCGATGGCAGCGCGAGCGGGATCCGGCTGGTCAAGTCATTCGCTTCCAGGTTGTCTGTTCTGGTCCTGTCATTCTCCGAGCTTGCACGCCTCAAAGAGCGCGTGAGGCCCTGGGACTACGTCGTGTATGTGATCGACGACCCCTCGCCGGCCAGCCAGCAGGAGACCTACATCGGTCATGGCGACGGCGAGCGAAGGTTCGGTGAACGCCTTGGCAAAGCTATCAGCGCGACCACTCTAATCTACGTCGTCATCGCCGAGGGCGCCACATTCGACAAGGTCACCGCGCCTTATGTAGAAGCCAGGTTGATCAGCATCTGCACCAGCCTCAACATTCCGCTCGCCAATTCGGATCTCCCTATGGGCCGGGGGCTTGGCATTTTAGACGATCTTGAGCAGTTGGTTGCCCACGCCGAAACGCTGCTGTTTTTGGCCGGCTTCACGCGGATCGAGATCGCACGCAGAAATCCACCTACGTTGCGCCTTCGCCTTTCCGTGACTACGGATCGCGACGAAATGGTTGCGATGACGCAAGAAGAGATGACGCTTGTTCCTCAGAAGGGCGTTCAATATCGACTGGACTGCCGGAATTTGGATTCTGTTGGCTACGGCTGGAACGATCGCTTCTACGTCATGCCGGGCTCCGACTACGCGCGACGTACGCGGAGCGATTTGTCGTACGACAACCGACGGCGCCGTGATCTGCTCGAGGCCGCGAAGTGGGTCGGTCCGGCCAGCCGGACTCCGGACAAGATGACGTTGAACGTCGGTTTCCACTGTCGTAGCGGCGCTTTCGCTGCCAAGTTGCTGTCTGGTGAGCATATCGACGAGAAGAGCTGGGTCCCGGTTGAGACGAAGGCGCCGACGTGCGGGGGGCCGGAATGAACTTGCGTACAATCGCCGCGTCGACCAGGCCCCTGCAGCAAGTATTCATCGACCGGGCTCGCGGCAGGACAGGATTTTCGCGGCTGCGACGGGCGACTCTGGACGAAGACGATGAAATCGCCTCCTATGACGGAGGCGATCAGGCTCCTCGCGCGAGGTCCTGCAGCCCCGAGCTTGCCACCGCCGCCGTCCTCCTCGGCCGCGCCTTCGAGACCTCGCGCGACGCGCTGGCCGGATTGCTGGATCCCGACGCCGTCATCGTCATCCAGGTGCCCCACCCGAGTTTGCTGCAGCCGGTGCGTCGATTCCTGCGACTTTTGCTTGCGAACGACACGCCCCTGATAGACGGCGACGACCTCGACGATCGCAGCCATGTGACCCGAGCGGGAGGATCCGCGGTCGTATTCACGGAGCCCACGAAATCGAAGACCTCCTCCAAGGAAGACGATGAAGCCCTCGCAATTGCGATGCGCTTGCGCTGCGCTACCATCGGAATAGGGACGCCGTTCGGCAAGTTGCCCAAGAGCTTGCTCCGGCTCGCCGAACATCGCGTCATTGTTCCGCCCATCGATGCCGCTGTCCTCGCCGAGGTGATAGAAGCCGTCACCGGCACGCGGCCCGTCGCCGTCGACGCCTCGATCGCCGCCCGTGCGACCATCAATCACCTCGCGATCGCCGTGAACGACGAGATCGGCGCCGAACGCTCGCTCGAACGTCTGCGACGCCTCGTCGAGCCCGAAATCTCAGCCGACGTGACTCCGCTTGCCGAACTTTCGGGCTTATCCTTCAGTTCGAAGGGCGACCGATGTGCCCAGACCCGGACGGTCTTTCGCCGCGCGCGCTCGAGGAGGTCAGCCAGGACGGTTGTGGACCCGTGCAGAGCACGGACATGGAGTCGGGCTTACCCGCGCAAATGCGCGGTAGGTCGGTTCACCCGCGTGATCGCGGAAAGCCTGAGCGAGCTCAGGGTTGAACGCCACCTCGCCGCAAATGCGTCCGGTGGCGCAGCTTCGATATATGGACCCGCCATCCCGTTTGTCCAGCTGGACGGAAAATAGCGTTAACGAGAATTAAGATCTCTGAGCATCTCCTCATGAGAGGACGACGCTGCTTCGGTCCCCGTCAGCCTACCTCCCGGCACGCACGAATCTTAGAGCGCCAAGACGTCCTCTGAAGCAAACACACACACAGAAGTCACTGATACGGCTGACGCATGGAAAGCATGGCAGGCCAAAAGCAGGACGGATCGAGCATCTCCGAGGGGGCGATGCGCAATCTGCATTGCGCAGCCGCGTACTGCCCGGCCCGGCAGCGTCCGGCCGTCCCCGGCAGTGCGCGGCAAGCCACTGCAGCTCGCGGCGAGGCCCAATTTTTCGGAGTAACGGGGGAGTCCGATCAAATTGCACGTAAGCTCAAGCAAACCGCGCGGCAGCATACCACGACGCTTGTCAGCCCGCTGGATCCGATGCTCTTGGCGATCTTCGGAATGCGGCCCTTTGCGTTCCTACGGTGGGTAAAAATGGAGTAGGCGCCGGGGTATTCGCCATTCGCGGCGCCGAGCAACCCAACCCGCACATCGCGGACGTCCGCCGTTTCGAGCAGCAGCTCGCATTTGAGGAAGCAGACTTCGACCGTACTGAGCCAGCTTCGGCAGTCGCAGGGCGAACTCATCAAGGCGCGCGAGACCGCCCCCGAGCACCTTGTCGCGGAACTGGAGGGCTCCAGCATCACTGTGACCGAAATCAAGAAAGGCGCGACACGCGCTGGCCGACAAATCAGCGCGCGCGACCGGCAGCTGACGGGCATGCAGCAATTGCTTTCGACGAACACCCAGAATCTGGCCGTGGCGCAGAAGGCCCAGCGGATGTCTTGCGCAAGGAGCGCGAACTGGACGACGCCAAGCGGGAGCTCGATCTCATCGTCGAAAAGGTTGGAGGCGGAAGAAGCTCTCAAGGCCAGGGTCACCGAGAAGGAGGCGCAGATCGCAGGCATGCAGCGGCAGATCGATCGCGGCCAGCCGCACCCCGC